>CAYOSI010000005.1:0-85606 GCA_964406615.1 uncultured Oscillospiraceae bacterium
GCATGGCCGTGCCGGTGGGGATCATCGCCTGGGCCTGTTGGCAGAAGGTGAAGGGCGAGTAGGACTATGGCAAATGAACGGCACGGCCCCGGTCTGTTCCGTCGAGCGCCATCCGCTGCGGAAAGAAGCTGCGTCTAAGAAAAACGCGAGAGTAAAGAGAACGCCCTCGGTGCATCGGCTCGGTGCATCGGGGGCGTTTTTTCGTTTCCATTTGTCGATATGTGTGATATAATTGCTGCGGTGCTGTCGGATCAAAAAGCGGTCAGCCCTCCAAACGGAGGGTAATTTCTGCCCTCCGATCTTTGGAAAGGAGGGCTGCCCTATGAGTACATCAGAGATCTTTGAGCTCTGCCTTGTTATCATCGGCATCTGCGGCCTGTTCATTCAGGCAAAGAAGAAGTGACCGTCGGCTACCCTGAACTGTAACGGCGATCACTTCGTCATAGTATAAGGGCTGACCGTTTTCCGGCAGCACTTTTTGTATCTTCATTATATCCGTGAGCATTCAATTTGTCAAGAACAGGCTTTTGTCCGCGCTGTTGTGACGACTGTCACGCGGACGGTCGCTGGGAAAATCGGCAGAATATCCGCAGGAATTTTGTAAGTGTCCGGGGCGTTTATCACATATAATTGCAAAGTCCTAATGAATTGGGTCATTTGGAGATGGTTGGAGCCATCGTCCATCAGCTTACGAGGAAAATGACGATCGACCAGATCAAGGAAGCCGGCTTTGAGCCATATTTTGTCGATCATACGGCGGGCGTCTACGCGCAGGCGGCTGGGGGATGGCCGTTCAATGCCGCGAGCTTTGCCGTCAAGGGCGACGTAATCGCCGACCTGTCGGAGGATATGGCAGCAGAGCAGAAAGCGCGCGTGACATACGATAACATCCTTCGCATGGCGGACGACCCGGACGTGATCGACGTGATCCGCTTCCTGCGCGAACGGGAAGTCGTTCACTACCAGCGCTTCGGTGAGGCGCTGGAGCGTGCGTCGGAGAAGATGGATGAGCGAAATGTCTACGCATTGAACCCGGCGTTTGACCGGTAAAAGCACTCCGGCCGGGCCATCGCCCGACCGGAATTTTTATGTTGTGGGATGTGATCGGCGGGCCTATTCGCCCAGAGAAAGCGTGACCTCCGTGTCTATGTGGCCGTCGTGATTGGAGCCGGGCGGATTGTCCGGCATATCGTAGGCGTAGTACAAGATGCCGTCCGACAGGGAAAGCTCCGTAATCTTATAGGTGTCCGAATACGTCACCGTCGGTATTGTGCCCTGAAGAGGTATGGACCCGTCGCTGAGCCATGCGAGCCTTGTCCTTGTGACGAAGCGGCCGTCGCCGGAGCAGCGCAGCGTGTGGCAGAGGATGCCCGCATCCGTGCAGATCTCGTAGATGGAAAGCTCCGCGTCGCGGCCGTCCGCCACGGCGTCAAAAAAATCCGTGACCTGCGCGGTATTTCTCATATGGAAATCCCCGGCATAGTCGATCGCGGCATAACCCAGCGAGCCGAGACAATCCAAAATGCTTTCCATAGCGTCGGGCGGCAGCGAAAAGCTTACGCCGTCGCCGGTGAAGACGCTCTCATAAACGGAACGGTACGCCTCCGCGGCCTGAAGCACGTTCCCGGTTGCCGACGACGCCGTATCCTCTGCCGGAGCGTCCGTGTATGTCGGCGTGGATAAGGCGGCGGGCGCGGCGATCACCACGGCCGGGCTTTCGCGGCCTTCCGGGGCGGCGCTGTCATCGGTCTGCCGGGCGCAGCCGGGCGTGAGAAGCAGCAGAAGAGCATAAAGAAGAATCGCTTTGCCGGTTATGTCCTTAAAAACTCGGCTGGGGGTTCGGACGCCATCGTTATACACGAACCTTCTTCAGCCGGGCATAGCGGGGGAGAGAGCACTCCATGGGGCGGTCGGGCTGGCCCTGGATAAGAGGAAGAACGTAATCAAACAGTTCGTCGGTGACGAAGCTGCCGTCGGGCGTGATCCACTCCAGCGGAACCTTCTTCTCGGCGTTTGCAACGGCGGTGAGGGGGATGAGCGTGGTCCTGCATACATACGCGCCGTTTTCCTCGGCCCGCTCAAAGGCGACCATCTTTCCGGTCTCACCGGCAATGGCGCTCTCCACGGCGACACGGCCGGCCATTTCGGCTTCTTCCACGTCGGCGGCGGAGGCCAGGTGCGCGCCGCAGCGCTGCAGAAGGCTCAGCTCAATACCGCGAGTCTTGACGTTCAGGCGGGCCTTCACGGCGTCGGCCAGACGGGCGGCAAGGCCGCCGAGCTGGGCATGACCGAAGCCGTCGGTCGCGCTGGCCTTCGCCTCGGACACGAATGTGCCGTCGGCGAAGTGGACGCCCTCGGAAACGGCGACGAGACAGCTTCCCTTTTTCTTGTATACGGCCTCGACGTCGCGCAGGAATTTTTCCATGTCAAAATCGAGCTCCGGCAGATAGACGAGATCGGGACCGGCGCCGAAGCGTGTGCCGACGGCGGCAGAAGCGGCAAGCCAGCCGGCGTGACGGCCCATGATCTCCATGATGGTGACCTGACCGGTGGGGTAGACACGACTGTCGCAGGCGACCTCCATGCAGCTCGTGGCAATATACTTCGCCGCGGAGGCAAAGCCGGGGCAGTGGTCGGTGCCGACAAGGTCGTTGTCGATGGTCTTGGGGATGCCCATGACACGGCATTCCCAGCCGGAACGGGCCATGAAGCGGCTGATTTTGTCACAGGTATCCATCGAGTCGTTGCCGCCGTTATAGAAGAAGTAGCGTACATTGTGCTTCTGGAACACCTCAAGGATTTTTCGGTAATCGGTATCATCCACATCGGGATCGGCAAGCTTGTAGCGGCAGGAGCCGAGCTCGGAGGCGGGCGTGTTCCTGAGAAGGGCAAGCTCCGCGGGATCTTCCTGACCCATATCGTAGAGAATGTCGCCCAGAACGCCGGTGATGCCGTGATCTGCGCCGAGGACCTGCGTGATCTCCTCGGCCTCCAGAGCGGCGGAAATGGCGCCGTAAGCGCTGGCGTTGATGACGGCTGTCGGGCCGCCGGACTGACCAATGATGCAGGCGCCGATAAGTTTTTCAGCCATGGTAGAAATCCTCCGGAAATTTCAGATTTTGGTTGATTATAGCATGTTTTAGGAGTAAAATAAAGTCAAAGAACACATAAAAAACAGGAAATTCAAAAAAGTCAAAAGGAGCGAACAGAAAATGCCTATTGTAACGACGACAGAAATGTTCAAAAAAGCTTATGAGGGCGGCTATGCCATTGGCGCGTTCAACGTCAACAACATGGAGATCGTTCAGGGGATCACCGAGGCTGCGGCGGAGGTGAGATCTCCTTTGATTCTTCAGGTATCCGCCGGTGCGCGTAAATATGCAAAGCATGTTTATCTGATGAAGCTCGTGGAGGCCGCTGTAGCGGACACCGGACTTCCGATTGCGCTGCATCTGGACCATGGCGCGGATTTTGAGATCTGCAAAAGCTGCATTGACGGCGGCTTTTCCTCCGTGATGATCGATGCGTCCTCCCAGTCGTTTGAGGACAACATTGCCGTGACGAAGAAGGTTGTGGAATACGCCCATGATAACGGCGTTGTTGTTGAGGCGGAGCTGGGCACGCTGGCCGGCGTGGAGGACGAGGTGAAGGTCTCCGCCGAGGATTCCTCCTACACCCGCCCCGAGGACGTCGAGGAATTCGTCAGCCGCACCGGCTGCGATTCTCTGGCCATCGCGATCGGCACCAGCCACGGCGCATACAAGTTCAAGCCCGGCACGAAGCCGCAGCTTCGCTTTGACATTCTGGAGGAGGTCTCCCGCCGCCTGCCCGGATTTCCCATCGTGCTGCACGGAGCCTCCAGCGTCATTCCCAAGTATGTGGACATCATAAACGCCAACGGCGGTGCGCTGGTCGACGCCATCGGCGTACCCGAGGAGATGCTCCGCAAGGCCGCGTCCATGGCGGTCTGCAAAATAAACATCGACTCCGACCTGCGCCTTGCGATGACGGCCGGCATCCGTCAGCATTTTACCGAGCATCCCGAGCATTTTGACCCGCGCCAGTATCTGACCGTTGGCCGCGGCTATATCCGTGAGCTTGTCAAGGATAAGATCGTAAACGTCCTCGGCAGCGACGGAAAAGCCTGAACCTATGAACCTGAAGCAGCAGATAGAAAAAGCTGCCGAGGGGCATGGTCACGGCTGCCGATGCGACGCCTGCACGGCGGAATATGTGAGCGGCCATCCTTACGGTCTGGATAAAGTCCTGCTCCGGCGGCTCATCGCTGCAGCCGTGCTGTTTATCGCGGCGCTTTTTACGAAAAACGCCGTTCCGGCGGTATCGGTGATTTTCGGGCTTCTTTCGGTCCTTGCGGCGGGCTATGACGTATTCATCCGGACGATCGCGGCCTGTGTGCACAACAAGCTGCCGGATGAGGATCTGCTGATGTGTGTCGCGGCGGTGGCGGCGCTGGCTATCGGCCGTGCGCCGGAGGGCGCGCTTGTTCTGCTCCTGATGCAGCTCGGCACGCTCCTGCGCGGCTTTGTGGAGGAAAAGGTCCGCCGCTCGGTCCGCTCCGTGACGGACGTCGGGGCCGGGCTGGACGATGCGGGCCGGAGCAACAGCCGGGCGCAGGAATTCATCACCCATTTTGCCCATATCTATACGCCGGTTATTCTGGGCCTGGCAGTGCTTTTTGCCGTGGTCCTTCCGCTGTTTTTTGAGATGACGGTCGCGGAGGCTGTCTATAAGGCGCTTGTGCTCCTGGTTATCGCCTGTCCCTGCGCGTTTGTTATCTCCATTCCGCTGACCTATTTTGCCGGCGTCGGCGGCGCGGCGCGCAGCGGAGTCCTGTTCCGGGACGACGCCGCGATGGAAGCGCTCTGCCGCGTCGGAACGGTCGTGTTTGACAAGCCCGGCGCACTGGAGGGCGAAGGCTTCCGCGTTGTCTCGGTGAAAAGCGACCGCATGGACGCCGACACGCTTCTACGCATTGCGGCGCATGCCTGTGCGTATTCCGACAGCGAACTGGCCGAAAGCGTCAAGGCGGCCTATCAGGGAACGATCTATATTGAACTGATCCAAAGCTTCCGCCAGGACCCCGGGCACGGGATCACGGTCATGGTCGACGGCGTCGATATTATCCTCGGAAACGAAGCGTTTGTCCGCGACCACGGCGTCGACCCCGGTCCGGATGCGACGACAGAGCCGAGCGCGTATCTCGCGATAGACGGCCGGTACGCCGGTCGGATCGTGTTCGGCGCGGTTGCGAAGGCGGACGCTGCCCGGACGGTACAGCTTCTCTCGTGGGAGAATGAACGCCAGATCGTCCTGCTCAGCGACGAGACGACCGCCGCCACGGAGAAGTTTGCCCGTTCAGTCGCCATCGGCCAGCTTTATTCGGACTGTACCGGCGAGAAAAAGACAGCCGTGCTCCGCGATCTCAAGGAGCGTAAGACACGCCGCGGGTATGTTCTGTTTGTCGGGGATGCGCAGGCTGACCCGGCGTGCTTTGCGGAAGCGGAGCTGGGCGCCGCCATGCGTGCCGACGGAAGTGAGAACGCCGCCGTCATGGTGACGAACGATTCGCCCCTCTCGGTTGTCTCGGCGATCGGGACGGCCAAGCGGACAAATGCCGTCCTGCGGCAGAACATTCTTTTTGCGTTTGTTTTTAAGCTGATCGTCCTGATCCTTGATATAGCGGGGATCTGCCCGCTCTGGCTTGCCGTTTTCGCCGATTCCGGCGTGGCGCTGCTGGTCGTTTTGAATTGCCTGCGTGCTATGACGGCCAAGGAGACGGCGCTTTCCGGCGAATTGGCCAAATATCCCGTTGCATGAGAACATCCCCTGCACAGCCGGTCCGCTGCGCAGGGGATGTTTTTATGCGTGGTAGGAGGTCATTGCGCGGAAGCAATTTTTTCTTCCAGCCATGACAGCACGTCGTTCCAGACGTCCTGCTTGTTGAGCTCGTTGAGCATTTCATGCCGCCCGCCCGGGTAGAGCTTCAGCGTCACATCCTGCATGCCGGCGTCTTGGAAGCGTCCGTAAACGGTGAGGACGCCCTTTCCCCAGTTGCCAACCGGGTCCGCATCACCGGAAATGAACAGCACGGGCATGGATTTGTTCATCCTTTGCAGGTGGGCCTTTGAGCCGATCCGGATCAGGCCGCCCATCATCTCGGACATAAGCTCCGCCGTAGCAGTGCCGCCGCACAGGGGGTCGGCGTCGTATCCGCGGATAACGGCCTCGTCGCGGCAGATCCAGTCATTGGCGCCGATGGGGTTTTCGATGCCCTTCAGGTAGCTTCCAAAGGCCAGATTCTGCAGCCGCTGGCTGCGGTATTTGCTGCCGTGCTTTTTGATCTCGCTGTTTGCGAGCATACGTCCGATGCGGCAGACAAACGCGGGATTCTGGCCGGTTCCCGAAAGGATGCAGGCGTCGAAATCGTCGGGATAGCAGCCGATATAGGTGCGGGAAATGAAGCTGCCCATGCTGTGGCCAAGCAAAATCATGGGCGCATCCGGGTAGCTCTCCCGCATAAGCTCATGCAGCGTTTTTTCATCCTGCACGACCTTGTCCCAGCCGTTTTCCTCTGCAAACCAGCCCCGCTCGGAATGGTCGTTTACGCTCAGACCATGACCGAGGTGGTCGTCGCCGACGACGGCAAAGCCATGCCTGGTGAGAAATTCCGCGAAATCATTGTACCGCCCGATGTGCTCGGCTACGCCGTGAACGATCTGAACCACGCCGCGTACCTCCGTTTCCGGACTCCATAAGCGACAGTGGATGTTGTTGGCTCCGCTGGCGGAGGGAAAGGTAAAGTCGCTCATCCTGACCATGGAAAAAGTCTCCTTTGTATGTTATAATGGGAATGAAATCGACGAACCGTTATTTAAATAACAGTTTACACCAATATTTTCCTGTCGTCAATACGGGGAAGGAGACGTCGCATGAACGGTTATCTTATCGCATTGGATCAGGGAACGACCTCTTCGCGGGCGATCATCTTTGACGCTGCGGGGAATATCGTATCGCTGGCGCAGTATCCCTTTGAGCAGATATATCCCCAGCCCGGCTGGGTGGAGCATGACCCGATGGATATTCTGGCCACGCAGCTCCATGCGCTGGCGGAGGCGTTTGAGAAATCGGGCCTTTCTCCGACGGATATCGCGGGGATCGGGATCACGAACCAGCGCGAGACGACCATTGTCTGGGAAAAAAGCACGGGAAAGCCGGTCTATAACGCGATCGTCTGGCAATGCCGCCGCACGGCGGATACGGCGGAAAAGCTCGCGCGGGACGGTATGACGGATTATATCCGCTCGGTCACGGGGCTTCTGCCGGACCCCTATTTCTCGGCGACGAAGATCAAGTGGATCCTCGATACCGTGCCGGGCGCCCGAGTCCGGGCCGAAAAGGGCGAGCTTCTGTTCGGCACCGTGGACAGCTGGCTGATCTGGAACCTGACCGGGCAGCACGTGACGGACTGCTCGAACGCCTCGCGCACAATGCTCTTTGATATTCAAAAGCTTGCATGGGACGAGGCGCTTTGCCGCCGTTTGAGCATACCTATGCAGATGCTGCCGCGGGCCGTATCGAACGCGGAGGAGTTTGGCCGGGTCGTTTCCGGACTCCCGGGGCTTGCCAGCCTAGCCGGCATACCGGTCTGCGGCGCGGCGGGGGATCAGCAGGCGGCGCTTTTGGGGCAGGGCTGCGTTTTGCCTGGGCAGGCAAAAAACACCTATGGCACGGGCTGCTTCACGCAGATGAATGTCGGCGGAAGCGTGCCGGAGACCTCCGGCGGACTTCTGACGAGCATTGGCTGGAGTGTGGACGGGAATGTGACCTATGCGCTGGAGGGCAGCGTTTTTAACGCCGGCTCCTCCATTCAGTGGCTGCGGGACGAGCTGGGGCTTATCTCGACGGCGCACGAGTGCGACGTCCTGGCGGAGTCTGTCCCCGATACCAACGGCGTTTATCTTGTCAGCGCGTTTACGGGGCTTGGCGCGCCGTGGTGGGATTCCTATGCCCGCGGGACCATGGTGGGCATTACCCGCGGCGCCGGAAAAGCACACATCTGCCGCGCGGTCTTAGAGGGGATCGCCTATCAGGTAGCGGACCTGTTCTGCACCATGGAAACGGACACGGCGAAAAAGCTCGATGTGCTCCGCGTGGACGGCGGCGCCTCGGTATCGGATTTTCTGATGCAGTTCCAGGCGGATATTCTACAGCGCCCAATCGACCGGCCCTGCACTGTGGAAACGACGGCTCTCGGCGCGGCGTTCCTGGCCGGCCTGTCGAGCGGCGTATGGGCCGATGTCTCGGAGATCAACGCGCTGCGCAGGACGCAGCGTCTGTTTGAGCCGTCGATGGAGGCGGACAGGGCCGCGGAGCTTATGAAAAACTGGCATCGGGCCGTTGAACGTTCGCTCCGCTGGGAGGGGCGATGATTCGAGGCAGAAAGTGATTGACAACGGGAAAAATTGGGTATATCTTTATTTACATAATACATTATATATTTAGATACTTAGAGACAGAAAAGGATTTTGCCAAATGAGCCGCAAGGTTTCCGTGTTTATATTTCTTGTGGATATTGCGCTGATGCTGCTGTTCATATTCAGCCGCTGGCAGATCTCGCTGACATTGGCCGGCCCCGAGGAGATGACCATCGAATATGGACAGGCCTATGTGGAGCCGGGGGCGACCGCGCATATCGAGGGAAAGGATATTGATGTTTTTGACGGGGATGTAAAAGTGAAGGCCCGGGCAAGCGACATGAATTTCTCGGAGCCCGGCACCTACACGATCACTTACCGCGCTTCGCGTTTGTTCTACAGCGAGACAAAGCAGCGCATTGTCCACGTCATGGACGGTTCGGCGCCCACGATCACGCTCAACGAGGTAAAGACGGAGCTTGACGCAGGGGATGTGTGGCAGGACTCCTACACCGCCTACGACGATTTTGACGGCGACATCACAAGCCGCGTCCAGATATCAGGGACGGTCGATACGACGACTGCGGGCCAGTATACGCTCGAGTATTCCGTGACGGATTCCGCCGGGAACACCGCCACGGCGCAGCGCAGGGTGAATGTGGTCGGCGTCTCGGAGCCGGTGTCCGGCAAGATCGTTTTCCTTACGTTTGACGACGGACCCTGTGAAAACACGGAGGAGCTTCTGGAAATCCTGGACCGGCATAACGCCAAGGCCACGTTTTTCGTCACAAATAACGGCGGAAGCTATACAAGCCTGATCCAGAAAGAGGCGGAGGCCGGGCATACCGTTGCGGTGCATACGCTCACGCATAACTTCGATGATGTTTATGCAAGCGATCAGGCGTACTGGGACGATTTCAATGCGATGAACGATATCATTGAGCAGTACGCCGGCTACCGTTCGCGCATCTTCCGGTTCCCCGGCGGCTCGTCCAATACGGTCAGCCGTTTTAATCCCGGCGTTATGACCCGGCTGACCTCGCAGGCGCATGAGTACGGCTATGAGTATTTTGACTGGAACGTTGATTCCGGCGACGGCGGCGGCGTAAACGACCCCGATCAGATTTTCCAGAATGTTACGTCGGGGATCCAAAATAACGACGTCTCGGTCGTTCTCTGCCATGACACGCATCATACGACCGTGCAGGCAATTGACCGGATTCTTACCTGGTGCGAGGAAAACGGCTATACTCTGATGCCGCTGGCCAAGGGCATGACGGTGTGTCACCACTCGGTTGCAAACTGAATAATACGCTCCCGCTCGGGACATTTTGAGCGGGAGCAAAAAAATCCTTGCAATCCGGGTTTCATGGTGCTATAATCTTATAGCGCTGAAGAAAGCGCAGGTGTAGTTCAATGGCAGAACATCAGCTTCCCAAGCTGAATACGAGGGTTCGATTCCCTTCACCTGCTCCATATACCGGGGTGTAGCGCAGTTGGTAGCGCGCTTGGTTCGGGACCAAGAGGCCGGGTGTTCAAGTCACCTCACTCCGACCAAAAATAGACCGTGAGTCGTCAGGACTTGCGGTCTTTTTTTCTTCTGCGCCGCATAGTCTGAGCGGGGAGGGATGGCTATGTCGTATAAACGGCTGGGCGCCGCCGCGCTTCTGATCGTGGCGGCCGTGTATTTCCGCGTCTGCATGCCGGCGTGGTATGAGACGATTTTTCCGTCGGTACGCGAGGTGCTGGCGGAGGATCAGGTGTTTCTCCCGGATGTGCAGACGATCGAAGCATGGTTCGGCTGGAATTAAACCCGGGCTTTCTGCTGCTGGCGGCGGCGCTGTATTTTATCGGAGGCGGCTCCGCCCTGACCGCTTTTCTAACAGCGGCGCTGGCGCATGAGCTGGGGCACCTCGCGGCGATTTTTATCACCGGCGCACAGGTGCGGGACATACGCTTTACGGCATTCGGCCCGGTCATCGAGTACGGCGGCTCGCTGACAAGCCGGCAGGAGGCGGGGATCGTGGCCGCGGGCCCAGTGGCGGGACTTCTTTTCGCGGCGGTCTGCCTGCTGTCGGGACGGGCCTATTTTGCGTATGTGGGCGCGATCGCGCTTCTGGCGTCGCTGTTTAATCTTCTCCCGGTGTATCCGATGGACGGCGGCCGGCTTGCGCAGTATCTGCTGGAAACGGCGATGCCTCCGGCAGCGGCGCATACGTTTTTACGCGTCATAGGCAGTCTATGTTCCCTGGGCGTGGCCTGTACCGGCGCGGCGATCCATTCCCCGGCGGCCGTTGCTGCGGGGATCTGGATGATGGTACTTGCGAACGTGCCCGATTTGCGTTAAAATCAAAAGCATGGAACTGAATGATAAGATCGACGCGCTGCTGCGTCAGGTACAGAAGCCCGCCCGCTATGTCGGCGGTGAATACAATCAGGTCGTGAAGGACAAAAGAGACGTGGAGATCCGCTTTGCGTTCTGCTTCCCGGATACCTATGAGATCGGCATGTCGAACCTCGGCCTGAAGATCCTTTACGGCGTCATAAACGAAATGCCCGGCGTGTGGTGCGAACGGGTCTTTTCGCCGTGGGATGATATGGCGCGGAAGCTGCGGGAGCAGAGCATCCCGCTTTGGGCGCTGGAAAGCGGCGATCCGCTCTCGGAATTTGACATCATCGCCTTCTCGCTCGGCTATGAGATGGCCTATACCACGGTGCTGGACGTCCTCGATCTCGGCGGCATCCCGCTTCGCGCCGCGGACCGGCACGAGCTGAAGCATCTCGTCGTTGCGGGCGGTCAGTGCATCTGCAACATCGAGCCGATGGCGGATTTTTTCGATCTGTGCTTTCTGGGCGAGGGAGAGGAACTGGACTGCGAGCTCATCGAGCTTTACCGCACCGCCAAGCGCGAGAGCTGGCCGAAGCCGGAATTTCTCCGCCGTGCGGCGCATATCGAGGGCGTGTATGTCCCGAGCCTATACGACGTTGCGTATAACGACGACGGCACCGTTGCGTCCGTTACGCCGCGGGATGGTGCGCCGGCGAAGGTGCGCAAGCGCATCGTGCAGGATTTTGACGCGAGCTATTATCCAACGAACCCTATCGTTCCGTCAATGGAGATCGTACACGACCGCATTTCGCTGGAGGTGTTCCGAAGCTGCATCCGCGGCTGCCGTTTCTGCCAGGCGGGGCATATCTGCCGCCCTGTCCGCAACCGGAGCGTGGAGACGCTTCTGGAGCAGGGGAAGAAGACGCTGGAAAACACCGGCTATCAGGAGCTGAACCTGTCAAGCCTCAGCACGAGCGATTATCGTGAGCTTTCCGCCCTTTGCGACGGCCTGCTCGAATACTGCGAGCCGCGCGGCATCAGCCTGAGCCTTCCGTCGCTGCGTGCGGATAACTTCTCCATGGACATCATGCAGCGCGTACAGCGGGTGCGTAAAAGCGGGCTGACCTTCGCGCCGGAGGCGGGGACGCAGCGCATGCGCGACGCGATCAATAAGAATGTCACCGAGGAGGAACTGCTGGAATCCTGCCGCGTCGCGTTCTCCGGAGGCTGGAACGGCGTGAAGCTCTACTTCATGCTGGGCCTTCCCACGGAGACGGACGAGGATGTTATCGGCATTGCGGAGCTGGCGAAGAAAGTGCTGTGGTGCTGGAAGCAGAACGCCTCGAACAAAAGCCGCGGCGTCCGCATCACGGTCAGCACGTCGGACTTTATCCCGAAGCCGCATACGCCCTTCCAGTGGGAGGCAAAGATTCCCCGCGAGGAATATCTCCGCCGCGTACACCTCCTGACCGATGCGCTCAAGAGCACCCGCGCGATCACCTATAACTGGCATGATTCCGATACGAGCGTTATTGAGGCCGTTCTGGCGCGCGGTGACCGGCGGCTCTCTGCGGTCATCGAGGAGGTATGGCGGCGGGGTGGACGCATGGAGGGATGGACCGAGTTCTTTTCGCTTCAGCGCTGGTATGACGCCTTTGAAGCATGCGGCCTGGACCCTTCGTTCTACGCGTTCAGGGCCCGTCCGCTGGACGAGCTTCTGCCGTGGGAGCATATGGACATGGGCGTGACGCGGCGCCATCATGAAATTGAGCGGGAGCGCGCCTACAAATCCCAGCTTTCGCCGGACTGCCGCAAGGCGTGTACCGGCTGCGGCGCGGCGTCTCTTTTGAAGGAGGGCGTGTGCCGTGGATAAACTGCGACTGAAGTTTTCAAAGACCGGACGGGCCGTCTATATCTCCCACCTCGATTTGATGCGCACGATGCAGCGTGTTTTTTCCCGTGCCGGTGTCGGCCTCAAATACAGCGAGGGCTTTAACCCCCACGCGAAGATCTCCATTGTTTTGCCGCTGACGGTAGGAACGCACAGCGTCTGCGAGTACATGGATTTTGCGCTGGCCGATGAATGGGAGCTGGACAAGCTCCCGGAACGCCTGAACCCCTATATGCCGGAGGGGATTGAGGCGATCGAGGCGTATCATGCGCCCGGAAAGGGCGCGGAGCTTCGCTGGCTGCATATCACCGGACGCATGACCGGCGGTCGCGACGCCGCGTTCTACAACGACTTTTTTGCCCGCGAGGAGATTCTCGTCACCCGCCGCAGCAAGAAAGGGGAGCGTGTGGATAACATTGCGCCGATGATTGGCCGTGCCGAGTTTACGGATACGGACAAAGGCGTCACGGCAGACCTCATCCTGCATGCGCAGGAGCCGACGCTGAACCCGGACGTTATGATGACCGCGCTTGGCGAGGCTGCGCCGGGGTACTATGTGTTTACGCGCCGGGAAGCGTTCAAAGAGGATATGACGCCGTTTCGGTAAAAAATGCTTGCATTCCTACAGAGATTCTGATATTATATTCCAGCGCGTGTATAACTGCGCCTGTGAATACGGGCGGTCCGCTGCCGGAGCAGAGCATGGATCTCTGATGATTTCCCGGTAAGAACGTCTCAGATAAGGAAGGATAAAACCATGGATCTCATCAGCGCACTGACTCAGCAGTACATGAAGCCCGAGCTTCCCGCCATGAATGTGGGCGACACCGTTCGCGTCACCGTCCGCATCAAGGAGGGCAACCGTGAACGCAACCAGGCGTTCGAGGGCGTTCTGATCGCCAAGAAGCATGGCGGCATCAACGAGACCATCACCGTCCGCCGCATCTCCTATGGCGTCGGCTGCGAGAAGGTCTTCCCGGTGCATTCTCCCACGATCGTGTCGGTAGACACCGTCCGCCGCGGCAAGGTTCGCCGTGCGAAGCTGTATTATCTGCGTGACCGCGTAGGTAAGGCTGCGAAAATCAAGGAGAGACTGTAATCATCCGATCAACAAAAAAGAGGCCGGCTGGCCTCTTTTTTGTTGCTTTTGTACCGGATGACGTAGTATAATAACAAATCAGTTAGATAATAGGGGGTATATGCCGATGGGAAAGGAAAAAGACCCCGTGACCGAAAAGTCCGGAGAATCCGTGAATGCCTATAAGGAAGCCTATGAGTGGATCCAGTGCGTGATCGTGGCGCTGATCTGCTGCGTTCTTATATTTGTTTTCGTTGCCCGCGTGATCGACGTGGTCGGCAATTCGATGGTCCCGACGCTGGAGTGGTACGACAAGGTCATCATTACCCGGCTGGCCGGCGACTATGAGCGCGGCGACATCGTTGTCCTGCGCAAGGATACCTACCTGGATGAGCCGATCATAAAGCGCATCATCGCCGTGGAAGGGCAGACGATCGATATTGACTTTGAAAACGGCATCGTCTATGTGGACGGCGAGGCGCTGGACGAGCCGTATATTAATGAGCTGACCTATGAGGCGGAGGACTTCGAGAGCTATGAGCAGCCGCTTGTCATCCCGGAGGGCTGTGTGTTCGTCATGGGCGATAACCGCAACAACTCCACCGACAGCCGCCGCGAGACGATCGGCTGCGTGGATACGCGCTATATTATGGGAAAGGTGATCTTCCGCATTTTGCCGCTTGACAAAATGGGAGCGATCTACGGTTACGATTACTGATGGCAAACGTACAGTGGTTCCCCGGCCATATGAAAAAGGCCGAGCGGATGATGCAGGACAGCCTGAAGCTTGTGGATGTGGTCTGCGAGCTTGTGGATGCGCGCATCCCGTATGCCAGCCGTAACCCGGACCTTGACGGGATCATTGCCGGTCGGAAGCCGCGGCTCCTTATCCTCAATCGTGCCGACCAGGCGGACCCGAATGTGACCGCGCTCTGGCGAAACTATTATAAAAACCATGGCGTCGCCTTTATGGAATGCGACGCAAGCTCCGGCCGAGGCGTGAAGAATTTTTCGCAGGCGCTTCGTTCCGTTCGCCAGAAGCAGGGCACGATGCGGGCGATGGTCGTTGGGGTTCCGAACGTCGGGAAGTCCACGTTCATTAACAAGGTCAGCGGCCGCAAAATCGCGGCGGCTTCCGATCGTCCCGGCGTTACCCGCGGCAAGCAGTGGATCACCGTGGACAATCAACTGGAGCTTTTGGACACGCCGGGCATCCTCTGGCCCCGGTTCGACGATCCTTTGACCGGCGACCGCCTGGCGTTTACAGGCGCTGTAAAGGACGATGTTCTGGACCGGGAGGAGCTGGCGGCAAAGCTGCTTGTCACGCTGCGGGAGCTGTATCCGTCGGCGCTGACGGAGCGGTATAAGCTGGAGCCTGATCCCGACGCGCAGGGCTGGGAGCTTTTGGAGGCCTGCGCGCGCAAGCGAGGCTTTCTGATGGCACGCGGCGAGGTGAATACCGAGCGCATGGCGGCGATCCTGCTCGACGAGTTCCGCGGCGGAAAGCTGGGGAGGATCAGCCTTGAAAAGCCTTGAGGAGCTGTTTTCACTGGAGAAAGAGCTGCACACGGAAGGCATTCGGCTTGTCTGCGGCGTGGACGAGGCCGGCCGCGGCCCACTGGCCGGACCGGTGTGTGCGGCGGCGGTGATTCTGCCGGAGGACTGTGAGCTTCCGGGACTTGACGACTCCAAAAAACTATCGGAAAAAAAGCGCGAGGCGCTTTATGACCTTATCTGTGAAAAGGCGGTTTCCTACGGCGTCGCTTTTGCGGCGGTGAAGGAGATCGAGGAGCTGAATATTCTGACGGCGGCGCTTCTGGCCATGAACCGGGCGATCGCGCAGCTTGACCTCGTGCCGGAGCTTGCGCTGGTTGATGGAAACACGACCCGCAGCATTGAAATCCCGGCCCGCAGCATCATCGGCGGGGATGGAAAATGCGCCTGCATCGCGGCAGCGTCTGTGCTTGCAAAAGTTACCCGTGACCGCTATATGTGTGAGCTTTCAAAAAAATATCCCTCATACGGCTTTGAAAAGCACAAGGGCTACGGCACAAAGGCGCATTATGCAGCGGTGGATGAATTCGGGCTCTGCCCGGAGCACCGGCCGTCATTTTTTAAAAAATACTATGCCAAGCGATAAAAGACAGTTGGGCAGCTTCGGAGAGGACGCTGCGTGCCGATACCTCCGAAAAAAGCGCTGTAAAGTGCTTGACCGCAATTTTTCCTGCCGCTTCGGGGAGATTGATATTATCGCCCAGGACCGGAAGTATATTGCCTTTGTTGAGGTCAAGCTCCGGAAAAACGCGGAGCACGGCGAGGCAAGGGAATTTGTGACGCCGGCGAAGCAGCGCCGCATAATCGCTGCGGCGGAATACTGGCTGCTGAAGCATCCGACGGAGCTTCAGCCACGCTTTGACGTGATCGAGATATACGCTCCGGAGGGACTTCTGACCAAAAAACCGGAAATACATCATATAGAGGATGCGTATCAGCTATGAAATATGTAAGCACGAGAGAAGGAAAGCACGGGATCACCGCTTCACAGGCGATCGTTCGCGGTCTTGCTCCGGATGGAGGACTGTATGTCCCGACAGAGCTGCCGAAGATCGACGAGGCCTTCATCCGCGGGCTCTGCACCTTGGATTACCGCACCCGTGCGGTAAAGGTCCTGAGCCTGTTTCTGGAGGAGTTTTCCGAAGACGAGCTGACGGCGATCGCGGCGGCCTCCTATGCGGAGAATTTTGACGATGCTGCCATCGCGCCGATGGCCTGGCTGGATGACGGGACCTCCGTGCTGGAGCTCTGGCACGGTCCCACGAGCGCTTTCAAGGACATGGCGCTGCAGATCATGCCGCGGCTTCTGACCGCGTCGCTCAAGAAAAACGGCGAGGAGCGCACGGTGAGCATCCTGGTCGCGACCAGCGGCGACACCGGCAAGGCTGCGCTGGAGGGCTTCCGGGATGTTCCCGGCACGCGGATCATGGTTTTTTATCCGAAGGATGGCGTCTCTCAGATTCAGCAGCTCCAGATGGCAACGCAGGAGGGCGCAAACGTCAATGTCGTCTCGGTCAAGGGAAACTTTGACGACTGCCAGACGGGCGTTAAAAAGATATTCGGCGATGCGGCCTTTGCTGAAAGACTCAATGAGCGAGGCTTCTTCCTCAGCTCCGCAAACTCCATCAACTGGGGCCGGCTCGTGCCGCAGGTGGTATATTATTTCTCCGCCTACTGCGACCTGCTGAACGCCGGAAAGATCGCTTACGGCGACCGCATCAATTTCTGCGTGCCCACCGGAAACTTCGGAAACATCCTGGCCGGCTGGTTTGCCAAGCGGATGGGTCTGCCCATGGCGAAATTCATTTGCGCGTCAAACGACAACAACGTTCTCACGGACTTTTTGAACACAGGCATTTATGACCGCAACCGTCCGTTCTATCTGACGGGCTCGCCCTCCATGGACATTCTGGTCTCCTCGAACCTGGAGCGTCTTTTGTACTGCGTGACAGGTGACGCTGCAATGGTTGCGGAGGACATGAAAAAGCTCTCGGAGGTCGGTCGTTATGAGGTCGATGCGGCGGTCATGGAGACGATCCGCGCCGATTTCGTCGGCGGCTTCTGCAAGGATGCGCAGTCCCGCGAGGAGATCGCCCGCCGCTGGCGGAACGGCTACCTCATGGACACGCATACCGCCGTCGCAAGCCGTGTGCTGGAGGATTACCGTGCCGGGACCGGCGACCGCACGCCCTGTGTCATCGTGTCCACGGCCAGTCCCTTCAAGTTCGGCGGGACGGTCCTGGATGCGCTGGGCGTCGTGACCGGCGAGACCGGCCCTGCGCTCATGGACGAGCTGACGGCCTTTACCGGTGTGGCCGCGCCGAAGCCTCTGGCTGCGCTGGCCGGCAAGCCCGTTCGCTTCGAGGACTGGGTCGAGATCCCGGATATGGAGAAGGCCGTCGCGGAATTTCTGAGCTGAGCGTATGTACCGGGCGTGGGACCGCCCGGTTGAGGCTTTACTGCCAGCGGCTTGCCGGCGCGAATGTGCCGCAGAAGGTTTCCGCCTTCGTCATGGCGTTTTCATTCTTCACGTCAATGCTCTTGGCAGTGCATGCATCATCCTTGGTATGATACACGCAGTTTTCCACATGGCAGCAGATGCCGTGGATGCAGTCCTGATTGCTGCAATGATCCATTGATTATCACCCCGTGTATAGTATCGGATTTCGGAAAGGCGTTTATTCCATGTCTCTTTATGCCATCGGCGACCTGCACCTTTCATTTACGACGAACAAGCCCATGGACGTATTTGGACCGCGATGGGAAAACCATGTCGAAAAGCTCCGGGACGGCTTTTCCGCTCTGTCGGCTGACGACGTGTGCGTACTCTGCGGCGATATAAGCTGGGGCATCAATCTGGACGAGGCGCTGGAGGATTTTCGCTTCATTGAAGGTCTGCCGGGACGGAAGATCATTCTGAAAGGAAACCACGACCTCTGGTGGACATCCATGGCGAAGATGACTGCGTTTTTGGAAAAAAACGGCTTCCAAACCATATCGTTTCTCCATAATAACGCCCACTTTTACGGTGAAAACGCCGCCATCTGCGGCACACGCGGCTGGTTTTATGAGGAATCAAGGGGCGTCGCCCACGACAAAAAGATGATAGACCGTGAGGTGCTTCGGCTTGAAACGTCGCTGAAAGCCGGGGGCGACCGGGACAAATACGTATTTCTGCACTACCCGCCGAAATACGGCGTCTACACCTGCCCGGAGATCCTGGCGCTTCTGAAGGCGTATGATGCAAAGGTATGCTGCTCGGGCCATCTTCATGCCGAAAGCCTGCGCTATGCGTTTAACGGATGGCACGATCATACACGGCATATCTGCGTTTCCGGCGACGGGATACTATTCAAGCCTTGTAAAATCCTGTAAGATTTGATATAATATGATGCTTGCTGTAAAATATTAAAATTTTTTAATATATTTCCCAGCTAAAACTGGAAGGAGAACAACCGATGATCGTAAAGAATGTAGAGAAAAAAGAAAAGAGCACGGTGGCATTCGACGTGCTCTGCGACGCGGCCGAGTTTGAGAAGGCTGTCGACGCGGCGTATCGCAAGAACAAGAAGAACATTTTTGTCCAGGGCTTCCGCAAGGGCAAGGCGCCCCGCATGGTGATCGAGGGCTACTATGGCAAGGACGTTTTCTATGAGGACGCCGCCGATGAGCTGGCTCCCGCCGCCTTTCAGTTCGGTGTTGAGCAGGAGGGCCTGCACACGGTCGGAACCCCCGCCGTTACGAATATGAACGTTTCCGACGAGAAGGAGCTGACGCTCTCCTTCACGACGGCTGTTTGGCCCGAGGTCACGCTGGGCGAATATAAGGGCATCGAGGCCCCCCGCGCCAGCGGTGAGGTCACGGAGGAGCAGGTCGATCAGGAACTGGACCGCATCCGCCGCCGCAATGCCCGGATCGCCACGGCTGAGCGTCCTGCGCAGGATGGCGACACCGCCATCATCGACTACCTCGGCTCCGTGGACGGCGTTCCCTTCGAGGGCGGCAAGGACGAGAACCATGGCTTGGTGCTAGGCTCCGGCACCTTTATCCCCGGCTTTGAGGAGCAGGTCGTCGGCATGAGCATCGGTGAGGAGAAGGACATCACCGTCACCTTCCCGACGGAGTATCATGCGGCGGAGCTGGCCGGCAAGGAAGCCGTGTTCCACGTCAAGGTAAACGACATCAAGGAAGAGATCCTGCCCGAGCTCGACGACGAGTTTGCGAAGGACGTCTCCGAATTTGACACCCTCGCTGAATACCGCGCCTCCATCCGCGCCCGCATGGAGACCGTGGAGAAGGACAACGCCGAGGCGAATTACCAGAACGCGCTCATCCAGATCGCCGGCGACAACATGACGGCGGAGATCCCCGACGCCATGATTGACGATCATATCGACAGCATGGTGCGCGAGTATGACCAGAACATGCAGGCCAGCGGACTGAACCTGCAGATGTACCTGCAATATGTCGGTCAGGATATGAACACCTTCCGCACGAGCATGCGTCCTGCGGCGGAGCGCCGCGCCAGGACCGAGCTTCTGCTTGATAAGATCGCCGAGGTCGAGGGCATCGAGGTATCCGCCGAGGATATCGCCGCCGAGTACGAGAAGGCCGCCGAGCAGTATGAGACCGAGCTGGAGACGGTGAAGAACGCGGTTCCCGAGTCCGCCATTGTGGGCGATATCAAGGCCCGCCGCGCCGCGCAGATCATCTTTGATAACGGCGTAGCCACCGAGCCCGCGGCCGAGAAGGCTCCCGCCGAGGAGCCGAAGCCCGCGAAGAAGACCACCCGCCGGAAGAAGACCGAGGCGGCTCCTGCGGAGGAAACCGCCGCGGCAGAGGAGGCTTCTGCGGAGGCGGCGCCTGCGGAGGAGAAGAAACCGGCAAAGAGGAACACCCGCAAGAAAAAGGTTGAGGAAGCGCCTGCGGAAGAAGCTGCGCAGACTCCGGCGGAATAACACAGGCATTTTTTGGATAGGCTTCTTTGGAAAGGAGCGATTGCTATGAGCTTAGTACCCTATGTAGTGGAACAGACCTCCCGCGGGGAGCGTTCCTATGACATTTTTTCCCGCCTGCTGAACGACCGCATCATCATGCTGTCCGAAGAGGTGAACGACACGACGGCGTCGCTGGTCGTGGCCCAGCTTCTGTATCTGGAGGCGCAGGACCCTGACAAGGATATCCAGTTTTACATCAACAGCCCCGGCGGTTCCGTAACCGCCGGTATGGCGATCTATGATACCATGCAGTACATCAAGTGCGATGTTTCCACGATCTGCATCGGTCTGGCGGCGTCCATGGGAGCGTTTCTGCTCTCTTCCGGCACGAAGGGCAAGCGCATTGCCCTTCCGAACGCCGAGATCATGATCCATCAGCCCTCCGCAGGCACGCAGGGCCAGATCACCGATATGGCGATCCATCTGCGCCGTCTGGAGATCATCAAAAAGCGAATGAACTCCATCCTGGCGGAGAATACCGGCAAGCCGATCGAGGTTGTTACCGCCGATTGTGAGCGCGACAACTTCATGACGGCGGAGGAAGCCGTGGCGTATGGTCTGATCGACAAAGTAATTTATAAAAGGTAAGAGGGAATAGCGGTTATGCCGAAGGACGGCGAAAAGAATATACGCTGCAGCTTTTGCGGCAAACCACAGCATCTGGCCGGCCGTCTGATTGCCGGAAATGATGCCTACATCTGCGACGAGTGCGTTCGGCTGTGCATCGAGATTGTCGATGATATGTTCCAAAGGGACGATCCGGACGATTTCCGGGAGAGCATTCTTCCGGAAAACCATCGCTCCAATGGCTTTGAGCTGACGGCCGACCGGATACCGAAGCCGCAGCAGATCAAGGCTGCGCTCGATGAGTACATCATCGGGCAGGACCGGGCCAAAATCGCGCTTTCTGTGGCAGTGTATAACCACTATAAGCGAATTCTCCACGGCGCGGAAACCGGCGTGGAACTGCAGAAATCCAATATCCTGCTGGTGGGCCCCACCGGCAGCGGCAAGACGCTGTTTGCGCAGACAATGGCCCGCATGCTGAACGTTCCGTTTGCCATCGCCGATGCGACCACGCTGACGGAGGCCGGCTATGTGGGCGAGGACGTTGAGAACATTCTGACGCGGCTGCTTCAGGCGGCGGATTTCGATGTGGAACGCGCACAGCGCGGCATCATATACATCGACGAGATGGATAAGATCTCCCGCAAGAGCGAGAACACCTCGATCACGCGCGACGTATCCGGCGAGGGTGTGCAGCAGGCGCTGCTGAAGATCCTGGAAGGCACCGTGGCCGCGGTGCCGCCGCAGGGCGGACGGAAGCACCCTCATCAGGAGTTTATCCACATCGATACCAGCGATATCCTGTTCATCTGCGGTGGTGCGTTCGACGGGCTCGAAAAAATCATTGAAAACCGCATGGATCGGAAGAGCATGGGCTTCGGCGCGGAGGTCTCATCCAGGAAGGACAAGGATGTAGGGGAGATCCTGTCCCATGTCCAGTCCCACGACCTGCTGAAGTTTGGCATCATCCCCGAGCTGATCGGCCGTCTGCCGGTCATCACCACGCTGGACAGCCTGAACCGTGACGATCTTGTGCGGATCCTGACGGAGCCGAAAAACGCTATGGTTAAGCAGTACCAGACCATGCTGCAGTATGACGACGTCAAGCTGGTATTTGAGCAGGACGCGCTGCAGGCGGTCGCCGATAAGGCCGTTGCGCTGGAGATCGGCGCCCGTGGCCTGCGGAGCATTATGGAGAGTATCATGACGGACATCATGTTCGAGGTACCCTCCGATCCGAGAATCAAAAAAGTCGTAATAACGGCTGATTGTGTAAAAGACGGCTCCCGGCCTGTGATCTATAGGGGAGACCGAACGAGCCTTGACGCATCCTGATAGTAAGGGCCGCACATTTGTGCGGCCCGACGGGTATTTGAGGGTTACTTTATGGACATGGAAGCATCGACAATTTCAAGATATAAGACGCTGCCGCTGATCGCGCTGCGCGGCATCTCCGTTTTTCCGGGCATGATGCTGACCTTTGAGATGGAGCGCCCGGCTACCCTTGCCGCGCTGAATGCGGCGATGGAGGGGGAGCAGCTCGCGTTCCTGGTTGCTCAGCGGGATACGGCGCAGGAGCTTCCCGCCGAGGAGGATCTGTACAAGATCGGCACCGTATGCCGCATCCGCCAAGTCCTGCGCGTCCCGGAGGAGACGACGGCCCGCGTCATGGTGGAGGGGCTCAGCCGTGCGTACCTGCGGGAGATCGTTAGTAAGCGTCCCTATTTCTCCGCCCGCGTGGAGATCATAAACGCCGAGAGGGATGCACGCTCCGCCGTAAAGGCGGAGGCGCTGATCCGGCAGTGCTACGGTCTGTTTGAGGAATACGCGACAGCCGCCGGCGTGGACGCCCGCGACGTCATGAAAAATATCATGGACAGCGACGACCCCGGCTATGTCGCGGACTTCGTCGCGCAGAACATCTATATGCGGCACGGCCAGAAGCAGCTCGTTCTGGAAGAGCTGCGCCCGCTGCGGCGTATTGCGCTCGTCAACCGCATGCTCCGGCGGGAGTTGGATATCCTTCAGCTTGAACAGACGCTTCATGAGTCCACGGCAGAGCAGCTCGGACGTGTTCAGCGCGAGATGTTCCTGCGCGAGCAGATGAAGGCGATCCAGGCGGAGCTGGGCGAAAGCGACGGCTTTGTCGACGACATAGAGGAATACCGCGCGGCGGTCGCGGCGGCGGAGATGCCGGACGAGGTTTCGGAAAAGCTCGGCAAGGAGATCGCCCGGCTTTCCAAGCAGCCCTTCGGCAGCGCGGAGGCGGCGGTCATCCGGAGCTATCTCGATGTGTGTCTCGAACTGCCGTGGAAAACGCAGACCGAGGAGATCCTGGATACGGATATCGTCAAAAAGGCGCTGGATAAGGACCATTACGGGCTGGAGAAGATCAAAGAGCGGATTTTGGAATACCTTGCCGTGAGAAAGCTGGCGGCCGGGACAAAAGGCTCGATCCTGTGCCTCGTCGGCCCTCCGGGGACCGGCAAGACCAGCATCGCGCAAAGCATCGCCCGGGCGATGAACCGCAGGCTTTGCCGGCTGTCCCTCGGCGGCGTGCATGACGAGGCCGAGATCCGCGGACACCGCAAGACCTATGTCGGCGCCATGCCGGGCCGGATTATGGAGGGGATTGCCCAGGCCGGGAGCCGCAACCCGGTCATGGTGCTTGACGAGATCGACAAGCTCGGCTCGGATTATCGGGGAGACCCCTCCGCAGCGCTTCTGGAGGCGCTCGACCCAGAGCAGAATATGCGCTTCCGCGACCATTTTCTGGAGCTTCCGTTTGACCTGTCCGATGTGTTTTTCATCACCACGGCAAACGGCACGGATACCATTCCGGCGGCGCTTCTCGACCGCATGGAGGTCATTGTGATCCCCGGCTATACGGATGAGGAAAAGCTTGCCATCGCCAAGGGCCATCTGCTGCCGAAGCAGCGGAAAAAGCATGGTCTGAACGGCAACCGCCTGCGCATCAGCGACGACGCCATGCGGGAGATCATCTCCCGGTATACCCGCGAATCCGGCGTGCGCCGCCTGGAGCAGCAGATCGCCGCCATTTGCCGCAAAACGGCGGCGGCGGTCGTGGACGGAAGCGTGAAATCCCGCTACGTTCGCGCGGGCGGACTCGAGGAGCTTCTCGGCCCGGCAAAATATAAAGACTCCCGGGCGGGCGGCAAGGCGGAGGTCGGGCTTGTTCACGGCCTGGCCTGGACGAGCGTCGGCGGCGAGATCCTCGACGCTGAGGTCGGCGTCGTTGACGGGACCGGAAAGCTTGAGTTGACCGGCAATCTCGGCAAGGTCATGCAGGAATCCGCAAAGGCGGCGCTGACCTATATCCGCAGCCGCACCGCAGAGCTTGGCGTCGACCCCGAATTTTATAAGAACAAGGACATCCACATCCACTTCCCGGAGGGCGCCGTGCCGAAGGACGGACCCTCCGCCGGCGTGACGATCACGACCGGCCTTGTGTCGGCGCTGACGGGGATCCCGGTGCGGCAGGATATCGCGATGACCGGCGAGATCACGCTGCGCGGCCGCGTTCTGCCCATCGGCGGCCTGCGCGAAAAAACCATGGCCGCCCTGCGGGCCGGCGTCAATACGGTCATTATCCCGGCGGAAAACGAGCCGGATCTGGCGGAGATTGATCCCACGGTCCGGGCGGCGCTGACCTTTATCACGGTCAGGCACGCGGATGCGGTGCTGGATGCGGCGCTGTGCCGGGAAGAGGGCTGCCATGAAGTTTGAACCTGCCGAATTTGTAAAATCAGCCGGTGCGAAGGCCGGCTTTATCCGGGACGACCGGCCCTGCATCGTGTTTTCCGGCAAATCCAACGTCGGGAAATCCTCGGTCATCAACTGCCTGGTAAACCGGAAAAACCTGGCGCGGGTCGGTTCGGCTCCCGGAAAAACCACGAATGTGAACTATTTCCTTGTCGGCGGCTCGGTGTGGTTTGTCGATCTGCCGGGCTACGGATACGCCAAGGTGCCCAAGGCGGAGCGCGACCGGTGGGCGAAGCTCATGGAGGACTTTTTCGCGGAGCCGGAGCGGATCACATTCGGCGTGCAGATCCTGGACGGCCGCCATAAGCCGACCGAGCTGGACGGCATGATGAACGACCTGTTTGAAAGCTGCGGGTGCCCGCGCGTCGTGGTGGCGAATAAATGGGATAAGCTTAAAAAGTCGGAAATGGAATCGAATCTCGCTCTCATCCGTGATACGCTGGCGCTGCCGGAGAATGTCCCGCTTCTGCCGTTCTCGGCGGAAAAACGAACCGGAAAGCAGGCGCTGATGGGCGCGATCTCCGAGGGTGTCGGCCGATGAGCACGGCGCTTGGTACCATTTGGAACGGTCTGGATTGGTCGGTGCTGCTCGACCTGCTGCTCGGCGTTATTCCGGCGCTGGTGTGCATCACGCTCCACGAGCTCAGTCACGGCGCCGTGGCCTATCTGCTCGGCGACGACACGGCAAAGCGGATGGGACGCCTGACGCTGAACCCGCTGGCCCATATTGACTGGTGGGGCCTTGTCATGATGGTCCTGTTCCGCTTCGGCTGGGCAAAGCCGGTCCCCGTCAATATGTACCGCTTCCGAAACCCGAAGCGCGGCATGGCGGTTACTGCCCTGGCCGGACCGGTGTCGAACGTCCTGATTGCCGTCGTGTGTCTGTTCCTGTACGGCACGCTGTACGAAGCGCTGGCCTTCAGCAGCGCAGGGGCGGTCGTGCTGGAAATGATCGTAACGACGTCGTATCTGTCCCTGGCGCTGGCGGTATTCAATTTTATTCCGATTTCGCCGCTGGACGGCTCCAAGGTGCTGTTCTCGTTTCTGAGCGACAGCGCGTACGAAAAGCTCATGCGCTATGAGCGCTACGGCATGATCCTCCTGATGGTCCTCGTGGTCAGCGGAGCGACGTCGGGCGTGATCTCCACCGTGACGGGCTGGCTGTATGACAAGCTGTTTTTCATTGCTCAATTTGGCTTCGACCTGGTAAATCATTGATGGAAAATCCTACCTTTCATCTGGAGGGCGTCATCAAATCAAAAGAGGAAATGCAGGACTTTGAGGGTCCGCTGACGCTGATTCTGATGCTTCTTTCCAAAAACAAAATAGAGATCCGCGACATCAGGATTGCCGACATCCTGGACCAGTATCTGGCGTGGCTCGATGAGATGCAGCGGATGGACCTGGAGATCGCCAGCGAATTTGTCCAGATGGCGTCGCATCTGGTCTACATCAAGACGAAAACGCTTCTGGCCGGTACGGAGGAGGTCTCGGAGCTGGAGCTTCTCCTGTCGAGCCTTGAACAGCTCAAAAGCCGGGACGCCTTTGCGGCGGTCAAGGAGAACATTCCTGTTCTGGGGGAGCGTCTGGCGGAGGGAGCGCTGCTCTTTTCCACGCCGGCGGAGCCAATGCCGAGGTACGGCGCGTACGATTACCGGCATGCGCCGTGGGAGCTTTTCGCGGCCCTGGCCGGGATGCTCGGAAAGGGCGCGGCCGTGCCCGGGGAGGAAACGACCGTCCGGGCGATCCCCCGGCCGATCGTATACAGCGTCCGCGACAAGGGCCGCCAGCTTATCGAGCTTTTGCAGGAACGGGGCGATGCAAGCCTGTCGTCGCTGTATGCCATGGCGGCGAGCCGCTCCGAGCTGGTTGCGACCTTTCTCTCGCTTCTTGAAATGTGCTCCATGGGGAGCGTTATGATCCGGCGGGAGGACGGGGATTATATCGTTCACTTCGCCGGCGGCGACACCGAGGCGATTCTGGAGAGTATCGACTATGGATAATGCAAACGTCAAATACGCCGTGGAGGCGATCCTGTTCGCTTCCGGAGACCCCGTGAATGCGGAGCGGATCGCGCTGGTGCTGGATACCGATAAGGAGACGGTCCTGGACGCGGGCCGGGAGCTTGCGCAGGAGTATGAGGGCGAAAAGCGCGGCATCCGCCTTGTCCGGCTGAATGACTCGCTCCAGCTTCACAGTGCGCCGGAATACGCAGCGGAGATCACGCGCGCGCTCGAGCAGCGCCGTGCGCCGAAGCTGTCGCAGGCGTCCCTGGAGGTTCTTGCCATCGTTGCTTATTTTCAGCCGGTGACCCGCGCGTATATCGAGCAGATGCGGGGTCTTGACAGCTCCTATACGGTCGGGGTTTTGACCGAACGCGGACTGATCGAGTCCTGCGGCCATTTGGAAGCGGTCGGGCGTCCCACGCTCTACCGCACGACCGACCTGTTTCTGCGTACCATGGGCGTTTCCGCGCTCGATGAGCTGCCGCCGCTTCCGGAGATGACGGGGAGCGACGCCGTGCTTCAGCTTCAGCAGAAGGTCGAGGCCCTGAAGGCGGAGGAAGCGGCCGCCGCTGCGAATGGAGCGGAGGCTGTGTGACCGGATGGCTTTTTCCCGGCAGCGCCGTTTTGCTGCTGATTCTGATCGGACTGATTCCGCTCGGCCTTGAGCTTATTGGGAGAGACGGGGCCTTTCGGCTCAGACTGTGCGTCGGTGTTTTTCCCGTCGAGCGGAAAAGCGCTGCGGCCGCGTCAGACGGGGGCAAAAGACGGCTGCCGAAAGGTCCGATCCTGCAAATTATTCTGAAAAATGGGTATCCTATCCTGTGCAGGCTCCTGTCCCTGGGACGGGTGGAGGTTTTAAGGCTGCACTTCACCGCGGCCTTTGCCGACCCGTCGACGACAGCGATGGCCTATGCCGCGGCGGGCGCAGCGTTGGATGCGCTTACCCGGCTCGGCCAAGGCCGCGTCAAGCATATGGATGTGAAAGCAATGGTGGATTTTGAAAGCGATACACCGGCGGTGGATATGCATCTGAAAGGTTCCTGCCGTCTTTACCGGCTGCTGTATTTGGCTGTTTTATTCGGCTGGGGCTTCCTGCGGGACTACCTGCAAATGAAAAAGGAGGATGCATCATCCCATGTCAGAACATCCGATCGGTGACATGATGGCCGGGGCCATGGACCGGATCCATACCATGGTTGATTCCAATACGGTGGTTGGCGAACCGATCGTCACGCCGGACGGCGTTACGCTGATCCCGGTTTCGCGGGTATCCTTCGGGTTTGCCTCCGGCGGAAACGACAAAGCGGCCGCCAAGCCTGGCGTGTGGGCCGGATGCGGCGCGGGCGTGAAGGTGGAACCGATCGGGTTTTTGAAGCTCCAGGCGGACAGCGCCCGTATGATAGCGATTCAAATGCCGGCGTTTTCTACGCTGGACCGCGTGATCGACATGGTTCCCGACGTGCTGGACCGCATCGAGGGGTATGCGGAGAAGCTCAGCCGCAAACATGAAAATAGCTGACATTCACTGACTTTTTTTCTCAAAACTGGTCATACTAAGCACTGCTTTTATTTTTAAAAGGCGGTGCTGTTTATGAAATGTATTCGTTTTTGTACGGTTGTGCTCCTTTTGAGTCTGTGTCTGTCCGGGGCCGCGTTGGCGGCGGATGCGCCGTCCGTCTCGGCGGCCAGCGTGATCCTGACGGATGCGGAATCCGGTCGTGTCCTCTTTGAACAAAACGCCGACGAGCCCCGGCTGATCGCCAGCACGACCAAGATCATGACGGCGATGATCGCGCTGGAGCATTGTGACCTTGATCAGTCGGTCGTGATCGACCCGGCCTGGACGGGGATCGAAGGCTCCTCGATGTACCTGAAGCCGGGTCAGGAGCTTACGGTCCGCGAGCTGCTCACGGGCCTGATGCTTGCCTCCGGCAACGACGCGGCGGTGGCGCTTGCGTGTATTACGGCGGAGAGTGTGGAGGCTTTCGCAGAGCTTATGAACCAAAAGGCCGCAGAGCTCGGCTGCGAGAACACGCATTTTGAAAATCCCAACGGTCTGGACAGCGAGAGCCACTATTCCTGTGCGCGGGATCTGGCGATCATCACGCGCGAGGCCTTGAAAAACGAGGAATTCTGCCGTATTACGTCCATGGTCAGCGCGACCATCGGGGGTCTGACCTACACAAACCACAATCGCCTTTTGAGAGAGTGCGAGGGCGTGTTCGGCGTTAAGACCGGGTATACGACGGCGGCGGGCCGGGCGCTCGTCACCTGCTGCGAGCGCAAGGGACGCACGCTGATCTGCGTGACGCTGTCCGACCCGGACGATTGGCTCGATCACGCAAGTTTGTATGACTGGGCGTATGCGGAATACGAGCCGGCGGTTGTTCCGGCGGAGACGCCCTTTTGGGAGATCCCGGTCATCGGCGGGGATACGGACAGTGTTTCCGTGTCGGCGGCTGCGCCGCTCGAGATATTCGTCCGGGACGGGGAGAAGGTGACGCTCTCGATGGAGATGCCGGGGTTTATCTACGCGCCGGTGACGGGCGGCGAGAGCGCGGGGACGGCGACCGTGATGATCGACGGGACTCCGGTGGGCAGCGTGTCGCTGCTGTACGACGCGGATGTGAGCCGGACGGAGGAAGAGGAACCGGGGCTCTGGCAGCGCCTGACGGAGATATTCGGCCGGGGAGAAAGGAAGATATACACATTATCATGACAGAGAGACTGCAAAAGCTGATCTCCGCCGCCGGGATTGCATCCCGCCGCGCAGCGGAAGCGATGATCAGCGAGGGGCGGGTCACGGTAAACGGCGTGACCGCCGAGCTGGGCATGTCGGCGGACCCGGATAAGGACCGGATCTGTGTGGACGGAGAGCCCATCTCGATTTCCGCCCGGCGGCGGTACATAATCCTGCATAAGCCGCGCGGTTATGTGACCACGATGAAGGATGACCGCGGCCGCCCAACGGTGGCGGAGCTTGTAAAAGATGCCGGGGGCCGGCTGTATCCGGTCGGCCGGCTGGATATGGACTCCGAGGGCCTGCTGATCCTGACGGACGACGGCGAGGCGGCCAACGCCATGATGCACCCGAGTCATGAGGTCGATAAGGTGTATACCGTCTTTGTGCAGGGCGAGGACATAAAGTCCGGCATTCGCAGGATGCAGAAAATGGAGAGCCTGGAGGGGGAGCCGATCCGGCCGCCGCGGGTAAGCCTGGTGGAGCTGAAAGGGCAGGGGGCCGAGCTTCGGGTGACGATCCATGAGGGGAAAAACCGCCAGGTGCGTCGGATGTGCAGGGCCTGCGGCATGGCCGTCCGCCGGCTGATCCGCGTGGCGGAGGGCCCCATTCTCCTGGGCGGGCTGCCGGTGGGGAAATGGCGCAGCATGACGAAGGATGAAATATCGCTCTTGCAGGAAATGGTTCATTCGGCCGAAAAGCGGTGCTGAAACCCGTTTAATTTGCAGGGAAAATAAAAATTTGCGATAATACTTGCATTTGAAGAAAAATGCAAGTATTATTATTTTTGCAATTTTTTGTGGAGTAAGAGATATGGCAAAGGATATTCTTGAAAAACTGGAAGAAAACAGCCGCGGCTTCTCCAAGGGCCAGAGGCAGATCGCGCGGTATATCATGGAGAACTACGACAAGGCCGCGTTTATGACGGCCGGAAAGCTCGGAAAGACCGTCGGCGTCAGCGAATCGACGGTGGTCCGTTTCGCGACGGAGCTTGGCTATGACGGCTATCCCGGCATGCGCCGGGCGATGCAGGAGATGGTCCGCGGCCGCCTTACCAGCGTTCAGCGCATCGCGGTGGCAAAGGATATGCTCGACGGCTCGAACGTCATCAAATACGTTATGGGCTCGGATATTGAGAAGCTGCACCGCACGATGGAGGAGGTGGACCGCGCAGCCTTTGACGACGCGGTGAACGCCATTGAAAACACCGGGAACCTGTATATTGTCGGCATGCGGTCGTCGGCGGCGCTGGCGAGCTTCATGGCGTTTTATATGAATTTCCTGATCGACAATGTCCGTCTGATCCACGATACGACCGCCAACGAGGTCTATGAGCAGATCATGCATCTTAAGCCCGGCGACGTCTACGTCGGCATCAGCTATCCGCGCTATTCCTCCAGCTCGCTCAAGGCAATGAAGTTTGCCAAAAGACGCGGCGCGACGGTTGTGGCGCTGACGGATAACCCGAATTCGCCCTTCGCCGCGGTGGCGGACATCAAGCTGTACGCGAAGAGCGATATGGTGTCGTTTCTGGATTCGCTGATTGCGCCCATGAGTCTTATTAACGCGCTGATCGTAGCGGTCGCGGCGCGCAAGCGGGAAACGCTGGCCCAGACCTTCAATTATCTGGAGGAGCTGTGGCGTGAATACGAGGTGTTTACCACTGACAAGGGCTGATGTTGTTGTGATCGGCGCCGGTGCGGCGGGCATGATGGCGGCCGGTACGGCCGCGTCGGCCGGCCGGCAGGTGATTTTGGCGGAGCCGAACCCGAAACGCGGCAAAAAGCTCCGCATCACGGGCAAGGGCCGCTGCAATGTGACAAATAACTGCTCGGTACGCGAGTTTATGAACCGCGTGCCCCGCAATCCGAAGTTTCTGTACAGCGCGCTGACGGCGTTTCCGCCCGAAGCGGCCATGGCCTTTTTTGAGGGGCTGGGCGTACCGCTGAAGACCGAACGCGGGAACCGCGTCTTTCCCTGCTCGGACAACGCAAACGACATCGCGGACGCTCTCGACCGATGGGTCGGCCGGACGGGCGTGCGCGCTCTGCACAACCGCGTTGAGGCGATCGAGACCGACGGGAACGGCGCCGTCTGCGGCGTCCGCACCGACCGGGGCGGCATACCGTGCCGCGCCGTGATCGTGTGTACGGGCGGCATATCGTATCCCGCGACGGGTTCCACCGGCGACGGCTATGCGTTTGCAAGGGCTGTTGGACATACGGTGCTTGCGCCGCGGGCCAGTCTCGTTCCTCTCGAAAGCCCGGACCGCTTCTGCGCGGAGCTGGCCGGCTTCTCGCCGCGGAATGTCACGCTGACCGTGCTGGAGGACGAGAAGGCCATCTACAAGGAAATGGGGGAGATGCTGTTTTCTCATTTCGGCGTGACGGGACCGCTCGTTTTGTCCGCCAGCGCGTATATCCGGCACTGGGGAGAAAAGACATACCGGCTCCTGATCGACTTCAAGCCCGCGCTGGACGAGGAGGCGCTGGATGCGCGTGTCCTGCGCGATTTTGAAGCATACAGAAACCGCGATTTTTCAAACGCCCTGTCCGATCTTCTGCCGCGGTCGCTGATCCCGGTCATGACGGCATGCTCGGGCATACCGGGCGGTACCAAGGTCCACTCCGTCACCCGTGCGCAGCGCCGTGCCTTCGTGAGGCTTTTGAAGGCGTTTCCCGTCCGCGTCACGGGCACAAGGCCGGTTTCGGACGCCATCGTGACCCGCGGGGGCGTGGATGTGAGACAGATCAATCCCCGCACCATGGAGTCCAAGCTCGTTTCCGGCCTGTATTTTGCCGGGGAGGTCCTGGATGTGGACGCCTGCACGGGCGGATATAATTTGCAGATCGCATGGGCGACCGGACGCTGTGCCGGTGCGGCTGCGGGAAAGGATGTATATCATGACTGAAAAACTGTGCTCCGTTGCGATCGACGGTCCGGCGGGAGCCGGGAAAAGCACCATTGCCAAGGCGGCGGCCAAGCGCTTCGGGTTCATCTACGTGGATACCGGCGCGATCTACCGCACGGTCGGCTATGCGGCGAAACGAGCCGCGGTCGATCCCCATGATGCGGCGGCGGTGATCGGCCTTCTGCCGAAGCTTTCGATCCGCTTTGATTACGGCGAGGACGGCGTTCAGCGCATGTTCCTCGACGGCGAGGATGTATCGGCGCCGATCCGCACGCCGGAGATGTCGATGTATGCGTCCGCAGTGTCCGCCATCCCCGAGGTGCGGGCGTTTTTGATGGAGATGCAGCGCGGCATGGCCCGGACGAATTCCGTCGTGATGGACGGCCGGGACATTGGTACGGTCGTGCTTCCGGATGCGGGACTGAAGATCTTTCTGACGGCCTCGGCGGAGGCGCGGGCAAGGCGCCGGCTGGCGGAGCTGGCGGCCAAAGGGGACCCCTCGACCTACGAGGAGGTTTTGGCGGATATGCTCGAGCGCGACAGAAACGATATGACCCGTGCCGCCGCGCCGCTGAAGGCGGCGGAGGATGCCGTGACGGTCGACACGACGGAGCTCAGTCTCGAACAGAGCACGGAAGCGATTTGCGGACTGATCGCGGAGCGTTTTGGTTTGGAGTGATCCGATGACGGTTATACTGGCAAAGAGCGCGGGCTTTTGCGTCGGTGTGGCCCGGGCCGTTACCATAACGGAAAAGGCCCTCGCGGAATCGCCAGACTGCTGGAGCCTGGGAGAGCTGATCCATAACCGGGACGTTGTGCAGAAGCTGTGCGGCATGGGCCTTTCCGTCGCGGCCGGCGTGGAGGATGTGCCGGATTCGGCGAGGGTCGTCATCCGCTCTCACGGTGTTCCTCGCTCTGAGCGCGACGCGCTTCTTAAAAGGAACTGCACGCTCCTGGATGCGACCTGTCCGCGGGTATCCCGCATCCACAAGATCGTTCAGCGGGCCGGGGAAGAGGGGCGGCAGGTCGTGATCTTCGGCGAGCCTCCGCATCCGGAGGTGCAGGGCATTTGCGGCTGGTGCGACGACCCGGTCGTGGTCCCGGATCTTGCGTCGTTCGAGCGGTGGGCAGCAGAAAATGATTTGCCCCCGGATGCGCCGCTGACCGTGGTTTTCCAGACCACTCTGAACAAAAAAACCAGTGAACAAACTTTTAATTCTTTAAAAAAAGTCTATACAAAAGCGAAGTTCTTTGATACAATATGCGATGCTACGAGTATTCGTCAGGCGGAGGCACGCGAGCTTTCCGCGTCCTGTGATGCGATGGTCGTTGTCGGCGGACGCCACAGCGCCAACAGCATTCATCTGGCGGAGATCTGCCGGGAGGAATGCGATACCGTTCTTTTCGTGCAGAACGCCGCAGAGCTGGACATGTCTATGCTGTCCGGACGGGAGCGTGTTGGCATAACGGCCGGCGCCTCGACGCCCTCGTGGATTATTAAGGAGGTAGTAAACAAGATGAACGAGCCTGAGATCCTGAAAGAAGAAGTCGTCGAAGAAGCAGCCCCTGTGGCGGAAGAGGCTGCCGTGGCGGAGGAAGCTCCCGCTGAGAAGGGTGAGATGTCCTTTGATGAGCTTCTGGAGGAGTCCATCAAAACGATCTACAACGGGGACACCGTAGTCGGTGTTGTTGCCGCTATCGGCGCCACCGAGATCACTCTCGACCTGCCCACGAAACACTCCGGATACATATCCGTGTCTGAGTTCACCGACGATAAGCCGGGCGTTAACATCAACGACCTGGTCAAGATTGGCGATGAGATCCAGGCTTCCGTGATTCGTGTTAATGATGTAGAGGGTACGGTCCAGCTTTCCAAGCGTCGTCTCGACGCGGCGAGGAGCTGGGAGGAAATCGAAGCGTCCGCCGAGGAGGGCACGGTCCTTGAGGGCAAGGTCTCCGAGGAGAACAAGGGCGGCGTTGTCATTAACCTGAAGGGCATCCGCGTGTTCATTCCCGCGTCCCAGACCGGCCTTGGCCGCGACGTTCCCATGACCGAGCTGGTCGGCCAGACCGTCCGCTTCAAGATCACCGAGGTCAACCGCGGCCGCAAGCGCGTTGTCGGGTCCATCCGTCAGGTCGCTTCCCGCGAGCGCCGCGAGAAGGCCGAGAAGATCTGGGCCGAGATCGAGGTCGGCAAGAAGTACAACGGCGTTGTCAAGAGCATGACCTCTTACGGCGCATTTGTCGACATCGGCGGCGTGGACGGCATGGTTCACGTTTCCGAGATTAGCTGGAGCCGCATCCGCAAGCCGGACGACGTGCTGTCGGTCGGCGATGAAATCGAGGTCTATGTCATTAACTTTGATCCCGAGAAGAAAAAGATCTCCCTTGGCTACCGTAAGCCGGAGGATAACCCCTGGACGAAGTTCACTGAGACCTACAAGGTCGGCGATGTGGCAAACGTCAAGATCGTGAAGTTCATGACCTTCGGCGCCTTTGCGGAGATCATTCCCGGCGTTGACGGCCTGATCCACATCTCCCAGATCGCGAACCGCCGCATCGGCAAGCCCGAAGAGGAGCTCACCGTCGGCCAGCAGGTGGATGCGAAGATCACGGCTGTTGACAACGAGAAGCAGAAGGTCAGCCTGAGCATCCGCGCTCTGCTGGAGCCGGCGCCCGCTCCCGTGCGTGAGCGTGAGGAGCGTTCCGAGCGCCGGAAGCCCGAGCCGGAAGGCGACGCGCTGGTCTATGAGATCTCTGCGGACGGTCAGGCTACCGGCTTTGCTCCGGAAGAGGACGAGATTGTCGAGGATTGATTTTCCAAAACATAAAAACGACGGAACCGCGGTTCCGTCGTTTTTTAGTTGAAGGTGTCGGCATGAAGCTCAAAAAGCTCTTCGATGCGCTCTTTCAGCGGCCGGTTTTCCGGCGCTTCGAGCGTCGGATCTTTTTTCAGGACAAGTCGGGCCTCCTCCTGCGCCTGCTTCAAAACACGCATATCGGCGGACAGGTCCGCGACATGCATTTCCGGAAGCCCGTGCTGGCGGGAGCCGAAGAAATCGCCGGGACCGCGCAGGCGGAGATCCTCCTGCGAGATGAGGAAACCGTCGTTTGTTTCGGTCATGATCTTCAGGCGCGAACGGGCGGTATCGGTTTTGCTGTCGGAAAAGAGCACACAGTAGCTTTTGTGCTGTCCGCGTCCGACGCGGCCGCGAAGCTGGTGAAGCTGGCTTAACCCGAAACGGTCGGCGTTTTCCACAATCATGAGCGCGGCGTTCGGGATATCCACGCCGACCTCGATCACGGTTGTCGAGACCAGAATATCGTATTTGCCCGCGGCAAAGTCGGACATGACGCTGTCCTTTTCTCTGGGCTTCATCCGCCCGTGAATGCAGGCGACCTGCAGGTCGGAGAACACGCCGGCCTGCAGCTCCCCGGCATATTCCTGCGCGCTTTTCACGCTCTCGGGACGCTCGTCGTTTTCCTCGACCATGGGGCAGACGATGAACACCTGCCGTCCTTCGCCCACGAGCCGGCGGACAAAGCGCCAGATCCGCTCGCGCATGCCTTCGTCAACGGCGTAGGTTTCGACCGGCGTTCGGCCGGGCGGAAGCTCGTTGAGGACTGAAATGTCCAGGTCGCCGTAAATAATGAGCGCAAGCGTGCGGGGAATCGGGGTCGCAGACATGACAAGGACATGGGGATTCGCGCCTTTTTCCGTCAGCGCACTGCGCTGCTCCACGCCGAAGCGGTGTTGTTCATCCGTAACGACAAGGCCGAGATTTTGGTATGTGACGCTGCCGGTGATAAGCGCATGTGTGCCGACGGCGACGTCGGCCATGCCGAGGGCAAGCAGTTCCGCGGTTTTGCGTTTTTGTGCGGCAGTCATGGAACCGGTAAGCTTCGTGACATGGATGCCGTAGGGCTCCAGCATCTGCGTCAGGTTCTGGAAGTGCTGCTCGGCGAGGATCTCCGTGGGCGCCATGAACGCGGCCTGATATCCGTTTTGGACTGCCTGCCAGATCAGCGCGGCGGCTACCAGGGTTTTGCCGCTGCCGACGTCGCCCTGGAGAAGGCGGTTCATGGGCCTGCCCGACGACATATCCGCAACGGCTTCTTCGACGGCCCGGCGCTGCGCGCCCGTCGGGGAAAAGGGCAGAGCGCTCCAGAACGCCTCCATAGGCAGCGCGGACATCGGAAGCCCGGCGCTCGTCTTGCGGCGTGTGCGCAGAAGCTCCAGCGCACCGGCGAGAACATACAGCTCCTCAAAAACAAGTCTTTGCCGGGCTTGGTCGAGGGCCTGCTCATCGCGCGGAAAATGGATATTCTCGTACGAAAACCGGGCTTGGGCCAGATGGTACTTCTCCCGCAGGGAAGCGGGGAGAATATCCGGCGCCGCTCCGGCGCAGATATCCAACGCCTGCTGCACGGACTCAAGAAGCAGTTTTTGCGAAATGCCGGCGGTAAGGCGGTAGACAGGAAGAATGCGGCCCGTTATAACGCCCTGACGCTCCTCCGGTTCGAAGACGGGATTCGTCATGGTGCGCCGCCGTCCGGCTTCATTGACACGGCCGTAAAAAATATAGGTGACGCCGGGACACAGGGCGTTTTTTAGGTAATTCTGATTAAAGTAGGTAATATCCAGCGAGCCGGTCTCGTCTACGACGCGCAGCTTCAGAAGCTCCATGCCGCGGCGCACGAAGGAGGCCACGGGCGGACTTGCCGCCATGGCCTTCACGCAGACGGGCCGATCGAGCGGCGCCTCCGCGATGGTAAAGCTCTGCCGCCGGTCCTCATAAGCACGGGGGAAGTACGAGAGCATATCGCGATAGGTGCGTATACCCAGGCGTTCGAGCGCTTTTGCGCGCTTCTCGCCGATGCCCTTCATATAACGGATGTCATCGTTTAAATGGTCCATACCGGGATTTTATCACGTTCCGCCCGGAATTACAAACACACGGTCAAAGAAAACCGCGCGAAGGTCGTTATTGACAAGAAGAATATTGGCGGAAGCGCTTTATTTTGTATACAATTCGGTTTGCGATATGGCGTATGCTGTGATAAAATATTATCTGGGTAAATTGGCTCGTTTGGAATGAAGCTGTTTCCGGCGTTTATTTTTTCATGCAATTTGCGATGGAGAAGACAAAATGAGTGCTTTGAATGTGATCTCCCTGCTGGGCGGGATTGCGCTGTTCCTGTTTGGTATTTCGCTGATGGGCGACGGCCTTAACAAGGTTGCCGGCAACAAGCTGCAGGTCGTGCTGTATCAGCTCACGAGCAACCCCCTGAAGGGGATCCTTTTGGGCGTCGGCGTTACCGCGCTGATCCAATCCTCCTCTGCCACGAGCATCATGGCGGTCGGCTTTGTAAACTCCGGCCTCATGGAATTTGCGCAGGCGGCCAGCATCATTCTTGGTTCCATTGTCGGCACCAGCGTTACCGGCTGGATCATCAGCCTTTCGTCACTCGGGCAGGGCGGCGGCTGGCTCGAGCTGATCTCGGCGGCGTCGATCACCGGCATTGTAGCGGTCATCGGCATCCTCCTGTATAAATTCAGCAAAAAGACCGGTCATAACAAGATCGGTATGATCCTGCTGGGCTTTGCCGTTTTGATGTACGGCATGAACATCATGAGCTCCGCGGTCAGCCCGCTGCGCGAGAGCCAGGCGTTTATCGACCTGCTCACGACCTTCTCCAACCCGGCCGTCGGCTTTCTCGTCGGCCTAGTGTTCACCGCGGTCATCCAGTCCACGTCGGCGGCCGTCGGCATTCTGCAGGCGCTGAGTATGACGGGGGCGATCTCGTTCACGGCGGCGTATCCCATTCTGCTCGGCATCGGCGTCGGCGGCTCGCTGCCGGTGCTCCTCGGCTCCGTGGGAGCCTCCCTGAATGCCCGGCGGACGGCGCTTGTATACCTTGTGGTCGATATTCTCGGCGCACTGATCTGCGGCGTTGCTGTCTACGCCGTCAATGCCCTCCATCCTCTGGCGCTCATGGACATGGTCATGAACCCGGTCCGCCTGGCGGCGATCAACACGATCTACCGCGTTGTGACGGCGGTCGTTCTTGCCCCGACGATCGGGCTGATGGAAAAGCTCATGTGCCTGCTTCTGAAAGAGGGCAGGGAGGACAAGCCTGCCGGGGACTGGGATCTGCTTGAGGAACGCTTTGTGCAGCATCCCGCGCTGGCTCTGGAGCAGTGCCGCATTGTCATCACCTCCATGGCGGATAAGGTGCGCGAGAACGTCCGGAAGGGATTCTCGCTGATCGAGAACTACTCGGAGGAGGGCTTTGAAGAGGTGCGGGCGCTGGAGGAGCTTGTCGATCAGTATGAGGACAAGCTCGGGACCTATCTGGTCAAGGTCAGCGTGTCCGAGATGACGAAAAAGCAGAACGAGGATCTGTATGCGTTCCTGCATGCCATCACGGACCTTGAGCGTATCTCCGACCACGCGAACAATATCGCGGAGAACGCGCAGGAAATTCATGTCAAGGATATCTCGCTGCCGGATGAATTCATCCACGAGATGCATGTCATGCACGCGGCGCTTGAGGAAGTGCTGGATACGGCGATCCGGGCGATCACGAAGGGCGATCAGGACGCAGCCCACCACGTGGAGCCGCTGGAGGAGCTGATCGACAATCTCTGCGACGAGATGAAGCATCGCCATATCGACCGCCTGCAGCGGGGCGTGTATTCGCTGCAGAACAGCTTTGTCTTCAACGACCTTATCACGAACTACGAGCGTATCAGCGATCACTGCAGCAACATTGCCGTAGCGATCATCGAGCTTGAGCACGAGTCGTTTGACACGCACAACTATATCGAAAGCCTTATGAGCCATAAGGACCAGGAATTCGTGCAGTATTTCCAGGAGTTTAAAAAGAAATACTCGTTCTGACCGCCCGGTTCTGCCGATGTTGACCGTTTGTGATTTTTATGATACAGTTACATCAGCGGATTCTTTGCCTGCAAAAGAGAGCCGGCCAAACTCCGATCCCGCATGGAGGCTTCTTGTGGACGAAAAATATTTGACACCAAAGGTAAACAGCAGCCTGCGCCATATTTTGCATATCCCGCAGGAATGCTATGCGGCCAGCGGCATCGTGATTAACGGCCGGCGCATCAAAAGCCTTGTCTTTACTACGGACATCGCTATCATACGGAACTGCGACGCAGACGCCGTTTTTGCGGTCTATCCGTTTACGCCGCAGCAGGCCATCAGCAGCGCTATTATCAACGCCTCGTATATCCCGGTATTTTGCGGCGTGGGAGGCGGCACGACAAAGGGGCTGCGCACCGTGTCTCTTGCCAAGGATGTGGAGGCGCAGGGGGCGATGGGCGTTGTGCTGAACGCGCCGATCACCGACCCTAATTTATTCGCCGTCGCGAAAAGCGTGGATATCCCGGTCATCATAACGGTCATCAGTGCGGGGACGGATATCGCGCAGCGCCTGCGGCACGGGGCGTCCATTCTAAATGTGGCCGGCGGTGTGCAGACGCCGGATATCGTGCGGAAAATACGCACGGCGTTTCCGGATGTGCCGATCATCGCAAGCGGAGGGAATCAGCCCGATTCCATCCGCCGGACCATTGATGCCGGCGCAAACGCCATCACCTATACGCCGCCGACGACCCAGGAGCTGTTTAAAATCACGATGCAGAAGTATCGTGAGCAATAACACATGTAGCCTATATGCATCAAGTGGTTTCCCAAATTCGAGCTGGGAAACCACTTGCGTTATACGAGGCTTCATGCTATAAATAAATAAACGTTTGTTAAGGCGGCACCGCATAATTCTGGTGCGCGGATCGCGCCGTCAGATTTTTCGGCAGATGAAACAAAAACCGCAGGTAATACTTTGTGTATTGCCGAGGACTTTTGTGAAATATGCCGGAACAATATGCAAGCGAGTCGTGCGCCGTGAATTGTGCGGTGCTGCCTTAATCTTATGCGAAAGGCTGAAAGTGATGGAGCGTAAAAAAAGATTTCCCTGGAAGTGGATCCTGATCGTGTTGGGCGTGCTGGCGCTGGCTTTTGCCGTGTGGGTCGGCATAAACTTTTATATTGTCAGCGTGCGCCATGTGCCGAAGGTGGAGTATGACCCCCACGTCTGGTTCGAGGTCGCCCCGGAGGGCGCCATTACGGCGGAGGGCGAGCCGCTTTCAACGCGGATGCGCGTCGGCACGGAGAATAAGGTCATTGTTTTCTTTTTCGGCGGCGGCATCAGCATTGATGAATACACTGCGGCCCATCCGTATACCGGCGCATATATTGCCCAGGAGACGGGGTTTTACGCGAACAGCACCGAGGGGCAGATCCCCGATTATTGTGAGCTGGGGATCGGAAGCCGGCAGCAGGATAATCCGTTCCGGGACTGGACGGTGATCATCATCCCGTATACCACGGGCGACTTCCATATCGGGAACGGTGAGTTTGCCTATACGGCGGAGGACGGTACCGATAAGATCCTGTACCATCACGGCTATGAAAACTATAAAGCGATCATGGACGAGGCGGTCCGGTATACCGGAAACGCCCCGGATGAGCTGCTGATAACGGGCTACAGCGCCGGCGGCTACGGCGCGGCGATGCTGGCGGAGGACCTGATGGAGAACTATTACGACGAGGCCGGGCATGTGACGGTATGCGTGGACAGCTCGCTGCTGCTGATGAACGACTGGGCGTCGGTGATGGAGGACGTCTGGAATGCCCCGGAGGAGCTTGTGGATAAGGTCAAGACCCAGAACCTGGTCGTGGATTTTCTGGAGGATCTGTATAATACATACGGTGACAGCGTGACGTATCTCTATGTCGGATCGGTGCGGGATGGAGCGCTTTCAAAGTACCAGTCCTATTTCGACATCGGCCTTTATTCCACCAATAACGGGTTCGTCAACATGTATACGTCCTATCTGCGGGTGATGGTGCGGGAGCTTCAGAACAAGATCCCGACGATCGGCATCTTTTTGTTTGACTCCCTGCCGTATTCCTGGGAGCCGTGGCTCAGCCATCTGACGCAGCATACCATTCTCGAGACGACCACGGCCTATTGGACGATCCAATCCGGCAAAAGCGCGATCCAGTGGCTGAACGACGCGGTGAACGGCAGCGTACAGACATACGGGCTGGAGAACCTGTTCCCGCGGCCCTATGCAGACCACGCCGTCAGTCGGAAGTGATCTCGCTTTTGGATGGCGCCTTGATGATATCGGATACCTCCTGCAAGGTGATATAAGCGGCGCTGTCGATCGAATGCACAATGGCCTTCAGCTTGTTGATCTGAAAATGGTTCACAATGAAAAAAATAATTTCCTTGTGGTTCTTTGAATAGCCTCCGATCGCCGGGACGATGGTCCCGGAGGTCTGAAAGCTTTTCGACAGCTCCGCAGATATTTTGTCAGCCTTGGTCGTGACGATCATGGCGCATTTGGAACGGCTGATCCCTTCCACCACAAAATCAACGGTTTTGGAGCCGACAAAGTACGTAACGATGGAGTACAGCGGAAGAATCCAGCTCTGTATCACAATGCCGCAGACGATGTACAGGGCCGTATTGAAAAGCAATACAAACGTACCCAAGGAGATTCCGATTTTCTTTGCGAACATCACGGCCAGAACGTCGATGCCGTCGATCGCCCCGCCGAAACGGATGGTCAGGCCGCTGCCGATGCCGGAGATCACGCCGCCGAAAATGGCGCACAGAAGCAGATCGGAGCCGGCCAGCGGAGACACGAAGGATACGTCGATGGGCAGCACGGTCATAATAAGAAAGGACACGAAGGAATACACGGCCACTGCGAACGCGGAATAAACGGTGAACGCCCACCCCTGCTTTTTAGACCCGAGCCAAAAGATCGGGAGGTTTATGACGAGCAGAAAAACGGATAATGTCAGATAGGGAGGGGTCACCTGATCGAGCAGCATGGACAGACCCGATATGCCGCTGTCATATAATTTTACCGGGAACAGAAACAGCACCACCCCAAATGCATTGATGACGCCCGCCAAGGCCAGCCCGATGAAGTTTTTCAGACGTAAGGACGCGAGTTCTCTGTGAAGCTTTTCTGCGTTTTTTTTCATAGGATATCTTTTTCTCCTTGCAAATATCGCCGTTTCGGTCCGGTCGGCCGGATCTCGGTTATGGATTCCAATTCATAACAAATTCTTTTTCATTCGCATACTCACCCGGATGTTCGGAGCATCGTATAAAGGAAGCTCATCCTTTGTAATTCTTCTGTAACCGCGTTTCTCGAATTGGAATTTGTCAGGCTTTTTTTCTTTCTATCAATGACTTCGTCATGACAGCAGTTTCCATCTGACAGATCTGAATGCCGGATAAACTCTACATGCCTTGTCAGCTGTCCGTAGGCAAATTCGTCCGTCAAACAGAAAATTTTGCATAACGATCGAATCCCATAGTATTCAAAAATCTCAGCATACATACATTTTGAGATCGTATACTCAATTTTTGCATCGGAAACAACGAATGAATTATATATAATGCTCCCATCGGCGGTGCGCTTTGTATGGTCTCCGATATTCCATTTTTTCGCAATCTGATAACAGCCGGACAGTAGATCGATGCCTTTCAGTAAAACACGAAGAAGTTTTCTGCGCGATTCTAGCATCTGATCAACGAAGTTGATGATTTCAGAATCAGACATCCCGTTATTCTTAAGCTCAAGACATATAGCAACCACCGCATAGATCCTATCAACGCTCATAGAAGGGTAGACATCATGCTGCTTGTATATGTCGGAGGCATACATCTGTTCCAACCGTTTCAAATAAGCCATGACCATAGCATCAACTGTTTGATTTCCGCGTGCAGTCAAGGCTTTTCTATACATCGCCGAAAATTCCTTCATGGTTTTTTCCATGATCGTATTCCTCCATAAATTGTTTTACCGTTCTGACATCTATCTCGGACACACAACCCCTTGACATCAATACTGCCGTCTCAATATGATTCGTATGCGGGAACATGTCGACCGGGTAGGCGCCCTCGGCGCGGTAGCCGCCGCGGCACAGCGTTTCGAGGTCGCGTGCCAGCGTCTCCGGGTTGCAGGAAATGTATACAACGCGGTCCGGCCGCAGCTTCAGAACGGATTTCAAGAAGCGCTCGTCACTCCCCGCGCGGGGCGGGTCCATGAAAACGACGTCCACATGTTCGTTTCGGGAGGCCATCCCGACCATGAACTCTCCGGCATCCGCCGCGGTGAACCAGCAGTTTTTGATTTGATTGCGCCGGGCGTTCGCGATGGCGTCCCGGACCGCGTCCTTGTTCAGCTCCACGCCGAGCACCTGTTTTGCCCGGGAGCTTGCAAGGAGGCCAATCGTACCGATGCCGCAGTAGGCGTCCAGCACCGTTTCCTGCCCGGTGAGGCCCGCCAGCCGAAGCGCTGTGGAATATAAAACCTCTGTCTGGACGGGGTTGATCTGATAAAAGCTTTTGGGAGAGATGCGGAAGGTCAGGCCGCAAAGCCTGTCCTCGATATACCCCGGGCCGTACAGAACCTTTTCCCGCTGGCCGAGGACGAGCGAGGTGAACCGGTCGTTCACATTCAGCAGAACGGTCGTGATCTCGGGGTGGAGCTGGCGGAGCTTTTCCACAAAATGCTTTTGCGCCGGGAAGATAGGCGTCGAAGCGACGAGAACGACCATGACCTCGCCGGTGGCGAAGCCGCGCTTTACCAGAACGTGACGAAGAAAGCCCGTGCCCGTGCGCTCGTCGTAGGCCTTGATCTTGAAGCTCGGCAGCAGCCTGCGAATGCTGACAATGATCTCATCGGCAAGCGGGTCCTCGATCAGGCAGCTATCCACGGGGACGATGCGGTGGCTGGAGGACTGATATACGCCGGAGATGATGTGCCGCCGGGCGTCGAGGCCGAAGGCGGCCTGCACCTTGTTGCGGTAATGATACGGCTTCTCCATGCCGTGGATGGGATGCACGGGGCAGAAGCGCCCGATCAGACGCCGGACACGGTTTTCCTTCCAGGCGAGCTGGTCGGCATAGCTCAGGTTCTGCATCTGGCAGCCGCCGCATTTTTTGGCGAGCGGACACTCTCTTATATGACGCTTTTCGGTATGTTCGGTTTCCAAATCGGATGCTCCTTGCTGTTTGATGGATACAGCATACCATATTTTTACCGGCTTCGCTATCATGAGTTACACGGGAGGAGGGCGAAGATGGACATTCTATATAAAGATGACCGGGTGATCGTCTGCATCAAGCCCGCCGGGGTGCTGTCGACGGATGAGCCGGGGGGCATGCCGGAGAAGCTTCGCGAGGCGCTGGGGGAGCCGTCGGCGGTCATACGGAGCGTCCACCGGCTGGACCGCACCGTGAGCGGCGTGATGGTCTATGCTCGAACAAAACGCGCGGCGGCCGACCTGAGCGAGCAGATCCGGGCACACCGGTTTCATAAGGAATACCTTGCCGTTGTCCGCGGCGTTCCGCCGAAACGGGAGGATACGCTCCGCGATTGGCTGCATCGGGACCGGATACAGCACAAGACCGTTATCGTCCCGGAGGGGACGGCGGAGGCGCAGGAGGCGGTTTTGAAATACCGTCTGTGCGAAACGGCGGGGGAACTGTCCCTGTTGGCGGTAGAGCTTTTGACCGGGCGCACGCATCAGATCCGCTGTCAGCTTGCCGGCAGCGGGCTGCCCCTTGTAGGCGACCGCAAATACGGCGGCCCTGCGGAAAGCGGCTGCGCGGCGCTGTTATCGCATAAAATTCGCTTTATGCATCCGCGCACGGGCGAGGAAATGAATTTTGAAGCGGAAATTCCGCATGAATTTCCATGGAACACCTTTTTGATATGAATAATTCGCGGATATTTTGTTCAACCATCCAATTCAAAAATGAATGGTATTCAGATACGGAACGCGGCGCTGCCTCAAAACAGGCGGCGCCGCGTTCCTTTTCAGCTTTCGGTCATTCCGACGGATAACTGCTGTACGGCCAGCGATTGCTCAGCCCGGGCGCGAAGGGCGGGCGCGAAAATCGAAGAGAGGGCCAGACAATGGCCGGAACGGGAAAACGCAGCCGCAGTTTCCGCTACCGCGGCGTCCGTCTGTTCGTACAGTGTGCAGAAGCTGTCGTAGAATTCGGCCTCCGACAGTGTCTCCAGCTCGCGTCGGATCATCTGCTCAATGGATGAGATCGGGAGCACCGGCTTCAAAAGACAGATCACGATCAGGTACGCAAGATGAACGCGCGTGTATTTTTTCTTGACCGGAGCGGGCATGGTCCCGAGCTTCACATAGTTATTGACCATAGAGGCGGTCAGTCCCTTGTCGCCCAAATTGCCGTCCAGATACCGGCCGACAAGGGCCAGGACCTGATCCATGTACAGCTCCAGATCCGGCAGCTCAGCCCAGCGCGGGAGCCTTTGGGAGGCAAGACGCCGGCAGATTTCCTGCAAAGACGATTCAAAAGCTTCATTCATGTGTATATACCATCCTGTTTTGTGGGATTACTATATCATACAAAATATGAAATTACAATAAATATTCTAAGAAAACACTTGACATAAAACAAAACATTTTGTAAACTAGTATTGAAAACTAGATAAAATAATTTTGAAGCGGAGGTATCGGCTGTGAATATAACTCTTTATGGAGATTCCATTCTGAAAGGGATTCTTTTGGAGAACGGGCGGTATACCATTAACCGCGAGTGGGAAGCTCGTTTTGCCCGTTCCCTTGACGCCACGATCCGGAATCGTTCCCGCTTTGGCTGCACGATCCACAAAGCGCTCGCGCAGATACGCAAGGATGCGGAAAAGCAGTACGATGCGGGGGAGTACGCGATCCTGGAGCTTGGCGGAAACGACTGCGATTACGATTGGAGCGAGATCGCTGCGGACCCGCAGTCCGAGCATAGCTGCAAGACGCCGCCGGAGGAATTTGTCCGGCGTTACGAGGAGGCCATCGCCCTGATCCGGAAAAGCGGGCGAACGCCGATCATGATGACGCTGCCGCCCATTCATTCGGAGCGGTACCTGCGTTTTATTTGCCGCGACGGTCTTTCGCGGGAGAATATCCTGGCGTGGATGGGCGATGTGGACCGCATCTACCGCTGGCAGGCCAAGTATTCCGGGCTGGTGGAGTCGATCGCGCGGAAGGAGCATGTCCGGCTGATCGACCTTCGCGCCGCGTTTCTGCGGGACAAGCGGACGCCGGAGGAGCTTTTATGCGCCGACGGCATTCATCCGTCGCGCGTCGGACAGGGGCTTATTTTCGATACGCTCTGCTCGGCGGTCGCGTAATTGGCAAAATATACAAAAATTTTGTCCGGCACGGCGGAAAACGACTTCCGCCGTGTCATTTTTTGCCTGAAACACGCGGAACCGCGCGCTTTTTTCATATTGACGACACGGTACGAAATGTTGTTAAAATTCTCGTTGACAGACACAAGATGTTGTGGTAGAATTTCTTTCGCTGGGAATTATGTAACCGGAGGACAGCGTTCGAGCACCCGGAAGAAAAGAGAGAGATACGATGAAGATAATCAAAAGAAACGGCTCGGAGGCCGTCTTTGACATTACAAAAATCATTGCGGCGGTCACGAAGGCCAACGAGGTGGTTTCCGAGGATCTGCGCATGACGGCCACGCAGATCCAGCGCATCGCGGATTCCGTGGAGAAGTCCTGCATTGAGCTGGGGCGTTCGCCGGCGGTCGAGGAGATCCAGGATATGGTCGAGGAGCAGATCATGGCCCACGGGGCCTATGAGGTGGCGAAGAAGTACATCACCTACCGCTACACCCGTTCGCTCGTGCGCCAGTCCAACACCACGGACGATAAGATCCTGTCCCTGCTCGAGTGCAACAACGAGGAGGCAAAGCAGGAAAACTCCAATAAAAACCCGGTCGTAAACAGTACGCAGCGCGACTATATGGCCGGCGAGGTCAGCCGCGATATCACGAACCGCCTTCTGCTGCCGCCGGATATTGTGGAAGCCCACGAGGAGGGCATCATCCATTTCCACGACTCCGACTACTACGCGCAGCATATGCATAACTGCGACCTTGTGAACCTCGAGGACATGCTGCAGAACGGCACGGTCATCACCGGCACGCTGATCGAGCGGCCGCACAGCTTTGCCACGGCGTGCAACATCGCGACGCAGATCGTCGCGCAGGTCGCCTCCAACCAGTACGGCGGCCAGAGCATTTCGCTGGCGCATCTGGCGCCGTTCGTTCAGGTCAGCCGTGATAAGATCCGCTCCATCGTAAAAAGCGAGATGGACTACATCGGCACGCAGATCCCGCAGGAGAAATTCGACCGCCTTGTGGAGCAGCGCCTGCGCGAGGAGATCCGCCGCGGCGTGCAGACCATTCAGTACCAGGTCGTGACGCTTCTCACCACGAACGGACAGGCTCCGTTCGTCACCGTGTTCATGTACCTCAACGAGGCGAAGAACGAGCAGGAGAAGAAGGACCTCGCGCTGATTATCGAGGAGACCCTGCAGCAGCGATATCAGGGCGTCAAGAACGAGCAGGGGATATGGGTCACGCCGGCGTTCCCGAAGCTCATCTACGTCCTGGAGGAGGACAATATCCACGAGGATTCGCCTTACTACTACCTCACCGAGCTTGCGGCCAAGTGCACGGCCAAACGCCTGGTCCCGGACTATATCAGCGAGAAGAAGATGCTCGAGCTCAAGGGCGACGTATATGTCTGCATGGGCTGCCGAAGCTTCCTGACGCCGGACCGCTTCACCGACGCGGGGATCGGCAACATCGCCAACGCCAAGAATTACGAGCCGGGCAAGCACAAGTATTACGGCCGCTTCAATCAGGGCGTCGTGACCATCAACCTGCCGGATGTGGCGCTGTCCTCCGGCGGCAATATCGAAAAATTCTGGAAGATCTTCGACGAGCGTCTGGAGCTGTGCCACCGTGCGCTGCTGTGCCGTCATGAACGCCTGAAGGGGACGCTCTCCGACGCCGCGCCCATCCTGTGGCAGTATGGCGCGTGCGCCCGTCTGCAGAAGGGCGAGCCCATCGACAAGCTGCTGTATAACGGCTATTCCACGATCTCGCTGGGCTATGCGGGCCTGTATGAGTGCGTAAAGTACATGACCGGCAAGAGCCATACCGACCCGTCGGCCACGCCGTTTGCGCTCGAGATCATGCAGTTCATGAACAACGCCTGCAAGCGCTGGAAGGAAGCGCACAACATTGATTTCAGCCTCTACGGAACGCCGCTGGAGTCCACCACATATAAATTCGCCAAGAGCCTTCAGAAGCGCTTCGGCATCATCGAGGGCGTTACGGATAAGGGCTACATCACAAACTCCTATCACGTCCATGTGACCGAGGAGATCGACGCCTTCGAGAAGCTCCGCTTTGAGGCGCAGTTCCAGCATCTTTCGCCCGGCGGCGCCATCAGCTATGTGGAGGTGCCGGACATGCAGAATAACCTCGAGGCGGTCCTGCAGGTCATGAAGTTCATCTATGACAACATCATCTACGCCGAGCTGAACACCAAGTCGGACTACTGCCAGGTCTGCGGCTGGGACGGCGAGATCGAGATCGTGGAGGAGGACGGCAAGCTCATCTGGCGCTGTCCCCGCTGCGGCAACACCGATCAGGACAAAATGAACGTCGCCCGCCGCACCTGCGGCTACATCGGCACCCAGTTCTGGAACCAGGGCCGCACACAGGAGATCCGCGAGCGCGTACTGCATCTGTAAGCCTTCAAGGCGGCGGAAAGGTCCTTCGTGGTATGCACGGAGGATTTTTCCGCTCCCGGTATATTCCGACGCCGTTTGTGTCCGCGTTTTTCTTGACATTTTAGGAGTTTATAGTATGATAAATATTAAGCGAGCATCGGGCTCTGCCTGGCGGACGCCCGAAGAAAAACACGGGAGGATATAATATGTCCACATTCGTTCGGATTCTGAAGAAGATCGGCCGCGCCCTGCGCAGGGCGGCTTTTGCGGTCGGAAGATTTTTTAAGTTCCTGTTTAAGAAGATCGGCAAATCGTCCAAGGTAAGGAAGCTCAACGGACGCATCTCCAAAAAGGAAAAGGCGATCGAGAAGCTCTATTCCGAGATCGGCCGCAGCTATTACGAAGCGCACAGCGATGCGCCCGAGGCCCTGCTGGCCGAGCTTTGCGGCGGCGTCGGTGAGAATAAGGCCCAAATCGCCGAGGCACAGGATAAGATCGCCGGGCTGCAGGCCGCGTATGCCGCGGCCAAAGCGGAGGCCCGGGACAGGGCGAAGGCCAGCCGTGAGGCGGATAAGAGAGCCGCGGCGGCGGATAAGGCCAAGGCAAACGGCGAGGCCGTTGAGGAAGCGGCCGCAGAGCCCGTGCCCGCTGCGGAAGAGCCTGCTGCGGCTCCCGTGACCGCGCCGTTCCCGGCGGCTCCCGCCGCCGTTGCGGAGGCAGAGCCGGTGCCGGAGACCCCTGCGGCCGTGGAAGATCCCGTGGTCGAGACGCCGGTAATGGAGGACGCCCCTGCGGAGACGGAGACGGTCGCCGAGGCGGAGGCGGTCATCGCGGAAGCCCCGGCCGAGGAGCCGGCTGCGGTGCCGGAGGCAGAGACCGTCGCCGCCGAGTGACCGGGCAGCCATGTATTACGGCAGCATAAAAAACTGTGATATCGCCAATGGTATCGGCGTCCGCGTAACGCTGTTTGTTTCCGGCTGCCGGAACCATTGTCCGGGCTGCTTTCAGCCGGAAACATGGAGCTTCTCCTACGGCGAGCCGTTTACGGAGGCTACGGAAAAGAAGCTTTTGGAAATGCTGGAGCCGGCTTATATCAACGGCCTGACGCTGCTGGGCGGCGATCCCTTTGAGCCGGAAAATCAGCGAGCGCTCCTGCCGTTTCTGCGGCGGGTAAAGCGCACCTTCCCGCGAAAAACGATATGGGCGTTTACCGGCTATGTGTATGAGGACATGGGCCGCGTCGGCTGCGCTCCGCACTGCGAGGCGACGGAAGAGATGCTGGGGCTGATCGACGTCCTGGTCGACGGTCCGTTTGTGGAACCCCTGAAGGATATCGGACTTCGCTTCCGAGGCTCGTCCAACCAGCGGCTGATCGACCTGAACGCGACCCGGGAACGCGGCGAGCTTACACTTTGGGACAAATAAATGCGGCGGCCCGGCGTGTGCCGGGCCGTTTTTATGGAGAACGGCATGGAAAATTATTTGAAAAGGGATGTTTTGATCCTTTCGAGCTTCTGCGATGCGGAGGGCAAGCTCGGCATCCGCAGCATCTTCGATCTCTGCATGGACCTTGCGGCGGAGCATGCGGCGAAGCTGGGCGTGAGCTATTACGATATGCTGGCGCAGCGGTGCTATTGGGTGGCGGTGCGCACCCGGATAAAGCTTTACCGGCGTCCGATGCTGATGGCGGGCATCCAGGCGGAAACCTGGCCCGGAAAGCCCGGCCTGGCGAAGTGCGACCGCTTTTACCGCCTTTCCGGGGACGGGGAGGTACTGGCGGAGGGGCGGACGGAATGGGCGGCGCAGGACGTGGATACGGGCGTCATCCGGCGCTCGTCGTCCTACGGCTATCCGATGGAGCTTGCACATCGGGAGGAGAAGCTCTGCGCCGAGCCGTTTACGCGGTTTAAGGATTTTGAGCCGTCCGGCGGCGGTGCGGCCCGGCGCTATACCGTCGGCTCGATGGATATCGACCTTGGCCGGCACATGAACAACGTGGCCTATATCCGCATGCTCCTGGGCACGTTTACCACGGAGGAGCAGGCTGCGATGGATGTTTCCGAGGTGGAAATCTCCTACCGGCTCGGATGCTACGAGGGCGAAACGCTGGAAATCGACCGGGAGCTTCGGGAGGACGGCTGGTATTTTCAGGTGCGGAAGGAAAATGGGGAGGCGGCGGTCCATGCCCGCCTGCTCCTGCGGAAATAAGCGCCGGCAAAAGAGCGGAACAAGCAAAATGCTGCGGCCTTGTGCGGAACTATACAAAATAGACAAAAGCGGGGGAGCCAATCCCGGCCAAAATTGTCTCCGGGTTTTGCGGGCGGGAATTGACTTTGCAAATCTGAATTTGTTATAATGTACCTACGTTGAGTTCCCGACGCGATTTTCCCCGATACCGCCCGGCGCACGACGCAAAAACTAAAACAAAAACCGGTAACTGACGGAATGCGAATGAACGCTGTGGGAGCCGGTTTTTAGTAAATGCCGACCGTCTGGGCAGTCTTATCCATCATCCGATAAGACTGCCTGTTTTGCACAATTCGGTCAAAAAGGAGATAAGCGATGAAAAAAATTGCCATCATCATGGGCAGCGACAGCGATCTGCCCGTAGCGGAAAAGGCGGCGGATACGCTTTCCAAACATGAGATTCCCTTTGAGGTACACATTTTTTCCGCGCACAGGACCCCGGAGGAGGCGCGTGAATTTGCGCTGAACGCCCGGAAAAACGGCTTCGGCGCCATCATTGCGGCCGCCGGAAAGGCGGCGCATCTGGCCGGCGCCCTGGCGGCCAATACGACGCTGCCGGTGATCGGAATTCCCCTGAAATCCTCTGTTCTTGACGGTGTTGACGCCCTGCTGTCCACGGTGCAGATGCCCTCCGGCATCCCGGTCGCAACCGTGGCGATCGATGGTGCGGTCAACGCCGCTTTGCTTTCTATGGAGATCCTCGCCGTATCCGACGAGGACGTCGCCCGAAAGCTGGACGAGCTCCGCCGGGCCGAAACGGAAAAGGTCCTGCAGAAAAATAAAGCCGTAGAGGAAAAATACAACGCCTGAAAACATATAAAACCAAATCTTTGGGAGGATATAGCCATGACAAAGCTTGAACAGATTTACGAAGGCAAGGCCAAAAAGGTGTTTGCCACTGACGACCCCGAGCTGGTGCTCGTTTCCTACAAGGATGACGCGACCGCCTTCAACGGCGAAAAGCGCGGCACGATCATCGGCAAGGGCGCGATCAACAACCGTGTCACCAACTACCTCATGCAGATGCTGGAGAAGGAGGGGATCCCCACGCATTATGTCGAGGAGCTGAACGACCGCGACACCGTCGTGAAAAAGGTCTCAATTGTTCCGCTGGAGGTCATCATCCGCAACATCTCCGCCGGTTCGTTTGCCAAGCGCTTCGGCGTGGAGGAGGGCATCGTTTTCGACAGCCCGACCATCGAGTTCTCCTATAAGAACGACGAGCTCGGCGATCCGCTGATGAACGCCTATCACGCCGTGGCCCTGAAGGCCGCGACCTGGGAGGAGATCGAGACGATCAAGACCATGGCGTTCAAGATCAATGAGGTTCTGAAGGCTTTCTTCAAGAACGTCAACGTCGATCTCGTGGACTTCAAGCTGGAGTTTGGCAAGACCTCGGACGGCGCCATTGTTCTCGCCGACGAGATCAGCCCCGATACCTGCCGCTTCTGGGACAGCACGACCCATGAGAAGCTCGACAAAGACCGCTTCCGCCGTGACCTGGGCGGCGTCGAGGACGCATACTCTGAGATGATGCGCCGGATCCTGGGCTGATTCCGTATGGGAAACCTTCACGAAGAATGCGGCGTGCTGGGCATCTTCTCCGCCGAGCGGATGTCCGTCGCCCCGCTTGCCTACTACGGACTTTACGCCCTTCAGCATCGCGGGCAGGAGAGCTGCGGCATCGTCGTGAACGACGACGGCCTGTTCAGCCACTACAAGGACGTGGGCCTTGTAAACGAGGTATTCACCCGTCCGGTGATGGACAAGCTGCCGGAGGGCAACATGGCGATCGGCCATGCCCGCTACGGTACGACCGGCGGCAGCGGCCGTGAAAACTGCCAGCCCATCGTGGTGAACCACATCAAGGGCCACATGGCTCTTGCGCATAACGGCAACCTTGTGAACTCTCTGGAGCTGCGCAGCGCGCTGGAGCTGGAGGGCTCGATCTTTCACACCTCCAGCGACACGGAGGTCATCTCCTATGTCATCACCCGCGAGCGCCTGACGGCGCCCTCCATCGAGGAAGCGGTCAACCGGGCCATGAGCAGGCTCAAGGGCGCGTATTCCCTTGTTGTCATGTCTCCGTCGAAGCTCGTCGCTGTCCGTGATGAGAACGGCTTCCGTCCGCTGTGCTACGGCCGGCGGGACGACGGCTCGTATATAGTCGCCTCGGAGACCTGTGCGCTCGAAGCCATGGGCGCCCATTTCGTCCGGGACCTTGATCCGGGCGAAATTCTCGTGTTCACCGCAGCCGGTGTGCAGAGCATCCGCGACCATTGCGGCAAAGCACCGAAAAAGACCTGCATTTTTGAGTATATCTACTTTGCCCGTCCCGACTCTGTGATCGACGGCGTGAGCGTCCACGAGGCGCGGCTGCGCGCTGGCGAGATCCTCGCAAGGCACCATCCCGCCGCGGCGGATGTGGTCATCGGCGTGCCCGATTCGGGCCTTGACGCGGCGCTCGGCTACGCCCGTGCCTCCGGAATCCCCTACGGCGTTGGCTTTATCAAAAACAAGTACATCGGCCGTACCTTTATCGCGCCGGGACAGGCAGCCCGCGAGGACCTCGTCCGCATCAAGCTCAACCCCATCGCAAGCGTTGTGAAGGGCAAACGACTTGTCGTCGTGGATGATTCCATCGTGCGCGGCACGACGAGCGCCCGCTTTGTCCGCCTGCTGCGCGAGGCGGGGGCCACCGAGGTGCATCTGCGCATTTCCGCTCCGCCGTTTCTGAATCCCTGTTATTACGGCACGGATATCGACTCGCGGGAAAATCTTGTGGCCTGCTCGCACACGGTCGAAGAGACAGCCAACCTGATCGGCGCGGATTCTCTGGGCTATCTCCCGGTGGAGGACCTGCCTTACCTCATCGGCTCCGACCGGCACGAGGGCTACTGTGACGCCTGCTTCACGAATGATTATCCGACGCAGATCCCGCAGGACAACGGCAAGAGCCGGTTTGAATACAAAATCAGCGAGGGGAAGGGACGCAAATGAAAAGTTTCAGTGAAAGCTACGCCGCTGCCGGCGTGGATATAACCGCCGGGTACAAGGCAGTCGAGCTTATGAAGCGTCATATAGCCCGCACCACGACCGAGGGCGTCCTCGGCGGGATCGGCGGCTTCGGCGGAATGTTTGAGCTGGATACGGCCGGTATCGCGAAGCCGGTGCTCGTCTCCGGCACCGACGGCGTGGGCACGAAGCTCAAGCTCGCGTTTCTCATGGACAAGCATGACACCGTCGGCATCGACTGCGTCGCCATGTGTGTGAACGACGTTCTTTGCTGCGGTGCAAAACCGCTGTTTTTTCTCGACTACATCGCCTGCGGCAAGAATGACCCCGAGCGCATCGCGGCGATCGTCTCCGGCGTGGCCGAGGGCTGTGTGCAGTCCGGCGCGGCGCTGGTCGGGGGCGAGACGGCGGAGATGCCGGGCTTCTATCCCGCAGATGAATACGACCTCGCTGGCTTCGTCGTTGGCGTGGTCGATAAGAACCGCATCCTTGACAACACCCGCATGAAGGCCGGGGATGTAATTCTTGCCGTTCCGTCAAGCGGCGTTCATTCCAACGGTTTCTCGCTGGTGCGCAAGGTATTCGACGTGGAGAAGGCCGATATCAAGGCTCCCTGCGATGAACTGGGCGGCGCATCCGTCGGCGAGACCCTGCTGACCCCGACCAAAATCTACGTAAAGCCTATGCTGTCCCTCATGGAAAAGGTCGACGTTAAGGGCGTCAGCCATATCACGGGCGGCGGCTTCTATGAAAACATCCCACGCAGCATCCCAAGCGGCCTGACCGCCAGGATCGATAAGAGCGCTGTGCGCGTTCTGCCGATCTTCGAACTGATAGCCAAGGCCGGAAACATCCCCGAGCGCGATATGTTCAACACCTTCAACATGGGCGTCGGCATGAGCGTTGTTGTCTCTCCCGAGGATGCGGAGCGCGCGCTGGCCGTCCTGCGCGAACAGGGGGAGGACGCCTATGTCATGGGGGAGATCGTCGAGGGCGACGAACGGGTGATCCTATGCTGAAAACAAAAATCGCCGTGTTTGTCTCCGGCGGCGGCACCAACCTGCAGGCGCTGCTCGACGCACAGGCTGCGGGCACGCTGAACGCAGGCGAGATCGTCCTTGTCCTGTCGAGCAATGAGAACGCCTATGCCTTACAGCGGGCAGAAAAAGCCGGCGTGGCCACCGCCGTATGCTCCCGGAAGGCGTTCGGCTCGCAGGAGGCCTTTGAGGCGGTCATCGAGGCGGCGCTTGCGGCGCATAGCATTGACCTCATTGTGCTCGCCGGATTTATGAGCATTCTGAGCAAGGACTTTACCGACAAGTGGCCGGAGCGCATTCTGAACGTACATCCGTCGCTGATCCCGTCCTTCTGCGGCCAGGGCTTTTACGGCCTGCATGTGCATGAGGCGGCGCTTGCGCGTGGTGTGAAGGTGACCGGAGCGACGGTGCATTTTGTAAACGAGGTCCCCGACGGAGGGCGCATTCTGCTGCAGAAGGCCGTTCCCGTCGAGGATGGAGACACCCCGGAGCTCTTGCAGCGCCGCGTGATGGAGCAGGCCGAGTGGCTCCTCCTGCCGCGGGCGGTGCAGATGATTTCCCAAAAAATCGCGGAGGAGAAGAACGCATGAACATTCTGGAACTCGACCAATATTTGAGCGCCAATGCTTATCCCGGACGCGGCATTCTTCTTGGCCGCAGCGCCGATAACCGGCATGCCGTGATCGGCTATTTCATCATGGGCCGCAGCGTCAACAGCCGCAACCGCATCTTCAACGAGACCGCAGACGGCATCCGCACCGAGGCGCATGATCCTTCCAAAATGGAAGACCCCAGTCTGATTATCTATCACCCCGTGCGCGTGTTCGGCGGCCAGACCATCGTCACAAACGGCGATCAGACCGACACCATCCGCGATTCGCTGGCGGAAGGGCACTGCTTCCGTCACGCGCTGATGACCCGCGCTTTTGAGCCGGACGGCCCGAACTACACGCCGCGCATTTCCGGCATCGTTGACCCGGCAGGCGATTATAAGCTGTCGATCCTCAAGAGCCTTGGCGGCGACCCTGCCTGCTGCTGCCGTTATTTCTTTGAGTACGACGCGCCGAAAGCCGGGCTCGGTCACATCATTCACACCTATGAGGGCGACGGCGCTCCGCTGCCTTCGTTTGAGGGCGAGCCCCGCCCGGCGGCGATCACGGCAAATAGCGCCGCGGAGCTTGCCGGACTTCTCTGGAAGAGCTTGAACGAGGAAAACAAGGTGTCGCTTTTCGTGCAGTACATCGACCTTGCCGACGGCACGAGGGACACCGTCATCGTGAACAAGCATACAGACTGAAGGAGGGCGCAATATGAATTTCCTGGAACTCAAATACGGCTGTAACCCCAACCAGAAGCCCGCCAGCATTTTTATGAAGGACGGCTCAGAGCTTCCGCTCGAGGTCTTGAACGGCAAGCCCGGCTTCATCAACTTCCTCGATGCGCTGAACTCCTGGCAGCTTGTAAAGGAACTCAAGGAGGCGACCGGGCTTCCCGCAGCGGCCAGCTTCAAGCACGTTTCCCCGGCAGGCGCCGCGGTGGGAAAGCCGCTGAGCGAGACCGACCGGAGGATCTATTTTGTCGAGGATGACGCGGAGCTTTCACCCATCGCCTGCGCCTATATCCGCGCACGCGGCGCGGATCGTCTCTGCTCCTACGGCGACTGGGCGGCGCTGTCCGATCCCTGCGACGCGGCGACGGCGGCCTATCTCAAAAACGAGGTCTCGGACGGCATCATTGCCCCGGGCTACACCCAGGAGGCCCTGGAGATCCTCAAAACCAAGAAAAAGGGCGCCTACAACATCGTAAGGATCGACCCGGGCTACACGCCCGCAGAGGAGGAGCTGAAGGACGTTTTCGGTATCACCTTCCGTCAGGGCCACAATAATTATAAGATCGACCGCACGGTTCTCGAAAACATCGTCACGGAAAATAAGGCTCTGCCCGAGGAGGCGGTCACGGATCTGATCGTAGCCCTCATCACGCTCAAATACACGCAGTCGAACTCCGTCTGCTATGTGAAAGACGGGCAGGCCATCGGCGTCGGCGCCGGCCAGCAGAGCCGCATCCACTGCACCCGGCTGGCCGGCTCCAAGGCGGACAACTGGTATCTGCGCCAGCATGAGAAGGTGCTGAATCTCAAGTTCCTCGAGGGCATCCGCCGTCCCGACCGGGACAACGCCATCGACGTGTACACCTCCGACGAGTACGAGGATATCCTGGCCGACGGCGTCTGGCAGCAGACCTTTGCCGAGAAGCCCGAACCCCTCACCGCAGCGGAGAAAAAGGCATGGATCGCCACACAGACCGGCGTTTCCGTCGGCAGCGACGCCTTCTTCCCGTTCGGCGACAACATTGAGCGCGCCCGCAAATCCGGCGTCCGGTATATCGCCGAGCCGGGCGGCAGCATCCGTGACGACAACGTTATCGAGGCGGCGAACAAATACGGCATGGTCATGTCCTTCACCGGAATGCGGCTGTTCCATCACTGATGGAGCCCAGACATAGAGGAGGCAAGGTATGAAAATAATGGTTATCGGCGGCGGCGGCCGTGAACACGCCGTGATCCGCTCGCTGCGGAAAAGCCCCGAGGTAACGGAGATCTATGCGCTGCCCGGCAACGGCGGCATCGCCGCAGATGCGGTCTGCGTCGATATCGGCGCCAAGGATATCGAGGGACAGGTTCGCTTTGCCCGGGAAAACGATATTGATTTTGCCGTCGTCACGCCGGACGACCCCTTGGTGCTGGGGGCAGTCGACGCGCTGGAGGCGGCCGGTGTTCCGTGCTTTGGCCCGGATAAAAAAGCCGCCCTTCTGGAGGGGAGCAAGGTTTTTTCCAAAAACCTCATGAAGAAATACGGCATTCCCACGGCTGCCTACGAGGTGTTTACCGACGCGGCCGCCGCGATGGAGTATGTGAAATCCGCACCGCTGCCCGCCGTCATCAAGGCCGACGGACTGGCCCTCGGCAAGGGCGTTATCATTGCCATGACGCGCGAGGAGGCGGTCTCCGCGGTGGAGACGATCATGCTGGACAAGAAATTCGGCGAAAGCGGCAGCCAGATCGTTGTGGAGGAGTTTCTGACCGGTCCGGAGGTTTCTGTTCTGTCCTTCACGGATGGAAAGACCGTCATTCCGATGGTGTCCTCCATGGACCACAAGCGCGCGCATGATAACGACGAGGGCCTGAACACCGGCGGCATGGGCACGATCGCTCCGAACCCCTATTACACCGACGAGATCGCCGAACGCTGCATGAAAGAGATCTTCCGCCCCACGGTCGAGGCCATGGTGCAGGAGGGGAGACCGTTCAGGGGCTGCCTGTATTTCGGCCTGATGCTCACGCCGGACGGCCCGAAGGTCATCGAGTATAACTGCCGTTTCGGCGATCCCGAGACGCAGGTCGTTTTGCCGCTGATGGAGACCGATCTGCTCACGGCCATGAAGGCCTGCCGGGAGGGTACGCTGGCGCAGACCGATATCCGTTTTTCCAAGGGCTCTGCCTGCTGCGTCGTCATGGCGAGCGACGGCTATCCCGAGGCGTATGAGAAGGGTTATGAGATCACCGTGGACGGCGAGGTGGACGGCGACGTCTTTGTAGCCGGCGCCGTGCGGCGGGACGGGAAGCTTCTCACAAACGGCGGACGTGTCCTCGGCGTGACCGCGACTGCCGGGACCCTGCCGGAGGCCGTCGAAAAGGCGTATGCCCAGGTCGGGAAAGTGCATTTCGGTAACGCCTATTACCGTCATGATATCGGACAGCGTGCCCTTTGCGCGCTGGATGTGTAACGGGGGCGCAGCATGGTATACCGCGTATATGCAGAGAAGAAAAAGGCTCTGGCGCAGGAGGCAAAGGCCCTGACGGAGAGCATCCGGGAATTTCTGGGTATTGAGCGCCTGGAAAAGGTGAGGGTCCTCCATCGCTATGACCTGGAGAACATCAGTCCGGAGCTGTTTGACTACGCCGTAAGGACCGTTTTGTCCGAGCCGCAGCTTGACGACGTGTTTTACGACCTGCCCGAGACGGACGCCGCCGCGGTGTTCGCGGTGGAGTATCTGCCGGGCCAGTTCGATCAGCGGGCGGATTCCGCCGCTCAGTGCATCCAGATCCTTTCGCAGGGCGAACGCCCCGAGGTCCGCTCTGCGCATGTCTATATGCTGTTCGGGGACCTGACGGAGGAGGATGTCCGGGCGGTCCAGGGCTATGTCATAAACCCGGTGGACAGCCGCCTGGCGGAGCTGGGGACCTATGATACGCTGGCCGTGAGCTATGAGATCCCCGCCACCGTGGCGAGCTTTGACGGCTTCCGCGCCATGACCGACGAGGAGATCCCCGCCTTTATCGCGGAAAACGGTCTTGCCATGGACGAGGGCGACGTCCGCTGCTGCCGGGAATACTTCCGCTCGGAGGACCGCGACCCCACGGTCACGGAGATCAAGATGATCGACACCTACTGGTCCGATCACTGCCGCCACACCACCTTCAATACCATCCTCGAAAACGTCGTGTTTGAGGACGAGACCCTCCGCGCCGCCTATGAGGATTATCTGCGGACCCGCCGGGCGCTGGGCCGCACAAAGCCCGTCACGCTCATGGATATCGGCACCATTGCCGCGAAGAGCCTGCGCCAAAGCGGGGAGCTGGCAAAGCTCGATGAGTCCGAGGAGATCAACGCCTGCACGGTGAAGATCAAAGTAACCGTGGACGGCGAGGAGCAGGACTGGCTCCTGCTGTTTAAGAACGAGACCCACAACCACCCGACGGAGATCGAGCCGTTCGGCGGTGCGGCCACCTGCATCGGCGGCGCCATCCGCGACCCGCTCTCCGGCCGCAGCTATGTTTACGCGGCTATGCGCGTGACCGGCGCGGCCGATCCCCTGCGCCCGGTGGAGGAGACCCTGCCCGGCAAGCTGCCGCAGCGCAAGCTTGTTACGACCGCTGCCGCGGGGTATTCGTCCTACGGCAATCAGATCGGCTTGGCCACCGGCATGGTGGACGAGCTGTACCACGACGGCTACGCCGCAAAGCGTATGGAGATCGGCGCGGTGATCGCCGCGGCGCCGGCGGCCAATGTGCGCCGGGAGCGCCCCGTGCCGGGAGACGTCGTCATCCTTCTGGGCGGACGCACCGGACGCGACGGCTGCGGCGGCGCTACCGGTTCTTCCAAGTCCCATACGCTGCACTCCCTTGAGGACTGCGGCGCGGAGGTCCAGAAGGGCAACGCCCCCGAGGAGAGAAAGCTTCAGCGCCTGTTCCGCAATCCCGAGGCGTCGCGGCTTATCAAGCGCTGCAACGACTTTGGCGCGGGCGGCGTCTCCGTGGCGGTCGGCGAGCTTGCCGACGGTCTTGATATCGATTTGAACAAGGTCCCCAAGAAATACGACGGCCTCGACGGCACGGAGCTTGCCATCTCCGAGTCGCAGGAGCGTATGGCGGTCGTTGTTGCGCCGGAGGACGCGGAGCGTTTCTGTGCCCTTGCCGATGAGGAGAACCTCGAAGCAACCGTGATCGCAGCCGTTAAGGCGGACCCGCGGCTGACCATGACATGGAACGGAAAGGTCATTGTGGACGTTGCCCGCTCGTTCCTCGATACGAACGGAGCGGAAAAGCATATCGACGTGCATCCCGCCGCTCCCCAAAAATGGGCAAGGGAGATACCCGCTGATTTCTGCACCGGCTGTACGGCGCTGGCCGGAGACCTGAACGTCTGCTCCCGGCGCGGTCTGTCCGAGCGCTTTGACGCCACTATCGGCGCGGGTACGGTGCTTATGCCGTTCGGCGGCAAACACCAGCAGACGCCGATCCAGGCGATGGTCCATCGAATCTCGCTTGAGCAGGGCCATACCGATACCTGTTCGCTCATGAGCTGGGGCTACAACCCCCTGATCGCGGAAAAAAGCCCGTATCATTCTGCTTATCTCGCGGTGGTCGAGTCCGTCAGCAAGCTGATTGCGGCCGGTGCCTCCTTTGAGGATGTTTACCTGACCTTTCAGGAGTATTTCGCAAAGCCCGGTCACGATCCCGCACTTTGGGGCGATCCGTTTGCCGCGCTTCTGGGCGCATACCGCGCGCAGATGGCCCTGCGTGTCGCCGCCATTGGCGGTAAGGATTCCATGTCCGGCACGTTTGAAACGCTGACCGTTCCGCCCACGCTCGTATCCTTTGCGGTAACGACGGGTAAGACTGGCGAGATCATCTCGAATGAATTTAAGGGCGCAGGACACGACGTGGTACTTCTGAGGCCCGCCTATGACAGCGAGGACCTTCCCGAGGCAGAGAGCCTCAAGAAGCTGTACGATACGGTTCATGCGCTTGTTGTCGAGGGTAAGGCGCTTGCGGTCTATACACCGACCTACGGCGGCGTAGCTGAGGCGGTGCTCAAGATGAGTCTCGGCAACGCCATCGGCTTCTGCTATGACGACGCCGTCGGTCTGGACGACCTCTTCTCCTATGCCTATGGTGCGTTTGTTGTGGAGCTTGCGCCTGGGGCCTCAGCGGAGGGAATGCGCCTTGGCCGCACAACCGATGAATATACCCTTAGCTGGCGCGGGCAGACGCTGTCTCTTACCGAGCTTCAGGCTGTCTATGAAAACAAGCTTGAGCCGGTTTATCCCTGCAACATTCAGGAAAAGACAGCGGATATCCCCATGTTCTCCTACGAGGCGCAGAACCGTCCGGCGGCTGTGATCGGCGCGGCGAAGCCCAAGGTGCTGATCCCGGTCTTCCCCGGGACGAACTGCGAGTACGACACGGCCCGCGTCCTGCGCGACGCCGGGGCGGACCCGCGCATCCTGATTATCGCGAACCGCACAACGGCGCATATCACGGCGGCGGCCGAACGCTTCGCCGATGAGCTGAAGACGGCGCAGATAATCTTTCTTCCCGGCGGCTTCTCCGGCGGCGACGAGCCCGAGGGCTCCGGCAAGTTTATCACGGCGTTTTTCCGAAACGAGATGATAAAAGCCGGCGTTGAGGAGCTGCTGGACTTCCGCGGCGGCCTTATGGCCGGTATCTGCAACGGCTTCCAGGCCCTTATCAAGCTCGGACTCGTGCCTTACGGCCGGATCCTTGACACCGATGAGCACTGTCCGACGCTTACCTACAACACGATCGGCCGGCACCAGTCCCGCCTGGTACGGACACGCATTGCATCCAATAAATCCCCGTGGCTGGCGGCGACTCATGTAGGCGACATTTACACCGTGCCCATTTCTCACGGCGAGGGCCGTTTTCTCGCGGATGAAGCCTTGGTGAAAAAGCTTGCCGAAAACGGGCAGATCGCCACCCAGTATGTGGATTTCGACGGCTTCCCCACCGACGATATTCGCTTTAACCCCAACAACTCCGTCTGCGCCGTGGAGGGCATTACGTCTCCCGACGGCCGCGTATTCGGCAAAATGGGGCATTCCGAGCGTATCGGCTCCGGACTTTATAAGAACGTAGACGGCGTCTATGATATGAAAATGTTTGAATCGGCAGTCCGATTCTTCCGCCATAACTGATAGAAAAGAAGGAGGAACATTCCCATGGCTTACTATTACAACGAACCCTCGCGTACTTTTAGTGAATATCTTCTGATCCCCGGCTATACTTCGGAAGAACATACTCCGGCGAATATTTCCCTTAAGACACCGCTTGTCCGCTTCAAAAAGGGCGAGGAGTCGGATATTATGCTGAACATTCCTCTGACTTCTGCCATTATGCAGTCCGTTTCAAACGACACGCTCGCCATCGCGCTGGCAAAGGAGGGCGGTCTGTCCTTTATCTACGGCTCGCAGAGCATCGAGGATGAGGCGGCCATGGTCGCCCGTGTCAAGAACTACAAATCCGGATTTGTGGTCAGCGCTTCGAACGTCACGCCGGATGCGACGCTCGCGGATATTCTGGCTCTGAAGCAGGCAAACGGCTTTTCCACCGTCGCTGTCACAGAGGACGGTACGCCGAACGGCAGGCTCTGCGGCATCGTGACGAGCCGAGACTACCGCATCAGCCGCATGGACGGCGCCACCCGCGTTTCCGAGTTCATGACGCCGCTCGATAAGCTTGTCACCGCGGACGAGGGCGTCAGCCTCAAGACCGCAAACGACATCATCTGGGACCATAAGCTGAACGCGCTTCCCATTGTGTCCAAGGAGGGCAATCTGCTGTACTTTGTCTTCCGCAAGGACTATGCCAGCCATAAAGAAAATCCCGACGAACTGCTCGACGCGGAGAAGCGTTATCTCGTCGGTGCGGGTATCAACTCCCGTGACTATGCCCAGCGCGTTCCCGCATTGGTGGACGCCGGGGCGGATGTTTTGTGCATCGACTCCTCCGAGGGCTATTCCTGCTGGCAGAAATACACCATCGACTGGATTCGCGAGCATTACGGCGACAGCGTCAGGGTCGGCGCGGGCAACGTCGTTGACAGGGACGGCTTCCGCTTCCTGGCGGAGTGCGGCGCGGATTTCGTTAAAGTCGGCATCGGCGGCGGCTCCATCTGCATCACCCGTGAAACAAAGGGCATCGGACGCGGCCAGGCTACCGCGCTGATCGAGGTCGCACAGGCCCGGGATGAGTATTTCGCCGAGACCGGCATCTATGTTCCCATCTGCTCCGACGGCGGCATTGTTTACGACCATCACATTACGCTGGCTCTGGCCATGGGCGCCGACTTTATCATGCTCGGCCGCTACTTCGCCCGTTTCGACGAAAGCCCCACGCCGAAGCTGAACATTAACGGCACCTATGTAAAGGAGTACTGGGGCGAAGGCTCCAACCGCGCCCGCAACTGGCAGCGCTATGATATCGGAGGCGCCGAGACCCTCAGCTTCGAGGAGGGGGTCGACAGCTATGTCAACTACGCCGGCGGCCTGCATGAGAACGTGCAGAAGAGCCTCTACAAGGTCAAATCTACCATGTGCAACTGCGGCGTGGTCAATATCCCCGAGCTGCAGAAGAACGCGAAGCTCACCGTCGTCTCCGCCACCAGCATTGTCGAGGGCGGTTATCACGACGTTACGCTGCGCACGACCAGCACACGCTGAGCCGTACAGGAGGGATCGCAATGACGGATATAGAGATTGCGCAGGGGTGTAAGATGAAGCCGATCCGTGAGATCGCGGAAACGGCGGGTGTGGACGAAAAGTATGTGGAGCCGTACGGCCATTACAAGGCGAAGGTGGATTACCGCCTGCTGAAGGATCTGGCGGACAAGCCGAACGGCAAGCTGATCCTCGTGACCGCCATCACACCGACGCCGGCGGGGGAGGGGAAAACCACGACCACCGTCGGCCTGACGGACGGACTGCGCAAAATCGGCAAAAACGCCGTGGCAGCGCTGCGCGAGCCGTCGCTCGGCCCCGTATTCGGCATCAAGGGCGGGGCGGCCGGCGGCGGCTATGCGCAGGTCGTGCCGATGGAGGATATAAACCTCCACTTCACCGGCGACTTCCACGCCATCGGCGCGGCAAACAACCTGCTCGCCGCGATGCTGGATAACCACATCCAGCAGGGAAACGCCCTGGGCATCGACGTGAAGCAGATCACCTGGAAGCGCGTCGTGGATATGAACGACCGACAGCTCCGCAATATTGTGGACGGGCTTGGCGGCCGGATGCAGGGCGTGCCCCGGGAGGACGGCTTTGACATCACGGTCGCGAGCGAGGTCATGGCGGTGCTGTGCCTTGCCAGCGATATTTCCGATCTGAAAGCGCGGCTGGGCCGCATCATCGTCGGCTACAGCTATGCCGGCAGGCCCGTGACCGCCCACGACCTGAAGGCGGAGGGCGCTATGGCGGCGCTGCTGAAGGACGCGCTCAAGCCCAATCTGGTGCAGACGCTGGAAGGGACCCCGGCGCTCATCCACGGCGGCCCGTTTGCGAATATCGCCCACGGCTGCAACTCGATCACCGCCACCCGCATGGCGCTGAAGCTCGCGGATTACTGCGTCACCGAGGCAGGCTTTGCCGCGGATCTCGGCGCGGAGAAGTTCCTGGACATTAAGTGCCGTATGGCCGGTCTTGCGCCGTCCGCGGTCGTTGTCGTCGCGACGGTGCGTGCGCTTAAATACCACGGCGGCGCGGCAAAGGCCGATCTGAACGAAGAGAACCTGGAGGCGCTTGAAAAGGGGCTTCCGAATCTTATGCAGCATGTCGGGAACATCCGGGACGTGTTCGGTCTGCCGTGCGTGGTCGCGATCAATGCGTTCCCGACGGATACCCGGGCGGAGCTTGACCTTGTCGAGGCCAAATGCAAAGAGCTGGGCGTCAACGTCGCGCTCTCCGAGGTTTGGGCCAAGGGCGGCGAGGGCGGCATGGCCCTTGCGGAGGAGGTCGTCCGGCTCTGTGAGGAGCCGAACCATTTCCATCCGGCCTATGAGCTGGACGGCTCCATCGAGGAGAAGCTCGAGGCGATCTGCAGGCGCATCTATCATGCGGACGGCGTTGTGCTCACCGCAAACGCGAAAAAGCAGGCGGAAAAGCTCACAGAGCTTGGGTTTGCGGGGCTTCCGATCTGCATGGCGAAAACGCAGTATTCGTTCTCGGACGATGCGTCTCTGCTCGGCGCTCCGAAGGGCTTTACGGTCACGGTACGCAATCTCAAGGTGTCCGCCGGCGCAGGCTTCCTTGTCGCACTCACCGGTGATATCATGACGATGCCCGGCCTTCCAAAGGTCCCCGCCGCCGAGAAGATCGACGTCGATGAAAACGGCATGATCTCCGGCCTCTTCTGAGCAAGGAACCCTTTATAAAAATACAGCAGGTCCCTCCCGGGCCTGCTGTATTTTTGTCGAATCAGGACAAACCGCATCGGCATAGTCTGCTCCGAAGGGGGTTCGAAAATGCTATCCACAAGCTTTATGATCCTGCTGTCCAGCGCGCTGATGATGCTGCGCGTAGGCGACAACATGTCTTCCTTTCCTCGGCCGCTGAAGACAGAGGAGGAGCAGGCCTGCATACAACGTATGCTGGCGGGCGATCCGGAGGCCCGCAACACACTTATCGAGCATAACCTGCGGCTCGTGATGCATATAATCAAAAAATACTATTCGGCAGCCTCGGACGCGGAGGATCTTGTGTCGATCGGCACGATCGGGCTGATCAAGGGCGTCTCTACATACCGTCCCGATAAAGGCGTCCGCCTTGCGACGTATGCGTCCCGGTGTATTGAAAACGAGATCCTGATGCATTTCCGCGGGCAGAAAAAATCCGCCGGGGATATTTCCCTGTCCGGCTCGCTGGACTCGGACGGGGAGGGTGATGGCCCGTCGATCCTGGACACATTGGCGGATGACGTCGATATGCTCGAGGACCTGGCGCAGCGGGAGTCGGTCCTGCGCGTGCGGGACGCGGTGGATACAGCGCTTACCGAGAGAGAGGCGAACATCATCCGCCTGCGCTACGGACTGAACGGTCATCCGCCTATGCCGCAGCGCATGGTGGCAGACCGGGTCGGGATATCCCGGTCCTATGTATCGCGGATCGAGAAAAAAGCGCTGGAAAAGCTCCGGAAGGCATTGGATACCTGATCGGGAAACGGAAAAGCGGATCGAATTGCATATTTTTCGGTCGAATGCACATAAATATATTGTGTTAAAAGAAAAAAGGCTTGATTTACCGTACGATATATGGTATATTGACAGCAAGCAGAAGTTCTTTTCCGTGGAGTGGGTCTTGTCCCACTCTTTTTTCTAGTGTAAAAATATATGTCAAAAATTGGTAATTCTATGAATAAAATCGAAAAAATCGTATACGATCTTGCGCTTCCCGTTGTGGAGGAAAATGGTCTGGAGCTGTGGGATGTAGAATACATCCTGGAGGCCGGGCAGCGCTATCTGCGCCTGTATCTGGATGGGCCGGAGGGGGTCGATCTGGATGACTGCGAGCGGATATCTCGCATCATGGACCCCATCCTCGACGAGGCCGATCCGGTGCCGGACAGCTATATTTTTGAGGTCGGCTCCGCCGGGTGTGAGCGTCAGCTCAAGCGTCCGTCGGATTTTGAGCGGTTCTATGGAGACTGCGTCGAGGTAAAGCTTTACAGCGCCGTGGAGGGCGCAAAGCAATGGATCGGAACGCTGGTCTCTTACGATGACGGCGACGTCACCATCGACGCCGGCGGGGAACATCGTTTTGCACAAAAGCAAATCGCAAGCGTGCGTCTGCACGTTGAATTTTAAGCGGAGGACAGAGAGATGAACGAAGAATTTTTTAACGCCATCGAGGATATCGAACGGGAGAAGGGGATTCCCCGCGAATATATGTTTGACCGCATCAACCAGGCGATGTTGACCGCTTTCCGCCGGGACAATCCCGAGGCGGCGGACAACGTGGTCGTCGAGATTGATGAGGACAAAAAGAAAATCGAGATGTATATCATCACCGACGTCGTGGAGGTCGTCGAAAACCCCTCGACCGAGATGACGGAGGAGCAGGCCAAAAAGTACGCCAAGAAGGCAAAGGCCGGCATGCAGATCCGCGTCCCCGTGGACACCAAGGAGTTCGGCCGTATTGCCGCACAGTCGGCCAAGCAGGTCATCATCCAGGGCATCCGCGAGGCGGAACGCGGCCTGATCTATGACGAGTTCACCTCCCACGAGCACGAGATCCTTACCGGCGAGGTCTCCCGCATCGACCCGCGCACCGGAAACATCTCGATGAAGATCAGCTCCAACTCGGAGTACACCGATGCGCTGCTGTCCTTCAACGAACAGATCCGCGACGAGGAGCTCACCGAGGGCAAGCGCATCAAGGTCTATGTGATCGAGGTCCGCAAGTCCACCCGCGGCCCGCAGGTCCTCATCAGCCGTACGCATCCGGGTCTTGTCAAGCGCCTGTTTGAGCTGGAGGTGCCGGAGATCGCCGACGGCACCGTGGAGATCATGAGCGTGGCCCGCGAGGCCGGTTCCCGCACGAAAATGGCCGTCTGGAGCACCGTGCCCGACGTCGATCCCATCGGCGCCTGTGTCGGTCCCCGCGGCGGACGTGTCGCGAGCATCGTCGATGAGCTCAACGGCGAGAAGATTGACATCGTTCGTTACAGCGAGGTGCCTGAGGAATACATCGCCGCGGCGCTCTCGCCGGCGGACGTCGTCAGCGTCACGATGGACGAGGACGGCAAGGCCTGCCGCGTGATCGTTCCCGATAACCAGCTCTCCCTCGCCATCGGCAAGGAGGGGCAGAACGCCCGTCTTGCAGCGCGGCTGACGGGCTTTAAGATAGATATCAAATCGGAGAACGAGGGCTGAGCATGGCGGAACCTCTGCGTATGTGCGCCGGCTGCCGTGAGCGCGCTCCGAAAAAAGCCCTGATCCGCATTGTTCGGACGCCGGAGGGCGGGCTTCTTTTGGATGCGAAGGAAAAGGCGCCCGGGCGGGGCGCTTACCTCTGCCGCAAGGCGGAATGTCTGCAAAGGGCAAAAAAGAGCCGCGCTCTGGAACGCGCGCTGAATATCCCCATTTCCGAGGACGCATATGCGTCGTTGGAAGCGGCTCTGAATGAGGAAATATGAGCGAAAAAAAAACGATCCGATATCTCTCGCTTGCCGCGAAAGCCGGGAAGCTCATCGCCGGCGGCGACGACTGCGGCAAGGCGGTCCGGAAGCACCGGCAGGGCGGACTTCTCATTCTGGCCTCCGACGCCGGAAAGGACGCCGCGAGGCGGGCGGAGATCATGGCCGAAACCGCGAGCGTGACCGTTTTTCATACCGCATACACAAAGTCTGAACTGGCCTCCGCCGTCGGGCGGGGAAGCCCTGTTGCCCTTGCCCTTGTCACCGATGAGGGTCTGGCAGCGGCCTTTACGGAGGCCGCAAATGGAATGGAACAGGAGGAGCAAATATGAGCACTTTGATAAAATACCGAGTGCATGAGGTGGCAAAGGATTTCAATGTCTCCTCGAAGGTCATCACGGAGATCCTTACCGAGTATGCCACTGCGCCCAAGAACCACATGCAGGTTCTGGAGGACGCGGAACTGAGCATCATTTTTGAATATCTGACGCAGCATAATCAGATAGGCTCCATTGCGGAGGTGTTTGCCGACACGGCAAAGCCCGAGGCAAAGGAAGCGCCTGCGCAGAAGGAGAAGAAGTCCGACGCTGCCGGCAAGGCGGCCGCTTCCGCGCCTGCGGCGGAGGCTCCGAAGAAGCCGAAGCCCGAAAAGCCCCATGTTCCCAGGATGACGCCCGAGAAGAAGGTTGTCGATACCCGCGGCTCCGCCAACACGAACCTCTCAAAGTATGACGAACGCTTTGACCGCATGGCCGGCGAGAAAGCCGCCAATATGAAGCGCGGCAAGGAGAAGATCGGCAACCGGAACAAGCAGCGCCAGAGCCAGATGTCCGCCAGCTCGAAGCGCCGTCAGGAAGAGAAGGACAAAATGCAGCGCCTCCAGTTCGAGATCGCAAAGAAGGCGCCTACGCGCGTGCAGATCCCGGATGAGATTTCCGTTCAGGAGCTTGCCGTCCGCATGAAGAAAACCGGCACGGAGGTCGTGCGCAGGCTTGTGAAGATGGGCGTCATGGCGAGCCTTTCGGATACGATCGACTTCGACACCGCCGCCCTCGTTGCGATGGAGTTCAACTGCAAGGTTGAGCGCGAGGTCATCGTCACGGTGGAGGAGCGCCTGATCGACGACCATGTGGACACCGAGGAGGAGCTGGAGCCCCGCGCGCCCGTCGTTGTGGTCATGGGCCATGTCGACCACGGCAAGACCTCGCTGCTCGACTATATCCGCAACGAGCATGTCGCCGCCGGAGAGGCAGGCGGCATCACGCAGGCCATCGGCGCATACGTTGTCGATATCAACGGCTCGCCCATCACGTTCCTCGATACGCCGGGCCATGAGGCGTTCACCTCCATGCGTGCCCGGGGCGCGATGGTAACGGACGTTGCGATCCTCGTCGTGGCGGCCACCGAGGGCATCAAGCCCCAGACGGTCGAGTCAATCAACCACGCCAAGGCGGCGAATATCCCCATCGTGGTCGCCATCAACAAGATGGATATGCCCGGCGCCAACCCCGACCGGATCAAGCAGCAGCTTACCGAGTACGACCTGGTGCCCGAGGAATGGGGCGGCGAGACCATCGTAGTGCCCATCTCCGCCAAGACCGGCGAGGGCGTCGATGAGCTTCTGGAGATGCTCGTTCTCCAGGCAGAGATGCTTGGCCTGCGCGCGAACCCCAACCGTGCCGCGGCCGGTGCGGTCATCGAGGCCCGGCTCGATAAGGGCCGCGGCCCGATCATGACGGTCCTTGTACAGAACGGTACGCTGCATCAGGGCGACATCATCATCGCCGGTACGTCCGTCGGCCGCGTCCGCACGATGATGAACGACAAGGGACAGCGTGTCAAAGAGGCTGGTCCGTCCGTCCCGGTGGAGATCGCTGGCATGAGCGAGGTCCCGAATGCCGGCGATATGTTCAATGCCGTGAAGGATGAGCGTATGGCCCGTGAGCTTGTGGAGGAACGCAAGGAGAAGGAAAAGCTCGCCGCCAACTCCGCCAACCGGAAGGTCACTCTTGAGGATCTCTTCTCCCGGATACAGCAGGGCGAGATGAAGGACTTCAACGTCATCGTCAAGGCTGACGTCAAGGGCAGTGCCGAGGCGGTTAAAGCGTCTCTCGAGAAGCTCTCGAACGAAGAGGTCCGTGTCCGCGTCATTCATTCCGCAGTCGGCGCGATCAATGAGTCCGACGTGATGCTGGCTTCCACCTCCGGCGCCATTATCGTCGGCTTCAACGTCCGTCCGGACAACGCCGCCCGTGACAGCGCAGTCCGCTCCGATGTGGAGATCCGCATGTACCGCGTCATTTACGACTGCATCAACGAGATTGAAGCCGCCATGAAGGGCATGCTGGCCCCGAAATTCGAGGAAAAGATCATCGGCCATGCCGAGGTCCGCCAGACCTATAAGGTCTCCAAGGTCGGCACCGTCTGCGGCTGCTATGTCCTGGACGGCAAGATCCAGCGCGGCTGCTCCGTCCGTGTGCTGCGCGACAATATCGTCATCTTTGAAGGCGAGCTTGCCTCTCTGCGCCGCTTCAAGGACGATGTGAAGGAAGTGGCCTCCGGCTACGAATGCGGCATGCAGGTGGAGAAATTCAACGACATCAAGGAGCTCGATGTGATCGAGTGCTTTGTAATGGAGCAGATCAATGCCTAATCACCATATTGACCGTATCAACGATGACATTCGCCGTGTTTTGGCGGAAAAGCTGCGCGAGGTCAAGGACCCCCGCGTGCAGCAGGGTTCCATGATAACGGTGACGCACACCGACACGACAAATGATCTTCGGTACTGCAAGGCTTATATCAGCGTCCTGGGAAGTTATGACGAGCGGGAGATGAAGCGCGGCCTGAAGTCCGTTTCCGGCTGGCTGCGCCGCGAGCTGGGCAATTCCCTCGACCTCCGTTATACGCCGGAGCTTATATTCGAGATGGACGATTCCATCGCGCACGGCGCGTATATAAACAAACTGATTAACGACTTGGATATTAAGCACGATGATGACTCTGAATGATTGCGTATCCTATCTCAAAGAGCACGACGGATATTTGCTCGTAACGCATATCCGCCCGGACGGCGACACGCTTGGCAGTGCCGCCGCTCTTTGTCATCTTCTCCGCCGCATGGGCAAAACGGCCTATGTTTACGATAACCCTGAAACGACAAAGAAGTATGCGCCCTGGACGGCGCCGTATCTTGCGTCGACGGACTTTGTTCCGGCCTGCGTCGTGGGTATTGATCTTGCCTCGGAGCGTCTGTTCCCAAAGGGGCTTTCTGAGGATACGGCCTTTGACCTGTGCATCGACCATCATCCCACCAATACGGGCTATGCGAAGGAGCTGTTCTGCCTGCCGGACAAAGCCTCCTGCGGGGAAGCAATCATCCTGCTGGCGAAAGAGCTAGGCGGGCTGGACAAGACCCTGGCTGATCTTCTTTACGTCGCAGTTTCCACTGACTGCGGCTGCTTCGTGTACGCCAACACAACGGCGGAAACGCATCGCGCGGCGGCGGAGCTTATAGAGGCCGGCGCGGATTACCGTCCGATCAACGTTTCGCTGTTCCGGCAGTTTTCCTTCTCCCGGCTGATGCTGGAGGGGCTGATCTACTCGTCCATGAAAAGCTATGCCGACGGCCGTGTCAATGTCGCGACGGTGACGCTCGATATGATGGAGCGCTCCGGCGCAACGGAGGACGACTGCGACGACCTTGCCTCGCTTGCCGGCCGCGTGGACGGCGGCTATGTCTCCGTCACGATCCGGGAGCTTGGCCCGGGCGAATGCAAGGTCAGCCTGCGCAGCGGGCAGAATTTTGACTCCTCGGCGATCTGCGCGCTTCACGGCGGCGGAGGGCATCGCATGGCGTCCGGCTGTTCGATTTCAGCCGACCCTGAGAAAACCCGCGAGATCATCGTCGGGGAGATCCTGGAGGCGCTGTGATGGACGGGATTCTGCTGGTCGATAAGCCCTCTGAATGGACAAGCATGGACGTCTGTGCGCATCTGCGGGGCGTTCTGCATGAAAAGCACATCGGTCATACCGGCACCCTGGACCCGAATGCGACGGGACTTCTCGTCGTGCTGACGGGAAAGGGGACAAAGGCCGCGAAATATGCCGAAAATGACACAAAGGAATATATTGCCCGTCTCCGTCTGGGACAGCGCACAGATACGCAGGATATCTGGGGCACGGTCCTTTCACACAGCGGTGAAGCACGCACCCGCGAGGAGATCGAGGCGGTCCTGCCCCGGTTCCGCGGGCACATCATGCAGCTTCCGCCGATGTATTCCGCCATCAAGATCCGCGGCAAGAAGCTCTATGAGATCGCGCGCAGAGGCGGCGATGTGGAGCGTGAGCCGCGTCCCATTACGATCTTCCGTCTGGAGCTTCTGGACCCGGATGACAACGGCGACTGGGGCCTTGTGATCGAGTGCTCCAAGGGAACATATATCCGCACGCTCTGCGCGGATATTGGGGAGTCCCTTGGCTGCGGCGGATGCATGAGCGCCCTGCGCCGCACAAGAGCGGGGAGCTTCACCCTTGCCGAGGCGCATACGCTGGAGGAAATCCGCGCTGATCCGGAAGGATATATTCTGCCGCTGGAGCGCATCACCGGAAAGGTAACTGCGAATGGATAAGGTAAAACGAGTGATCGCCCTGGGTTTTTTTGACGGGGTTCATCTCGGTCATCAGGCTCTGATGAAAAAAACCGTCGAGCGCGCAGAGGCTTACGGCGTAGGTCCGGCGGTCATATCCTTCGATACGCACCCGGACACCTTTGTTCTCGGCACAGCCGTGCCGCTTCTTGGGAGCGTCGCCGACCGCAAAAGTCTCATTTCCCGCATCGGCCGCATCGACGACATTATCATGATCCACTTTGACCGCAAATTCATGCAGACGAAATGGGACGATTTCCTTGTCTCCGTCAAGGAAGAGCTTGGTGCGGTGCATCTTGTCATGGGCCGGGATTTCTGCTGCGGTTATCGGGGAGAGGGTACTTCAGAACGCATTGCCGCCTGGTGCGAGGAAAACGGCCTCGGCAGCGACATCGTGGACGAGGTCTATGTGGACGGCATCATTGTCAGCTCCACCTATATCCGTCAGCTTGTTCTGGACGGCGATATGGAGAACGCGGCGAGATACCTGGGACATCCGCATACGCTGACTGATACGGTGGGCTATGGCTATAAGATCGGCCGCAGCATCGGCGCTCCAACGATCAATACCCGTATCCCGGAGGGCGTTATTGTGCCCCGGCACGGCGTTTATGCTACGCGCGTCTGGCTTCCGGCCGGACCAAAGCCGGCGGTGACAAATGTCGGCGTTCGGCCGACCTTTGACAATGGTGATCGGCTGACGGTCGAATCCAATATCCTAGACTTTGACGGCAATCTGTACGGTTCGCAGGTGCGGCTGGAATTTCTGAGCTTCCTTCGCCCGGAGAAACAGTTTCCTTCGGCAAACGCCCTGGGGGAACAGATCCAGCGCGATATTGCCTCGTCCAAAGCGTATTTTGAGGAGCATATGGAGCTTTAACATGGCACCCCACCCATTGTCGGCGGGGTGTTTATGTGTTATACTGGAAACATGAGAATTTTAGGAATCGATCCCGGTATCGGAACCGTTGGCTTCGGCGTGGTGGACTCCGACAAAGGGAAAAACACATACGTTGCCTGTGGGGTAATCTCGACGCCGGCCAACTCACCGCTGTCGATGCGTCTCGATATGATCTATAACGACCTGAACGAGCTGATCGTCACATTCGCACCGGACGCCATTTCCGTGGAGGAGCTGTTTTTCTCCAAAAACATCACCACGGGCATTTCCGTCGCCCACGGACGCGGCGTCATCCTTCTGAGCGCGTACCGCAGCGGGGTTCCGGTCTTTGAGTACACGCCCATGCAGGTGAAGCAGGCGGTCGTCGGCTACGGTGGCGCGAAGAAAACGCAGGTCATCTATATGGTGCAGAAGCTGCTGGACATGAAAACCGCACCGCGGCCCGATGACGCGGCGGATGCGCTGGCACTGGCCATTTGCCACGCCCGGAGCCGGACCAGCATTCTGGGGCAGACAGCAAAAGGAGATAACGAATGTTCTACCATATAAAAGGCATAATCACCGATATGGAACCCGGCATGGCCGTTGTCGAATGCGGCGGCATCGGATTCGCCGTGAACACCTCCGCCAATACGATGTCCCGGCTCCGGACCGGCGCAGAGGCAAAGCTTTATATCAGCGAGCAGGTGAGGGAGGATGCCTTTGAGCTTTATGGCTTTGGTACGCTCGCGGAGAAAAACTGCTTTGATATGCTGACCTCCGTTTCCGGCGTCGGCCCGAAGGCGGCGGCTTCGATCCTATCTTCCAACACGCCGGAGGGCGTGTGCATGGCCGTTATGTCGGGGAATGAAAAGGCCTTGACGGTCGCCGCCGGCATCGGTAAAAAAATTGCCCAGCGCGTGATTCTGGAGCTGAAGGATAAAATGTCCAGGCAGGCGGAGGAGCTTGCGCTGCCGAACGCCGACGCCGCGCTTCCCTCCGGGGATAGCGCGCAGAGCAAAATGGCGGATGCGGCGTCGGCGCTCGGCGTATTGGGCTATTCGGCTGCGGAAAGCGCTGCGGCGCTCAAGGGCGTGGATATGAGCCTTCCGCTGGAGGATATCATCCGCGCGGCTCTGCGCCAGATGATGAAGTGATTCGGCTGAGGAGGCTGCATTTATGAGCATCAGTTTTTCCGGCGATGCGCCGGAGCAGGTTTTGACAACACCGACCGTTCTGCCGGAGGACGGCGCGGAGGTATCCCTGCGTCCGCGTCGGCTGGCCGAGTACACGGGCCAGGAGAAAGCCAAGGAAAATTTGGAGGTCTTTATCCAAGCCGCCAAAATGCGCGACGAGCCGCTCGATCACGTTCTTCTGCATGGCCCTCCGGGGCTTGGAAAGACGACGCTGGCCTCGGTTATCGCAAATGAAATGGGCGTTAACATGCGCATCACCTCGGGGCCTGCTATTGAAAAACCCGGCGATCTTGTCTCGCTGCTTACGAATCTCCAGGAAAACGATATCCTGTTCCTCGATGAGATCCACCGCATCAATCGCTCCGTGGAGGAGATCTTGTATCCGGCCATGGAGGATTTCGCGGTTGATATTATTTTGGGAAAAGGCCCGTCTGCCAACTCCATCCGCCTGGAGCTTCCGCACTTCACCTTGATCGGCGCAACGACACGCTCCGGCCAGCTTTCCGCTCCGCTGCGCGACCGCTTCGGCGTGACCCTTCGCCTGGAGCTTTATTCGACCGACGAGCTTCGCCGGATCGTCGATCGCAGCGCGGATATACTCGGCGTTGCAATCGAACGGGAAGGCGCCATTGAGATCGCGTCCCGCAGCCGCGGCACGCCGCGCATCGCAAACCGTATGCTTCGCCGCGTCCGTGATTTCGCGCAGGTGCGCGGAACCGGCGTTATCACGAAGTCCATCGCCGACGAGGCGCTGGGCCGTCTCGAGGTGGACAAGGCCGGGCTTGACAGCATTGACCGGCGCATGCTTCGCAGCATCATCGAGCTGTATAACGGCGGCCCGGTCGGATTGGAGGCGCTTGCCGCCACGATCAACGAGGAGGCCGTTACGCTGGAGGATGTTTACGAGCCGTTTCTTCTGCAGAACGGGTTCCTGACGCGCACCATGCGCGGCCGTTGTGTGACCCGAAAAGCATATGAACACCTGGGGATTGAATTCCTGGGACAGGAAAAAATGGATATTTAAGGGCAAATCGTTTCTTTTTTATCATTTTTTCACAAAAATTTCTTGACTTCCACGCTCGATGTTATATAATTATTTTATATAGGTAAAATGAACGATTCATGGAAAGCTTTGACCGACGATCAGCTTCAGGCGCTTGCCGCCGATCGTCACAGCGGCGCGGAGGAAGCGCTCGCGGAGAGATATGTGCGTTTAGTGCGTATCTGTGCGCGTCCCTATTTTTTGAGCGGGGGAGACAGCGAGGACCTTATTCAGGAAGGCATGCTGGGTCTGCTGTCCGCCATTCGTGAGTTTAACCCTGAAAAAGGCGCCGCTTTCAAAACCTTTGCGGAAGCCTGTATCCGCAATCGCATTCAATCCGCCATTCGCAATGCCGCACGAAAAAAACACGCGCCGCTCAACGATGGCATACCTCTAGATGATGTCCTCTCAGACGAATCCCAGACTCTAGGTACCCAGTTTTATCAGCGCAGTCCCGAGGAGCAGGTGCTTGCCAGAGAGACCGAAAAAGAGTTTATTTCCGCTTATTCACGGCATCTATCGAAGCTTGAGACCGAAATTCTTCCTCTTTTCCTGGGCGGCCTGTCCTACCAAGAAATCGCGGCCGCCGTCGGAAAAGATATCAAATCCGTGGATAATGCCATCCAGCGAATCCGTAGAAAGCTGGCTAAGCTGCCCTCCGGCGAAAACAGCGCAAGCTGATCGCAATATACCACCCCCAAACGGGAAATTTTTCAAAAGAGAGGATTCAAAATGTTCGAAGACAAGACCCTTGTGTGTAAGGAATGCGGCAATGAGTTCGTGTTCACGGCCGGCGAGCAGGAGTTTTATGCCGAGCGCGGCTTCCAGAATGAGCCCCAGCGCTGCAAGCCCTGCCGTGACGCCCGCAAGAACGCTGCTCGCGGTCCCCGTGAGTTCTTCACCGCCACCTGCGCTGCCTGCGGCGGCGAGGCTCGCGTTCCCTTTGAGCCCAAGAGCGATCGCCCTGTGTACTGCAGTGAGTGCTTCGCTAAGATGCGTGAAGGCTGATTAACCGCACAAGTTTGGCAGGGGAGGCAATTTGCTTCCCCTGCTTTTTGTCCATTTACGCAGAATGTAGTTGAATTTTGCGCCCGGTATGGATATAATAAAGACAGATAAAATAAAAATTTGGAGGATCCTTCCATGTACCAGATCACCAAAGACACGATCGTTTACGATATTATGCTGAACGCCCCCATGACCCAGCCCTTGTTTGAGCGCATTGGCATGCATTGCCTTGGCTGCGCTTTTGCTACCGGTGAGAGCGTCGAGGCCGCCTGTGCCGCGCACGGTGTGGAGGTCGGTCCCTTTGTCGATGAAGTCAATGCCTGCATCGCGGCCAATTCCTGATAAGCGCAAAGGTTCGGCGGGAGCAACCCTCCCGCCGTTTTTATTCGTATGAGTATACATCTATCGCGCCGCCTGCAGGCCGTAGCTGAGCTCGTGCCGCCGAATGCGCATGTTATTGACGTCGGCACCGACCACGCTCTGGTTCCTGTTTGGCTGGCGCAGACCGGCCGCGCAGCCCATGTGTGGGCGTCTGACCTGCGGGAAGGGCCGCTCAAAGGGGCGCAAAGGCTGATCGACGAGACGGACACGGGGCATATAGTCGAGCTTCGCCGGACGGACGGCTTGTGCGGCTTTACCGCCGCCGACGGCGACACCGTCGTGATCGCCGGCATGGGGGGCGAGACCATGGCCGCCATTCTGACCGCTGCGGAATGGACAAGGGAAAACACCCTCTTGATATTGGAACCACAGTCAAAGCAGGCGGAACTTCGCCGGTTTTTGGTTGGCAACGGATACTGTATTCACCGGGAGCGGCTGGTAAAGGACGCCGGACGGCTCTATCCGATACTGACCGCAGGCGGCGGAGCATCGCCCGCCTATACGGACGCCGAAATGCACACGGGATTGTTTTGTCAGATCGCCGGTGAACCGCTGTTTGGCGAGTATCTCGCCACGCTTAAAAAGCGTGCCGTGGCAGCCGCGCCGTATGATGAAAACGCGGCCGCGTTATGGCGTGCCTATCAAACAATGGAAGAGAGATGGATATCATGCCGAACGTAGGCAATATCTTGGCTGTGCTGGCTGAAAAGGCGCCCCCGGAGCTCAAGCTGGATTTTGATAATGTGGGGCTTTTGGTCGGCCGAGCAGACCGTCCCGTGAAAAAAGTGCTCGCTGCGCTCGATATCACAGACGACGTGATCGCCGAGGCGATTTGCGAAAGGGCAGAGCTGATCGTGAGCCATCATCCGCTGTTTTTTGAGCTGAAAGCCGTTACCGACGGCACTTGGCCGGGCGAGCGGGTTTTGACGCTTGCCGAAAACAGGATCGCCGCCATCTGCATGCACACGAACCTGGACGCGGCCTGCGGCGGGGTGAACGACGCGCTGCTGGCGGCACTGGGCGCGGCTTACGCCGGGGAACTTGACGAAAAATCCCGTATTGGCCGGGTCGGTGAACTGCCGGAGGCGGTATCGCTCTCCGATTTTCTGCATACCGTGAAAACGGCGCTCGGCGGCAACGGTCTGCGCTATCACGACGCCGGGCGTCCGGTGCATCGCATCGCAGTATGCGGCGGGTCAGGAGGCGGCGAGATCACGCTGGCGCATGCCGCAGGATGCGACACCTATGTGACGGCCGACATCAAATACGATCCGTTTCTGGAGGCAAAGCACCTGGGAATCAACCTGATCGACGCGGACCATTTCTGCACCGAGAATGTCGTCATTCCCGTCCTGTGCGGCTGGGTCCGCGAAGCCTTCCCGGATGTCGAAGTCGTTATTTCGCGCACACATGGCCAGACTGCACAGTTCTACTGACGGGAACTTGGTATGATTTTGTAATAAACGAGCCCTCCACGGCGTATGTTTTAGCAAACACGCCTTGGAGGGATTTTTTGTGGACAGCATCTATGAAGATATTGCCCGCAGGACAAACGGCGATATATATTTGGGTGTCGTCGGTCCGATGCGGACGGGGAAATCAACATTCATAAAGCGTTTTATGGAGACGCTTGTGATACCAAACATCGATAATATGTACCGCAAGGAGCGCGCCCGTGACGAGCTGCCGCAATCCGGCTCGGGGCGAACGATCATGACGGCCGAACCCAAATTCGTGCCGGAGGAAGCCGTGGACATTTCTCTGGGGAACGGAGCCAGTGCATCCCTGCGGCTGATTGACTGCGTAGGGTATATGGTTCCCGGAGCGGAAGGACTGTACGAGGACGGGGAAGAGCGGATGGTCATGACACCCTGGTATGACCACGAAATTCCCATGACACAGGCGGCGGAGGAAGGGACCAAGAAGGTCATTGCCGAGCATTCGACCATTGGCCTTGTCATCACGACTGACGGAAGCTTCGGCGATATCACGAGAGAAAACTTCCTGACCGCGGAAGACCGGGTGATCCTGGAGCTGAAAGAGATCGGAAAGCCGTTTGCGATGGTTCTGAACTCTGCCGACCCATCTGGGGAAGCGGCGCAGACATTGGCCGGTGAGCTTGCGGCGCAGTACGGCGTTCCATGCATGGCGCTGAACTGCCAGACGCTGACGGGCGATGAGATCAACGCGCTCATGCGGGAGGTGCTGTTTCAGTTTCCGGTGAGCGAGATCTCTGTATGGCTTCCATCCTGGGCCGAAGCGCTCCCCGGGGATTGCGAGCTCAAACAGACGCTCTGCTCACTGCTTCTGAGCGTCGGACAGGAAATGAACACGCTGAAAGATGCGTATTCCGCGATGGACACCATCGCTTCCAGCGACATTGTGCGCTCTGCCCGCATCGACGCGGCCCAGGCGGATATCGGTACTGCGCACGCGGTCATTGAGCTGGAGGACTCGCTTTATTACCGCACGATCAGCGAGCAGTCCGGCTTTGAGATTCGGGACGACGGCGATCTTATGGAGCTTCTGCGCTCTCTGAAAAGCGTAAAATCGGAGTATGACCATGTGCATCAGGCGCTCCAGCAGGCCAAGGAGACCGGCTACGGCGTCATCATGCCTGAGCCGCATGAAATGGTGCTCGAGGAACCACAGATCATCAGCCGCGCCGGACGGTACAGCGTGCGGCTCAAGGCAAGCGCACCGGCCATTCATTTGTTTCAGACACAGGTGGAAACGGAGGTATCACCCGTTGTAGGCGGGGAGAAGGCCTCCGAGGAGATCGTCAGCTTTCTTCTGCAGGGCTTTGACGGCGATATAAATCGTATCTGGGAGTCAAACATTTTCGGTAAATCACTGTATGATATCGCGGAGGAGGGCCTGACCACCAAGCTCACGCGCATTCCGCCCAACATCCGGAACCGTCTGCGCGTCACGGTACAGCGGCTGGTAAACGACGGCGGCTATGGTCTTATCTGTATTATTCTGTAAAAATCTTGCGAAGCGACGGGGGCGGTGATATAGTTGGTTTATAGAAAGCTTTGGATGACGCTGCTGGCAGCGGTTGTCGTTGCCGCTGCGTGGATACTAACGCCGCTCCCAGGCATCCATTCTGCTTCGGCGGAATCCGCTCCAATTCTCGTGATTGACGCCGGACATGGCGGCGAGGATGGCGGTGCGGTGGCGGCCGACGGGACCTTGGAGAGTGACCTTAACCTGGACATCGCGCTTCGATTGGAGGCACTGGCGGCGTTTTGGGGGGTTGATACCGTCCTAACGCGGACCGCCGCGGAGATCGACTATCCGGCGGAGGCGGAAACGCTTTCCGCGAAGAAAAAAGCGGATCAAAATGCCCGTATCACGCTCATCAACAGCACAGCGGGAGCTGTTTTGCTCAGCATTCACCAGAACAATTATCCGGCCTCAGCGCCGTGGGGCATTCAGGTATTTTACGGCAGCGTAACGGGCAGCGACTCATTCGCCGCGCTTTTGCAGGCAAACCTGACCGAACAGCTCTGTCCGGAAAACCGGCGGATCGAAGAGAAGATAGACGACGGGATCTATCTCATGCGCCGGTCAGAGTGTCCGGCGGCCTTGGTGGAATGCGGTTTTTTGTCCAATCCATCCGACCTTGAGAAGCTGGAGTCTGAAAATTACCGCCTGAAGCTGGCTTCGGTCATGCTCTCATCCTATCTGCAATACATAAGAGGAGCCACGCTATGAAAGAGAAAAAAGCATTTTTCTGCTCGGACTGCGGGTACGAAACGCCCCGCTGGCAGGGTCAATGCCCGGGCTGCGGGGCATGGAACACGCTGACGGAGGCTCCGGCTGCTCCAAAAGCCTCCGAAAAGGCGCGTCCGATCCGGCGTTCCATGCCCAAGCGCCTGCGGGAACTCGACAGCAGCAAGGAAACACGGTTTTCCACAGGCGTCATGGAGCTTGACCGTGTGCTGGGCGGCGGCGCCGTGCGCGGGTCGATCGTTCTGTTCGGCGGCGCGCCGGGGATCGGTAAGTCTACGCTGCTGCTCCAATCCTGCGGCGCCTGCGGCGATCAGGAGAGTATCCTGTATGTCACCGGGGAGGAAAGCGAGCATCAGCTTCGGATGCGTGCGGAGCGTCTCGGCGTCATTCGTGACAGCATCTATGTCCTTGCGGGCACCGATATAAACGATGTGATCGCCGCGCTCGAGGAGCTTTCTCCCGATCTCGTCATCATTGACTCCGTGCAGACCATCTACGACCCGTCCCTGAACACCGCGCCGGGCAGCGTCGGGCAGGTGAAGCAGTGCGCCATGGAGATCATGCAGCTTGCAAAATCCACCGGCTTCACGGCGTTTGTCGTCGGCCATGTCAACAAGGAGGGCGCGATCGCCGGCCCGAAGGTTCTCGAACATATGGTGGACTGCGTCCTGTATTTCGAGGGCGACGGCAGCCATAATTACCGCATCCTGCGAGCGGAAAAAAATCGCTTTGGTTCCACGAATGAGATCGGCGTGTTCGAGATGATCCGCGAGGGGCTTCGGGAGGTCCCGAACCCCTCGGAGGTCATGCTGGCAGGACGTCCGGTGGGCGTCCCCGGCACTTGTGTTGCCTGCGTCATGGAGGGAAGCCGTCCGATTCTCGCGGAAATTCAGGCGCTTGTCACGCCCACGGGCTTTGCTTCCGCCCGGCGGACCTCTAACGGTTTTGATTATAACCGGCTGTATCTGCTTTTGGCTGTGCTCGAAAAACGAGGCGGGATGAGAGTGAACACGTGCGACGCCTATATGAATGTCGTCGGCGGCCTGACGCTGGACGAGCCGGCGGCTGATCTTGCCGCCTGTCTTGCGATTGCGTCGAGCTTCCGGGACCTGCCGCTGTCGGACAAGCTGGCCGCGGTAGGGGAGGTAGGCCTTACCGGCGAGATCCGCAGCGTGCAGTCGCTTGACCAACGATTGGCAGAAATCGCAAGACTAGGCTTTGAAAAATGCGTCGTCCCGTCCCGTACACGCGGCGAGCTGAAAGCGCCCGGCGGTCTTGAGCTGATTTATGTCAAAACCCTGCGCGAAGCCGTCGAGAAGACGCTGTAATGCTCGCGCTAGGGAAACTCGGATATGGGATCTCTTGGCCGCTCCAAAGAACAAACTGGAATGTGAATCAGTAGAAAATCTTATAAATATCACATTTTTTTCAAATAGAAAAATAATTACTGAAAAATTATAAACAGTAAGGATCTCACAAAGCGAAAGAAAAAATATGAGCACAATAAAGAAGGCATAATCGTGTTGTGTAAGCTTTTCAATCATCAAATCCACGCAATGTTCAATGTGAGAAATTAAACTTGTTTTTTACCAATTGATTATGGCTTCATCAGCGGAGTTGCATGCAAGCTCGCCCGGCACTCGCTGGCTTTTACGGGAACACATGAATAATAACCATTCAAACCGTAAACAACAGATCAGCGGCTCGTCGTTTCCGCACACGGCTTGGCCGGTTTTCCGACCGCTGAACAAATCTTTGGTATCGGCGGTCCACATTGCTTTGGCCTCTCCTCTAAATTCGGCATAATATTAATTATGCCGAATTTTTGGTGTATTTGCCCATGGACAGGATCGTCCCCCCTCTGGTATGATAGGAATCGGAGGTGACTTCCGTGAACTACCAGACCGACGCACCACAGCCGGTGCGCGAATTTCTTGTGTATCACGATACGATCAAAGGCCAGTCGAAGGCTACGGTTGATTCGTACTTTATGGATATGCGCACATTTACGCGGTATCTGATCGTATCACGCGGTTTGGTTCCGCGCGATACGGCGTTTGAAGACATCGACATCCGCGGCGTAGACCTCGGCTTTTACGAGCAGGTCACGCTGACTGAGATCTATGATTTTCTCGCGTATTTGTCACGCGACCGCGAATTGAACGCCGCATCCCGTGCGCGGATGATCGTGTGCATCAAGGGCTTTTATCGGTATCTGACTGTAAAGACCAAGCAGCTTACCGTTAACCCCGTTCAGGACCTCGATACGCCAAAGCTGCAAAAGGCCCTCCCCCGCTATCTTACGCTGGAGGAAAGCCAACGCCTGCTGGCGGCAGCCGACGGGAAAAATAAAGAGCGTGACTACTGCATTCTGTGCTTATTCCTCAACTGCGGTCTGCGCATATCGGAGATGGTCGGCCTGAATTTGACCGCCATCCGGCAGGACAGTCTGCTGATCCATGGTAAGGGCAGCAAAGAACGTGTGGTTTATCTGAATGAAGCGGCCGCAAAGGCTCTGAACGACTGGCTTCTGGTGCGCAAGAATATAGCGGCCATCGACAAAAACGCTGTATTTCTCTCCTCGCGCCGGAAACGAATGAGCGTTGACGCGGTGCAGGTCATGGTCAAAAAAACGCTCCTAAAGGCGGGGCTTGACCCAAACCAATACTCCCCGCATAAGCTTCGTCACACGGCGGCTACGCTGATGCTGCAAAACGGCGTCGACGTACGCACCTTGCAGGAGGTTTTGGGCCATGAAAACCTCAACACGACCCAAATCTACACGCATATTGCCAATGCCGAGCTGAAAAACGCCGCGTTTGCCAACCCGCTTGCGGATTTCGACCCTGCAGACGACACATCGGAGGCTTGAAAATGGTCTTTTCCAGTATTTTATTCCTGTTTATATACCTGCCAGTGGTGTTGGCGGTTTTGAAAGCCCTCTGTGAGCTGCTGACGGGAAAACAGGAAAATAATGGCGTGTATTTTGTGGAAATGACACCCTTATTGAGCGTTATGAAGCACCGGAGAACACAAGCCACGGCTTTCATCATTTGACATGGTACTTGTTATATACAGCGTGGCAAACTTCTCCACCGACACAAATCTTTTTATGCTGTCTATGTAAAAATCAGCCCTTGCTAAAACTGGCAGGGGCTGATTTTTTCTGTTTTCTATTGACTTTGCAGCGTCAGATCGAGCAGTCCCCCGCCGCCATTTTTTCCTGACGGCGGAAGCACTCCACGACAGCCTGCATTACCAGGCCCCGGAAGCCGTCTCTTTCCAGCTTTTCAATACCTGCGACGGTGATCCCGGCTGGGGAACAGGCCTCGTCCCGAAGGGCCTCCAAATACTTGCCAGTCTCCAGAACCAATGAAGCGCACCCCATGGTCGCCTGTGCAGCCAGACGCACAGCATCTGTCCTGTCCATCCCGATCCTCACGCCGCCAGCGGCAAGGCCGTCGATAAACATATAGATAAATGCCGGTGAGCAGCTAAAAACAGGACAGGCTATGTCCATCATCCTCTCAGTGGTGTTCTGGCAGAGACCAGCGGCGGAAAGCAGCTGGCACAGGCGATCCACCTCATCGCCGGCGTAGTCGTTGCCGGCCATTAGGATAACGCCCTTTCCAGCAGTGACGGCGATATTGGGGATGAGGCGGACGATGGGCATGTTCATACCGTTTTCCCGAAATGCTTCTGTGAGCCTGGTCAGGTCCCAGGCCGCCACAAGAGACGCTACCACCTGACAGCGTCCTGTGTCATATATGGCCTTAAACACCGGCATGCTTTCGCTAAAGGACGTCTCCAGATCCTGGGGCTTCATGCAGAGCATGACCCAGTCGCTCTGTTCAATGATCGTCTGGGCGCTGTCTGTCACGGCGCAGCCCAACTCTCCGGCCAGAAGCTCTGCCTTCTCCCGTGTGGGATTATATAGGA
>CAYOSI010000006.1:0-73252 GCA_964406615.1 uncultured Oscillospiraceae bacterium
GCTTTTTGAGCGGTGAGAACGAGGGCACAGTCGCTCCCAACTGGCGCTTCCGCAATGGCATGGCGGACGGCGACGTTGGCGCGGTGAACTCCTGGACCATGACGGAGCTTCTTAAAAAGAACTTCGACATCGATGCGGACTTCGCTCTGATCTGGGGTGTGGGTCATGCCGCGGCAGATTACGGTTATGAGGACGTTCAGACGTATGTGGATTCCATTTGCCTCGACTGAGGAATAAACAGACAGTGCCCGATGCAGTATTCGACATCGGGCACATGTAATAAACCGTGCAAATACCCTGCGTTCTGATACAATCGAAGCACCATACAGATAGGAGATAGAACGATGGATAACAACATGTCTGCCAACTGCAATCAATGCCCGAAGAGTTGCCCCGCAGAAGCCCTGAGCTGCGGAAAGGGCCGTGCCTACTTTGAGCGCCTGCAGAACGAAGAAACAGCGCCCGTAGCTATGCCCGAGAGCGAGAACGAGCTCGTACGCCTGCTGACAAAGTGCGGTAAGGTCGCAGAGCACAAAAGCGAGAAGATGCGGCAGCATGGCAAGGACGAAAGCGATATGTTCCAATGCCTCACGGAAGAAGAGCAGGTCGAGCTGAAAGGTTTTCTTTCCAAGCTCCAGACAACCTGGAAAGAGGAACACCAAAAGCACCATGGCCATCATGGTGGGCACAAACACAAATGACCGTAAGCGCCCGGGCTTTGTCCGGGCGCTACTTAACTGTTAGGATATCCGGTTCAAGTTGCTTTCAGGCCAGGGCTGTATTGTGTAAAAGATAATACTTGGGAGGAATTTAAAATATAGCCTGCTATACGCATACTGCCAGAGCTCGTCGCCGTTCGGATTGATGAGATCATAGATCTTATTGCAGCAGCTCACGATGTAAGACTTGATGCCGGAACTGTCGAGGACAGACCGATCCCAGGACCAGTCGTTTGCCAGATAATCAAGCAGCTCATGATACATGGCAAAGCCGTGACCATAACCAGTTGAATGCCAGAGACAGGTTGTGATATGGTATGAAAAAGTTGTAATCAAGTGAGAACTTCTGTAATGAACAGTTTCCTAATATGCATCAGTGCGATACTACCGATTTTTTTGATCATTGCCGTTGGCTACTTAGCGAAGCGCAGTGGGGTGGTTCGGGAAGACGACGTGCCGCATATGAACTCCATTATCTTTAAGGTGTTCATACCGGTGATGTGTTTCTATAACATTTATACTTCGGATATATCTTCCGCGATTCGTCCGAATCTGATCGTCTTTACAGTGTTCGCGATTTTTGCTGTATATGGACTGGGTTTTGCGTACGCTATTCTCTTTGTGAGAGAGCGGGGAAACCGCAGTGTTGTGATACAAGGTATATATCGGTCCAATTATCTTATCGTTGGCCTGCCGATGGCAGCTGGTTTGACGGAGGGAGGCGATATCGGTGTCGCAGCGGTCATGGGCGCTATCATTGTTCCGATTTTTAACGTCCTGGCTGTTGTCACGCTGGAGGCGTACAATGGACAGAAACCGGATATTCGTGCTCTTATTCTCAATATTTTGAAAAATCCTCTGATCCTCGGCAGTGTTGCAGGCATTCTGTTTTTAGTGTGCGGGATTGGCCTCCCATCTTTGATCGAGACGGCGGTACGGGATATGGCACGTGTAGCCAGCCCGATGATGCTGTTTTTGCTGGGTGCTTTTTTCCGATTCAATGGGATTGGTGCTCATCGAAAAGAGCTTGCGGTGGTCTGCGTTGCGAGACTGATCGTCGTTCCGGCGGTCGTATTGAGTATGGCCATTCTTCTCGGTTTCCGGGGTATAGAGCTGATCACTGTGATGGTAGCTTTCGCCTCTTCTACGGCTGTAGCTTCATTCACTATGGCACAGCAGATCGGCGGCAATGCTCAGCTGGCAGGGGATATCGTGGTCTTTACCAGCGCTTTGGCTTTCTGTGACGCTTTTTGGCTGGAGTCTGCTTCTCAAAATTCTGAATTTGATTTAATCTTATTTATCTTGTCATGACAGCCTGCAGCACACAAAGTGTGAGCGGGCTGTCATTCGTTTTAATCAGACTGAAAAGAAGTGAACACTACATAAATGGTGGACACACAACAGCATTTGTGTTATGATATACCCATCACGGAGGAGGGCTTATCATGAGAAATATCATTGCGGAAAGAGTTAAGGATGCAAAGCTGACCAAGTCCCAACGTGCGATCGCAGAATTTTTTATCCAAAATCAGGAGCGAATTGGAACTATGTCCTCCTTGGATGCTGCCAGGGAGATCGGCGTCAGTGACGCTTCCATTATTCGTTTCTCCCGAGCTATAGGGTTTGAGGGGTTCGCTGACTTGAAGAGCAGCGTCTACTCGGCTCTGGTTGAAAGCGCATACAGCGGCCTTTCCCTTGCCGAGCGCTTAACGCAGAACAAAGAGCGATACAGCAGCTCGGTCGATCCAGAGAAATTCCGTCAGCTCATGCATAAGAATATCGATGAGGTGTTCAGGAATAATGCCATAGAGGATTTCAGTTATGCTGCATCGGCACTGGTGAATGCGGAGCACCGCTATATCGCGGGATTGCGGGGCTGCCGTGGAGCGGCGATACAGTTCGGTCGTCTGCTGAGCTTCATGCTGCCCCATGTGTCTGTGCACACAGATGGGGAACCCCCCTCTCAGGGTCCAATGCAGGACATATCAGAGAAAGATGTATTGCTTCTTTTTGTGTATTCCCGTTTTTATAAAGATGACCTTTTGTATGCGGAATTGGCTCGATCTCACGGGGCGGAGTTGATATTGGTGACCGATGCGGTAACTGGACCCCTCAGCTCTTTTGCAGATAGGCTTTTACTCACCTCGTCCTCCGGTATGAGTTTTTTTCATTCGACGGTTGGGACGCATATGATCGGAGAGTATCTTCTGCATTTAGTGGGAAGCATGACCGATTTCCGGGAGCGTATTGAAGAGCGGGATCGAATCACAGAGGATCACCGCCTGTGAGTTGTTTTTACTGTTTTTGTCCTTAAGCTTTGGCTGGTTTGGAAAAATCCGAACCAGCCATTTGATTTTATTTGGAAGAAGTGAACAAAGCGATGTTGTTAGATTTTGTAGTATTAACGACAGATAATGTCTTTACACTATGGGCGAAGACTGATATAATAATATTGCGAACACTACAATAAACGGGATAAAAGTTGATTAAACTACAATTATGGAGGAAGGATATGAAGATTTACCTGAGCGAATACATCGATCCGGCGGCAGCGCAGTTGCTGGCGGAAAACACCGAGGTGGTGGACAGCTTTGATAAGATCGAGGAGATCGATGCCATCATCCTGCGGAATATCCCCGTGTCCCGTGAACTCATGGATCGGGCTATAAACCTGAAAGTAATAGGCAAGCATGGCGTTGGCGTCAACACCATTGATGTGGACGCCGCCCGTGAGAAAGGCATCCGTGTGATTTACACTCCAACCGCCAATGCGGACTCTGTGGCGGAGATGACGGTGGCGCTGCTCATGGCGTTGGAGCGGAAGGTCGTCCAGGCGGATCGGAACTGCCGCAATGGTGTCTATACCAGTATCGCACCCAAGGAACTGATCGGCACGGAGATCGGCGGAAAGACTCTGGGGCAAATCGGTATGGGCAACATCGCCCAGCGAATTGGAAGGATCCTGAAAAATGGCTTCGGCTGCAAGATCCTGGGCTATGACCCCTTTGTCTCTGCTGAGGACGCGGCCGCCCGCGGTTTTGAAAAGGTGGAGACGATCGAGGAACTTTTGGAGAACTCCGACCTCGTGAATGTCAACGTCCCTCTGGTGAAGAGCACGGAGCATATGATCTCTGGTGCGGTGTTCAATCACTTCCGCCCAGGCGCGGTGTTTGTGAACGCGGCGCGCGGCGCCGTGATCGATGAGGATGATCTCTATGAGGCGTTGACCTCCGGAAAGTTGAAGGCTGCCGCCTGTGACACCTTTGCCGTTGAGCCCCCTACCGGGGAAAACCGGCTGCTGACATTGGATAATTTCATTGCCACACCCCATATCGGCGGCAACACCGAAGAATCGCTGGCCCGCACCGGTATGGAAATCGTGACGGAGACACTAAGGGTTCTGGCAGGAGAAGAGCCCGCGCATCCCGTATGCTAAAAACAAATATATATTCATAAAAAGGAGAGAGAACCATGGAATACGCTGCCAGTAAAGTGCTGACCGTCGCGGTGGACGATATTGCTGTTCTGCTTTTGTTCGTACTCGCCGGAATGCTGCTCCGGAAATTTATCCCCCTGCTAAAGAAGCTGTTTCTCCCGGCTGGCCTGATCGGTGGAGCCCTTGCGCTGATCGTCGGGCCGCAGGTACTAGGCTGGGTGAGCCTCCCCGACACATGGAGCGGGATGCTACGCCCATGATCAACGTAGTGGTCACAGCCACCATTTTCGGAAGCACCATCAACAAGGATAAACTGAAGAGCTTCTCCGGTGCGATCGTGCTGCTGATACTTACCTATTTCTCACAGATGTTTGTCGGAACGCTGACTGGTATGGGGCTAGGAAAGATCTGGAAATCCATGCCTGAGGGCTGGGGCATGATGGCGCGTTTCACCTATTGGGGCGGACACGGCACCGCTACCACTGCCGGTACTCTGTTTGAGGAATATGGCAGGGAGGGAATGCTCAGTCTGGGCATCATCATGGCTACGCTGGGCCTAGTCATCGCCATGGTAGCCGGTATGGTAGTAGTGAACATTGGCGTTCGCCGTGGCTGGGCCAAGAATGTGAAAGAGGGACAGGGAACAGCGAAGGCTGTGAGCGACCTGCTTCCGCTGGAGCAGCGGCGGCCCGTCGGCGTTAATACGGTATCTCCCGATTCTATGAGTCCGCTCGCCCTGCAGCTTGCCCTTATCCTGGCCAGTATCTGGCTGGGCAAAATCATCATCACGAACCTGGCGAAGGTTCCCTTTGAGCCCGCCGCCAATCTGTTTGACAAATTCCCCTCTCTGTTGTACGGCATTGTCGGAGCCTTGATTATCTGGCCCATCATGCGCAAGCTGAGGATTGACTCCCTGGCGGATAAGACTTCTATCAGCAGTATTTCCAATGTCGCCCTGGAGATCTGCATCGCCTCGGCTACTGCTACGCTTAACCTGAAAATGTTCGCAGCCTATGTGGTGCCTATCCTGATCCACATGGTGGTGATCGTGGCGCTGATGACATTTATCTGTCTGGTGCTTGTGCGCCGCTGGATCAAGAAGGACTGGTTTGAACTATCTCTGATGGCCTATGGTCAGGGGCATGGCTCCACCCCCAGCGGTCTTGCGCTGGCTCGCTGTGTGGACCCGGAGAATAAGACGGAGGCGTGGGAGGCATTTGGTGTTGCCCTGGGTATCGTAACGCCTTTTACCTCCATGTTCGCGGCAATTCTGCCGCTGATGGCGCTCCAGTCGGTGTGGTTCCCGGTAGCACTGGGCGGCGCGGTGACCCTGGTTTGTGTATTGATCGGAGAACTCGTTCTCCGCAAATCCTGAGCTTGGGAGGCTGACACTCATGAAAACGATCCATCTGTTTGACAATACCCTGCGGGATGGCGGCAACGTAGTCGGCCACGGATTTCCCGCAGATTTGACGGTGAGTATCGTCAAAGGTCTGCTCGCTGCCGGGATCCAAGACATCGAACTCGGCAACTGCAAGGGCCTTGGCGCATATGAGCTGAACGGAGCCACCAAGGCTTGCTCTGATGAGGAATATCTGGAACTGCTCCAGCCTTTGCTGCCGCAGGGACGGATCGGCATGTTTCTTCTCGCTGCCAACGGTGATAAAGCGCCGGTGGAAATGGCTGCCGAGCGGGGACTGAATTTCCTTCGTGTAGGGGCGAACGCCGGAGACGGAAAAGACTCTGTGGCGGCTGTGGAGCGGGTCAAAAAGGCCGGCCTCATTTGCCGGTACTCTCTGATGAAGGCATACGTCTCAACCCCCGGGGAGTTGGCGGAGGAGGCGAAAGTACTGCAGGACGCCGGGGTGGATAAAATCACCATCATGGACTCTGCGGGAACGATGTTCCCTGCCGACGCCGCAGCCTATGTGACATCATTGAAGGAAAAGCTCACCATTCCCGTGGGCTTCCATGGACACAGCAATCTTGGACTCTCTCAGGCGAATGCGCTTGCCGCTGTCGCGGCCGGCGCGGACGAGATCGACTGCGGCCTTCTGGGAATGGCCCGCAGTGCGGGAAACTGCTCCACAGAGCTTGCTGCGGCCACATTGCAGCGGGAGGGATATCTTCCCGAGGTCGATCTGTATAAGCTGCTGGCCTATGAAGAAGATGAGCTGATTCCGGCAATGGAGCCCTATGGCTACCATGTCGCCGTCAAGCCCACCGATCTGATGCTGGGTCTGGCGGGCTGCCATTCCAACTACCTTCCCATGTTCCGAAGAGTGGCGGAGGAGGAGCATGTTTCTCTGCACCGTCTGATCGCGGAGGTCTCCGCCATCGACAGGAAAGCGCCCGGAGAAGAGCTTCTGCGACAGGTGGCAGCCTCCATGAGGACAACACGGTAATCCTTATGATGAAGCGGGCGGTCATCTATAACAGATGGCTGCCCGCGATATACTGGTAGTGACACAGCCCCGGCGAGAAGGCCTTCTCACCGGGGCTGTAGTATGTGTCGGAGATAATTTAAATGTTCTTTCTGGAAATTACAGTTGAGCAACGCCGCTGGAAAACTCATACCACTTCCCACGTTCAAGGAATAGCATGCGTCCCAGCAGGCCGCGCTTTTCGCATTCCCTGTTGATATTGGAGGTGTATTCATCTGGATCATAAACGCCAGAGTACGCGTCTTCAATATGAAGCGGCATCATAATACGGGCTCCGGTAATTTCAAGGACGTCGGCCATCTGATTTCCGTAATCGCCGGTGTATTTTGCGCGATGGGCAAAGATGATGTCGGGATGCAGCTCTTTCCACATGTTACGGTCCTCAGGCGCGGCCAGACCCGGATTCCCCGCAAAGAAACCGATTTGGATATGGTTTGGCAGCGTCATGACAAAATTGTTGTTGTACAGCGTGCCCATGTTGCCGAGCTTCTCATCCAGCTCCGACGTATATCGAGGCCCAAAGAAGCCGGGCTTTTTGAACGGATTGTCGAAATCATCAGAGCGGCCGGAAGGCCGCATCATGTTGTTCAGGGCATGCCGAGCATGAAGAATGTCAAGTCTAAAGTCCCCAAAATCAAATACATCTCCGCTGCAGAAGGGGATCATTTGAATATATGGAACGTCATACAGCTTTGCCAGATCAAAAGCGGTGGCGGCGTTTGCCAGCACCAGGGGATGGAAGCGGTCATAAACCTTGTCGAGAGAGCCAACATGATCGCCGTGGGCGTGGGAGACAAATATATAGTCGCACCCATCAAGATCATTTTCGTCAAAACCGCTTGCCAAATGTCCTTCCTTAAATAAGCAGGGATCTACTACCAATGTTTTGCCGCTCGGGAATTGGATCTCCAGACAGTTGAAACCAAACCAGCGCAGCTTCAGGTACGGGATGTTCAAGCTTGTGATCATGACTATTCTTTTCCTTTCTGATTTATGAAGTGGGGTTAGTGCGAAAAATAGTAGTGCACATTACTAAAACTTGATAAATTGTAGCATCTCTTTCAATTTTACCTTATTCTATCGTTTCAATCAAGCGCCTACATCGCCAAATTTGATGGATGTAAATTATTGATAATGACGAATTGTGCCTGTTTATATACTTAAATACTGGCGCCAGAGGCAGACAGTATCCCTTGTTATATGCCCGAAATTCCCGCAGGTCGGAGTCTGGCCTAGATTTTGACTGCCGGTACATCGGGAATTGAGAGTATCGCTGATTTATAATCGATCACTTATAAGTATATAATTGACATGTATTTCACAAAAACGCCTCTGATAGGTTACAATTTTAACATCGATAGAACTTAATAATCTGCTATGGAGGTTTGAAAATGAAACGACTGGAAGAGATGACTCCTGCCGAATTGGAGATGGAAAGACTGAAGGCTGTTACTGCCATCCAGAACTGTATGGCCCACTATGAAACGGTTCACATCAGCACGGAATTCGATTCCCGTTCTACGGAGTGCTTTGCGATGTGGCGCCCGGATGTTTCCTGCGAAGTTTCCGACTGGGGCTGCGTATTTGGTCCGGAGGCACTGCAGAAGTTTTGGGATTCACAGCAGGCGGAGGATGTTGCGGGCGGTATATTCTTCCATACACTTTGCACGCCCTGCATTGAGGTGGCGGGCGACTGCAAAACGGCAAAGGTCACATGGGCAAGCGCCGGCTTTGAGACCATGCCTGCGGGCGTTATGGCCGATGAGGCGAAGTCTTTCTGGTGCTGGGGAAAATACGGCATGGATTTCATCCGTAATCCGGAGACCGGCGAGTGGAAGATCTGGCATATGAAATGGTTTAGGCAGATCCGCAATGACTACTATACAGACTGGAACAGGGATTCCAAGAACACACTGAAGGGTTTCCCGGGGATGAATGGAGGTATGCTGGAGCTGGAAGGCGTTCAGCCATCGGTCTACCACCGTCCCTACAGCGCGGATCGTGCGCCCAGCCCGTTCCCCTGGACTCCTATGCCCTATGAACACTATAACGGAGATTTCCGCTGGATCTATGGTGACGCGGAGCTGGAGAAAAAATTCGGCGTACCCGATCCCGGATACGAAAAGTATTACCATGTGAACTGGCCGGAGAATGTCTGATCGAAGCAGGAGGCTGACGATGAAAATACTTGCGCTGATTGGAGGGAGAAGAAACAGCTCCTCCGAAGCCATGGCAAAACTGGCGCTGTTAGGAGCCAAAAACGCCGGCGGTGAAAGCGTTGAAGTGGAAGCGGTGCGGCTTCTGGATTTGAATATCCAGCCCTGTACTGGCTGCAACGCATGCGTAGACGGTCTTCTTACCGCAAAAGGGGTGGGAAATTGTGTCCGCAAGGACGATTTCCCCTGGCTTGCAGAAAAAATCATGGAAGCGGACGGCATCATCGTTTCCCTTCCGATATTTGAAAAGACGGTGCCGGGCTATTTCAAGGATCTGTGTGATCGATGTGGCCCCGGCATGGATGCGGCTCTTCGCAGCGTCTCCAAAAAGGTACGAGAGGAAAAGGGCCTTAAGGAGATGCCGGATGCGAGAACATGGAAACGCCGTGCCGTTGCGTTCATCGCGCATGGAGGAAGCGATTGGAACCAGTCCATGATGCCGGTGATGATGCACTTTGCCATCCCTCTGAACATGGAGATCGTGGATCAGCTTCTCATCCCCTGGGATCGGCAGAAGCTGCTGGATGAAGCCAATGTAGAGAGGCTCCAGGAAACCGGCGCTCATATGTTCCGCAGCCTTCAGGAAATGCCCGAAAAGATGACATACATCGGGATGAAAGGCATTTGCCCTGTGTGCCACAACAACGTATTCCGATTGGGAGAAACGGCAAATGACGCCAGCTGTGCGTGCTGTGGGATAACGGGTATCCTGCGCATCGACGAGGAAGGCAAAGTCTCCGTGGATTTCACGGAAGAGGAAAAATCCTTGTCACACGTTCTGATGGGCGGAAAGTTCAAGCATCTGGACGATATGCGGGAAATCGGAGCGAACGCCGGCGATTTGATGCCGGTCATCATGGAAACCAAGAAAAGATACAGCCAGCTGTTTGAAAATTCCAGACCAGAAAGCTGATAATAAACGGAAAAGGAATCGGAACCATGTCAACCACGACCTGTTCTCGCTATAGTGCTGATCGGTGTGGCGCCATCGTTCGCGATCCGTGGTGAGAAGCTTGTAAAAACAAAACCGGCAGAAGCGCTGCGCCTCCGCCGGAATATGAAAAAAGTACATAGCTTTTCGGTGGTCAACCTGCGGGATAATGATCGTGCATGTACTGTATGGTCATGTCGTGTGCGCGTTTGTCAAAGTCTGCTTCCAACGAGCGCATGCCAGACAGGAAATGCTGCTGCTCCGGAGATATGTGAAAGTCATTCCGCACGGCGAGATAATCTGTAGACGTGACATTTTGGGTTATTGTATGGAAGCTTCCGAGAGTATGCGTCGGCTGCAGCATGTCATTCATAATGATATTGGAACGGACCAGATAGCAATAAGGAGCCTCGTTGAGAATGGTCTGGATCGCGGAAATATCGTTTGTAACGACCATGATGTCGGGATCCAGACCGAAATCACGGCAAATGCTTCGCAGGAGGGCAGGCTTCATCGTATGGCCGTTGCATAAGAAGGGGGTGTCTTTTAATTCCAGTAATGAGATTTCCTTTTTGCCGCTGAGGGGGTGTCCATATCCTAAATACAAGTACATTGAATGAGACTTGATAGTGCGATAGCTGACATTGGGATGCTCGATCTTCTGGTTCACCAGCGCAAAATCGATCTCGGAATTTATGAGGCGCTGTACTGCGCTGTCGGGCTGCATGAATTCGGAATATATACGAATCTCCGGGTGTTTTTGCCAGTACTGGAGGACGATCTGCTTGATCAATTCAACTTTTGACGAATAGGCGAAGGAGATTGTGATCTGCCGGTTGCTGGAGAGCTCCCTGAGAGCGGCTTCGCCGTCATCCAACATGGAAAGCGCTTGATTGACATACTCCAAGTAGGTTGTGCCGAACTCATTCAACTGGATCTTTTTCCCGACGCGGTCAAACAGCTTTACGTTCAATTCTTCCTCCAGTTGGCGGATCATCTGACTGAGAGCCGGCTGAGAAACAAAAAGCTCTTGCGCGGCTTTCGTGAAGTTTTCATGCTTCGCCACATACTGGAAGTATTGAAGTTGAAGCAGGTTCATTAGCAGCTCCCTTCTGGCCGGACAGGTGAATATTACACCGGGAAACCCCTTGACGCATGTTTAACATTATTATAGCATTTCACTTCGGTAATTTCAAACGATCATTTTTATGAGAGGAGATATTATGTCAACCGAACTTATAATCACATTGGTAATTTTTGTCCTTACGATTATTGGATTTTCCTGCAATAAGTTTACGCTTGGCACGGTAGCGATTTTCGCGGCTATTGCGCTGGAAGTCACGGGTGTTTTGACTGCTGCTGAGACGTGGGCGGGTCTGGCAAACAGCACAGTTGTAATGATGGCTTCCATGTTTCTGCTTGGAGCGGGTCTTTCAAAGACGCGATTGCTGTCTACCTTGAGCAGAAAAATGATAAAGCCCGGCAGCGCCGATTGGCAGGTAATGCTGGCGTTGACGGTTGTAAACATCGTGTTCTGTCTGTTCGTCAATGCAACTGCGGCGATCACCTTTATGATCCCGATCATTTATCAGGTCTGCAGGGATACCGGCCGCGACCCGATCCGGCTGGTTCAGCCGTGCGCGATCATCAGCATGATGTGGGCAGGCGTTGTTCCTCTCGGAGGTACTGCCGGACTTTACATGGGTATCAATGCTCAGATCGGCGGTATGGGCGGTGAAGGGACTCTGACCTATTTCAGCATGATGAATACGCGCATCATTCCGACTGTGGCCGCAACCATTGTAATCATTCTGTTCTATAACAAGTTCACCGCAAAAGTCCGTACAAGGGATATCGATCTGGATGCGCTGACTTCTTCCGCTGAAAAGAAGAATACACTTTCTCCCTTTCAGGAAAAAGCTGTATATGTTATTTTCGTTGCCACCATTATCGGGATCATCGTAAGCGCTCTTACCGATGCGTATGCGATCTATGTGCCGGGTGTGATCGGCGCGATTCTTATGGTCGCACTGAAAATCCTCTCACCGCGCGAAGTGCCACAGAATTGCGGACTTCCTGTGATCCTCCTCTTTGCCGGCACACTGGCGTTGGCAACGGCGCTTGGCAAAACCGGCGGCGCTGAGATCATCGGTAACCTGATTACAAAGCTGCTGGGCGGGAATAAGTCTCCGTATTTCGTATGCGCTGTGTATTTCGTGGTCTCTACCGTACTTACTCAGGTCATGTCGAATATGGCGGTGCTGCAGATATTCAGTACCTTGGCGATTGCCACGGGTGTGGTTCTTGGGATCGATCCCGGCATGCTCGTTATGGCTGTGAATGCCGGTTCTGCGCTGGCCATCCTTACTCCCATGGCATCGGCTTCTCAGGCGATCGGAACAGAAAAAGGCGGTTACACTATGAAGCAATACTTCCTCGGCGGACTGGTGCCCTGGCTTGTATACACTGTCGTGTTTATTATTGTGACCCCTCTGGTATATTGATGCTGCAAATAGAGCTTCTTCGATCCTCTAATGCTACTATTCTGCGGAGCGGTATGGAAAGCTGACGACCAGACAGCTTTGCTCTTGTCGGAACCATGACAACACTCTCTACCGCAATGCGGCTCCTACTCCTATATTGTTCTATCCTAAGTACAAATCGAGAATCTCCTCTGCACCATACCGCAGAGGGGGTGATATAAACTATATGATGCTGTTTCAAATTTATTCTTAAAGTATGCTTATCAGTTCGATAATTTGCCGAGTGGATGAAAAAGGAATAACGGCAACACAGGAAATCACGGATATGATTCTAGGACAGGATCTATAAGCAGGGTGCTTAATTTGCTTTTGAGAGGCGGATGCTCGAACAATGTGGATACTTAAATACGATTCGAAACACGAACTTTGAGTTCTTCCGTCCCGCCGCGGCGATGCACGAGTGTTTGAGATTTTTCCGGCGATGCCTGCCGGGAAATCTCAAACCGAAGTGCGGAAAAATCTCCGACTGCCGTCCACGCTTACGGATGGCAGTCGGAGATTTTTTCTTCTGTGGTCACAGGGAAAGTCATGTTGTCATGACTTTTACCCAGAGCGACCACAGAAACCCGAGGGGATCCAATGGGAACAGGCTGTTCCCGTGGCACACGATCTTGCTTGCAAGGTCTAGTGTGTTATACCTTCTGCGACCGTGGGCACGGGAAGGGATGACGCATGATGGTTGCGGCATCGCTTACCGTGACGCGGGCAGCGGACGGGATCGGCCTGCGCACAGGCAGAGACCGGCGGCTGTCCGCAAGAGGCCAGGACGAAATCTTCGAGCAATGCCTGCGAGAAGATTTTGTTCCGGCTGGGTCGCAGGAGGTATATAAAATCCCTCGTCCCCGCCGCAGCGGACAAACACGTTTTTCAAAAATCCCTCGTTCGGAGTGAAACCGATTCCGACAATTTTGAAATCTCGTTAGTACCACGATCTGCTGTTTTAATACCACTCCCGACTTCGAGGAAGTATGAATGTCTGTACGAGGAAAAAGTGGTATCAATCATCCTCTTGTTTTGATACTTGTGTTGATCCCGGCGAAATCATTTGATACCAAAGTTAGTACTAAACCTCACCAACCGATCAGCATCTTTTCTCTCTCCGGCTTCGGAGGCGCGAGGCGTCTTTTATCATCATGGATAATGTAGTGCCGCAAATGATCCAGCGCTTCCCGTTCCAGCTTCCTGGCTCGAGTCAATCGAATATGAAAATACTCCGCCGCCTCTTTTATCGAACGCTCACGATCTTCTTCATCGAAGCCGAATCGAAATCGGAGGTATTCCCGCTGCCGGGGCGTGAGCTTCTTGAAGCCCTCATACAACTGCTCGATACGAATATACCGAATGACGCGATCCTCTTGCGGACGGAGATCGTAGCGGCGTTCATCCACAGGATGATTGTTTTCGTACCAGATCGTATAGCGGATCGTGCGGCTGGGCGGCTGATTCTTTACATCGCCCTTGATGTGCTTCTTCATGTATTTTACGATCCACCACTTGGCGTAGGTCAGGAATTTGTTCCCGCGCTCTGGGTCGAAGGTACTCACGGCACGCATCATGCCGATACAGCCCTCCTGTTCCAGATCCGTTTCCCGGATATCGTAGTTCGGGTAGCGCAGGATCAGCTCCCACGCCTGTGCACGGATGAAGTCGATGTTTTGCACGATCAGTTCGTTCCGCGCGTCGATATCGCCGGCTCGGGCCTTAACGCAAAGTTCCTCGTTGGTCATGGATTTTCCCTTTCAGCGGTTTTGAAAAAAACGGGATCAGCGCCGCCTTCAAATCCTTCTGCATCTCCGGTGTCACGCCGTCGAAATCCGACATGACCGTGACAACGGCGTCCGCCATCTGGCTGGCAGTGATCTTCTGTAGAGATTTCTTTCCAATACCCCTCTGCAGTTCGTTCTTGATCTGAACGAACACGCTTTTGGTCAGCACTTCCGCACGGCTCTCCGCCATTTTTCCACTGATCTTCTTTTTGATGTCTTTCAGGATCGCGGCGAAGCCATTTTCAATAAGCGTGAGTTCCGTCTGTACGTCGGGGCGGTAGGACAGAATATCCCCCGCTGCATCCGCCGCCCCTGGCTCCGCGTTTCCCATGAGCATGGCGGCGGTCATGTTATAGAGCTTGCTTTGAGCCCTGTATCCCTCGGTCATTACATCATGGAGATATCGGCTGATCATGTAAGTCAGCGTTCCGAAGCGTGGATCCTCCAGCATGAGGTTCAGAACATCCGGGTCGATCTTCTCTGTATAGAGATTCTTTGCCGCCGCAACGCTCAGGCCCAGATCCTTGATGTCGTAATTGTTCGGCTCGGGGTCATCGGAGATGCCCAGCAGAAAATCCGTGGAGACGCCGAAGGCCTTTGCAAGCGCGAGGATCACATCGTCGCCGACGCTTTTCGTCTCACCGGATTCGATCCGCCCCATGCGGGAGGCGTCGATGCCGATACGCTCCGCCAGCTCGGCCTTGGTCCATCCATTCTGCTCCCGCAGGTCTGTGATGCGGTCTTGTATATTTCCCTTGAGATATGGCATAAAGCAATCCCCCTTTTTTGGAAACAGATTCCATTTTCGGCTATCTGGCCCGATATCTAGGGACCGACTATGTGGACCGACTATGTGTAATTGTATAGAATGTGCTGGGTAAAAAAACGGACTGCCGAATGTATTGGCAAAAAAATATGCTTGTGGTATGATGAACATACCTTAACAGCGAGGAGCTCAAAGCAATATGGATAATATGCAGACAGAAAGTGGTTATCCTGACCGTATGGTCGAATTCATAAAGACAGATGATATCGTCAATGATATGCAGCATATCATTGATGTGGCCCAGCAGCAGGCATATCAGGCGGTGAACCATTCACTTCTTCGGCGCAACTGGCTCCTCGGCTACCGCATCGCGGTCGAGGAACTGGGCGGCGAGGATCGCGCAGAGTATGGCGCGGGGATCATCCGGCGCTTGTCCAAAGAGCTTACCGAAATATATGGACGCGGTTTTACCAAATCGAATCTTTATAGTTTTTATTCTTTCTACAAGGCATATCCGGAGATTTTCCAATCGGGAATTGGAAAATCTACTCCTCGGTTGTCATGGACGCACTATCTAAAATTACTGCAGGTACAGGATCCGGAGGCACGGGCGTGGTACGAAAAGGAAGCGGCAGATCAGACGTGGAACGTGCAGACGCTGCAGCGCAACATCTCCTCGCAGTACTACTACCGGCTGTTGGCCTCGCAAGCCAAGGAACCGGTAGAGATGGAGATGAAGGAAAAAGCAGCCGATTATCAAAGCGATAAGCTGGAGTTTATCAAGAATCCGGTGATCGCGGAGTTTCTCGGCATGGCGGCGGATACGTCGTTTACGGAAACGCAGCTTGAATCCAGCATTATTTCAAATCTTCAGAAGTTTCTCATGGAACTCGGAAAGGGGTATGCCTTTGTAGCCCGTCAGCAGCATATCCATACTGAGAAGGAAGACTACTACATCGATCTGGTTTTCTATAACTATATCCTCAAGTGCTTTGTGCTGATCGACTTAAAAACCAATAAGATAACCCATCAGGACGTGGGGCAGATGGATATGTATATCCGGATGTATGACGAGCTGAAACGCAGCGAGGGAGACAATCCTACGATCGGGATCGTTCTGTGTTCTGACACGGATGAGGATATTGCCCGATACTCGATCCTGCATGGGAATGAACAGCTGTTTGCCACGAAGTATAAACTATACCTGCCCACGGAGGAGGAGCTTCGCGCAGAGATCGAAGCGCAGAAGGCGATATTTTATCTCCAGCAGAAAGAGAAGAAGCATGAGGAGTAAGAAATTGCAAATTTGCAATTTCAGAGCGTTTCGACGATGCTCGAAATTGCAATTTTATCGAATTTCGAGGGTTGGGGTCACTAACCCAGTATAATAGGTCAGAGGGGCGCGAAGGCAGCGCCCCTCAAATCTTTTATCGGGAGGTGTTCCTATGAACCACCGCAAGCCTATCATGGTCGGTCCTCGCGCCCAGGAGCCGACGCCAAACGACATCCGACACCCTATAACGACACAGCATACGACGGCGCCGCCGCGAAGTCCGGCGAAAGCTGTCGAACGAAAACCGAAGAAAGCCCACCGGCTGCGGCACCAGTATATATGCCTGCGTCGGTGGGCTTTCGCATGTATGGAGGAGGTGAGTAAACACTATGGAAGAGTCGAAAGTCATTGACGCCGAGTGGCATGAGATCGGAGACAATGATGACGAAGAGGTCGATGTTGCGGAGTTTGAGGACGCCGAACCCGAGTACCCGGCGTGGTATGACGGCAAGCACCTGGACGAGGTGAAGTTCTGCGCGGAGTTCCTGCAGGAGCATCCCATGCTCTGCATCCGCGGGGAGTTCTTCACCGTGGACGGGCCCATCGGCGACGAGGATGAGATCCGCAAGCAGATTCTGGACAAGATCAAGCCTGTGCTGACGAGCGGCCTTGCTAAGACGGCTCGGAACCTGTTAAACGCCCTGCGGATCGAGTGCTGGTCGCCGCCGCTGCCCATCCAGCGGGACCGCATCCACTTTGTCATTGCTCAATGCAAAACTAGCGATTCAGAAAAATACGATCTCCATTTATAATGAGTTTACCCGGAAAACTTTTATGGAGGTCTGTTATGAGGAAAATTGATATTTTCAACCACATCCTCCCTGTCAAATATATGGAGGAACTGGATAAGCTCGACGTATTTCTTCCCCTGAAGAATGTGGTTATGCTCAAAGACATGAGGGCCCGTGCGGAGGAGGTTGCCGCCCATCAGGGGCTGGAGCAGGTGCTTACGCTGGTTGCCCCCGAGGTGGTCGACCAGTGTTCCCTTGCCGACGGCCGCCGTCTTGCCTCTGTTGCAAACGATGAAATGGCCCGCATTGTGGCCGATTACCCACAGGCATTTCCGGCCGGCATAGCCACTGTCTGCCTGCGGGATATGGACAGCACGCTCAAAGAGCTTCGCCGAGCCATCGAGCAGTTGGGGCTTCGCGGCGTCCAGATAGCCACCACCTGCGCGGAAGAAAACCTGTCCGAGGAAAAATACCTCCCCTTCTTCGAGGCTATGGCCGGGTATGACTTGCCCGTTCTCATCCACCCCTGCAGCGGCCCTAACTCAAAACCGGATTTTATTTTCAACTGGCCGCTGGAAACCTCCTGGATGATGATCCACATGGCTACCTCCGGCATTTTTGAAAGGTTTCCGAACCTGAAGCTCGTAACCCATCATCTGGGCGCGATGATACCTACGTTCCATAACCGCGTCTATACGACTTATATGCGTGAGGGCTTTTATGAGAAGAAGCCCGGCTCTCCCGACGCCGAAACAGCCTACGAAAACCTGAAGAAATTCTATAACGATACCGCTCTGTACGGTGATTCGACCGCTGCCATCGAGGCGGGTATCGCTTTCTTCGGCATTGACCACGTCCTGTTTGGCACAGACGCCCCACTTGACGGCGACCGCGGAGCAGACGGCAGGGGACAGACCGCAAATACCATCGCCAGCATAGAACGGCTCTCTGTTCCCGAGCAGCAGAAGCAGCTGATCTTCCAGGATAACGCGCTTCGCCTTTTAAATCTGAACCAGCACTGATTACGCGAAAATCAAAGCCTCCAGGCCTGCTATGGGGCAGACTCTGACCTTATTCGGTTCTGTTGCGATATCGCCCATCCGAATGGCGCACTTCTATACGCTCCCCGGCGGGGGAGCGTATGTGCGTCGTGGCCCGCCTTTCGAAAGTCCGGGCGTTTTGCGCTTCTGGGGAAGCTGCCTTCAAAAAGATTCATATCTCGGGTACTTGTTTCGACATTTTTCGCCGTTTTCATGTGATATAATTCAAATTGGTTTTTTGGAACCTCTATCATATTACAAGGAGGTCGGATAGCACACAGCCTTTCCCTATGACACAACGGAATGAGCGTCCGAAAGAGATATGCCCCCGGTGAAGCGACGCATGATGCGCGCCAAGGGAGGGACAATGCCGCCGATCATATAATCTCCTAAGGACTTGATTTGATATAGATCGCGTCTCGCTCAGAGACGCGATTTTTGCATCCCTCACATTCCGAATAATTAGATAAATATGACACCGAATACGAAAGCTTCAAAGAGCGGTGCGGCAAGTTTGGCAAGCTCCCGCGAATCTGAACCGATCTGGAATCCGCGCTGAAACCGGAACAGGACATTTCCCGCAGAGTACAAGAACGATGAAAGGCGCATCATGCAATGAAAGGCATAAAATCAGACGCCCTGTGGAAAATATAGGAATAGGGCACAACCGGGAGGATCTGCATGGAGTTAAAGCCGGACGAACAACATAAATTTGCGGGAGTATGGATGACAAACGCGGATCAGGCCGACCCGGAGGTCGAAGCCGAGGTGCAGAGGCAGGTCAAGAACTGGCACGCAAAGGGCTGCCTGCCCGTGATCTGCCGTTCCGGCAGGGAAGACCTGGCCGAGCTGACGTCGGCGCTGCTGCTATCCAATCGCAACCGGATGGCATACCGGGACACTGCGGCGGAACGCGCCGCCGGAAGCCGCCGCAGACATCTAAACCACGCAAGTCCAGACAACAGGACGTGAGCCGATAAAACAACCGGGGAATGGCCGCTTTGGTCATTCCCCAACTTTATACATATCATTTGTACATCATTCCACCGTCTGCGGCGCAAACCGATACTTACCTTTTCCCATTCCTTTTACGGAAGCAATGATGCCGGCGCTGAGAAGCTTACGCAACAGCTCCGAGGCTCTGGCAGAGATATCTCCCCCTCCATGTTCTTCCTGGCAGTGTCTATGAGGTAGCTTGACGGGTAAGCCCATCGACGGCCTGTAGGCCAACAGCCGTATGCCAAGCATAGCCCAAGTCCCGTTTCTCCAGCTCCGACTGCAATATATATATTCTTTGAACGAGTCATTCTGCATAGGCATGGTATATCTTAACCCCCTATCTCAGATAATCCCAAAGCCGTTGAGGAAAATCAGCAGGATCATGACCGGTATGAGAACCTTTACGCAGACGCTGAACCAGACCTCCCCGGCCTTTCCGAAAGCATGTTCTCCGCCGTTCGTGATCGCGTCCATCAGCGACGCGGGCTTTATGATATAGCCCACGAAGACTGCCCCGAGGATACCGGCGACGGGCATCATGATATTGGCGGAAATAAAATCAAAGAAATCGAAAACGCACCGGCCGAGGAGGCTGATATTCGCGACCGGCCCGTTTCCATAGCTCAGCGCGCTCAGAACGCAGAATACCAGCGTTACGGCCGTGTCGATGACGACGGCCTTTTTCCGGCCGAGCTTGAAGCGGTCCATCAGCCAGTTGACAGGCAGCTCGATCATGGCGACCGATGTGGTAAAGGCCGCGAACAGCGCCAGCAGGAAGAAGATGACGGTCAGGATACGCCCCAGCACGGGGCCGAAGCCCGCGAAAATGGAGGGCAGCACCACAAACAGAAGGCCGGGCCCCTGCGAGGGCTCGAGGCCCGCGGAGAATACCGCCGGGATGATGGCAAGCGAAGCAAGCAGCGCCACCGCCGTATCCAGCACGGGAACCAGGATAGAGGCCTTCACTATATTCTGATGTCTGTCCGAATACGCGCCGTAGGTGATGAGGATGCCCACGCCCAGGGAGCAGGAAAAAAACACCTGCCCCAGCGCCGCCATGAGGACATTTCCCAGGCCAATATCCGCCACCGCCCCGAAGTCCGGACGAAGCATCCATCGAACGCCCTCCCACGCCCCCGGCAGGGTCAGGGAGCGGATCATGATGATGAGCAGCATCACAAACAGCGCGGGCATCATGAAATTGCTCATCTTTTCGATGCCCTTTTTGATGCCGCCCAGCACGACCAGCGAGGAAAGGCCGAGGAAAATCACGCCCCAAATTACCGACTGGGTCCCGCTGATCGTGGTGTTGAATACGCCTTCGGCGTCTTCCGCGGTAATGGGGGAGAAGATCGCCTTGAACAGATAGTCCAGCACCCAGCCGCCCACTACGGCATAGTAAAACAGCATGGCCAGCGCGGACAGCACGCCAAGAAAGCCGATAACGGCCCATTTTCTGGAGTGCCCGGCCTTCTCCGCCAGCGTCCCATAAGCCGCCGTGCCATTCGGATTTCTCAGCTTGCGGCCCATGGCGGATTCAAACAGACAGCAGGGAAACGCCACGACCAGGCAGACGATCAGATAAAACAGCAAAAATACGCCGCCGCCGTTGGAACCGAGAAGATAAGGGAACTTCCACAGGTTCCCCAGCCCTACGGCGGAGCCCGCCGCCGCAAAGACAAAGCCGATCTTTGTCGCGAATCCGTCCTTTTGATTTGTCATAAAGAACTCCCCCCATGATGTTAAAAACCAATATACATACTAGGTAAGTGAGAAACATTATACATGTTTCGTTTATAGATTGCAATATTTTTTCCGCCCGCCTCCTCCGGAAAACGGCAGAAATCGGGCAAACAGATATACTTTTAAATGATAACTGGCTATCGCGTTTGGAGAACATTTCTCGGCCGGGCAGGCTGCTTTTGTGTCGGCTATCACTTTTTCATATAACCAGATATCCATATTTGAAATGGGCAAATAACGAAAAACATGGCCTTATTGCATTGACACGCGGCGCGGGAGGTTGTAATATAAACCTATAAACCCATCAGGGAAATATGAAGAAATGGAGAGAAGGACATGGCAATTTTTTCTAAGAAGGACAAAAAGGACGAGCAGTCCGCCGCAGCGAGAACAGTGACCGATACAAAAGCGGCTCCCGCAGAGCCGATCCCGGCCAAGAAGCCGGAGGCCGCCGCACCGGCGGAAGCTCCGAAGGCGCAGGAGGCAGCCGCGACCGCACCGTCCTACAAATTTGAAACCTTACAGCTCCATGTGGGACAGGAGCAGGCCGACCCGGTAACGGACTCGAGAGCCGTGCCGATCTACCAGACTACTTCGTATGTGTTCCACAACTCGGAGCACGCGGCGGCGCGTTTTGGACTGGCGGACGCGGGCAACATCTACGGCAGACTGACCAATTCCACGCAGGATGTGCTGGAGAAGCGTCTTGCGGCATTGGAAGGCGGCGTGGCGGCGCTGGCGCTTGCTTCCGGCGCAGCCGCCATCACCTATGCCATCCAGGCTCTCGCGCAGAAGGGCGACCATATCGTGGCGCAGAAGACCATCTATGGCGGCAGCTATAATCTTCTGGCGCACACGCTGCCTCTATACGGCGTTTCCACGACCTTTGTCGACGCTCACGATCTCGCGGAGGTGGAAGCGGCGATTCAGGAGAACACAAAGGCCGTCTTCATTGAGACGCTCGGCAATCCGAACAGCGATATACCCGATATCGACGCGATTGCCGAGATCGCGCACCGGCACGGCCTGCCTCTGGTGATCGACAACACCTTCGGCACGCCGTATCTGATTCGGCCCATCGAGCACGGCGCGGACATTGTGGTCCACTCCGCGACCAAGTTTATCGGCGGACACGGCACGACCCTCGGCGGCATCATCGTGGATTCCGGCAAATTCGACTGGAAGGCCGGCGGCAAGTATAAGCCCATCGCCGAGGCAAACCCGAGCTATCACGGCGTGTCCTTTGTGGACGCGGCAGGCCCCGCGGCGTTTGTGACCTATATCCGCGCCATCCTGCTTCGCGATACGGGCGCGACGATTTCTCCGTTTAACGCATTTCTGCTTTTGCAGGGCGTGGAAACGCTGTCCCTGCGTCTGGAGCGCCATGCCGAGAACACGAAGAAGGTGGTCGAGTATCTTGCGAAACACCCGCAGGTGGAGAAGGTCAACCACCCCTCCCTGCCGGAGCATCCCGACCACGCGCTGTACGAGAAATACTTCCCCAACGGCGGCGCGAGCATCTTTACCTTTGAAATCAAGGGCGGCCAGGAGGAGGCGTGGAAGTTTATCGACAACCTGAAAATCTTCTCCCTGCTGGCAAATGTGGCGGACGTCAAGAGCCTCGTGATCCATCCGGCGACGACGACGCACTCCCAGCTGTCCGAAAGCGAGCTGCTCGACCAGGGCATCAAGCCCAACACCATCCGCCTGTCCATCGGTACGGAGCACATCGACGATATCATTGCCGATCTCGAAAATGGCTTTGCGGCCATTTCCTGAAGTCCCATTATCCATCTCCTATATTCTATCCCTCCCAGGGGCCGCTCCCGGTATATCCGGGGGCGGTTTCCCATGTTATCGCTTTTCCCGATAACAGGCTATGGGAAATAGGTATTGCCAGCCTATTGCACGACACAGAAAACTGTGGTAAAGTCTAATAAACCGCATAAACCAACCAGGAAAATAGGTATTAAGGAGCTTGACATGAAGAGCTGTCGAATGTATTGTTGCCGCGAAGTCAAATCCTGTCGAATGTGTCTGTTGCGATGTCGCGTCACTGCGCCTGCGTGCGCCTGAACGCGACTGAATATACACATGAGCGGGGCGTATGTGACCCGCTGTTTTTATACTTATTTTCAGAAAGAAGGTTATCTAAATGAAACATAGAACGAAAATCCTCTCCTCCGTGCTGGCCGCGGCCCTGGCTCTCGGAATCCTGAGCGCCTGCGGCTCCGAGTCCTCCGACGCTTCGGCGGACACCGCGAACACCGCCGAAACCATCGAGCTTACAAACGTCTCCTACGACCCCACCCGCGAGCTGTACGTGGCATATAATGAAATCTTCGCGCAGCACTACGAGGAGCTCACCGGACAGAAGGTTGAGGTCACGCAGTCCCACGGCGGTTCCGGCAAACAGGCGCTGGAGGTAGCAAACGGCCTTGAGGCGGACGTAGTCACCTTGGCCCTGGAGGGCGATGTTCAGGTGGTAGCCGACGCGGGCCTCATCGACGACGGCTTTGTGTCCGAATTTCCGCTGGACAGCTCTCCCTATACCTCCACCATCGTATTCCTCGTCCGGGCCGGCAACCCCAAGGGTATTTATGACTGGGACGATCTGCTCCGGGACGACGTGGGCATCATTACGCCGAACCCCAAGACCTCGGGCGGCGCCATGTGGAACTATCTGGCCGCCTGGTACTACTTTGAAACTCAGGGGCAGTCGGACGAGGAGATCCTCGAATCCATCCGCACGCTGTACGGCAACGTGGTCGTCCTCGACTCCGGCGCACGCGGCGCGACCACATCCTTTGTGGAAAACGGACAGGGCGACGTGCTTCTGGCGTGGGAAAACGAGGCATTCCTCTCTCTGGAGGAATACCCCGGCGAATATGAGATTGTGATCCCCTCCGTGTCCATTCTCTGCCAGCCCACGGTGGCTGTAGTGGATGAGGTGGCGGAAAAGCACGGCACTGTGGACGCGGCGACGGAATATCTGAATTACCTCTATTCCGACGAGGCTCAGGTGATCGAGGCGGAGAATTTCTACCGTCCCAGCACCGAATCCATTTACGAGCAGTATGTCACGGAGATCGACGGCAATACCATTACCGAGATCCCCGCTGACGGCAAATGGATAAACGACGACATAGTGCTCACCGACATCGAGCATTTCGGCGGCTGGACCGAAGCGCGGGCGGTACACTTTGCCGACGGCGCGAACTTCGATTCCATTTACGAGCAATAAATCGGCAGGCGGCGGAGGCGGGCTTCCCCTGCCTGCCCCCGCCGCAGGGCGAAAGGATCGCGCTTCATGAAAAAAGTGAAAAAAGCGAAAAAACGCAAAAGCATCATTCCCGGCTTTGGGCTCAGCTTTGGGATAACGATCACAATCCTGAGCCTGATCGTGCTGATCCCGCTGTGCTCCCTGATCGTCTTCACGGCGAAGCTGTCGTTTTCGGAATTTATTTACACCGTCACCCGGCCCCGGGTGCTCTCCAGCTATTGGGTGAGCATCTCCACATCGCTTACCGCGGCGCTCATAAACGTCGTTATGGGCCTTATCATGGCGTGGGTGCTGGTGCGTTACGACTTTCCGGGGAAAAAGCTCATCGACGGCATTATCGAGCTGCCCTTTGCCCTGCCCACAGCGGTAGCGGGCATCTCCCTGACGCATCTGACGACCACCAACGGCTGGGTGGGGAAAATCTTTTATGAGCTTTTCGGCATACGCATCGCCTACACGCGTCTCGGCATCACCATCGCCCTTGTTTTCATCGGCATACCGTTTGTGGTGCGTTCGGTGCAGCCGGTGCTGGAAAAGATAGACGTCCAATATGAGGAGGCCGCCATGATACTCGGCGCAAACCGAAAGACGACATTTTGGAAGGTGATATTCCCGGAACTTTTGCCGGCGCTGATCTCCGGCTTCACGCTGGCTTTCGCCCGCGGCATCGGGGAATACGGCAGCGTGGTGTTCATCGCGGGGAACACCCCCTATGAGACGGAGATTGCGCCCCTTCTCATCATGGCGCAGCTTCAGGAATTTGACTACGCTGCCGCCACCTCTATCGCGCTCGTTATGCTCATCATCGCGTTTGTCATCCTGTCGGTGAACGCCATCGCGCAGAGCGTCGTTTCCCGCCGCGTAAACGGCATGGCATAAGGAGGGAGAGCATGGAACTGCGAAAAAACAGCGGGCCGCTCAAATGGATACTGATCGCGCTGGTGGCGATCTTTCTGGCGACGTTTTTGCTGCTGCCGCTCATATACATCGTCATCACGGCGCTGTCAAAGGGGCTGGGAAGCTACATCGCCTCCATTACGGATCCATACGCGCTCAAGGCCGCGTGGCTCACGATCCGCGCGACGCTATGGGCGGTAATCGTCAATACGATCTTCGGTCTGGCCGCCGCGTGGTGCCTGACGAAATTCGCCTTTAAGGGGAAAAAGCTCATCTCCACCTTTATCGACCTGCCGGTGACGGTGTCTCCCATCATTGCGGGGCTCATCTACATACTGACCTTTGGACGCCAGAGCTTTCTCTATCCCATTCTGGACAGATGGGGCATACAGATTATTTTTGCCGTGCCGGGCATCATCCTGGCAACCATCTTCGTGACCTTTCCGTTCATATCCCGGGAGCTCATCCCGGTCCTGACGGCGCAGGGGACGGACGAGGAGGAGGCCGCCGCGCTCATGGGAGCGGGGACCTTCACGATCTTCCGCAAGGTGACGCTGCCTCATATCAAGTGGGCGCTCCTGTACGGCGTCGTGCTGTGTACGGCGCGGGCCATGGGCGAGTTTGGGGCGGTGTCGGTGCTGTCCGGGCATCTGCGGGGCAAAACGAACACCCTGCCTCTGTATATCGAGCTTCTGTATCAGGGCTACGACTTTACCGGCGCGTTTGCCGCGTCAAGCATCCTTGTGATACTGGCGGTCATCGTGCTGGTGCTCCGCCTCTGGCTGGAACGTCGAGGGCAGAAGGATCAGGATATTCATAAGTGAGGAACAGACTATGAGTGACAACACCGGCTATGTCGAGCTTCGGCATGTCAATAAGCACTACGGCAGCTTCTATGCCTCAAAGGACATAAGCATCAGCATCCCGAAGGGCAAGCTTGTGGCGCTGCTCGGCCCCTCCGGCTCCGGCAAGACCACGATACTTCGCATGATCGCGGGACTGGAGCATCCCGATTCGGGGGAGATCTGGATCGACGGGAAGGTCGTAAACGATGTCCCGGGCAGCGAGCGCGGCATCGGCTTCGTGTTCCAGAACTATGCGCTTTTCCGATACATGACGGTATACGACAACATCGCTTTCGGCCTGCGCGTCAAGAAGCTCCCGGAAAAGGAGATCCGGGAGCGGGCGGCCGAGCTTTTAAAGCTCATCGACTGCGAGGGCCTCGAAAAGCGTTACCCCAGTCAGCTCTCCGGCGGACAGCGCCAGCGCGTGGCCTTTGCCCGTGCGCTGGCGCCCAGCCCACAGATCCTGCTGCTCGACGAGCCCTTCGCCGCCATCGACGCCAAGGTGCGGCTGGAGCTTCGGACCTGGCTGCGGGAGATGATTACCCGCATCGGCATCACCAGCATATTCGTGACCCACGATCAGGACGAGGCCATCGAGGTCGCGGACGATATCATCATCACGAATCTTGGCCGGGTGGAGCAGTCCGGCTCTCCCCCGGAGCTTTACGCCAACCCTGCCACGCCCTTTGTGGCAAGCTTCATCGGAAATTCCATCCAGGTAAAAAATTACGACCGCTTTCGGTATTTTGAGCGGGGCGGGCCGGACGCCGTGGCCATCCTGCGGCCGGAGTTTATCAGCATATTCAAAAAGGACGAGAGCGTCCAGTATGCAAAATCCGCCGAGGAAGGCGTGGTGGAGGATATCATCTTCCGCGGCAGCAATCTGGAGATACGTGTCCGGCTCCATGACAACCTGCTCCCGGCCATCCGCAGCATCAACGACCCGGATATCCGTGTCGGCGAGCCGGTGGACGTCTTTATCCACCGGCTGTTCGTCATCGACGGCGAGAATGTGACAATGGAATACAACCAGTCCCTCCGAAAAGAGAGCGTCGTTATTTAAAGCGCTATGAAACGAAAATATCTGACAGCGGACCTTCTCGTCATCGGCGGAGGCACGGCGGGCTGCTACGCTGCCATTACGGCGGCGCGGCAGTCGCGGGATATGCATATCCTCATGGTGGAAAAAGCGAATATCCGGCGCTCCGGCTGTCTGGCCGCCGGGGTAAACGCCCTCAACGCCTATATCACCGAGGGGCAGACCGCCCGCGATTACCTTGAATTCGTCCGCTGGGATGCGGAGAAAATCATTCGGGACGACCTCGTCCTGTCCATGGCGGAGGGCTTCAACGAAGCCGCCGCCGATCTGGAGCGGATGGGCCTTGTAATCCTCAAGGACGAAAACGGGAAATATGCCGCCCGGGGCAGGCAGAACATCAAAATCAATGGGGAGAACATAAAGCCCCTCCTCGCGGCCGAGGTGGGACGATACCCCAACATCGACGTCTTGAACCACGTGGATATCACGGATTATCTGACGGCGGACGGCCGCGTCACGGGCGCGGTCGGTTTTGGCGTCAATGAGCCGGTCGCCTATGCCCTGTCCGCGAGGGCGGTGCTGATTGCCACCGGCGGCGCGGCGGGACTTTACCGCCCGAATAACCCCGGCTTTTCCCGGCACAAGCTGTGGTATCCGCCCTTCAACACCGGCGCCGGTTATGCCATGGGCATCCGGGCCGGGGCGGAGATGACGAGCTTTGAAATGCGCTTCGTGGCCCAGCGCTGCAAGGACACCATCGCACCGACCGGCACGATCGCGCTGGGCGTCGGCGCACGGGAGATAAACGCGCTTGGAGAAATCTATGAAAAGCAATATGGCCTTTCCACCTCCGGCCGCGCCTACGGCACCATGAACGAGGCCCGCGAGGGACGCGGTCCCTGCTATCTCCGCACGGAGGGGATAATGCCCGAGCAGGACGAGGAGCTTTTGCGGGCCTATCTCAATATGGCGCCGAGCCAGACCCTGAAATGGATCGAGAGCGGTAAAATGCCCTCCGAGCAGAATGTGGAGATCGAGGGCACGGAGCCGTACATCGTGGGCGGGCACACGGGCAGCGGCTACTGGGTGGACACGAAACGCCGCACGACCCTGCGCGGCCTCTACGCCGCGGGGGACGTATCCGGCGGTGCGCCGAAGAAATTTGTCACCGGCGCTCTGGCCGAGGGAGCCATCGCCGCCGCGTCGATATCGGAGGATCTGCCGAAGCTGCCGCTGCTGTCGGAGGCAGAGATATCCGTATTGGCGGAGCCATATCTTGCGGACTACGAGCGGCGATTGACGGAAGCCGCCGCCGGGCCGTATGACGTATTCGCCCTGGAGGATGCTATGCAGAAGGTCATGGACGAGTACGCGGGCGGCATCCGGACGGCATATCGCTACAATGCCGGACAGCTCGACCTGGCGGAGAGGGAGATCTCGCAGCTGGCGGAGCTGGCGGACAGCCTGACGGCGGCGGAGCCGGATGACCTCGTCCGGGCGTATGAGCTGCGGGAGCGGCTGACGGTGTGCCTGACGCTGATAGCGCATCTGCGCGCGCGGAGGGAAACGCGCTGGCCGGGCTTTGCCGTGAATACGGATTTCCCGGAGCGGGACGATCGGTTTGAGTGTTATGTAAACTCTAAGCTCGCGGACGGGAAAATCCGGGTCTTTTGCCGGGAGCTTGTAAGGGAGGCGCAGTATGAGCATACGGATTGAGCGCGGCAAATGCGCGGGCTGCGGCGCGTGCTGCGAGGCGTGCCCGGGCAATCTCATCAAACGCGCTTCGGACGGCACGGCGTATCTGAAGCGCCCGGAGGAGTGCTGGGGATGCGCATCGTGCCTGAAGGAGTGCCGCTACGGGGCGATAACATATTTTCTCGGCGCGGACATCGGCGGACGCGGGAGCTTCATGCAGGCCGAACGGCACGGGGCTTTGACCCACTGGACCATAACCCGCGCCGGGCGGGAGCCGGTCACAATCACGGTGGACCGGCGGGAATCAAACAGGTATTAGGAGTATTCGACTATGCGGGAATTACCCCATCTTGACAAGCTGGAGGCGGAGGCGATCTACATCCTCCGCGAGGTGGCGGCGGAATGCGAAAAGCCGGTGATGCTCTATTCCATCGGCAAGGACAGCTCCGTGCTGCTGCATTTGGCGCTCAAAGCGTTCTGGCCGGAGAAGCCGCCGTTTCCGTTTCTCCATATCGACACCGGCTGGAAGTTCCGGGAAATGATCGAGTTCCGGGATAAAACAGCCGAAAAATACGGTCTCGATATGCTGGTGTATACAAACGAGGAGGGCGTCAAAAAGGGCATCAATCCCTTTGACCACGGCTCGGCCTATACCGACATCATGAAGACCCAGGCGCTCAAGCAGGCGCTTGCGAGGTACGGCTTTACGGCGGCCTTCGGCGGCGGGCGGCGGGACGAGGAAAAGTCCCGCGCCAAGGAGCGCATCTTCTCGTTCCGCAACAGCGAGCAGGCATGGGACCCGAAAAACCAGCGGCCCGAGATGTGGAAGCTCTATAACACCCGCATCAAAAAGGGCGAGAGCATCCGTGTGTTCCCGATTTCCAACTGGACGGAAAAGGATATATGGCAGTACATACGACGGGAAAAGATCGAGATCGTCCCGCTGTATTTTGCGGCGGAGCGACCCGTGGTATACCGGGACGGCAACATCATTATGGTGGACGACGACCGTCTGCCGCTGCTGCCGGGGGAGACGCCGGTGTATAAAAGCGTGCGCTTCCGCACGCTGGGCTGCTATCCGCTGACGGGCGGCATAGAGTCTGCGGCGGACACGCTGGATGCCATCATTGAGGAGACGCTTTCGGCTGTGACGAGCGAGCGCACCAGCCGCGTGATCGACCGCGACGGGGGCGAGGCGTCCATGGAAAAACGCAAGCGGGAGGGCTATTTTTGATATGAATGGGCTTCTGAAATTCATCACCTGCGGCAGCGTGGACGATGGGAAATCAACGCTCATCGGTCATATACTGTACGATACAAAGCTGCTGTATGCCGACCAGGAGCAGGCCCTCGCGCTGGACAGCCGGGTCGGGTCGAGGGGCGGCGAGATCGACTACTCGCTGCTGCTGGACGGGCTGATGGCCGAGCGGGAGCAGGGCATCACCATCGACGTGGCCTATCGCTATTTCACCACCGACCGCCGCAGCTTCATCGTGGCCGATACGCCGGGGCATGAGGAATATACCCGGAACATGGCGGTGGGCGCGAGCTTTGCGGATCTTGCCGTGATCCTCGTGGACGCCACGAAGGGCGTGCTGGTCCAGACCCGCCGCCACGCGCAGATCTGTGCGCTGATGGGAATCCAGTATTTCGTTTTTGCCGTCAACAAGATGGATCTCGCGGGCTACAAGCGAGAGCTGTTTGAAAAGAGCCGCGCGCAGATCGGAGAGCTCCGAAACGAGCTGGGGCTTAAAAGTGTGAAAATCATTCCCCTGTCCGCCACGGCGGGCGAGAATGTAACGAGACCCTCGGCAATCATGGACTGGTACGACGGAGGACCGCTTTTGGACTATCTCGAGACCGTTGAGATCGACGCCGCGAGCCATGAGGAGGGCTTTTATCTGCCGGTCCAGCGCGTATGCCGCCCGGATCACACCTTCCGAGGCTTCCAGGGGCAGATCGAAGCGGGCGAGCTGCGGGAGGGCGACGAAATCACCGCGCTGCCCGGCGGCACACAGGCACGGGTAAAAGCCATTTATGTCGGAGCGGAGCGCGTTTCCGAGGCCGTGCATGGGCAGCCTGTAACGGTAAAGCTCGACCGGGAGATCGATGTGTCCCGGGGCAGCGTTCTCACAAGAGGCGCGGCGCTGCACACGGCGAGCCGCTTTGAGGCGACGCTGCTGTGGATGGACGACGACGCGCTTATAAACAGCCGCGCGATGTTTGTAAAGGTGGGTACGAGGCTCATTCCCGGCAAGATCACCGGCATCCGATATATCGTGGATGTAAACACCGGCGAGCACAGAAACGCCCAAAGCCTGCGAAAAAACGAGATCGCGCTCTGCTCCGTGGAGCTGTCGTCCCCTGTGGTGCTCGATACGTTCTCTAATCACCGAACGCTGGGCGAGCTCATCCTCATCGACCGGGTCACGAATGCGACCTCCGCCTGCGGCGTACTCGAGACGGTATTCGATACCCATGACCCTGCCGATACGGAGATCAGTCCCGAGGTCCGGGCCAAGTACATGGGACAGATCCCGTTTCTCATTCTGGCCGACGATGCCCGGAAGGCCGGAGAGATCGAGCTGGAACTGCTCGGACAGGGCCTGCACACCATGCGGGTGCGCGTGAGCGGCAATCAGCTTGTCTTCGCCGCAGACATCCTGCAGCGGGCGGGGCTCATAACGGTCGTATCCGGGGAGCTTCTTGATTCGGAAACGGAGAGTCGTCTGCGGAAGGAGCTGCGGAGCAAGCTTATCCTCGATCTGCGGAAGGGCGGGCCGGAAAAAGACCGTCTGATGTATGAAAACACGGTAAATTACGCGTTCTATTAAAGAGAGTATATGGAGGTACATCATGGCAGTGGATTATGCAGCATTAAAGGCCGGCGGCTTTATGCGCCAGAAGCAGAAGAATACTTTCTCCCTGCGCCTGCGCGTGGTGGGCGGCACCGTTACGGTGGAGCAGCTCGAGACCATCGCCGCCGTGGCGAGGCGGTACGGGCGCGACTATGTGCATCTCACCTCCCGGCAGGGCGTGGAGATCCCGTTCATCCGGCTTGAGGATATCGACGAGGTGAAGGATCGGCTCGCGCAGGGAGATGTCCGGCCCGGCGTATGCGGGCCGCGCGTCCGCACGGTTACAGCCTGTCAGGGCGGGCGCTGCTGTCCCAGCGGGTGCATCGACGCGCTGGACGTCGCCGAGGATCTGGACGCTCGGTATTTTGGCCGCCAGCTTCCCCATAAATTCAAATTCGGCGTCACCGGCTGCCAAAACAACTGTCTCAAGGCGGAGGAGAACGATCTCGGCGTCAAGGGCGGCATGGTGATCCACTGGACGCAGGATGACTGCATTTTCTGCGGCGTTTGCGAAAAAGCATGCCGACGCGGCGCGATCTCGGCGGAGGACGGCAGGATCGTGCTGGACGCCGAAAAGTGCAACAACTGCGGCCGCTGCGTCACCGCCTGCCCTACCGGGGCATGGCACGGGGAGAGCGGATATATCGTGTCCTTTGGCGGCACCTTCGGAAATTCCATCCGGAAAGGAACGGAGCTTCTCCCCATCATCCGGGACAAGGAGACACTTTTCCGCGTGGCGGACGCGGCTATCGACTATTTCGCCGAAAACGCAAAGCCCGGCGAGCGCTTCGCAAAGACCCTGGAGCGTCTGGGCTGGGAGGGATTTACGCAGAAGGTGCAGGAGGCATACAATGGCTGATTTCGATATCACCGATACCGTGGACATTACCGATGTGGTGTGTCCCGTCACCTTCGTGAAGGCGAAGGTGGCGCTGGAGGAACTGGACGAGGGCGATATCCTCTCCATTCACATGAACGACGGCGAGCCCGTCCAGAACGTCCCCCGCAGCATCAAGGAGGAGGGGCATCAGATCCTGAAGCTCATAAGCAACAACGACGGGACGTACGACCTGATCGTGCGTAAGGTCGGAGATTAAAAAAGGAGTTTACAGCTATGAAGATCATTGTCGCGGGAGAGAAAAAGGAATACCCGGAGGGACTTACGGTGGAGCAGCTCATCGCCGCGGAAAACGTGGAATCCCCGCTGTATGTGACTGTGACGATAAACGATGAATTTCTCGCCATGGCGGAGCGCGCAGCCCGCGTGCTCCAGGACGGCGACGAGGTGGAATTTCTCTACTTCATGGGAGGCGGTTGTTGATGGCTTTTACAAACGAACAGCTTGAGCGCTATTCCCGGCATATCATCCTCAAGGAGATTGGCGTCAAGGGGCAGAAAAAGCTCTTGAACGCCAAGGTCCTCATCATCGGCGCGGGCGGCCTCGGCGCTCCGGCAGCGCTGTATCTCGCGGCGGCGGGCGTTGGCACCATCGGCATCGCCGACGCGGATGTGGTGGATTTGTCAAACCTGCAGCGTCAGGTCATCCATTCAACGGCGGATATCGGAAAGCCCAAGGTGGAATCCGCAAAGCAGGCCATGCTTGCCATCAACCCGGATATCACCGTGAATACCTACCGGGAGTTTATATATTCCGGCAACATCGCGGACATCATCGCGGAATATGATTTCATCCTCGACGGGACGGACAATTTCCCGGCGAAGTTTCTCATAAACGATGCGTGCGTGCTGGCAGGAAAGGCCTTTTGTCACGCGGGCATCATCCGCTTTAACGGCCAGCTCATGACATACGTTCCCGGCGAGGGGCCATGCTATCGCTGCGTATTCAAAAACCCGCCGCCGAAGGACGCCGTGCCCACCTGCAAGCAAGCCGGGGTCATCGGCGCCATGGCGGGCGTGATCGGCTGCCTTCAGGCCATGGAGGCCGTCAAGTACATCACCGGCGCGGGCGAGCTTCTCACCGGTCGGCTCCTGACCTATGACGCGCTTAAAATGAGCTTTCGCACCATAAAGGTGCCCAGAGACTGCAGCTGCGCCGTGTGCTCCGAGCACCGCACCATCACGCAGCTCATCGACTATGAACAGGCGGCGTGCGAACGGAAATGATTTATTTGCGAAAAAACGACTATGACGCGATTGTGGCCCACGCCCGCAAAAATCTCCCGGAGGAAGCGTGCGGGCTCATCGGCGGGACCGTGGACGAAAACGGCGATAAGCATGTGGAAAAGGTCTATCTTTTGGAAAACACCGACCACAGCCACGAGCATTTTACGCTTGACCCGCGCCGACAGCTCGCGGCGGTGAAGGATATGCGCCAAAACGGCTGGCGGCCGCTGGGTAACTGGCACAGTCACCCGGAGACACCCTCCCGTCCCAGCGAGGAGGACAAGCGCCTTGCCTATGACAGACAGGCAAGCTATCTCATCCTGTCTCTGGCGGGGCCGTATCCTGTGCTGAATTCCTTCCACATCGAGGGGACCGACGCGGAAAAGGAAGAGATCCGCTATGTATAAACGATGGATCGCCGCGGCGCTGGTCCTTGTCCTGCTGCTCCTGCCCGCCTGCGGAGCGGCGGGGTCGGAAACCGAAACAGCCGCCGATACGGTTACGGTCACGGACGACCTCGGGCGGACGATAGAGGTCCCGGCAAAGCCGCAGCGCGTCGTTCCTCTTACCGGAAGCTTCGCGGATATCTGGTGTCTGGCGGGCGGCGCGGAAACCATCGTCGCCGCCTCGGGGGACGCGTGGACGAATTTTGACCTGCCGCTGCCCTCGGACGCCGCCGACCTCGGCTCGGTGGAGGAGGTGGAGCTGGAAACGCTCATCGCCGCAGAGCCGGATCTCATCCTGGCCGCCGCCAACATGGTAAACGATACGAAATTCCTCGAGACCTTTGAGACGCTGGGCTATGCCGTCGTGTATTTTCAGGCGGACGATTTTGACGAGTATCTACACATGCTGGATATCTGCACGCAGCTCACCGGGCGGCGGGAGAATTACACGCTGTACGGCACGGACGTGCAGGCGCGGGTGGACGCCGCCCTCGCCATGGCGGACGGCTCAGAGCCGTCGGTGCTCTACATCCGGGCCTCCGGCTCTTCCTGCAAGGCCCGTGGAAGCGAGGGCACGGTCCTCGGCGAGATGCTGTCGGCCCTGGGCTGCCGGAACATCGCGGACAACGAGGAAAACGGCCTTCTCGACGATTTGAGCATCGAGGCCATCATCGCGGAGGACCCGGACTATATCTTCGTCGTCTATTACGGCTCAAAGCAGGCAGACGCCGAGGCGCTTTTAAATGAAACGCTACTGTCAAACCCCGCGTGGGCGGGCCTGAGCGCCGTGTCGGAAGGACGGTTTTACGTCCTCGATAAAAGCTTGTATCACCTAAAACCCAACGCAGAGTGGGGAATCGCCTATGAAAACCTCGCAAACATCCTCTACGGAGGAATTTCCACAGCCGAATAAACACGCCGGGCTTATATCGGCGCTCGCAGCCGCGGTGATCCTTGCCGCGGCCCTGAGCCTGTGTCTGGGAGCGGTAAAGCTGCCGCTGGGCGAGGTGATAGCATCGCTGGCGGGGCGGGGACCTGATACCGCATCGCGAATCGTGCTCTATGCCCGTCTGCCCCGGACGCTCGGCTGTCTGCTGGCCGGGGCGGCGCTGGCCGTTTCCGGCGCTATCATCCAGACGGTGCTGCAAAATCCGCTGGCCGCGCCGAATATCATTGGCGTGAATGCCGGGGCGGGTCTTGCGGCGACGCTTGTTATGGCTGTCGCTCCCGCAGCCGCGGCGGCTGTGCCGCTTGCAGCCTTTCTCGGCGCGCTGGGCGGGGTGCTGCTCGTTCTGCTCATTGGCGAGAGGACGGGCGCTTCCCGGCTGACGCTGGTGCTTTCGGGCGTCGCCGTATCCGCTGTGCTCTCCGGCGGGGTGGAGCTTATCATGACACTTGTGCCGGACGCGCTCGCCTCTTACGCCGATTTCCGCGTCGGCGGTTTTTCCGGGGTGACAATGCGGCGCGTCCGTCCTGCCGCCGGGATTGCCATCCCGTTTTTCGCGGCGGCGCTGGCACTGTCGGGGCGCATGGATGTGCTGGCGCTTGGAGCGGACACCGCCCGCAGCCTTGGCCTTCGCGCAAAGCCGGTGCGGATCGCGCTTGTCATCTGCGCGGCGGCGCTGGCGGGGGCAGCCGTGTCCGTGGCGGGCATTCTTGGGTTCGTGGGGCTCATCGTTCCCCACGCCGTGAGGCGATACGCGTCGGGCGAGAGCCTGTGGCTGATGCTGTATTCCGCCCTGGGCGGCGCGGCGTTTGTGACGGCCTCGGACATTCTGGCCCGCCTTCTGTGTGCGCCGTACGAGCTGCCGGTGGGTATTCTGCTCTCCCTCATGGGCGGGCCGTTTTTCCTGTACATCATCCTGCGGCAGAGAGGAGGGCGGAAAAATGCTGGGGCTTGACGATATCTCCGTTCGCTACGGGGAGCGGCTCGCGCTCGCGGGCATATCGCTGGCGTTTCCGCCCGGACAGGTCACGGCGATCGTCGGGCCGAACGGAGGCGGCAAGAGCACGCTGCTGCGGGCTGCGACGGGGCTTATTCCCGTGGCAGGCGGCGAGGTTACGCTGGACGGGGTGAAGCTTTCAGCCATGAAGCCCGTTCAGATCGCGCGGAAAGTATCCTGGCTGCCGCAGTCGCGCGATGTCCCGGACATCACGGCGTGGCATCTCGTGCTCCACGGCCGGTTTCCCCATCTGGGTTATCCCAGGCATGTCGGAGAAAGGGACAAGCGGATCGCCCTCCGGGCGCTGGAGGCCGTGGACGGCGCGGAGCTTGCACCCCGTATGCTGCCGGAGCTTTCCGGCGGGCAGCGGCAGAAGGTATATATCGCCATGGCGCTGGCGCAGCAGACCGATACGATCCTCATGGACGAGCCCACGACCTACCTTGATATTGCCCATCAGCTTCAGGTCATGCGGCTTTCCCGGCGTCTTGCGCAGCAGGGGAAGGCGGTGGGCCTGGTGCTGCACGACCTTCCGCTGGCGCTGGAGACAGCGGACAGGATCGTGGTGCTAAATCATGGCCGGATGGAAGCGCTCGGACAGCCGGAGGAGGTCTTTCGGCTCGGCGTACTGCCCCGCGTATTCGGTGTGGCGATGGAACGTATTACGACGTCCTCCGGAACGCGGTATATCTGCGGACGGGAGGTTATATGATGGCATATTTCCCTTTGTTTATCGAATTGGAAGGGCAGCCCGTTCTGATCGTCGGCGGCGGGCATATGGCGCTGGACAAGGCGCGGAAGCTCGCCGACTACGGGCCGCGGCTGACCGTGATCGCGCCGGAGATATGCCCGGAGCTTTCTCAGACGCGGGGAACCGGTTTGATCTGCCGGGCGTTTGTCCCCGCCGATGTCCATGACGGCTATATCCTCGTCGTCGCCGCCACGAACGACGACGCGGTCAACCGCGAGGTCGCGTCGGTTTGCCGCGCGAAGCGTATTCCCGTGAACGTGGTGGACACACAGGAGGAGTGCTCGTTTCTTTTTCCATCTCTGATTCACCGGGGACCGCTGTCCATCGGCATATCGACGGGCGGCGCAAGCCCCGCGGCGGCGGTTCTCATCAAAAATGAGATCGACCGGGCGCTGCCGGACGCGGCGGAGGAAATTTTGCTCTGGCTCCGTTCTGTCCGGGGAAATATCCGAAAAATCATACGGACGAAGGCGCAGCGAAAGAGCCTCTATCAGACCCTGCTGACAGAGGCTCTGCGGCTTGGACGCCCTCTCACGGAGGAGGAGACGGAGGCGTGGTTATTCCGATTTCTCCAAAGCGCGGAGAAAATCCTCGATTAGATCGTCCGCGTCCTCGATGCCGACGGACACCCGGATGGTGTCGTCATAAACTCCCGCGGCGCGGCGCTGCTGTTCGGTGTTTTTCAGGAAAATCGTAGAGGCGGGATAGAGGACCAGCGTGCGGACGTCGCCGATATTAGAAGCGATGGAGGCGTATTCCAGGCGGTTCAAAACGGATATCGCTCTGGCACGGGAGCCCACGCGGAAGGTGAGGATGCCGCCGCCCATGCCCCGCAGCTGCCGGCGGCACAGCGCGGGCTCGCTGAGCGTCGGATACTCCGCCGCAACGCCGGCCTCGTCCAGCGCCCCGGCGAGCGCGGCGGCGTTATGACAGATGCGCTCCATGCGCAGACCCAGCGTCTCGAGACCTAGTACGGCGAGAAACGCATTCATGGGCGCAAGACAGCCGCCGAGGTTTTCATGCAGATCGGTGCGAAGCCGGGTGATAAAGGCGAGCTTGCCGTACTTTTCAAAGCCGCGCAAAGCGGTAAAACGCTCAAAATCCCAGTCGAAGCGCCCTCCGTCCACGATAACCCCGCTGATGACGTCGCCGCTGCCGGAGATATATTTTGACGCGGAATGAATCACGATATCCGCCCCCAGCGACAGGGGATTTACCAGATACGGCGTGGCGGTGGTGCTGTCCACAATCAACGGGAGGTCATGGGCGTGCGCGGTCCGGGCGACGGCAGCTATGTCCATGACGCGCAGGGACGGATTGGCGATGACCTCGCCGAAGATACATCGCGTGCGCTCGGTGATGAGCGGTTCGAGCTGCGCGGGCTCCAGGCGGCCTGTGAACCGGGTATGGATACCAAGCCTTTCGAGATCGCCGAACAGGTCGATGGTCCCGCCGTAAAGGCCGCTTGCGGCGATGATTTCGTCGCCGGGCGTGAGGATGGTAAGCAGCGCCTGGGAAATCGCCGCCATGCCGGAGGCGGAGGCCACGGCACCGGCCCCGCCTTCCAGCTCGCTGATCCGCTGCTCAAAGGCGGCGACGGTGGGATTGCCGATACGGGAATAGGCGTATCCCATGGCCCGGTGATTAAACACCCGCTCCAGTGCTTCAAAATCATCGTATTTGTACGCGTTTGACTGGGTGACAGGCGGCAGCGTGGCCCCGTTGGGGTAGGCGCTCACGGCGCGGCCGTGCAGAAGTCTTGTATTGAAATCCAATCGATAACACAACCTTTATGTATAGCTTTTCTATATTGTAACATTTCATGACCGGTGCGGTTATACGCTTTGCCGATAGCTGGTTATCGGCGCAAGGAGGTAGCTTCATGACCCTTCAGCAGATCCAATATGTAACAGCAATTGCGGATACAGGCTCCATCAACAGCGCGTCAAAGGGGCTGTTTCTGTCCCAGTCCCGGCTCTCCGGCGCGCTGCATGAGCTGGAGCAGGAGCTTGGCATCACGATCTTCCTGCGCACGAACCGCGGCATTCAGATCACGCCGGAGGGTGAGGAATTTCTTGGCTACGCCCGGCAGCTTCTCGACCAGTATCATCTTCTGGAGAGCAAGTACCTCGCCCCGGAAAACCGGCGGCATCGATTTTCCGTGTCCATGCAGCACTACACCTTTGCGGTGGAGGCATTCATCCGGACGGCTCGGTGTTACAGCGCGGGGGATTATGAGTTTGCCGTCCATGAGACCCGGACCAGCGAAGTCATTGAGCATGTGAATACCCTCAAGAGCGAACTGGGCGTGCTGTATTTAAACGATTTCAACCGCAGCGTGCTCACAAAGCTGTTCCATGACCGGGACATCGAATTTGTGTCTCTGTACGACTGCTCTATTTCGGTTTTCCTCTGGCGAAACCATCCGCTTGCGGCAAAGCGTGAGATCACCATCGAGCAGCTCGCGCCCTATCCCTGCCTGTCCTTCGATCAGGGCAGCGGCAATTCCTTTTACTTTGCCGAGGAGGTGCTGAGCACTTATCCCTACCGGCAGATCATCAAGGTGAGCGATCGGGCCACGATTCTGAACATGATGGTCGGGCTAAACGGCTACACCCTGTGCAGCGGCATCATCTGCGAGGATCTGTACGGCGGGAACTATACGTCGATCCCTCTGAGGTCCAAAGAAAAAATGACCATCGGATACATCAAGAAAAAGCAGGTGCCGCTAAGCGCCATCGCGGAAAAATACATCGAAGAGCTGAAAGCCTTTGAAGGAGGTAACGGGCATGAGTAAAGTAAAGCGTATAACGGCGGAACAGTTTCACGCGCTGGATCTAAGCAGCGTGACGCCGGCGGACGTCCGAGAGCCGGATGAGGTGCTGGTGAGCGGCATCGACGGCGCTGTCAACCTTCCGTTTTCAAAATTCCCGCAGGGGCTGGGCGAGGGTGGCCGTATACTGCCGAACGGGGGGCTGGAGCGGCGAGGTCGCGGAGATCCTTGCGGAGCGCGGCTATGACGTGTCCGATCCGGAGGGCGGCTGGAAGGCGTATCAGACGCTGATCGACAGCGCGGCCCCGATGGAGCTCGGCGGCGTATCCACCTTCCTCGGCGCGGGCGAAAAGTCCGACATGAGCCTGTTCATCTGATTTACAATTTCTTTATACTCTGTTCATCAATCGCTGCAGGGTTATACTATAATCTTATTAACATATTAACATACTGTGCAGATAGGAATTTAGTTGTGAAAAACAAGGATCAGAACCTTATAGATAAGCGCTTTACCATTGATGGGATGTTCTGCCCGCATTGTCAAAGCACCATTGAGGGACGGCTGCGCTCCATGCCGGGTGTTGTTTCGGCGGAAGCGGATTACGTCAGCGGCGCGGCCCGGGTGGAATTTGACCCAAAGGAGGTCGCATTGGAGGAGATATTCTCTGCGATCACAGGGCTGGGATATGAACCTGAGCGGGATCATGCTTCGGCGTTTACAAGGACACTCTGCCTTCTCGCGGTCATTGCGGGTGGCTATGTGCTTCTGGAGCGGTTTGGAGTCCTGAATCTTCTCGTGCCGTCGCGGCTTGCCGAGGGCAGCATGGGTTACGGGATGCTGTTTATAACGGGGCTTTTGTCCTCGGTGCACTGCATCGCCATGTGCGGCGGCATAAACCTCTCCCAAAGTCTTGCTGGGACGGAGAGGGCCTCCCGGCGGCTCGCCGCTCCAGCTCCAGCGGCGCTGTACAATCTCGGCCGGGTGATCTCCTATACGATCGTCGGTGCGCTGCTGGGTGGTCTGGGCTTTCTCCTCGGCGGTGGCGGGGGGAGCGGGATACCGGCGCTTATGCAGGGGATACTGCAGCTTATTGCCGGGGTCCTGATGGTAGTCATGGGCGTCAATATGCTGGGACTTTTCCCCGGCCTGCGCCGGGTAACGGCCTGCCTGCCGGGACGTGACCACAGCCGTGCGCGAAGCACGCGGCCCTTGGTCGTGGGGCTTCTGAACGGTCTGATGCCCTGCGGCCCGCTGCAGGCGGTGCAGATCGTCGCACTGGCGTCGGGTCATCCTCTGACGGGCGCGTTATCTATGCTGGCATTCAGCTTAGGTACGGTGCCGCTGATGCTGGGCCTCGGGGCGGTCGTCTCCGCGCTGGGGCAGCGCTTTGCCAAGACGGTGATGACCGTCGGCGCGGTGCTGGTCACGGTGCTTGGCCTCGCCATGCTGTCCCAAGGCGGAAGTCTGTCGGGCCTTCTCGGCCGGGAGGAGCTTCTTCTGATCGTGCTGGGACTGTGCCTGATCGGAATTGCGGCGGCGATCCCCGTCGCCGGGCGTGTACAGCGCGCCGCGGCGCTGGCTGTGAGCGGCGCTCTGATTGCGGTCCTTGCGTTTGGGCTTCCGTCCCTGCGTGGCATGGACCGGCGCGAGACGGTATCAAGCGCGACGGAAGCCGAGGGCGTCCAGACGGTATACAGCACGCTGGAGAGCGGAAGTTATCCCTCCATCCGTGTGAACGCGGGAATGCCCGTCCGGTGGGTCATCTGGGTACCGGAAGGCAGCGTGAACGGCTGCAACTATCGGATGCTCGTATCAGAATATAACATCGTCCATGAGTTTTCCGAGGGCGAAAATGTCATCGAATTTACGCCAACGGAAGTGGGCGCTGTGCCCTATACCTGCTGGATGGGCATGCTGCACGGAACGATCTATGTGGAATAAATAAGGAGGCACGTTATGGCGAAGTCCAAGAAAACAACCAGAAAAAACAAGCTGCTCCCGCTCCTCCTTGCCGCAGCGGTGATTACCGCCGCAGCGGTCGCGGCGCTCGTCTTCCCCGGAGGGAGAACGGGCGCGGAAACGATCCACGAGGGGGAAAGCCTGACGATCCCCGCCGCCGAGGTCACGGAGACAGCCGGCTTCTATCCCGTCCTGGTGGACGGGGTAAAGATGGAGGTCCTTGCCATCCGTGACAGCGCAGGGGCGATACGTACAGCCTTCAACACCTGCCAGAGCTGCTATACCTCTGGCAAAGGCTATTACAAGGCGGACGGAACGGAGCTCGTCTGCCAGAACTGCGGCTTCCGCTTCACAGCGGAGGAGGTTCAGGTTCCCGGCGGGGGCGGCTGCAATCCCTATCCGATCTTCCCGGAGAATAAGACGGAGACCGCCGATGCGATCTCGATCTCCTATGACTTCCTGCGTGAATCCAGCGGCATATTCGCTCGCTGGAAGAGCTGACGTTCCGCTGAGGACGGTTTTCTTATAAAGCCCGCGTATATCAGAAGAAGCTCACGATGGACTTCTGCGGCGAATCATTGGCAGCAGGTGCCAATGGAGAGGTCCTCCTATCGGCAGATGATGAAGAAGGATTATTCCATGCGGAGGTAGATATGGTGAAGGCCGCAGAACTTCGACAGACGCGGCCATACATATCCTTCCGGCGAACCGAGCTATATGAATAACCGGCATTGTTGATGCGTCAATTAAATTGGGCGGGCAATATAAATCACTTGACGGAGTTGGTGTCTGGAAATGGAAAACGAGTTGACCATAGAGGAGGTTGCCGATCTCCCGGAGGAAACATACACGCTCTATGATATCCGTGACAGCGTATCCTTTGAATATGGGACGATATCCAAGGCCGAAAGCGCCCCGGATATTCTCGCCTTGGCCGAAAACGGTGATCTGCCAAAGGGTAAAAAGCTGGTTCTTTTCTGTATGCACGGCACACAGAGCATTCCGCTATGCTGTGCTTTACGTGAACTTGGATATGACGCATACAGCCTATCGGGCGGCTATGCGGCGTGGTTAAGGAAGCAGTTTGTACGGCAGGATCGTTCGTTTGAAATCGAGGATGCACTCCGGAACCGCAGAAAATGGAAGAAACAGCTTTGGGTGCCGTTTACAAAAGCGATAGTAAAATATGAGCTTGTAAAACCAAACGATAAAATAGCGGTCTGTATTTCGGGCGGCAAGGATTCCATGCTGATGGCCAAGCTTTTTCAGGAACTGAAACGCCACAACAAGTTTGCATTTGACCTGAAATTCATTGTGATGGACCCCGGGTATAACGATCTGAACAGGCTGATCATCGAGAACAACGCCCAACTGCTTGGAATTCCCATTGAAGTTTTTGAGACTTCGATATTTGACGCCGTGGACAAGGTGGAAAAATCGCCGTGCTATCTGTGCGCGAGGATGAGGCGCGGGCACCTCTATTCCAAGGCACAGGAATTGGGCTGCAATAAGATCGCATTGGGACACCACTTCGATGATGTAATTGAAACAACGCTTATGGGTATGTTCTGGGGAGGTCAGCTTCAGGGAATGATGCCGAAGCTGCACAGCACCAACTTCGTCGGCATGGAGTTGATAAGACCTATGTATCTTATCCATGAGGACGATATCAAAGAGTGGAGGGATTATCACGGACTTCATTTTATCCAGTGTGCCTGCCACTTTACCGATACCTGCAGCTCATGCCGTACAGACGGCGTACAGGCTTCTAAACGAATGGAAACAAAATTGCTCATCAGGGAATTGAAAAAAACGAATCCTATGGTGGACCGAAATATTATGAACAGTACTCATAACATTTCCCTGGATACGATGCTTTCATACAAGCAGAATGGTCACACTTACAGTTTTTTAGATCGCTATGATTCAAAAGGAAAAACGAATGAACAAATTGGCATCGTGAGGTAGGGCAGAAAATTTTGTGTAAGCGTTATTCGACACAGCCAAAATTTGCTGCTTTCATGCTCTCCAATCCATACGCCGAGGATGTCCTTTCGCCCGTCCATGGTGATGCCTAGGACTACATAAGAGGCCTTGGTCACATAGCGGTGATCCTCCTTGACCTTGTAGCGGATGGCGTCCATAAAGATAAATGGATACACCGGTTCCAAAGGTCGGTTTTGCCATGCAGTGACCTCCGGCATGATCTTCTCGCTGATTTTGGTCACCAACTCCGGAGAGATTTCCACAAATCATGCGGTGCCGTGTTCATTTTGTTTCGTCTCCTTGTCTTGAATCTTCTATTTTGATTCTTGACTGAGCCGAAACGTTTCATCCTGTCACTGTTTGTCGATTACACAGAATTTTCTGGGGGCCCCAGCTTGTTTCAGCTTTCGTTCATTCCAAATAGCCCTGATGCTTTATTTGTGTCCCGTTACTCCAAATAATCTTATTCCTGGGCAAAAAGTGTCTGGGCGGCTTTCAAAAGCTCATTAAAAACCTCTGCCACAGACTGAGCCTCCGGCGTTGCGAACCGGACCACGCCAGGCTGGCCGACGGCGTTTACCTCCACGGTATTTCTATCTCCTACGGTGAAGGACAGCAGGTTTTTCAATACGATGCCGCCGTTATCCGCGCCCGATAAGCGGAACATCAGCCCTCCCGTCAGCAAAAGCAAACCGCTTTTCCCGTTCCCCAGCGTTGTGGAGTCATACATTGCCAGCACATAAGGAATCAACTCTCCCTTTGGATCCTCCCCATAGGAGCGCAGCGCGTTTCTCAGCTTCTTTTCCGGGATACCCGTGAAGCTGGTGTATAGGTTTTTGGGCCTGCGCTCCTCCATCAGCGACGTTATCAACTGCTCCACTGTGACCGGCTCCTGCTCCTCCGGCTCTTCCTCTCCCGGAGCATCCGTCTGCTCAAGCGCCTCCGTTACCAGCATGTCGTCACACTCCGGGGGCAGCTTGTTTAAATTCTCCAACACAGATTCCTCAAAGGCGTTATCAAACAGAGCGTCCTTCCGTACCTGTTCCGAGGCCAGTTCCAATGCCCGGCGGTAGGCGGACACGGTCTTATCTTCTATATCTGTGACGATCCGAAGCGATTCAGCCATCTTATAAATCATGCATTGCTCGCCCACTCTGCGGGCCAGGACGGAACATAGCTCCGACAGCGCGGCACTGTATCCGGGCCACTGTTCTAAATAAGTATCCTGGGAAACGGAGAACATGATCTGCATGAAAAGACGCATTAGCTTTAAAGAGGCCGCCATGCCGCTGTCCGTCCCATAAAACCGGTTTCCCAGCTCAATCATCGGCTCCGTGGCGGCAAGCCCCCTTTCCATCTGCCCAAGGGCAAAATAGGCTTGGCACTGCAGGTAATACCACCATTGTACCTTTCGGCTTCCCATCCCATACAGCTTCGTGGAGAGAGCTAACCCCTCCTGAAGAACATCCTCCACGGCGTCGGCTTCTTCTTGCGTAAAGCTCTCCTGACGGCATAGGCGGTTAAGCTCATCATCTAAGTACGCCAGCCGCTTTTCCTCTGGGGACCGCTCCTTTACAGGGATCGACAACAGCGGATCACCTGCGCCCGACCGTTCATCCTCTGCTCCGGGCTCGCTCAGTCCGTGCCACCGATCAGCCTCCGCTGTGAGATCTGCCGCCTTACATGCATCGGCCAAGAGGCCGGCCGCGCTCCGCGCCAGAGATTCATCCTTTTCATGCAGAACAAACCACGCACGCTCTCCCACCTCCAGGAAATCCAGACTATTCATACAGACTTTAGTAACGTCAAAATAATCATGCAGCGCGCTGTAAAGCAGCTCCGTGTTATCCGCTTCGCACAGCCCGCATACCGCCTTACGCATGACATTCTCCGCCTTTTCAGGGCTTCCGGCATAGTACAGGCCATAACCGTTCATCTCGTCGACCCACATGTCCAGCGCGCCGCCCGGATAATTCCGCGAAGCAAATTGCTTTATAAGGCTCAGCACAGAAAAATACGTTTCCAGCTCCATATGAATACACATGGAAGTCATCCTGGCGCTTACGCCCGCCATTAACCAATCTATGCACTCACCCTCGCTTTGAAAGCTCCGCAGGATGATCTGCGTATGCTTTTCAGGAGCCGCCTCAAAGGACAGTGCCGCTCCGTCAGGCCGCGCGTCCTTGACCGCAGCTTCTCCCGCGGCAGCCTTGTCTCTTGCAGGCGCCAACGCCAGCGCCCGGCTCAGGGCGGCGGGGCAGTTTTTTTGCAGCGCTTCCGCCACCTGCCGCATCATATGGAAGTTTTCACCATCCTCCGTAAGAACAAAGGAAAATCCGCAAAGCTTATCAAACAGCGACGGTAACAGGGAAATGTCAGCGGCCTTAGCCGCCGACACGGCGCTCTCCCGCGTCCACTGCCCCAGATAGGCCAACAGATAGCACGCGCTTTTCTCCGCGTCGGACATATAACGCACAATGCGCTCATAGAGGGCAATTGGCGTTATCTCACCTGTCACAGCGCCCTCCCGCAGGTATTGCTCCGCGTATAGATCCAGGCTTACAGGAAGCCCGCCGCTTAGCCCAAAAATTTGCTCGCGGCAGGCTCCGTCGCCCACGCCGGCGGAGCGCAAAAACTCCTCGGCGTCCGCCTGAGTCAAGGTACCAAGCAGATATTGCCTGAGTACGTTATTCCATTGATCCGCACCGTCTAGCCGCGCCCATTTCAGCTTCTCTCTGCCGCTGATAACCCATAGAACATTCGGCAGCCGCGGGATCAGTCCGCTGGAGCCGCGCAGCCACAGGTCGTTTTGCAGCGGTTCCCCCACCGCGGACAGCTCATTGACCAGTTTTTCATAGGTATCCAGGAAAACGACAAAGGGCTGACTCTCATTTTTCAAGCACTCACGCAGATCTGCCGCGAAATATATGGGCAATTGGCTATGCAAAAGACGGATATCCATGGTCTCCATTTTACGAATGACCTGCTTCTTATCCGAAAACGCGTTACGGGCTATGGCAACTCCCTCATCCAAGAGTTTGAAGATGCCTCCCACCAAGCTTGCCCCCGGCACTATGGAAGCTGCGTCGCATAGAAAGTTTAATATCTGGCTGCCGCTTACAAGCGACTCAACCTCCTTACGCTCCGCGTCCTCGCCGATACGGCAAAGAAACGTATAGCAGGCCACATCAAACAACGGAAATTTGAAGCTGTAAGCCGCAGCCAGCTTCTTTTTGATCAGCGCCAATATCCTGTATGGCTCACGCCGCTCCACAAAGTCAAAATCTAGCTCCACGTATTTGACATCCGGACGTTTTTCATGAAGCTCTTTTACCAATTGCCCGTGAAGACTGCTCTTGCCAATACCGCCCACGCCATAGTAATTGAGTACCAGCGGCTCATCCAAGCCGCCCTTGATCTCCGTAAAGCTCTCCCAAAAAATCTGCCGCGGCTCGATCCTGTCCACAAACAGTTTTTCCGCCTTAAGTTCTTCCAAATCGTCTAGTTTAAATTTCATACCAACGCTCCGCTTTCCATTTCATTAAATTGTCATGCGCAATTCCTACGAGATGGTGCTATTCTACCATATCAAGCGCCTGTTTGGTAGTGTCGATTGAATCAGAGATTGCCTAAACTTATATCCCAGATACGCGAGCAGAACACGTGTGTCCAGGTAGAAAGTAACGTCCTTAAAAGAGGCTTTCGTCATATCCGTATTCTCTGCTTGAAGAAAAACAGCCGTCGTCACGAGGTAGCCCTTTACAAGTTCTATAAGATAATCCATGAAACAGATTGTTTTTCCTGCTCTTGCAAGATAAAACGGCCAATACAAAATATATTAGGGCAACGCCGTACTTGCTTGATACATTTCAGCTTCTCCTATTGCGCGGTGTTGCCTTAACACAGCAAAAGTAAGTGATTTAGGGATATTGCTCTGTTTTTGGTTTTCTCCAATTCATTTCACCATAAAACCCATTTCGTCACTAGGGCTTGTTTTAAAAATAAATAATGACTACCGGGAAAAGGAAACTGGTTAGAATTGAGGAAAGTTAAGGCGGGAGCCATCCGTTTTGGATAGCTCCCGCCTGAATATTTTTCTTTGCTTTCAGCGGTTAAGACACGCGCGGAGCGGGAAGGTTGCAGCCTCAGCGTATGGTGCCAAGGGACCAGCCCATTTCCCGCGAGCAGCGCTTGCTGCACTCCAGGCCCTCGGGAATAATGTTTTCCTCCGAGGAGTTGCTCTCGGTCATATCGGAAAGACTGAAGGAGGCGGCGATAGAGCCGTCGGAGTCCCAGATGGGGAAAGCAAGGCAATGGGTGTTGTCCAGATACTCCGCGTCGTCGCGGGAATAACCAAGCTCACGGATGCGGGCAAGTTCTTTACTCAGCACGTCCCGGTCGGTAATGGTGTTGCGGGTATACTGGACAAGCTCCAAGGAGTCGATCAGGGCCTCCCTGCGCGCCTCCGGCAGGTTTGCCAGCAGCATTTTACCGATGGCGCTGGCGTGAAGGGGAAAGTAGTTGGAGGTGGAGACGTTTGCCAGGTTTTCGGCGTAATATGCTTTAATAAGAAGTATTTCCTTGTCGGTGCTCAGAATGCCGAGATGCACGGTGGTATTGAATTCCTCGGACAGCCGGGCCAAATACCGGTTGGCAGCCCGCACCACCGGCAGGCGGTGGGGGTAAGAGCATATCATACTGTACAGCTTGGGGGAGAGTGTATATCTGCCCCGGATTGACGAGCGCTCGATATAATTCATGGAAAAGAGCGTGTTGATGAGACCGTGGACTGTGGTACGGCTGATGCCCGTCATATCACTGAGTTCCTGTACGTTCACAGGAGAAGCGGCGCGGCTGATGATCTCCAGAAGATGAAAGGCACGCTCGACAGACTGGACGGTGCCAGATCTTTCTTTCTCTGCGGCGTTTTGCATTTTTATAACTCCTCAGGCTGAAAATTTAATAAGAAATTTTCTTAAAGGCAACGATTACCGGCGTTTGCCTTTGACATTTTAATAAACTAAAAATATATAAGGCTCTTCGTGCAAATGTGTGGATAGAAGAATCTGAATGACCCCTTGGTACGCAAGGATTTCCTGTTATGATTTATGTGCAAAAAACATAATCAGAAAGTAGGGCATCCAAAATGCGTACCAAGGGCATCATCCAGTCATTAGTCGGCACCGAGAAAATCGTTGTAAAAAAATTTTTTGGAAGCCAAAACCAATGCCATGGTGATTCAGGCACGCCCCACAAAGAGGGAGCAGCGCCGTTGCGGGCTGTGCCATGGGAAAGCCCGGTTATGATGCTGGGCGTGGAAAGCGTCGCTGGCGGGCCATGGACATTGGTTCCCAATATGCACGAAGCCTCACATATAAAAATATTTTATACTTTTTGCCGTCAGATGTCCAGAAAAAATTAAACACCAAACACGGTTTAGGCTTTACTATCCGTTTTATGCAGCTTAGAAAGCCATGACTCCCAGCTCTGGGTCGATTTCGGGAACGAAGCTCAGCCTGTCCAGGATATCCCGCTGTAAATCGGTGCCTGGGGCGATCTCCGTCAGGACAAGGCCCCGCTCTCCCAGACGGAAAACGCAGCGCTCGGTGATATACAGCACTTCCTGTCCGTTGCGGCGGGCGTTTTCCGCGCTGAAGCTCAGGGCGCTGACCTCGTCGGTAATCTTGACGATACTGCCCTCCTGGTCAATACGAACGGCGCCGTCCGTCACGGTACCGGTCAGGCCCTTGGCGGAAAAGGTGAAGCAGAAAACTACCTTTTTTGTGGTCTGGGTGATGTTAGCAAAGCCTCCGATCCCGGACAGCTTGCCGCGGGTGTAGTGCCCGTTTACATTCCCGTGCTTGTCCGCTTCCAGCGCGCCGATAAAGCATATATCCAGCCCGCCGCCCTCGTAAAAGTCGAATTGACGGGCCATATCCATCATAGTGTCCGGCGATATGGCGGCGCCAAAAGCCTTTCCGCCCAGAGGATAACCGCCTGTGTGCCCAGATTCCACGCTGAGGTGGATGTCATCCAGCATATCCCGCGACAGAACCTCATCGGCGATGAGTTCAGGGATGCCTATACCCACGTTGACGATCTGGCCGGCTCGGATCTCCCGGAAGGCCCGGCGGGCGATGACTCGATGCAGCTCGTTGCGGGCCGATACCTGGCCGATAAGGGACCGCATCTGATCCCGGCAGGCGTGGAGCACCTTGCCGGTGGGAACGTAATTGCCGCAGATATAGTCATAATATCCCGGCATTCCGGTTAACTGCTGCTGATCGGGGCAGATCACGATGGCATCCACCATCGCCGCCGGCACGTTCACCGTCCGGGGCGGCATCCGCCGCCGCTCTACCCGCTGAACCTGTACGATGACCTTGCCGCCGTTGCGGTGGGTGGCCTGCGCCACGGACAGGGCATCAATAGAAGCACCCTCCTCAAAAAAGGAGATATTGCCTCTCTCATCGCAATAACTGGCTTTCAGAAGAGCAACGTCCACCTTGGGGATCTTATACAGCAGGCCGGATTCTCCGGCCTCCTCGCCCAGCTCGACGAGAACCTGGGTGGAGCGTTCATTGAGCCGGTATTGGCCAATGCGGGGATCCACAAAGAGGTTAAGTCCGATCCGGGAAAAAAGCTGCCTGGAGCCCTTGGCCGCCGCCCGTATCATATGAGACATGATGCCGCCGGGGAGGTTATAGCCTTCAATCCGGTTCTCCATAATGGCAGCGGCAACATTGGGCATACTGCCAAAGAAGCCTGCCACCACGCGGTCGGCGGCACCCTCGCAGATATAGCCCTCCACATCGCTGGGGATGAGCCAGTCGCCAAAGCTGAAGGAGCTGTATACAGACAGATGACGGGGACGGCCCGTCCGGCGGAAGCGGTAGGTAATGGCCCGGTTGAGATCAACAGGGGAGGACAAAGCGGAAAAGGCGTTAATCCAGATAGTATCGCCGTCGCGGATCAGGGCGGCAGCTTCATCCAGAGTCAAAAATGTGCTCATAAGACCGATCCTCCGTTAAAACGACAGCCCGTTCCAAAGCAGGGAAGGCTGTTCCAAAATTCAGATTAGAAAATAAACAGTCTGCAATACAGACAGCCTTGTTAAATGTTGGGCCTGTTGACAAAGTCTCCCCAAAGAGCGCCTACTAATGTATTGCCACCGGTTTGGTCAGCGGACGGCTGGCGGTCATGGATTCCCCCCCACGTGAAGGCCAACGCCTCCCGGGCCTCGGAAGAGCTGGTGGAACTGCCGGAAGTGCCGGGCTCGTATTGGGAGCGGCTGGACGCTTATGAGGAGGAAGGGCTGGAAGAACGGAAGCGCCGAACCGGAAAACGGCATCGCCTTTTACGTGCGGCCGCAGGCTGTCCATGACCGCACACAGGCGGAGTTCAGGCGGGATACTTTCCACTATGACCAGGAGAAAGACATTTATATCTGCTCCAATGGAAAGGTTCTGCGGGCAAAGAGGCCGTACCGATTGACACGCGTCTTACGACGAGGCTTAGAGGAAGCGTAGGACCACTGCCTCCTTTCCACGACCACTTTGAACCTCAGACGAATGATTTGGGCCATGACCTGACGCCGAAAGGCGTCTTTTTTCTTGCGCACAATTCCTGTTCCGCTGTTAAATTGCGACTTTGTTAACAGGCCCATGCTATCACAAAGGCAGAGGGATTTCCATTATCTAATCTCACAGAAATCGACATGTGGTTTTGGTAGTTTTCATAATTGACATTTGTGTGACAATGGGGGTAACATTAATAATGTAGTGATGACAAATCGTCGGCATTAACGACAAAAACAACGTGGAGGTATTATAAGTGGTAAACGGAGCGACAATCCGAAAAACCATGGATGGCAATGAAGCGGCAGCTTATGCGTCCTTTGCTTTTACGGAGGTGGCAGCAATATATCCCATTACGCCATCCTCTCCGATGGCGGAGCATGTGGATTCCTGGGCGGCGGGGGGCATGAAAAACGCCTTCGGGGAGTCTGTGAAGTTGGTGGAGATGCAGTCCGAGGCAGGAGCGATAGGTGCAGTTCACGGCGGGGCGGAGGCGGGTTCTCTAGCTACTACCTATACCTCCTCCCAGGGGCTTCTGCTTATGATACCGGGGATGTACCGGTTTGCGGGCCAGCTTAAAAGCGGCGTTATCCATGTGGCGGCTCGTTCCGTCGCATCCCACGGCTACTCTATCTTTGCGGAGCACTCCGATGTAATGGCCTGCCGGCAGACGGGCTATGCGCTGCTGTCCTCGGGCAGCGTGCAGGAGGCCATGGACATTGGCGCAGCGGCGCATCTAGCCACCATCGAGGGGCATGTCCCCTTCCTGCATTTCTTCGACGGCTTCCGTACGTCTCACGAGATACAAAAAATTGAGCTTCTAGACTACGAACAGCTCCGGGGCCTCGTCAACGAAAAGGAACTGGCGGCGTTCCGAGCCCGGGCGCTGCATCCGGATCACCCCACACTCCACACGCCGGGAAATGTCCCGGAGATATATTTTCAGGCGCGGGAATCCATTAATCCTTACTATGACAGGCTTCCCGCCGTGGTGGAAAGCTGTCTCAATAAGATTAACGGCATCACCGGCCGGGATTACCGGCTTTTCAACTACTACGGTGCGCCGGACGCGGAAATCGTCCTGGTGGCTATAGGCTCTGTCTGCGGCACCATTCAGGAGACTGTGGACTATCTGAACGCCCATGGCGGGAAGACAGGCGTTTTGCAAGTGCATCTGTACCGGCCGTTCTCGGCGGAGCATTTCCTGCGGGAGTTGCCCCCGACAGTACGGACGCTGGTGGTTCTGGATCGCACCAAGGAGCCGGGCGCCTTTGGCGATCCCCTTTATGAGGATATATGTGCCGTGTATGCCGGCCGTGAGGGCGCGCCGCGTATTATGGCGGGGCGTTATGGCCTCGGCGGGAAGAACACCTCTCCGTCCCATATCAAGGCGATTTTTGATAATGCTTCGGCTGAAAATCCGAAGGATCATTTTACCATCGGAGTCAACGACGACCTGACCGGGCGTTCGCTTGCGGTGATGGAGCAGATCGATGTGGCGCCTAAGGGCACGACAAGCTGCAAATTCTGGGGCATCGGCTCCGACGGCACTGTCAGCGCCAACAAAAACTCCATTAAGATCATCGGCGATCATACGGATAAATATGTACAGGCATACTTTGAATACGACGGGAAGAAATCCGGCGGCGTGACAAAATCCCATCTCCGCTTCGGTGACAGCCCCATCCGCAGCGCCTATTATGTGGACAAGGCGGACTTTGTGGCCTGCCACAATCAAGCGAGTATGCTGATGTATGACACATGGTCGGATCTGAAGCCCGGCGGGGCGTTTCTGCTGAACACCTCCTGGACAGGTGAGGAGCTGGAAAAGAATCTGCCGGCGGCCTTCAAGCGCTATGCGGCGGAGAAGCATATCCGCTTCTACACCATCGACGCCAACGGCATTGCCCGTGATATGGGGATGTCCAAGGGCGCAAATACAATCCTTCAGGCCGCATTTTTCAAGGTGTCCGGTATCCTTCCCATGGAGGAAGCGGAGCGCTACATGAAGGAGTATATCACAAAGACATATTCCTCCAAGGGCACGGAGGTCGTAAAGAAAAATCACGAGGCGGTGGAAAAAGGAATCACGGGTCTGTCGGAGATATCCGTTCCCAGCGCGTGGGCCGATGCGGCGGAGTCTGCGCCCGACAGCGGCGATCAGCCCAAATTTGTGAGAGAGCTTCTGATACCGGTGCTGCACCAGCGGGGTGAAACCATTCCGGTCAGCGCTTTCCAGGATCATGCGGACGGCGTATTCCCCTCTGGTACATCCCAGTATGAAAAAAGGGGCATCAGCGAATTTGTGCCCTCCTGGGTGCCGGAAAACTGCATCCAGTGCAATCTCTGCGCCTTTGTGTGCCCTCATGCGGCAATCCGGCCGTTCCTGCTCCGCAAGGAGGAGGCGGACGCGGCCCCCGCAGGGCTGAAGCTCACAGCGGCCAAGGGCCCCAAGGTCATGGGGCAGTACAGCTTTGTCATGCAGACGGATCCCTTGGACTGCACAGGCTGCGGCAGCTGCGTGAATGTGTGCCCCGCCAAGAGCAAGTCTTTGAAAATGGAGCATATCGACCAAGAGCGGGCCGAGATGGCAAACTGGGATTATGTCATGTCCCTGCCTGAAAAGGAAAATCCCCTGGGAACGAATACGGTAAAGGGCAGCCAGTTCAACCGCCCGCTTCTGGAGTTCCCCGGCGCCTGTCCCGGCTGCGGCGAGTCCCCTTATGCAAAGCTCGTTACCCAACTGTTCGGGGATCGGATGTATATCGCCACGGCCACAGGCTGCTCGGCGGTTTGGTCAACGGAATTCCCCTGCTTCCCTTATTGCAAGGACGCCCAGGGACGCGGCCCCGCCGTATCAAACTCCCTGTTTGAAAACAACGGCGAATTTGGCTTCGGCATGGCGCTGGGTGTTTCCCAGCAGCGGGACAGCGTCCGTCACAGGGTGGAGGCGCTGGCGGAGAGCACGGCGGATGAAGCCGTCCAAACGGCCTGCGGCGCATACCTTGCGGCCTTTGACGACGGCAAGCAGTCCAGAACGGCCGGCGACGCCCTGTGCCGGGTCCTGGAGGGGATTCCCGCCTTGTCAGCGGACAGTGCGGCGGCCGTCCGGATCCTGGCGGATCGGGATAAGCTGGCCAAAAAGTCGATTTGGATTATCGGCGGAGACGGATGGGCTTATGATATCGGCTACGGAGGATTGGATCACATTTTGGCGACCGGGGAGGACGTGAACGTCCTGGTGCTGGATACGGAGGTATACTCTAACACGGGAGGGCAAGCCTCCAAGGCCACGCCTAAGGGGGCGACGGCGCAGTTTGCCGCCTCCGGCCGCAAGACCGAGAAAAAGGATCTGGGGCGTATTATCATGCAGTCCGGCAACGCCTATGTAGCCCAGGTTGCCATGGGCGCGGACCCGGCGCAGCTTCTCAAAGCAGTCACGGAGGCGGAGAGCTATAAGGGCCCGTCGGTCATCATTGCCTACGCGCCCTGCATCAGCCATGGGCTTAAATGCGGCATGAAGGATGTTATGGGAGAGATGAAAAGGGCGGTAGAATCCGGCTATTGGATCCTGTATCGCTACGACCCGCGTCGGGCCCCGGAGGGCAAAGCGCTGATCCTGGATTCCAAGGAACCCAGAGGCGATGTGAGAGCTTATATGATGGGCGAGAACCGTTTTGCTTCCCTGGCGGCGTCTATGCCGGAGGAAAGTGCGCGGCTGCTGGATGAAGCAGTGGCCGAAACCGGAAGAAAATACGAGACTTACCGCCGCCTGGCAGAGCAGCAGTGAAGGAGACCAACATGGGCTTTGATAAGCTTTTACAGCCCGGAAAGGTTGGAGGGCTGGAAATCAAAAACCGTATGTTCGCCATGCCGGTGGGCGCGCCGCTGGCGGATCTGAACGGATATATCACCGACGATTTTATCGCCTATTACGAGGCAAAGGCAAAGGGCGGCGCCGGCGCTATCATCACCGGGGTGCTGGTGGTGGATAATGAAACCGGCGTGATGGAGCCAAATCTTGCCTGGCTCACCGATCCCAATTCCATCCGGCTGTGGAAGAAATTTACGGACGCCATTCATAAATACGATACGAAGATATTTGCTCAGGTATATCATCCCGGCAAGGAGACCCGCAGCAGCGATATCGGCGGGCGCACGGTTATCTCCCCCAGCGAAACGGTGACGAAGTTCGGGGAAAAGACCCATGCCATGACGGTGGAGGAGATCCATGAGCTGACAAAGAAGTTCGCCGCCGCCGCGGCGCTGGCAAAGCGCGCCGATTTCGACGGGGTGGAGCTCCACTGTGCCCACGGCTATCTCCTGTGTGATTTCCTGTCCCCCGCCGTTAACCAGCGGACGGACAAGTATGGCGGAAGCTTTGAAAACCGCGTCCGTTTTCCCGGGGAAATCATCGCGGCTATCCGCGAGGCCTGTGGGAAGGATTTCCCGCTGAGCGTGCGTATTTCCGGCTCGGAATTTATCGAGGGCGGCATCACACCGGAGGAGAGCATCCGTATTGCCCAGTATTTCGAAAGTTGTGGTGTCAACATGATCAATGTCTCCGCCGGTAATCAGAAGACAAGTCACCTTAACCGTGAGCCGGCCTCCTTCCAGCAGGGCTGGAAGAAGCATCTGGCGGCGGGCATCAAAAAAGCGGTGTCTATTCCTGTTCTGGCTGTCAATACCGTTAAGCGTCCAGAATTTGCCGAGAGTCTTCTGGAAGAGGGCGTGAGCGATTTTGTGGGTCTTGCCCGCGGTTTTCTGGCTGATCCTCAATTTGCAGAAAAGGTTCGCACAGGAAAAGCCGATGAGATTCGTAATTGTATCGGCTGCCTAGTGTGCTTTGAGACGCTGATCGAGCGCAGGCGCATTTGCTGCACCTGCAACCCAACGCTCATGCGGGAGCGGGAGTTTGTACATATGGAGCGGGACGGCGCCGGACGGAAGGTCGCGGTCATCGGCGGCGGGCCCGGCGGCATGGAGGCTGCAAGAGTTCTGGCGCTGCGTGAATTTGATGTGACGCTGTATGAAATGGGCAGTGAGCTGGGCGGCCAGATGAACTCCGCGGATAAGCCTCCCATGAAGGAGAAGATCACCTGGCTCAAAAACGCCATGGCAGCGCAGCTCAAGAGCGCCGGCGTAAAGGTCGTTCTGAATTGCAAGATCACACCGGATATGATTGAAACCATGGACGCGGAGGGGGCATTTCTATGCTGCGGCGCAAGCCCCATTATTCCGCAGTCGATTCCCGGCATCCACGGCGATAACGTCTGCACTGTACCGGAGGTCCTGTCAGGCAAAAAGTCTGTGGATGGGAAGCGAGTGGTTGTTGCAGGGGCGGGACTGACCGGCCTGGAGACCGGCGTTTTCCTGGCAAGCCGGGGCTGCAAGGTAACATTTGTAGATATGCTGGATACCATAGGCCAAGGCATCTATATCCAGACGCTGAACGATGTGCTCAGCGAACTGGAAAAATACGGCGGCAAGCCGGCTATGTATCCGGGCCATAAGCTGCTGAGCATCAGCCCGGCAGGCATCACGGTGGAGAATAAGGACGGAAAGCAGTTTGATATCGCGGCGGACGCCGTTGTTATGTCCCTTGGCACACGGCCGAGGACGGAGCTTCACGAGGCGCTGAAAAAACGCTTTGGCCGCCTGATCCTCTCCGGCGATGCCGTTACTCGGGGCCGTATCGTTGACGCCACCCGGGATGCCTTCACAAAGGCCTGGGTATTTGAGCCATAAAATAATAAGGAGGTCGTTTCATGGGAAAGAAATTGTCAGTTACCGATTTTAAGACGATCAAAGAGGAAAACCGCCGGTTTGGAATGGTAACGTGCTATGATTACACCGTCGCTTCGCTGGTGGAAAAGAGCGATATGGAGGCAATCCTGGTGGGGGATTCCCTGGGCATTGTAGCCTATGGCTATAAGACCACCACGCCGGTGACTATGCAGCAGATGATACTGGCGCTGCAAGCTGTGCGGGCCGGTGCGCCCAATAAATTCATCGTCGGCGATATGCCCTTCGGAAGCTACAACGCCAGCACGGCTCAGGCGGTCAGAAACGCCAACCGCCTGGTAAAAGAGGGCAGCTGCGACTGCGTCAAGGTTGAGGGCGGCGCAGAGATCGCGGACAAGATCGAGGCTATTGTAAAATCCGGGACGCCGGTCATGGGCCATATCGGTCTGACACCCCAGACGGCGGCGTCTATGGGAGGCATGGAGTATCAGGGAAAATCCCTGGATGCGGTACGCAAGCTCATCACGGATATCCAGGCCATTGAGGCCGCGGGAGCCTTTGCCTGCTCTCTCGATTATGTGCCGGTGAAGGCGGCTGAGAAGGTGGCTTCCAAGGTGGAGATACCGGTCTTCAGCGGTAATTCCGGACCGATGGGCATTGGCTTTGGGCTAAATTTCTATGATATCATCGGCCTTCCCTGCTGCTATTCCGATGGAGGCGCAAGGCAATTCACACGAAGCTATTTGCAGCTGACAGAGCGCTTCATCGAGCTTATGAATCAATTTGACAGCGATGTAAAAACAGCCGATTATCCGCAGCCTGAGGAATGTTACCACACGGAGGTGGAAGGAGTCGCAGAGCTTCTGGCTCAGATCCGCACAGGGAGGGACGCATCATGACTAAGAAATTTACCGTCAGCGATTTCAAAAAGGTCCGGGAGGAAGGCCGGCGGTTTTCAATGATAACCTGCTACGACTATACCATCGCTTCCCTAGTAGACAGGAGCACCGTGGACGGCATCCTGGTGGGAGACTCTATTGGAAACGTTGTGTACGGGTACAGGGGGACAAATCCCGTAACCATGGACCAGATGGTGCTGGCGACCCAGGCAGTGGTCAAAGGTGCGCCCCATACCCTTGTTATGGGCGATATGCCCTTTGGAAGCTATAACACTAGCCGGGAGGAAGCGGTGGAAAATGCTAACCGCCTGATGAAAGAGGGTGGCTGTGACCTTGTGAAGCTGGAGGGCGGTGTGGAGGTGGCTGATAAGATTGAGGCCATTGTCAAGGCCGGCATCCCGGTTATGGGCCACATCGGCGTCACGCCTCAGACGGCGGCCAGCCTTGGCGGCATGCGTATTCAGGGCAAGACCCTGGACACCGCCAAAAAGCTCTTGGATGACATCCGGGCGATTGAAGCGGCGGGCGCCTGCTCCTGCGGCATTGAGTGCGTACCGAACTGTGTCGGAGAACTGCTGGAGGCGGCGGTTACAATTCCGGTGTTTTCTGCCGGCGCCGGGCCGAAGGCTCAGGGCTTTGGCTTCAATTTCTTTGATCTGACCGGCTTTTTCCAGGACTTTAAGCCGAAATTCTGCCGGAAATATGCCGACGTGGGCGTTGAAATCGTCGAAGCGATGAACCGCTTCCATGCCGATATCATCTCCGGCGCGTTCCCTGGCCCGCAGGATGCCTTGGATGTGGATATTCCCGGGCTGGAAAACCTGTGATCTATTACTATTCGGGAGGAGCAGAACATGGCTAAGAAGATAACAGTGCCTGATTTTAGGCGTTATAAGGAAGAGGGCCGGCATTACACCCAGGTAACAGTCTATGACTATACCATGGCAAAAATCGTCAACGAGAGCAAGATCGAGAGCATCCTGGTGGGCGATTCCATCGGCAATGTGATATACGGCTATGAAACTACCACGCCGGTAACGATGGAGCAGATGATTCTTGCCGTGCAGGCGGTGGTAGCTGGCGCGCCGGATACGTTCATCGTTGGCGATATGCCCTTCGGCAGCTATAACGTCAGCGACGAGCAGGCTATTATGAACGCGACCAGACTTATAAAAGAAGGCGGTTGCGACTGCGTGAAGATGGAGGGCGGCCGGGATACCGCGCCGCGGATTGCCGCTGTTGTCAACGCCGGGATTCCCGTGATGGGCCATATTGGGCTGACGCCCCAGACCGCGGCGGCTACCGGCGGGCTCCGGGTAAAGGGAAAAAATCTGGAGGACGCCAAGCGCCTGTATGAGGATATTCAGCTTCTGGAAGAGGCGGGGGCTTTCGCCTGCGTGGTGGAATGTGTTCCCGTCGGCGTCTGCAAGCGCATGAACGAGGCGGTCAAAATTCCCGTGTTTGGCGGCGGCTGCGGCTCCGGGGCTACCGGGAATGGTTTGAATTTTTATGATATGTTCGGCATCTTCGGTGAATTTACCCCGAAGTTCGCCAAGAAATACGCAGAGCTGCGCCAGGTGTTTATTGATGGCCTCAACGCCTTCCATGAGGATGTTATAACGGAAGCCTATCCCACCAGAGAAAACAGTTATAATACAGTGGTGGAGGGCTTCGACGAATACGTTGACGACCTGAAAAAGTAAGGAGCAGGAAAATCCAAAAGGGCGCGAAGCGCCCTCGTGGGGAGAAAACGAATGAAGCTTGCACAGATTGTTTTGGATCATGAACCCAGGCTTGTCCTTGTGACGGAGCGGGGATTGATCGACCCGGCCGCCTGCGGCGTCAAGGTAGCTATGGAGCAGCTTCTGACAGATTGGACGGCGGCAAGGCCGCAGCTGGAATCCCTGATGGAAAACAAAGCGCTTCCGGTGATCGACCTGGAGGCGGCGGTCTGGGCGCCGCCCGTGAAACCAACCAAGATATGCTGTGTTGGCCTGAATTATAAGCTTCACGCGGAGGAAGCGGGGGAGGCCCTGCCGGAATATCCCATGATCTTTTGCAAAACGCCGGAATCTTTGAATTGCTGCGGCGGAGCGGTGCCTATTCCCTCAAGAGACCCGGTGAAGATGGATTTTGAGGCGGAGCTGGTGGTTGTTATCGGAAAACGGGCGTATAACACACCCAAGAAGAGGCTGCGGAGCATGTTTTCGGCTATACCTGCGGCAACGACGTGTCTGACCGACAGGCCCAGTTTATTTCCAATCAGATGCTTATCGGAAAGGGGTGCCCCGGCTTTGCGCCCATCGGCCCATGGGTGGTAACGGCGGACGAGCTGGATCCAATAGGGCTGGATATCACATGTACGGTAAACGGCCGGCTGCGGCAGAGTTCCAATACCCGGTGCATGATTTTTACCCCCTGCGAGATCGTGGCCTATATTTCAAAGTTTCTAGTTTTAAACCCCGGCGATATTATTTTTACGGGCACGCCGGGCGGCGTTATCATTGGTGAACCGCCTGAGAAGCGCGTCTGGCTGAAATCGGAAGATGAGGTGATTGTGGGCATAGAGAAGATTGGGGAACTAAAAAACTATTATCTGTAAAACGGGAGATCAAATTATGTCTGAGTATACTTTTAATGAGAGCACGGTGCGTGTGCCATTTGAGCGTGTCAAGCAATGGTCGGCCCTGGTCTATGAGAAGATGGGCATGTCCCCGGAGGACGCCGCGCTCACCGCAGACATCCAGGCGACCGCCGATGTCCGGGGTATGTACTCCCACGGTATCCAGCGCTGCGACACCTATGTGTGGCGCATCCAGAATAAAACTATCGACCCGAAGGCTAAACCCTATATAGAAGCCGACGCCGGCGCCTATGTTCTGATAGACGGGGCCAACGCCATGGGGCAGATCAGCGCTTATTACGCCATGGAAGTTGCCATTGAACGCGCGAAAAAATATGGCGCCTCTACGGTTCTGGTTCACAGAGGCAATCACTTCGGCACCTGCGCCTATTTCAGCCAGATGGCATCCGAACAGGGCATGATCGGCCTGTGCATCGCCCAGGGGGCGGGAAATAACATCGCGCCCACGGGCGCGAAGGAGGCCCTGCTTGGAAACAGCCCCATGGGCTGGGCGATACCCGCTTATGAAAAGCCCGACGTGGTGCTGGATATGGCGCTCACCACGGTGGCCGGAGGCCGCGTTACCATGGCGGCACTGATGGGCCAGACTATTCCTGACAACTGGGCACTGGACGAGGACGGCCTCCCCACCACAGATCCCAGCAAGATGGCGATGCTGCAGCCCATGGGCGGCTATAAAGGCTACGGACTGTCCTTTATCGACACGCTTATGACAGCCGTTCTGTGTGACACGCCCTGGGGACGGGAGCAGCGGGATCTTTTGCAGCATGACCACAAATATGCCGACGAGCCTCTGGATATCGCCTATATACTTCAGGTCATTAACGTCGGCGCACTTACGGATGCTACTGCATTTAGAAAACGGGTGGACGCTGCCATCGATCAGATGAAAAGCGCGGAAAAGGCGAAGGGCACCACGGAGATTCTGGTTCCCGGCGAGCCGGAGGCCCGCCGAATGGAGGAACAGATGAAAAATGGAATCGAGTACCCCGCAGAGCTCATCGAGAAAGTAAACGCTATGTCTGCGGAGATTGGCGTCGCGCCGCTGGCGTAACCTGGCTGCCGGAGCAACGATATCCAGAAAAACCGTAATTCTCTGTGGAAACACAGAAAAATAAAAATGGAGGTTATCATGAAAAAGATTATTTCTCTCATCCTTGCGGCGCTTGTGGTCGCGACCCTGTTTGCGGGTTGCGGTCAGAAGGCGGAAAAAGAAGAATCCGCACCGGAGGCTGCCGCTGAGAATGCGCCGGCGCCGGAGGCGGCGCCCGAGGGCGGGGAAGCGGCAGAGCCTGCGGAACCTGCGGCCGACACGCTGGTCATCAAGTGCGGCACGCCCGCTGGCGACAGCGCCCCTCACTCCAAGGCTCTGGAATTTATGAACGAGTATCTCAGCCAGAAGGGCATTATCTCCATCGATGTCTATCCCAACAGCGCGCTGGGCGCGGAGCGCGAGCTTCCGGAGAGCGTCAGCATGGGCACGGTCGATATGGCTGTCGTTTCCTCGTCCCCGCTGGCAAACTACTCCGGCTCCATGTATGTTTTGGATCTGCCCTTTATGGTCACAGTTGACCGTGAGGAGGCGCTTGCCGTGCTAAACGGCGAACAAGGGCGCGCCCTGGCGGACACGCTTCTGCCCTCCAACATTTATCTGCTTGGCTTCTGGGATCAGGGCTTCCGTCAGTTTGAGAACAATGTCCGCGAGTGCAAGACCCTGGAGGACGTAAAAGGCCTCAAGATCCGCATTGTGGAGAGCGATATCTTCCAGAAGCTGTTTACCGCCGCAGGCGTGTATCCTACGACCATGTCCGGCTCCGAAGTTATCACCGCGCTTGAGCAGGGAACCATCGACGGCGTGGATATGGCGCTGTCGGCCATTTATTCCGGCGGCTTCTATGTGGGACTCAAGCATGTCCTGCTGACAAACCACGTCTACGCAACGCTGGCTCCCATCATAAATCTTGACCTTTGGAACAGCATGACGGAGGAGCAGAAGGCGGAGCTTCAGGCGGCCATGGACTATTCTGTTGAGAAAATGATCGAGTATATGAACGGCGTTGACAACGATACCATCGAGCAGCTTCTTGCGGACGGATTTACCGTCAACGAGGCGAATATTGATGAGTGGAAGGCTGTCACACAGCCCATTTGGGATGACTACAAGGATCAAATTGACCCGGAGATTTTTGACTCCCTGTCCAGCGCACTGTCCGCCGGGTGATATCCGGCATGGGCTTCGGGCGGCTTGCCCGCCCGCAGCCCTATGAAATCCTTACTCTGGGCACATAGCTGTTAGAGGAGAGGTATTTGAATGAAGACCTTTTGGAATATTCTAAAAAAAGTGGGGAAGGCGCTGGAGACGACAGAGTCCATCTTCCTGGGCGGAAGCCTTCTGGTGATGCTTTTGCTGATTCTGGCGGCAACCTTCGTCCGTATCACAAAAGTGCCGTTTGTAACATGGTCGGAGGAACTTGCCCGCACGCTGATGGTGTGGATGGGGCTTATCGGCGCGGCTGCGGTCATGCGCACAGGCGAAAATTTCTCGGTAAACGCCGTTTATGCATCTATCAAAAACGAGAAGGTGCGCAGGGTGTTTTTCGTAATCATCCAAATTGCCATGCTGCTGTTCGGCGTGCTTGCGACACGGTTTGCGATTCTGGTTGTCGCAAAGCAGAAGGCCATGGGACAGCTAAGCCCCGCAATGCAGACGCCGATGTGGGTCAGCTATATGGTACTGGTGATCTTCGGATTCTCTATGACTCTGCAAAGCCTTATATACTATATACCCCTTATCACCGGTAAAAAGAAATATATCTCAGATTCCACGCTGGATGCGACGAAGGAGGAAGGAGCTGACGTGAATGACTGAAGTTAGTCTGATGTTCGGGGGTTTTTTGCTTCTGATCACCCTGGGGATACCCATTGGCGTATCCATGGGTCTGGCGGGGATGCTGACGATTGTCCTTACCGGAAGCAGCGCGGCGTTTTTTCAGGCGATCGTGCAGAAAATGTATACAGGCATCGACAGCTTTACGCTGATGGCGATCCCGTTTTTCCTGCTTGCGGGCAACCTGATGGATCGCGGAGGCATTTCCAAGCGCCTGATTGACCTGTTTAAGCTGGTGCTGCGCCGGGTTCCGGCAACGACGGCCATTATCACGACGGTCACGTCGGCCTTTTTTGGCGCGCTGACAGGCTCCTCCCCGGCGACCTGCGCCGCTATCGGAGGCATCACCATTCCCGTCATGGAAAAGGAGGGATATTCCAAGGGCGACGCTACGGCTATCGCCGCAGCCAGCGGCGTGCTGGGGCCGATCATCCCGCCGAGTATTCCGATGATTACCTTTGGCGTGTGCGCCTCGGTATCCATTTCGGCAATGTTCATCGCGGGCATTGTTCCCGGCATCCTCCTGATGTTTGCATACATCGCAGTGGAGCTGATCCGGTACAGAAAGGTAGAGGCCAGGCATAAGGATAAGCTCGCCAAGGGCGAGCTCTGGACGGCGTTAAAAAACGCACTTTTGGCGCTTGGTATGCCGGTCATTATCCTAGGCGGCATTTATGGAGGATTTTTCACCCCGACGGAGGCCGCGGCGATTAGCTGCCTGTACGCGATCATTGTCGCTGGACCGATTTATCGGGTGATAGGCTGGAAGGATCTTCCGTCCATTTTTATCGCATCGGCGAAATCGACGGCTATGATCCTCTTTGTACTGTGTATGGCGTCCGGCTATGCTTGGCTGATGACGAACTTCGGCCTTATCCAAATAGTCTCTGATCTGATTCTTGGGCTGGGCAACAAGGTGCTGATTCTTATCGTCATCAACGTTATCCTGCTGATTCTTGGCTGCTTCATCGATCAGGCGTCTATCATTATTATTACCACGCCGATCCTGCTGCCGGTGGCCGACAGCATTGGAATGAGCTACATTGCCATGGGCCTTTTGATTGTGCTCAATACAACCTGCGGCGCCATGACGCCGCCGATGGCACCCAATCTCTATATTGCGGCGAATATCGCAAAGTCCCGTTCCATCGGCCCTACGACAAAATCTATTTTTCCCCTGCTTGGCGCGGCTATCGTGGTAATGCTCATCGTGACATATATCCCGCAAGTCGTGCTTTGGCTGCCCCGTGTTCTAGGCGCCGCCATGTAACATATATTTAAGATCTATAAACAGACGGTATCCCCCGGCTGCAAAACACCGGGGGATACGTATATGTCGGAGAGGCATTTTGCCGCCGTAAAATGAAAAGGAGAGCCTATGACAGACATCGAAATTGCGCAGGCATGTGAAAAAAAGAAAATAACCGAGGTTGCTGCAGCCGTCGGCATCAAGGATAAATATCTGGAGCAGTACGGAAACTATAAGGCAAAAATTGATTGCCGCCTTCTGCGAGACATGGCGGACAGGCCGACCGGCAGGCTAATCCTTGTCACCGCCATTACCCCCACACCGGCGGGAGAGGGTAAGACCACGACCTCCGTGGGCCTGGCAGACGGGCTGCGGGCGATTGGGAAAAAGACGGTCGTGGCCCTGCGGGAGCCATCGCTGGGCCCGGTGTTCGGCATCAAGGGCGGTGCCGCCGGCGGCGGCTATGCCCAGGTGGTGCCTATGGAGGATATAAACCTCCACTTCACCGGGGATTTCCACGCCATCGGCGCGGCCAATAACCTTCTGGCCGCCATGCTCGACAACCACATCCAGCAGGGAAATGCCTTGGGGATCGACCCGAAGCAGATCACATGGAAGCGGGCGGTAGATATGAACGACCGGCAGCTTCGCCACATCGTGGACGGCTTGGGCGGCAAAATGCAGGGCGTGCCTCGCGAGGACGGCTTTGAGATCACCGTAGCGTCCGAGGTTATGGCTATCCTCTGCCTTGCTACGGATATTGCGGATCTCAAGCGGCGTCTGGCGCGGATCATTGTGGGCTATACTTATGACGGCAGGCCGGTCACTGCCCATGAACTGAAGGCGGAGGGTGCCATGGCCGCATTGCTGAAGGACGCGCTGAAGCCAAACCTGGTGCAGACACTGGAGGGGACGCCGGCGCTGATCCATGGCGGGCCTTTCGCGAATATTGCCCATGGCTGCAATTCCGTCACCGCCACGCGCATGGCACTGAAGCTGGGGGATTACGCCGTCACCGAGGCGGGCTTTGCCGCAGACCTGGGCGCGGAAAAATTCCTGGACATTAAGTGCCGCATGGCGGAGCTGGAGCCCTCAGCAGTGGTTATTGTGGCAACGGTTCGCGCCTTGAAGTATCACGGCGGTGTGTCCAAGGCGGAACTCAATAACGAGAATCTTGAAGCTCTGGAAAAGGGGCTGCCGAACCTTTTGCAGCACGTCTCCAATATTAAAGATGTATTTGGCCTGCCCTGCGTGGTGGCGATAAACGCCTTCCCCACGGATACGGCGGCGGAGCTGGATATGGTAGAGAAGAACTGCCGGGAGCTTGGCGTGAACGTGGCACTGTCCGAGGTGTGGGCCAAGGGCGGCGAAGGCGGCAAGGCTCTGGCCAGAGAGGTCGTGCGCCTGTGCGAGCAGCCGAGTAGCTTCCATCCCGCCTATGAGCTGGACGCCCCCATCGAGGAAAAGCTTCAAACCATCTGCACGCGCATATATCATGCGGATGGTGTCACACTGACGTCCGGTGCGAAAAAGCAGGCGGCGCAGCTAACGGAGCTGGGCTTCGGCGGGCTGCCTATCTGTATGGCAAAGACACAGTATTCCTTCTCGGACGACCCATCCCTGCTGGGTGCTCCCCGGGACTTTACAGTGACGGTGCGGAACCTGAAGGTATCCGCCGGCGCGGGCTTCATCGTGGCGCTCACCGGAGACATTATGACTATGCCCGGTCTGCCGAAATCGCCCGCTGCTGAGAGGATCGACGTAGATGAAAACGGAAGGATAACGGGGCTGTTCTGATGGATACGGACAAGCTGACAGAAAAAAGCTGCGCGTCTTTTGCAGAGGCCTTGGCGTCAAAGTCCTCCGTGCCGGGAGGCGGCGCCGCGGCGGCGCTTGTGGGCGCCTTAGGCATTGCGCTGTGCTCTATGGTAGGAAATTTTACCGTCGGCAAAAAGAAATACGCAGCAGTAGAGGACGAGGTACAAGCGATCTTGGGAAGGGCAGAGTCCCTTCGCCGGCGCTTTCTGGAGCTGGTGGAGGCAGACGCGGTGGCCTTTGAGCCGCTGAGCCGCGCCTATGCCATCCCCAAGGAAGATCCTCAACGTAATGAAATCCTGGAGAAGGCGACACTGGAAGCTTACGCTGCCCCGGTCGAGATGGTAAAATGTTGTACAAGAGCTATCGACCTGCTGGAAGAAATGCGCGTGAAAGGTAGTGTTATGCTTCTCTCCGATGTGGGCTGCGGCGCGCTTCTGTGCCGCGGGGCCATAGAGGCCGCCGCCATGAATGTTTTTATCAACACAAAAAACCTTCAAGACAGAGATGCAGCAGATAAGATCGAAAGAGATGTTGATGAGGCACTAAATGAATACCTACCCAAGGCAGATGTAATCGCGGAAGCGGTAATGAACAGAATTCGAGGGAGGGCTTGAGGTGGCAGAGATTTTAAAAGGCGGGCCTGTGGCTGCGGCGCTGAGCGAGGAGCTACTCCGGCGGAGCGCGGCGCTGAAGGAAAAGGGCGTAGAACCGACGCTTGCGATCCTGCGGGTGGGAGAGCGGGGCGATGATATCGCCTACGAAACCGGCGCCATGAAGCGCTGTGAGAAGACCGGCGTGGCAGTAAGGCGATTTCTCCTGCCGGCGGGATGCACCCAAGAGGAGCTGCTGGATGCCGTGCGTCAAATCAACGCCGACGATGCCATCCATGGCTGCCTTATGTTCCGACCCCTGGAGGATAAGGCAATGGAGGCCGCGGCCTGTGAGCTGCTGGCTCCGGAGAAAGATGTGGACGGCATGACCGCCGGCTCCCTGGCCCGCGTTTTTTCCGGGAAGGGAGCAGGATACCCTCCCTGCACGGCGCAGGCGGTCATGGAAATCCTGGAGCATTACGGTATAAGTCCCTCGGGGAAACACGCCGTAATCCTCGGACGCAGCCTTGTGATTGGCCGGCCGGCGGCTATGATGCTTATGGAGCGAAATGCTACCGTGACCATGTGCCACACGAAAACTGTGGATCCTGTGGCGATCTGCCGGGGGGCGGATATCATCGTCGCGGCAGTGGGTAGCGCCGGCGCGGTGGACGGGCGGTACATCTCCCGCGGCCAGACCATCATAGACGTGGGCATTAACGTAGACGAAAACGGCAAGCTTTGCGGGGATGTAAGGTTTGACAAAGCAGAGCCTCTGGCGGGGGCCGTGACCCCGGTGCCGGGCGGCGTCGGCTCCGTTACGACGGCGGTACTTTGCAAGCACATCATTGAAGCGGCCGAAAAGGCGGCAGGATAGGAAAACGGGATTGTCAAAAAACCAGAAATGCACACCTGCGCCAAAGTGGGTGTGCACATAATTCAGAAAAATAGTTAAATAAATAACAAAAACGGAAAAAGGAGATATTATGCCAGACGTAACCTCATTTGAGGCCGCAGACAGGATCATGGCGCGGTATCCCCGCGAGGAAAGATCCCTGATCCCCATTATGCAGGATGTACAGGCGGAGATCGGCTATGTGGCACCGGAGTTTTTAGCTCATATTGCGGACAGGCTGGGCATCCCCGAGGCCAGGGCCTACAGCGTAGCCAGCTTTTACGAGAATTTTTCCTTTGAGCCCAAGGGGAAATTCGTCGTTCGCGTCTGCGACGGGACGGCCTGCCATGTGCGCAGATCCGGTCCTATCCTGGAGCGGCTACGAAAAGAACTGGGTCTGGAGCAGGGAAAGACCACCACGCCGGACAAGCTTTTTACGGTGGAGACGGTATCCTGCCTGGGCGCCTGCGGCTTGGCGCCGGCGGTGACGGTGGACGACCGGGTCCATCCGCAGCTGACGCCGGAGAAGATCACGGCTTTGGTAAAGCAGTTGCGAGGTGAGTCGCATGAGACTTGAAAACAGAACGCAGCTAACGCTATTTCGGGAGCAGTGCCGGAAAAAGCGGAGTGAGGAGCGGGTGCGGGTGCTGATCTGCGGCGGGACGGGCTGCCTTGCGGGCGGATCGGACAAGCTGTATGAGCATATGAAAGAGCTGGCCGCTGACAAGAGCAACGTACGGGTGGAGTTCGGCGAGGAGATTGCCCATGTGGGTGTAAGAAAAAGCGGCTGCCACGGTTTTTGTGAGATGGGGCCTCTGGTGCGCGTTGAGCCGTATCATTATCTCTATCTAAAGGTGACCCTGGACGACTGCGAGGATATATTCCACAAGACCGTTTTGCAGGGCGAGCCGGTGGAGCGGCTTATGTATCACAGCGGAGGAAGAATCTACCGGCAGCAGGAGGATATCCCTTTCTACGCAAAGCAGACCCGACTGGTACTGAAAAACTGCGGGCACATCGACGCGGAGCATATCGAGGATGCCCTAGCCGTGGGAGCCTACGAGGCGTTTGAAAAGGCGCTGTTTGAGATGACACCCCAGGCGGTCATAGACACCGTCCTGAAAGCAAAGCTGCGGGGCCGGGGCGGCGCGGGTTTCCCGACCGGCCGGAAATGGGCGCAGGTGGCGGGACAGCCGGAAAAAATACGCTATGTTGTCTGCAACGGCGACGAGGGCGATCCCGGCGCGTTTATGGACCGCAGCGTCATGGAGGGCGATCCCCATCGGATGATTGAGGGCGTGATGCTCGCCGCTTATGCCGTGCAGGCGCAGGAGGGCTATATTTATGTCCGCGCGGAGTATCCTCTGGCTATTGAGCGGCTTCGCACGGCTATCGCCCAGGCAGAAAAATTGGGGCTTTTGGGCGATCACATCTTTGGCTCAGCGTTTTCCTTCCGGCTGCATATCAGCCGCGGCGCAGGTGCCTTTGTCTGCGGCGAGGGCTCAGCTCTGACAGCTTCTATCGAGGGGCGCCGGGGTATGCCCCGTGTTAAGCCGCCCCGCACGGTGGAGCAAGGGCTATGGGGCAAGCCTACGGTTCTTAACAATGTGGAAACCTTTGCAAACGTGCCCATGATCGTCAAAAACGGCGCGGACTGGTATTTGGGTATCGGCACGCCGGACAGCCCCGGCACCAAGGCATTCGCCCTGACGGGCAATGTAAAAAACACAGGGCTTATCGAGGTGCCCATGGGCATCTCCCTGCGGGAAGTCATTTTTGATATCGGCGGGGGCATTCGGGGCGGGAAGGGATTTAAGGCCGTGCAGATCGGCGGGCCTTCCGGCGGCTGCCTGGTGGAGAGCCAGTTGGACAGCCGTATGGATTTCGATTCCCTGGCGAAGCTGGGGGCTATGATCGGCTCCGGCGGGCTGGTGGTTATGGACGAGGATACCTGTATGGTGGAGGTCGCCCGGTTCTTTATGAGCTTTACGCAGCGGGAAAGCTGCGGCAAATGCGTACCCTGCCGAGAGGGGACAAAACGGATGCTGGAGATCCTGGAGCGGATTGTTTCCGGCGCAAGCTGCCCGGAGGATTTGGACGAGCTGCGCGAGCTGGCGGATGTGGTGCAGCATACGGCTCTATGCGGCCTGGGCCAGAGCGCGCCGAAGCCGGTGCTGAGCACGCTGGCGGCCTTTGAGGACGAATACAGGGAACATATTGAGAAAAAGCGCTGCCGGGCGGGGGTCTGCACCGGCCTGCTGACCTACAAAATCGACGCGGCAAAATGCCGGGGCTGCTCCCGGTGTGCCCGGGGCTGCCCGGCGCAGGCCATTCACGGCGAGATCAGGAAGCCATTTTCCATCGACGCGGCGGCATGCGTCCGGTGCGGCGCTTGCCGTGAAGTCTGCGCCTTTGGCGCGATCTATGCGGAATAAGGAGGCGCAGTATTATGGGAACAATGACAATAGACGGGATGCGGGTTGAATTTACCAACGAGAAAAATATCCTGTCGGTGATCCGAAAGGCGGGTATCGACCTGCCTACGCTCTGTTACCATTCGGAGCTTTCCATTTATGGGGCCTGCCGCCTGTGTACCGTAGAGGATGATAAGGGCCGCACTTTTGCATCCTGCTCGGAGCAGCCACGGGACGGCATGATTATTCATACGAATACACCCCGGCTGATGCGCTATCGGAAGATCATATTGGAGCTGCTGCTGGCGTCCCATGACCGGGACTGCACCACTTGTATCCGAAGCGGGAGCTGCCGCCTGCAGACTTTGGCCTACAGCATGCGCATCCACTATGTTCGCTTTCAAAACACAAAGCCCCGCCAGTCCCTGGATATGAGCTCGCCCGCCATCGTGCGCGATCCCAACAAGTGCATCCTCTGCGGCGACTGCGTCCGCGTGTGCGCGGATACCCAGGGTGTCTGCGCCATTGATCTGGCCCACCGGGGTACGGATGCCGCCGTTATGCCGGCCTTCAATAAGCCTTTGGCGGAGACGGCGTGCGTTAACTGCGGCCAGTGCCGCGTGGTATGTCCCACGGGCGCGATCACCATAAAGACGAATATGGAGGCCGTTTGGGATGCCTTGGCGGATCCGAACGCCATCGTCGTGGCCCAGGTGGCCCCGGCAGTGCGTGTGGCGCTGGGGGACGCCTTCGATATGCCGAAGGGTGAAAACGTCATGGGGAAGCTGATCAGCGTGCTGCACCGGCTGGGCTTTGATGAGGCGTTCGACACCACCTACGGCGCGGATCTGACGGTTATCGAGGAGGCAAAGGAGTTTCTGGAACGGCTCTCCACGGGTGATAATATCCCGCTGTTTACCTCCTGCTGTCCGGCATGGGTGAAGTTCTGCGAGACAAGGTATCCTGAGCTTGCGCCCCATCTTTCCACCTGCCGCTCTCCCATGCAGATGTTTGGGGCCGTTATCCGGGAATATTACCGCGACCCGGAGCGAGGCGGCGGCAAGCGGCTTGTTTCCGTGGCGATCATGCCCTGCACGGCGAAGAAGGAGGAAATTCTGCGCCCTGAGTCTACCACCAACGGCGTGCGGGATGTGGACTATGTACTGACAACGACAGAACTTGCCACCATGATTCGGGCCGCCGGCATCCAGTTCGGGCAGATGGAGATGGAGTCGGCGGATGTCCCCTTCGGCATTGGCTCTGGTGGAGGCGTGATCTTCGGCGCGTCCGGCGGCGTTACCGAGGCGGTGCTTCGCAGCTTGCAGCCGGGACACTCCAGACGGGATATGCTTGTCCTGCGGGAGAGCGGCGCGCGGGGGGAGGACGGCGTAAAAGAGTTTTCCTTCCACTATAACGGCCGGGAGCTCCGGATAGCCGTCGTAAATGGCCTGGCCAACGCGGACATGCTCATGAAAAAGCTAAAAAGCGGCGAGGCTCATTACGATTTCGTGGAGTTTATGGCCTGTCGGCGGGGCTGTATCATGGGCGGCGGGCAGCCTCTGGGGGCCGGGCCCCGCACGCGGCGCACCCGTATGAAGGGGTTATATGATACGGATGTCAACACCCAGATTAAAAAATCCAACGACAATCCGCTGGTGCTGCATCTATACGACACGCTGCTCAAGGGCCGGGAGCACACGCTCCTGCATCGCAATTTTGAAGCGGCCGATAAGCAGGAGCAAAAATGATGCGAGGCCCCGGCTTGTTGATTCTTTTCTTCGGCGCATGCCTTCGCTTGCTTGCGTCGTTACGGATAAGCTGATATGCCGTGGACGCAAGAGGCACGGCGGCAAGGCCCCCTACAATGCCGCCGGCGTTTGTTTTGACAAAATTCTGCACCTGCGCAGCAAGGATGTCCCAGTCCACCGCCTCCAGCTTTTCCGACACTAGAGGAAGATATTTGGTCACAGCTTCATTTTCGCAAAGCCGCGCCAGCGCTTCCGGCAGCCTGTCTACCAAAAGGGCTATGCTTTCCGTAAGCTGGGGAACGACCAGCGCAGCCACCAGGTAATGATAAGCAAAACAAGCAGGAAGGCGGCCATGCAAGTTAGCCGCCAGCTTTTGATCAGAAAGGCCTTTTTCGTTCTTGGAAAATAATGCCGCTCGAGAAAGCCCATAAGGATGTCGACGATATAGGCGATGTCGCAGCCTGTCAGCAAAGCGGAAAGCGCGCGGATGACCGCACGTATAAACCTTATGCCCCTCCGCCCAGTAGTAGATGCAGGCGAATACAGCCAGGGCCGTGGCCGCGATGCGGAAGCAGCTCCGCCATCCGATTTTGAGTATGTTTTTTCCTCCTGGTCCGCCGTCATCGGGACTGCATATAAAACTGTCGGTTTTTCGCAGTCTTAGCCAGTTAAATCCGTGAAAACTGTCTGGTTTTATTTCGTATCTGTCGGTAAGTGCTCAAATACTGTCGGTAAGTGCGTATAATTCTATACAAAACGTGTAATCGCCCAAAATACATTTTTTGCCCGTTTATAATTCACGTAAACGCTTTAACCGCAAGGGTTTCGGGGATTCTGGGCGGGTCGAAACCCTTTGGATTATCCTTTTGGGGTTTACTGTTAATCGTATCTGACAAATGTGTAAAACGGAGGATTTGTAGATGATGAAGAAAGTAAGACTAATACGAAATATTGCAGTCATGATTATCCACGACCTCACAGAACTGATCCACTAAACTCGCACATCTTGGAGACTAGGAATCCAAACCGGGTTTCTGTTGCCGGGCAATCCGATCCCAGCCCCGCCGTTCGAGGATGATGGATACGATTACTACGCTGAATGGAGAAAACAATATAAAAATCAAAATCGACTATGAGACATTTGCAAAATTAAACTCACTTGAAGTTGACTACAAAAATTTTCTCTGCTACACTAAATATATAAAACATACTATGCTTCCTGCCTTGGGCAGGTAAACACGACAACCCATCCTCGGACCGCGTCTGAGAGTACTGACTATGAACCGACGGGCCATGTCCGTTGGCGTTGCCGATGATAAATTCAAGCCAACGCAGACACTTTAACGAATGTTGGAGCGTCTGCGTTTTTATTGCAAATTCAGAGAAAAGCAATCAGCAAATCCAACACGGAGTATGTAACCCCCTCATTCGCTTCAACTATACCCTATGGATGGCACAGAGGAATGGTACTGTCAAGAATTATGCGCAAATTAATTTGCAGGAGTCTGGCAGAATGAGG
>CAYOSI010000007.1:0-72402 GCA_964406615.1 uncultured Oscillospiraceae bacterium
GCGCTGTGAACTTTCTTTAAAATATTTCACTGTCTACTTGACGGGGAGCAGTTCAGGCAGGTCTCCCCGCCGATTTTTTTATTATCCGTTATTGTTTTTATTACTTTTGCCGGGTCTTGTTCTTGCGAACGACCAGAACGATCACAACCGCAAGCGCAACCACCATAACGCCGAGAATCGCAGCATACAGTCCGATGGGGCTGGTATCGCCCGTCGCGGGGGTATTATTGCCCTTGCTGTTTGCATTCTTCTCCGGCGCCGGCGTGGCGGAAGGTTCCTTCGTGGGTTCCGGGGTAGCGGTCGGGTCCGGTTCCTCCGTCTCAGAGGGGGTGGGAGCGGTGCCGGAGATGTTCACCGTGATGACCTCATCTTCCGTGCCGTCCGTAAACGAGAAGGTGAACTGATAGTTGCCGGTCTCGGTGCCGTTGCCCCAAGCATTCAGAACGTCGGCGTCGATGGCGATCGTCATGCGGTCATCGGAAAGCGTGTAGTAACGGTCCTCAAAGACGGAGCCATTGACCTTCACAGAATCGATGGGATGCTCAAAGGTAAGCTCAAGATCCTCCAGGCCGCGGATATACTCAACGAGATCCGTGGAAGGCTTCTCTTCCCCGTTAGTGTTGCCGTTTGCATTGGACGCACTCGCGTTATCCGTTCCCGTCTCATCCGCCGTCCCGTCGCTGTCGGCGTCGGCGTCGGTATCGCTCGCTGCCCCCGCCGAAGACCCCTCGGTATCGGCGGCACCCTCCGCGACTGTATCCTCGGTCTCCTCGACGGGCTTCTCAGTCTCCTCGACCGGCTCCTCGGTCTCTTCGACCGGCTCCTCGGTCTCCTCGACCGGCTCCTCGGTCTCCTCAACCGGCTCCTCGGTCTCTTCGACCGGCTCCTCGGTCTCCTCGACCGGTTCCTCGGTCTCTTCGACCGGTTCCTCGGTCTCTTCGACCGGCTCCTCGGTCTCCTCGACCGGCTCCTCGGTCTCTTCGACCGGTTCCTCGGTCTCACCAGTCTGCGCGGACTGGAAAGCGCTTTCCAGCGCCAGGATGATCTCGCTCTCGCTGATATCAAGCGCATCGACCGTTTCGTCGTTCACCGTCTCGGCATAGAGCATATTGCCCTTGATCGTGACAATACCAATGGATTCGAAGTCGCTGCCGACACTGACCAGCAGAGCCTGCGCAGCGGCGCCGGCCGCTTCCTCCGTTTCCTCCGACTCCTCGGTTTCCTCTTCGTCCTCTGCGGACTCCTCGACGGCGACGGACAGAGCCTCGACCGCCGTCTCGCCATAGGTCAGGATTGCGCTGATGCCCGGGACATTCTTAATCAGAGCGTTGGCGTCGCTCACGAGGCCCAGCGCGATCACGAACTCGGCGCCCGTGTCACGGGCGGCGGTCACTGCGCCCTGGATGGCTTCATAATACGCGGCGGAGTCCATATCGCCCATGGGCGCTACGCCCACAAACGCAACCTTCACGCCGTTTTTCTCAAACATAGCGCCGGCCTTGAGGTCCGGATTGCTCATGGAGATGCTGGTGATCGCCCAGTCGGCCATAACCGTGTCGGGGACGACCAGATCGTAACCGGCGGCGGTCATAATCGCGGCCGCGCCGGCGTCAAACCCGCCGGCGTCCACCATGAGGACCGCGTCGCTATCGTATGTAGCCTTGATGGCGGCGGCCGTGGCAAAGCCGATGCCCTCGCCGCCGATAGCCGTTCCGGTGCCGCCGGTGAGAACGATCGTCAGCTCGCCCTCATCTGCCAGCGCGGAAACGCTCATAACGCTGAAAAGGCTGAACACCATAATCAGCGACAGAATCAAAGTTAAAATGCGTTTCATTTGCATTCCCTCCCGATTTCAATTTGTTTCTCGCAGGAAGATTCACAATTATTATAAAGCCTGACCTTTGCAAAGTCAATGAAAAAAGTATAAATTATTTACGAATCAATGACAAAAATGACACCATTTCCCGGACAGGCCGCTGTTATTGCCCGGTAAGGGTATTCACCCAGTAGCGCTTATGCACAAGTATGCCGCCGATGATACATTTTATAATCACCGTGAACACACTGAGCGCGTACAGCGGCAGGATGCCCATGTCCGTGAAGCGCGCCAGAAGATAGGCCACGGGGACGTTGACCGTCCACGAAAAGCCGCTGTCAAACAGAAAGGTCACGAGCGTTTTTCCGCCGGAGCGCATGGTGAAATAGCACCCGTGGGCGATACAGTCCAGCGGCAGGACCAGCGCCATGACCCGGATCAGCCGCGCCGCCAGCGCCCGGATCTCCGGGGTCGTGTTGTAAAATTGCGGGAACAGCCCGGAGCAGGCGATCATGATAACGCAGATGACCAACGCGATCACCGTGCCGAGAACCAAAAGCTTGCGGTCCGTATCGACCGCCTTTTCGGTCTCCCCGGCGCCGAGCTCCTGCCCCACCAGAATGCTGATGGAGGTACCGGCGCTGAACGCGATCGCATTGAAAAGGTCCATCAGAACGTAGCCGATATTCAGCGCGGCCACCACCGCAAGACCGCGCGTGGAATAGATCTGCATAAGCGCCGCCGTGCCGATGCACCAGAGCGCTTCGTTCACCATGAGCGGGATGCTTTTCACGGCAAGGCCGCGCAGAAGCTTCCGCGGCATGGGGAAGCCCTCCAGCATCCGCTCGGTAAAATGCAGCTCGCGCTTATGCGCATGGCTCCAGATCATGTTGACCGCCGTCTCGCACAGGCGGGACACGACCGTCGCCGCCGCCGCGCCGCGCACGCCCATTGCCGGCGCGCCCAGCTTTCCGAAGATCAGCACCCAGTTCAGAAACAGGTTTACCGCGACGGCCGCCCATGACGCCGCCATCGGCACCGCCGTCCGCCCGGCCTCCCGCAGGGTCGAGGCATAGATCATGGACAGCGTATACGGTATCATGCCCCACAGCATAACGCGAAGGTACCCCTGCGCGTAAGCCATGACCTCCTGCCGCTGCGCCTCCTCGCCGGTCAGGTACAGTCCGATCAGCTCCGCGCCCCACAGCCTCAGCACCGCCATGCAGAGCAGGCACATAGCCATCGCCGTCAGGAATTTATAGCGAAACGCCGCCTTGAAGGACCGCTCGTCCGCCGCGCCCCAGAATTGGGCGCAGTAGATCCCCGGGCCGGAAACCGTCCCGAAAATGATCAGATAAAAGATGAAGAAGAGCTGCCCGACGACGGCCACGCCGCTCATCGACGCCGTCCCCGTCTGTCCGACCATGATATTGTCCAGCAGCGAGACGAAGTTCGTCACCACGTTTTGCAGCAGGATCGGCAGCATCACCGTCATGGCCCGCCGGTAAAAGGCCCGGTCCCCGATATACTTTTTAAATACCAAACTCATATCTGCGCATTCTATCATGAAGTCGCCGCACTGTCAATCGCACATGATTTTCCCTTTCGCGTCATGCTTTACAAGACGCGGAGCAGGAATGTATAATATAAAGGTACACATACTATGAAACTGAAAACTTGGAAGCGGCGCTGCCGCCGAAAGGAGCCATATGAATCCCATCCTCTCCCTTTTTCTGACCGTTTCCGTATTCTTCTGTTCCCTGTTCGGCCTCACCGGCCCGACAGACGACGCGGTCGACGACGCCGAAGCCGCTGTGCCGGCGCTCGCCGTGCAGGACGGCGCGGACGCGGAGGACGCTGGGGCCGCCCTGCCGGAGCCGGAGGCCCTTCCCTATGAGGACATCCGCTACGAGCATTATGACCTGACCTCTCTCTATGACACGGCGGACAGGATCGCCGCGCTCGCGGAAGCCGGCGACGCCGACGGCGTCCTCGAGCTGTACGACGCCATGTACGACGAAATGCTGTATATCGACACGCTGACCACGCTGGCCATGCTGCGCTCGGACGCCAATATTTACGACGAATACTGGGCCGGCGAATACGCCCATTCCAACCTTCTCTGGTCGGAGGCGGAGGACGTTCTTCTCTCCGTCGGGCACGACATACTGGAAACGGACTGCGCGGACGCCTTTATCGGGCACATCGGAGCGGACGCCGCCGGGGCATACCGCAGCTATGCGCCGCTCACGCAGGAGGAGCTGGACGCCAGCGACCGGGAGCTGGCGCTCGTCGACGAATACAGGATGCTGTACGACACCATATATGATATCGAGTACGACTATCACGGCGAGACCTGGACGCTGGACAGCTTATACGGCTTCCCCGGCACGGCGCTGGCCGAGCTCGATTACGATGCTTACCTCGAGATCTACACCGGCCTGCAGCAGGTGCTGTGCGAGAAATTCGCCCCGATCTATATCGAGCTTGTCGGGCTCTGGAACGAGGAGGCCCGTCTGGCCGGATATGACTCCTTTACCGATTATGCGTATGAATGTCTCTATGCGCGTGACTACGGTCCGGAGGACACCCAGCTTTTCTGCGACGCCGTGAAGCCGATCGCACGGCAGTATTACGCGGACCTGTATTACAGCGACATAAGCTACGCAGCGGACACCGCGGCTCCGGTTTATTCCCCCGACGAGCTTCTTGCCATCCTGGGCGAGTATCTCCCCCGGGTGGACAGCGCTCTTCTCGAGCCCTGGAGCGAGCTGACCGGACGGGGCCTATACGATATAGCCCCCGCCGCCTCCGGACGCTTTGACGGCGCTTATACCACCACCATGCTCTATTTTCACAGTCCGTTCCTGTTCCTCTCGCTGGGAGAAAACTGCTACGACCTCGCCACCCTGACCCACGAATTCGGTCACTTTGCCGATTTCTGGTTCAGCCCGCAGACGGACATCCTGACGCAGACCGACAGCATTGATCTGTCCGAGATCCACTCCAATGCCCTGCAGGCCCTGTTCACGAGCTTTTACGGCGAGATCTACGCCGACGGCGCCGATGTCGCGGAGTTCCTGAATCTCGACAACCTGCTCGGAAACATCATCGACGGCTGCGTCTACGACGAATTCCAGCGCCGGATCTTTGACGAGTCCGAGCCGCTGACGCCGGAGCGCATCAACGCCATCCACACGCAGGTCTGCGCGGAATACGGTCTGTATGAGGAGCCTACTTGGGACAGCACCTGGGTCTATGTCAGCCACAACTTTCAGCAGCCCCTCTATTATATAAGCTATGCGGCCTCCGCCGTGGCCGCCCTGCAGATCTGGGACGCCGCCCAGACGGATTTTGACGCGGCGGCCGACATGTATATGGACGTTCTCCGCCGCGGCGCGCATGACGAGGGCTATCTTACCGTTTTGGAGGAATGCGGCCTGCGGACCTTCCGCGAGGAAAACGCCGTCGCAGAGGTGTGCCAGCCGGTCCTGGACCGGCTGGAGGAGCTGAGCGCCGCCTATACCGAATGATCGGCTTCCTTCAAATACCCGCGCGGGAAAGCATGTCTTTCCCGCGCCTTTTCGTCCCTATGGGAAAATTGCACAAAAAAGGACCGGATTTTTTTCTCTGTTCAACACTTGAAATATAACAGTTTATTAATGTTTATAACGAACTTTAAATTGAAAATTATATAACAAGCATGGTAAAATCTTTTATGCCCATTTTTTGGGAAAGGAAAAATACAGAAAGGGATTTTGTGCATGAAAAAGCTGTTGAGTATCTTGCTTGTTCTGACCATGATGCTGACTCTCGTGAGCGGCGCTTTCGCGTTTGCTGATGAGGAGCTCATCGAGACAGCGCCTGACGACACCGTGATCGTCAAGAACAACGCCCCGGTTCCCGGAAACGAGCCCGAGGGCGAACCCGCCGGGGAGACCGGAGACGAGCCCGAGGGCGAACCCGCCGGGGAGACCGGAGACGAGCCCGAGGGCGAACCCGCCGGGGAAACCGGGGATGAGCCCGGGGGCGAACCCGCCGGGGAAACCGGGGATGAGCCCGAGGGCGAACCCGCCGGGGAAACCGGGGATGAGCCCGGGGACGAACCCGCCGGGGAAACCGGGGATGAGCCCGGGGACGAACCCGCCGGGGAAACCGGGGATGAGCCCGGGGACGAACCCGCCGGGGAGACCGGGGATGAGTCCGAGGACGAACCCTCTGAACAGACTGAGGAGGATAGCGTCGAGGCCCTCTCCGCCAACGCGGCTGACGCCGCCAACGGCTTTGCAAACGGCGGGAAGTATCTCATTTCCATCGGCGGTCAGTTCCTGACGGCAGGCGGACAGGTCAAGTCCGGCGATGCAGAGAATCCGACGGAGGACATGATCTGGACGGCCGAGACCGATTCCAGAGGCTCCTCCCTGCAGGACAGCAACGGCCAGTACCTTGTTTACAACAGCGCTGACCCCGGCGCTGTCACCGTTCGCGGCACCGCCGCCCACAACTGGAGCTACAGCGGCGGTCAGATGATCTACGATAAAGCCGGCACCAAGTACTATATTACCGACGCTTTCGAGACCACGACGAATTCGTCGGCGGCGGCTTCCTCCATCGTCATCTATGTCGTTTCCGAAGCGACCGGCGGCGATGACGCCGATGAAGGGGACGACACCGGCGGCGATACCGGCGACACCGGCGATACCAGCGATACCGGGTCCGACGGCTTCTCCGCCTGGAAGGGCCCCTTCCAGGACGTGGCGGATGAGACCCAGATCGCCATCTCTCTCGGCGGCAAGACCATCCAGTTCGGCAAGGGCTCCGTCGGCACGACGGACGCCGTCATCAGCGGCGTCGGCGGCGACAGCACGATGACGATCGACGGCAACTATGTCATTCTGAAGGCTCACAGCAGCGGCAGCGGCTATGCCTTCTATCTCAACGATCCTCCCGGGAGCATTGATTACCTCTATGTTGACGGCAGCGGCAACGTCACGCACACCGGCAAGGACGGCGCCGAGCCCTCCGGCTACTGGACCGTCAACGAAGGCGGCGGTCCGTCCACTACCCTCATCTCCTACACCGACGGCGGCGTCACCTGGTACCTGACGGTCAACGACAGCGGCGTCATCGTCGGCACACAGGACGAAAGCGCCGCCGTGAAGGGCGACGTCTACTCCGGCACGGCTTCCTCGGATCCCGGCGGCGCCGGCGATAGCGGCGAGACCGTGGACGCGGATGCGCCCGTGTTCGACGTCCAGCCCGAATCCCTGCATTACGTTCTCGTGGACAGCGGCTACGCCGCACCCACATACACCGTGACCGTCTCCCTGCCGGAAGGCTCTGCCGCCAACAACATCTATCTCCAGTGGTTCGTGAACGGTCAGGCTTACGGCGAGCGCGAAAAAATCCCCGGCCCCACCGCCACCAGCACGATCACCATCCCTGAGCTCCAGGGCATGAAGGCCGGCGTGTACCCCGTATACTGCCAGGCTACCTGCAACCTTCGTGACGAAAGCGGCGAACCCGTTGAGCACACCTCCACCTCTTATACCACGAACTTCATCGTCTGCTCCGGCGTGAAGCCGAACTCCATCCTCACCTTCTCCGACGTCCATGAGACCTGGAACAACGTCGGTCAGGCGATCTATGACACCATCATCGCCGAGAACGGCCTGATCCCCGCTCTGGTCATCGCGACCGGCGACTACAACAACGACTATGTGGCCGGCTTCGGCGAGGACCTCATCCTCTCCTGCATCGACACCATGATCTTCCGCATCAGCCTGCAGCTCGGCGGCATTGACACCGTCTGGGTCTCCGGCAACCACGACAACGGCTACGCCGCCGCGTTCACCAACGCCAATATCAACGCCGGCTTCGGCGCGGTCGAAGAGGATTACATTGACATCGAGAACGGCATCTCCGGCACCGGTATCATCTATGACAGCCGCACGGCGGTCAACGCCGATTCCAGCGCCGCCAACGAGGGCCTGATCGTCATCGGCGTCAACTACGAGGACGCCGGCTCTCAGGGCGCGTATGCGAACCCCTCCACCGGCCGTCCCGCAGATCCCTCCAAGCTCGACTACGGCGCGGAGGGCTCCACCGGCACGGTGTATGAGCACCTGAAGAAGGCTCTTGACAGCGCCGCCGAAGGCTACAACGGCGAGCTTGTCGTCATCTCCACCCACTCCGGCCTGCACACCGTGGGCGTCGATCCCGACAGCGCGGCTGCCGGCGCCAGCGCATGGTCCGGCGGCATCGACTACAGCATCACGAACTCCGCCGCGATCGTTGCGCTCATCAACAGCTACGTTGAAAAATATGATATGGACATCCTGTTCCTCTTCGGGCATGACCACTCCAAGGGCGAGAGCGAATTCATCAAGACCCCCGGCGATACCATCACCGCCACGGTCAGCTATGCCGACCAGACCACCGAGGACATTGAGCTTCTCTTTACCTATGCTCATGCCGGCTATATCACCAACACCATCGGCGGCCAGGAGAATTACTCCTACATCACGTATGATGACGAGACCATTAACCGTGCCATGAACGTGGCCGACGGCAATCAGAGCGTGGTCGAAGCCCTGTCCGCGACCATTGAGCGGCTGGAGCATCCCGACGACACCACCGGCGACGACACCACCGGCGGCGATACCACCGGCACCCACACCCCCGCTTCCAAGCCCAGCGCCAGCAAACCCAGCACCAGCAAGCCCAGCGCTAAAAAGGCTCCCCAGACCGGCGACGACACCCCCATTGCCCTGTGGGTCGTCATGCTGATCCTCTGCGGCGGCACGGCGGCAGTGATCCTGCCCCGCAAAAAGCACAACTAATAACGCCAACATCCCGGTGCTTCGGCGCCGGGATGCTGCTATGAACGCCTTTATGCAAACGCCCCCGGTGCTTTCGCACCGGGGGCGTTTGATCGAACGTATTAAATCAGCGCAGGAAGCCTTCCAGGATCTTCTCCTCGGCCTCCTCCTCGGTCAGGCCGAGGGTCAGCAGCTTCAGGATCTGGTCGCCGGCGATGCGGCCGATCGCCGCTTCATGGATCAGCCGGGCGTCCACATCGTTGCAGGCGATCTCGGGGATGGACCGCGCGCTGGCCCTGCCCATGATGATCGCGTCGCAGGAGACATGGCCGAAGCAGGCGGCATTTCCCTGCACGCGGGGATAAAACGTCTGGCTGGAGCTGTCCACCGCGACGGAGCGGCTGACCACGCGGGCCTTGGAATCGGCTCCGTCCAGGAAAATATCCATCTCGGACACGGCGTTCTGCTCCTCGTGCGTATAAAGCTTCTCCTGCACGATCAGCTCCGCGCCGGGGCCGGCAACGACCTTGGTGTACCGCTTGGTGTCGTCCACGCCCTTGATCTGCGAGGTGTCGAGCGTGATGGACGCCCCCTCCTCCAAATAGATCTCCGTGACGGGATTCAGAATGCGCTTTCCGGTCCCGCTTCCCTCGCCGTAATGCTTCTCCTTATAGACAACGGAGGCGTTTCTGCCGACGTGGAAGGTGTGTATGCCGTCGTGCTGGGAATCGTCGCAGCCGCAGTTATTGATGCCGCAGCCCGCCACGATCTCTACCTCGGCGCCCTCGCCGATGTAGAAGTCGTTGTAGACCTTATCCTGGAAGCCGGACTTTGTCAGCACCACCGGGATATGCACGCTGCCGTGCCGGGTGCCGGGCGCGATCCGGACGTCGATGCCGTCCTTATCGGTCTTTGTGACGATCTCAATATTTTTTGTATTGCGGCGTTCCGCTTTCTGTCCGTCCACGCGGATGTTCACGGCGGCGTCCGCCGGAAAATCATGGGTCTCGGAGATCTGGTCCAGGACGCCGCGAACCGTATCATTCATTTTGTTGATCCCTCCAGCCGTTCACAGGTCGAGACCGTACCGCCCATAAGCCGGGGGAAGATCTCGTCGGTGGAGCCTTGTGCCATCACCCTGCCGCCGTCGATCAGAATGATCTCGTCTGCCAGCGAGATCAGCCGCTCCTGATGGGAGATGATGATGAGCGTAGAGCTGCGTTCCTCGCGGATCGCGCCGAACGTCTCCGTCAGCTTCGAGAAGCTCCAGAGGTCGATACCGGCCTCCGGCTCGTCGAAGATCATGAGCTTCGACCGCCGCGCCAGGATCGTCGCGATCTCGATGCGCTTTGCCTCGCCGCCGGACAGGCTGTCGTCCATATCCCGGTCCACATAGTCGCGGGCACACAGGCCGACGCGGGTCAGGTAATCGCAGCACTCTATCCGGTTCATATCCCGCCCGGACGCGATCTTCAGCAGGTCATACACCGTCATGCCCTTGAAGCGCGGCGGCTGCTGGAAGCCATAGCTGATGCCGCGCCTAGCGCGCTCCGTGACGGACATCGCCGTCACATCCTCGCCGTCCCAGAGTATCCGACCGGCGGTGGGCTTTTCAAGGCCCATGATAAGCTTGGCCAGGGTGGTCTTTCCGCCGCCGTTGGGGCCGGTGATGACCGAAAAGCTCTTGTCCGCCAGCTCAAGGCTCAGATCGCGGATGATCTCCTTCTCCCCGTTTTCTCCGACGGCCGTATAGGTCAGGTTCTCGATCTTCAGCATTTCTCGATCCACTTCTGGTCGTCCGGCTCAAAGACGACCTTTTCGTATGCGTCCACATCCATCATAACGCCGGTCCAGTCGGAGTGGATATCGCCGTTCTGCTTGATGAGGATGTCGTACAGGATGTCATAGGTCACGCCGTTTTCGTCCGTCTCCACGATGGTCGAATACGGCAGCGTGCGGTGATAGGTGATCTCCACGCCGTCATGCTCGAAGTGGTAGCCGTTGCGCATGCGGCTGCCGTCCAGGCCGTGATAGGTGAAGTATTTCTTCAGATCGTGCAGGATGTGGTCATCCTCGGTGCGGTACAGGTTCTCCGGCGTGGTATCCGTATAGTCATAGCGGAACTGGATGGAAACGCCCTTGCCCTTCCAACGCTCCGCGAAAGCGGGGAGCTGCTCGGAGGGGTATTTCTTATACAGCACACAGTTGACGCGGCGGGGCACCGGCAGCCGGGCGATCAGCTCATCCGGGGACTCCTGCACGTACTTCTGCATATGACGGGAGATGTTGACGCAGGTAATCTTTTCCTTGTTTCTCTCGAAAAAAGCGAGGATATCCTCCTCGGTCTGGTCGGCAAATACCGGCAGCGTCGTATTGATGAACACCCGATGGGTGGACGGGATCTTGTCCAGCATGATTTGCAGGGACGGCAGATTCGCCATGGGCTCGCCGCCGGTGAACACAAAATCACAGCGCGGCGTGATCTTATCCATGCGCTCGATGCTCGCGCAGATCTTTTCCAGACTGAAACCGGACATGTCCGCATATTCCTGCTTATTGATGCAGAACGGGCAGTTGTTATGACAGTCATAGGGAACGAAAATGGTGACGGTCGCGCCGCCTTCCCTGGTCTTATAAGGGTTTGCCATTATAAACCATCCTCTGTATTATTTCCGGATGGGGGCACATTCCCACCAATCCAGCAAAATATTGTACCATACATTTATTCAAAAAGAAAGAGCAATCCATGACAACCTTTTGACGACTCCATCCTTCCCCGGAAAATGAATGAAACCCGGCGGTTTGGGTAACACTTTTACCATCGGGAGGGATTGCGGATTGCAGAGCAAGGTTGAGATCTGCGGCGTAAACACAGCCAGGCTGAAGGTCCTGAAAAACGACGAAACGAGGGCCCTTCTCCTGCGGGCCAAGGAGGGCGACGCCGCGGCCCGGGAGGAGCTGATCGCCGGCAATCTGCGGCTCGTTCTGTCCGTCATCCAGAAGTTTTCCGGCCGCGGCGAAAACATGGACGACCTGTTCCAGGTCGGATGCATCGGGCTCATCAAGGCCATCGACAACTTCGACACCAATCAGCTCGTAAAATTTTCGACCTACGGCGTGCCGATGATCGCCGGAGAGGTCCGGCGCTACCTGCGGGACAACAGCGCGGTCCGGGTCTCCCGCTCGCTGCGGGACCTCGCCTACAAGGTCATGCAGACCCGGGAGGCGCTGCTTTCAGAGCACCAGAAGGACCCGTCGGTCGACGACATCGCCAAGGCGCTCGACATCCCCGTTTACGAGGTCGTGCTCGCCATGGACGCCATGTCCGACCCGGTCAGTCTGTTCGACCCCGTCTATGGCGAGGTGGGCGAGAGCGTCTCCGTCATGGACAAGATCTGCGACAACAAAAACACGGACGATTCATGGCTTGAGCGCATTGCGCTGTCCGAGGCCGTGGACAAGCTCGGCGACCGCGAAAAGCGTATCCTCGCCATGCGCTTCTTCGAGGGCCGTACACAGATGGAGGTCGCCTCCGCCATTGGCATTTCCCAGGCGCAGGTTTCGCGCCTGGAAAAAAACGCCGTCGGCCAGATCAAAAAGGCTCTGTTTCCGGTGTGACGGATTGCGCTTTTTCGAAAAATCGTGTATCATGGCGATAGTTTTTCGGAAAGGCGGCGTCCCACATGGAGGTTTATGAAGCGATTCGATTCCGGCGCAGCGTCCGGGCCTATACCGACGCACCCGTGAGCAAAGAACAGCTCACCCGTTTTCTGGAGGCCATCCGGCTCGCCCCGAGCTGGAAGGATAAGCAGTGCTGCAGCGTCATCGTCCTGTCCGACCGCGCACAGCTCCGGAAGCTCGGCGAGCTTCTGCACGGCAACCCCAGCCCGGCCGTTTTTGACATCGTCCCCTACTTCATCGTCGTGACGGCCGATCCCTCGCTGAGCGGCGTTCGGGACGACAAGCCCTATTATATGACCGACGCCGGCATCGCGCTTGAAAACGGCGTCCTCGCCGCGACGGAAATGGGCCTCGGCACCTGCTGGATCGGCGCATTCACCGAAGCCCCGATCAAGGAGCTTCTGGGCATCCCCGAAAACATCCGCATCGTCGCCTTCACGCCGCTCGGCGTTCCCGCCGAAGCGCCGGAGGCCCGTCCCCGCAAGGACCTGACGGAGCTTGCCTTCGACGGCGTCTGGGGCAAACCGCTCGCCTGCGTCTGATAAAACCATAGAAAAAGACCGCGGAACGCTCCGCGGCCTTTTTTATTTATTGCTCCTTGAGCACCGAAGTGTTCTGGCAGAGATAGATCACGCCGGAGATCACCGTCAGCGCCGCGCAGATCCACATCAGCACGCTCGACAGCGTCGGCAGGAAAGATACGCCCACCGCCCGCAGAATCAGGATCGCCGTCAGCGAAAGGTCCTGGAACAGCGTTTTGATCTTGCCCCATATATTCGCCGCGATGACCACGCCCTGCTCCGCGCCGGACTGGCGGATTCCCGCCACCATAAATTCCCGGAACAGGATCAGCACAAGCGCCACCGTCGGAATCAGTCCCTCCGGGATCAGCAGCACCATCACGGAATAATTCAGGATCTTGTCCGCCAGAGGGTCCATGAATTTTCCAAAATTCGTCACCAGATTTCGGCTGCGGGCAATATGGCCGTCCGCAGCGTCCGTCAGCGACGCAAGTCCGAACATCACGAAGCTCAGCCAGGCAAAGACCGTCCCGGGCAGAAGAATGAACACGATCATAATAAAGGTGCAGACAATGCGCAGCATCGTCAGCTTATTGGGCAGGTTCACTGATAATCGCTCCTTTCGGACGGCAGCCTGCGCATCCATTGGTATTTTACCATTTCCCGCCGGGCTTTGCAAGACCACGGGCACGGCGGGAAAGCCGGCTCATCCCAGAAGCGCCTCCACTTCCCACAGGCTGCGGATCTCATAGTCCACGCGGACGCCCAAGTCGTTTTTCCGGCCCTGAGGGTTATACCAGCAGGTCCGGATCCCGGCGCCGCAGCCGCCGCGAATATCGCTCGTCAGCGAGTCGCCGACAATGACGGTCTCTTCCGGCTCACAGGGCCCGATCACGCTGAACACCGCGTCGAAAAAGGCCCTGCTCGGCTTCTCGGCCCCAACCTGATCGGAGATGAACACGCCGTCAAACAGCGCGCCGAGGCCGGAGCGCTTCAGCTTATTCTCCTGCGCGGCGACCGTTCCGTTCGTCACGGCATACTGCCTTGCTCGTCCGCGCAGGCTTTCGACCAGCCGGTAACTATCATCGTTAAAGCAGATCGTATCGCCCAGACCGAGCTGATAAGCCGCGTTAAAATCCGGAATACAGCCGCATACAACGCCCTCGCCGCAGAAAAATTCCTTGAACCTTTCCGTCAGGATCTCACTTTTGGTCATATCGCCGTTTTCAAGCATTTTCCAGTACCGATCGTTGATGGCTGAATACCGTGCAACCATCTCGTCCGTGCATTCTCCGAGGCCGAACTGCCGGAAGCACGCTTTGATCGCCGCGCTCTCCGACGCCCGAAAATCCAGCAGTGTTCCGTCTATATCCCACAAAATCGTTTTAATCACTGTATCTGATCTCCCTTCCTGCCAATAGCATGCCATGCTCTCCTGCGCCGGGCATCCATCATCAGCCATCCACCGGCGTAAAGCGCCGACATGTCCGTCCCGCTCCACCGCCTCATTCCACCTCTCCGCCGGGCGTACCCATGCGCCGTGTCCGCCATACAGGGTTCGGAATGCCGCGCAATATACAGCACCTCATATTCGTTTTCCTGAAAACGACGATGCCTCCCGGCTGCGGATGAGCCGGCCCAGGCTGTCGTACTCGAACGCATACGGCCGCACCGTACTGCCCGCGGCGTTTATCTCGCGCTGGCGCGCCAGCTCCCCACCCGCGTTATACTCGTACTTGTACGCCGTGCCATTATTATACGTTTGCTGAATGACCCTGTCAAACAGATCGTACCCGTAGCTGATATACGCCCCGTTCCCGTAGGTCATCTTGGTCAGGCGCCCGTTGTTCCCGCTGTACGTGTAGCTCGCCAGCGTCCGCACCGACGACCACGCCGACCCGTCCGTCGATTTCTGGAGCGTGATGCTGCGCAGGTTCCCGAACGCATCCCGGTTCAGGTTATAATACTGCCACACCGGGTTGTCCGTCGTGCTGTCCAGGTACGTCTTGCGCTTCAGCCCGATCAGGTCTCCCGAGCTGTAGTGGTACGCCAGCGATATCACGCTGTTGATGTACGTCTGACTCAGCCGGTCCGAGTTGCTGTAGTACGCATAATACTGCGCCGGCAGGCCGTAGATATGCGATTCCTGCAGCCGGTGGTAGACCGTGCTGTAGGTATAGCGGTACCCTACGCCGTTCACCGTCTCATACGCCGTCGGGTGGTTCCCGTCCGACGTATAGCTGTTCCAGCTCCGCAGGTATTTCGACGTGCCCGTCGCCGTCGTTCTCGACGCGGTCGTATTCCCCGCCGCGTCGTAGGCGTTCGTAACGGTTACTCCATCGCTTTTGGTCGTCAGCAGGTTGTTCGCGCTGTCGTACGTCATCGCGTAGCTGACCCCCGACAGGTCCGTGTACGATTTCAGAAGCTTGCTGTCCGTGTAATATTCATACGCTGTCTTGCCGTTCGGGTCCGTCGCGGAGACCATGTTCCCCTCCGCGTCGTAGGTGTATGTCTGCGTCGGCTCCATCACGAACGAGATGTTGTCGAAGTACAGCCCGTTATACACATAATACGCCGCCGCCCAGACCTCAATATACGAGATCGTCTTGTCCGGCTGGCTCGGCGTCACCGCCGCCGAGCCGTACTGCCAGTCCGTGCTCGCGTAGTTGAAGTTTACATAGCCATAGTCCGACTTGCTCCCGTCCGAATAGTGGATCTTCGCCATCAGCGAGAACCGGCGGCTCGTATAGTTCGACCCCGCGGTCTCCGACGACGCAGGATATGCCACCGAGTTCCCCTTCCCCCAGCCGGAAAGGATGAAGGTCTTGCCCTCCGCCTTTTGGTTGATCTGGATGGTCTGGCTCACCCAGCGCTGCGACCCGCCCGCGCCCGTGATCTTCGCCGCGTGCGTCCCGCTGACCGCGTTCGCGCTCGAACGCTCCGCCGCGGTCGTGCAGTCGTTCCAGTAGGTCTCCCAGTTGCTGCTGTCCTCGAACGACCCGTCCTGGAGCAGGTTCGTGCTCGTCGCCGCGCTGCCGACCTCGAGCTGGAAGTCGTCCCCGCACGCCGTACCCGTCGCGTTCTGGATATAGATCGCGGCGTGGTAGGTCCCCGTGCTCGTCGCCGTCCACGTGACCGCGATCTTCTCCCAGCCGTTGTCGATCGTGCTCGCCGTCTGGTAGTAGATCCGGTCGCTCTTGGCCAGCACGGAGGTGTCCGCGCTGTTTGTGATGCCCAGGTATACGCCGCCTCCGCTGCCGTTCGCGGTTATGGCCGTCGTTTTGATATACGCCGAGAACGTATACGTTTTCCCGGCCTCCAGCGTCACGCTCTGCTTCATGCCCACGGTGCCGGACGCGCTGCCGCTCAGCGCGATCATCTTGCTGCCCAGGTGCGGCGTGATGCTCCCGCTGCTGCCTGTCACGCTGCCCGCGGTCTTGTACGCCGTCCATGCCCCGAGGCTGCTGTGGTATTCCAGCCCGCTGTCGCGCAGCAGATTTTGCCCCTGTATCCCCACGGCCGCGCTTGACGTGATCTTGTTGTTTGCCTTGCTCGTGCCTTCGCTCTTGTTATACGAAGCGGCGGACGCCCCGACTATGTTCCCCTCATGGTCCAGCGTGTAGCGGCAGATCGTCCGCCCGGCAAAGTCAAAGATGTTATATGCGTACAGATCGTCCGCCGTCCCTTTCGTCCGGTCGTCCCCATAAAAGTTATAGAACATCTTCTGCGACGATTCCCGCGTCGCGGTATACTCGCCGCCCTTGGCGGAGCCGGAAAACTCATAGACCCGCTGCGCGATGTAGCCGTCCACGCTGCTGGCCGTATGGCTCCCCTTGTAGTGATTCGTGTACGAGATATTGATCCCTCGCCCCGACTCGTTGTCCGTCGCCCGGATCAGGTAGCCCACCGAGCCGTAGGTATAGCCCGCGCTTTTCCCATCCGGGCAGCTGATCTTGGTCAGCCTGCCGGATGCATCGTATGTGTACGTGGTGACACGATTGGCATAGTCGGTTATGCCGGTCAGGTACCCATTGGAATCATAGGAGAAGGAGGCCACGGTTATGAGCCCCGCGTTCGCATGATCGCTTTTCTCCACGATCTTCGTGAGCTGGTGGTTGGCGTCCATGGGCTTCCATCCGCTGTCGCTCGTGCTGTACTCATGGTCCCCGTATACAAAGTACAGCGCGTTCCCGTTGGAGTCCGTGATGCTGGTCAGGTAGCCATGGTGAAACACCTTTGTGGTATATGCGTCTTTATCGGTCAGCGTGTAGATGTAATTATCGCCGCTGTCTGTGTACGTCATCGTCAGCCCCAGGCCGTCCTCGTCCTTGCTGACCTTGGTGGTGCTGTCATACTCCAGATAATGCTCCGTCCCGTCCGCGTCGTTGTAAATGGCGTACCATTGGCTGCCGAGCTTTTTCCATTCGATCGTCTCCTGCACGGACAGCTTCCAGCCCCGGCCGACCTTCATGCTGCTGAACGTGTTGGTGTGCAGGCCGCTGCTCTCATTCTCGCTGAACTGGATGTTGTAATTCGCGGAATTGTATACGTGGGAGACCGTAAAGGAGAGTGGACTGAGCTCCAGCGTGACGTCCGGGTGGACGAGGGTCATGTCCTGGGTGAAGTCGCCGATATACACCGTACCCGCCCGGCCGGCGCTGTGTGTCTGATAGGTATGGTAGTCCTCAAGCCCGACCGTATTGATGTACGATACCAGGAAGATCACCGGATTGCTGGTGCCGCACCCTTTAAAGCGGGCTTCCACATACGATCCCGGGCTGCGCGGACCAAGCATTATCATGCGATTGGGGTCGCTGTCTCCGTTGGCATACCACGCCTGCGCCAGCCGTGCGATATCCCAGGATATATACTTGCTCACATTGCTGGCCTTCAGCACCCGATAATCCTGAATGATGCCGTCCGAGGAGGGCGAGTTGTTATACGTTAAATGTTCGATCCATGACTTATACGTCGAATAGGACGACGGCTTTGTGGCGGCGATGTTATACGCGCAGATATACAGGGAAGACGGCCCCGTCGTGCTGAACTCGCTGTACCCGAGCGCGATCTGCGCGTCCGTTATAACACAGTTCTGCGGGATCTTAGGAAGCTCGTTGACGTTCAGATAAATATAGGTCTTCTTCGATTCCGACGCGCTGCTCAGCCCGCAGAACAGCGTCGTGCGGCCATGGCACACGGTATTCGGACTGCCGCTGAGAACATGCGTAAACGAGATGGCCCCGTTGTCGCCGTACACCTTGCTTTCCAGCGTGGGGTCGATGGTTACGGGGAACACCCTCGCTGCGTCGTTTATCCAGGCGCTGTCCGCCGCGACGGCGATGATATATTGACCGTTTCCGACCTCGTGGAGGCCATACGCCACCTGATCCGAATACGCGTCCGCCGCGTCATACATGACCGGCGCAGGCATCACATACGCGAGCTCGTCCCCATCCATAAGACAGATCTCTCCCGTCTGCTCGTCCAGCTCCGGGACCAGATTCCCCAGGCTGATCGAGAACGTGAAAACATACCGCTCCTGCGGCTCATTGATAATGATGCTCTCTTTGATGTCCGGTCCGTAAAGATTATACTGGATATCGATGCCGTCCAATATGTTGCGATAGGTTATTTCCGATTGCAGATTGGGAAGGCTGATCTCCTCCATGAGAGAGGTTTCGCTGTCCGCCGCCTCCGCCGTTTCCGCGATCGCGGCGACATCGTTTTCGACCGAGGCGCTGACCCGATTAAAAGCGCATGCGTTTTCCACTGCACCGGCCAGGATGGTCTCCATATTGGAAAGCTCCATGGCCGTCGTTTCGGTGGGAAGAGGCGTTTCCGTGGTTTCCACCGGCTGCGCCGTTTCTTTGGGCTGCGCGGTTTCCTCCGGCTGGGCCGTCTCTTCCGGCTGGGCCGTCTCCTCCGGCTGCGCCGTCTCCTCGGACTGCGCCGTCTCCTCCGGCTGCGCCGTCTCCTCGGGCTGCGCCGTCTCCTCGGGCTGCGCCGTCTCCTCAGCCGGATCGTCCGGCTCCGGCTGTCCGCTTTCCTCCCCATTGTCCGCCGCATCGCCGCTGTCTGCGCCGGTATCCTCTTCACTCGTGCCGTCCAGGCCGACGTCGATCTCCGGCCCCGTATCGTCAGCCGGGCTCTCCTCCACCGGCACGGTATCCTCGTCGGGGGTCGCCGCCGGCTCCTCCGCGGGGACCGGCAGCGGCGCTTCCGTGACCACCGGCTCCGGCGTCGTTTCCCCGCCGCTGTCTTCTTCCGCGGCCGCCTCGGTTTCGATCGCCTCCGGCGCCGCCGTGCTTTCCGGTGTGGGCTCTGGCGTCTCCGTCGCGGTCGCTTCCGGGACCGCGCTTTCCACCGGCAGGATATCGTTCAGCACCAACCCCGCCGAGGCGGCGTAGCCGATGGTAAGCTTTATTTCATGCCTCCCATCGCTGACGGAAAAGAGCGTGCCGTCGTCAATTTGGGCCGGGAAGGACACCTCGTTGTCTTCATTGGCCGCCGTATATACTTCCCGCGTGCTGTCAATGGGAAGCTGCGCCGTACCCATATCCGCCGCCGAGGACATACTGACGGATGCTGCGGTCCGTTCCGCTTCCACGAGCGTATTATCTATATCCTCCCATTCCCCGTCTTCATTTTCGTAATGTACGATCGTGTCATATTGAACCGCCAGGTAAGTGCCGTTATTCAGCTTGAAATGCTTCGAAGAGGCATCCCGAAGCGATTCCTCCTCGTACAGCACATGCAGCGCTTCCGTCCCTTCTTCCCCGTATTCCTGCATCTTTTCGTCGACGGTCCCCTCATCCGGGACCTCATCGTCAAGGACCCCGGAATCCAGATCCTTCAAAAGCGGATACGAAGCATCCTCCGCCTCCGCTTCTTCGTTTTCCCGGCGTTCAAAAGGCGCTTCCCAGGGCTCGTCCGCCCCGGACTGTATCTCTTCCTCCGGTATGCTGTCCGGCAGGTCCCCGTCCGGCTCGGCCGCTTCCTCTTCATCCCACAGAATATCCGTCGTTTCCTCCGCGTATGTGCCGACGGCGTCTCCATTGGTCGCTAAGACAGATACCGGACTCAGCTCCGTCAACATGGCCGAAATAAGAACAATGGACAGCATGCGTATCATCTTCTTCATTTCTCGTCCTCCGCAAAAATGAAATTACCGTTAATTTTTCGTGCAAAGCATTGTTTTCTTCGTGCAGATAGCATATACTGTAACTACCAGCAGGAAAGGAGATGGTTATATGGCTGGCCCCACCACAAATATCAGCATCCGCATGGATTCTGATTTGAAAACACAGGCTGACGCCCTCTTTGGGGAACTCGGCATGAACCTTTCCACAGCGTTCAATATCTTTGTCCGCCAATCGCTCCGCGAGGGCAGGATTCCGTTTGACATTTCCCTGAATCAGCCCAATCAGGAGACGATTGCCGCCATGTTGGAAGCGGAAAGGATCGCGAAAGATCCATCCGTGAAAGGGTACACCGACCTGGATGAGCTGTTTGCAGATCTGAAAGCATGAGGAAAACAAAGTACGCGGTTAAGCCCACGACACAGTTCAAAAAAGATTACAAGCTGGCATTGAAGCGCGGGCTGAAAATCGAATTGTTAGAGGATGCGATTGCCGCCCTCGCGATGGGCGAATCGCTCCCGGATAAGAACAAAGACCATGCTTTGACCGGAAACTGGGTCGGACACCACGAGTGTCATATCCTCCCGGATTGGCTGCTGATCTACCGGATCGAGGACGATGTACTGGTGCTGACGTTAGCCCGCACCGGTACGCACAGCGATTTGCTCGGCAAATAGCCCTGTATCTTATTTGTTGCCAGGCCGTATCCGGGGGACACGATTCTGTTTTTTTCTCTAAATTTTCCCAAGCAATAACGCCATACCCACTTTCTGCGAAAATGGGTATGGCGTATATTCTTCACCGAACAAAAACAATTTATGACAACGAACTAGCCCCGTATATCCACAATCCAATAACAGCGAGTATAGCCAGGGCGGCGCACACAATAACATAAATAATTATGCCTCGAATCAACTTCTTCTCTTTGTCGATCGCGCTTAGCATGATCGAAAACAACACGACTAGAAACACACAATAAACCAATATGCCGACAGGAACAAACCAGTATACAGAGAACATACTGGGCGAGATGATTGTCGGAAATCCTTGCTTGTACGCCGTCATTGTTAGAACCATGCTGGAAAGATAAACCAGGACCAGCAGGGCTATACATATGTAGATGGTTTTTTATTCTTCATTGTTTTATTATTCCTCCAACCCCATGAGTTCTACCCGACTGATAAATCCGTGCATCCAATTCAGCCACGATTATAGCAGATCCAACTAAAGAGAGCTTCCCATTGTCAAGCCGGAGATGAACAGGGTCTGAGGCAAAACCAATATTTAATCCGATTCCCGGTTCGATAGTCAATCCGCCTCCCCCAACCGCAGCCTATCGCAACATCTGGTTCAAGAGAATTCCAAGCATTTGCTGCAGTGTTTTGAATAGCGGATGCCATCCATGTCATACGTGAAGGTGATCGTCTTGTTTCCGCTCCGGATGGTCTCCTGCCGCCGGCCCTGCGCCCACGACATGGTGCAGCTTACGCCGTTATAATAGTTCGTCGGGTTGCCTATCTCATCATACGTCAGGCTGTGCCCATCGTAGGCTGTCAGAAGGTCCGCCCACCGGCTGTCGCCATACGTGTAGGTATGCGTCACCGCCGTCGAGCCCGGCATCGTTTTGCTCGCCGTGAGGATGTTCCCGCCCGTATCATACGTATACGCCGCGGTATACGTCGCGCTCGTCCCCACGCCGCTGCTCGAATACTTCGTGTAATTCTGCGTCTCGCTCGTGAGCTGCTGGAGATTGTTGTACGTATACGACGCGAGCGTGTTCGTGCCGTCTGTCACCGACGTGATGTCCCCGCAGCCGTTGTAGTTATAGTGCCGCGACAGCACCGTAACGTTGTTCTTGTCCTTGACCGTGACGTCCGACACCTGCAGCGTCGTCCGCCCCGCCGTGGCGCTCGAGTCCCGGTAGCTGTAGCTCTTGGTATAGACCGTGGCGGATTCCTTCACCGCCGTTTCCGTTTTCAGCCGCTTCAGCTCGTCGTAGCCGAGCGTGATGCTCGCAACGCCGGTCGTTGAGAACCGGAAGCCCTGCTTCGTCAGCTTCCCGTCCTCCGCGTCGTAGGTATAGGTCTCCTTATGTGTGCCTGTTCCGGGAATCTGATAGCTCTGCGACGTAAGGCGATTCGCGTTGTCGTAGATATGCTCCGTCCGCTGGACGACATTCCCGCTGCCATCCGTCTCCCGGCTGCGGATCAGCCGGCCCAGGCTGTCGTACTCAAACGCATACGACCGCACCGTGCTGCCCGCGGCGTTTATCTCGCGCTGGCGCGCCAGCTCCCCACCCGCGTTATACTCGTACTTGTACGCCGTGCCATTATTATACGTTTGCTGAATGACCCTGTCAAACAGATCGTACCCGTAGCTGATATACGCCCCGTTCCCGTAGGTCATCTTGGTCAGGCGCCCGTTGTTCCCGCTGTACGTGTAGCTCGCCAGCGTCCGCACCGACGACCACGCCGACCCGTCCGTCGATTTCTGGAGCGTGATGCTGCGCAGGTTCCCGAACGCATCCCGGTTCAGGTTATAATACTGCCATACCGGGTTATCCGTCGTGCTGTCCAGGTACGTCTTGCGCTTCAGCCCGATCAGGTCCCCCGAGCTATAGTGGTACGCCAGCGATATCACGCTGTTGATGTACGTCTGGCTCAGCCGGTCCGAGTTGCTGTAGTACGCATGGTATAAAAATCCCCCAACCAAATGGTTGGGGGATAAGTGCTAACAGCATTCCTGCTACTCAAACCGACACACTTTTATTTTGTAGGCCATTTCAGAAGGAAGCGTATCCATAAGTTTCCGATAGGTTTTTGGAGAGTATTTGATTTTGAGTACGTCCGTCGAGGACGCAAGTCGGTTGATATTGCTAAGCTCTTCGTCTTTTAGCCGCCGATGGGAGATCACAATATAGTCAATATTTTTTCCAACGCCGATGGGGGAGCCATGCCAGTAGTACGCTTTATACACATACTGATAATACTTGTATGAGCGCTCAACTGGTTTTCGTCGCGCAGCCTTGATAAGGACGGCATCAGGCAGAAAGCTTATCTTAGTAAACCACTGGGGAGACACCCAAATTACAACCATAATCACCAATATCTCTGTTGTTCCAAAAGTTGACAACGCACCGATAACATCATGCTTATCACCGTTGATACAAAAGTAAAAAATTGCGCCAATGAGAGCAGAAGAATTAACAACTGTATATACCAGCCCCATCAACGCGACCCAAGGATCGGCAATAATACTTAATGGTTTCTTCATTGTAATTATTAGTTCCACATAAGTTGAAAGTTTCTCGAAAAGGCCCAGCCACCAAATGTCGTTATACCAGATGTAGCATAGGATGCTGCCACATTCTTTGCGATAATGGTATTATAGTTGGCCCGTCGTACGGTAGTATCCTATTCCAGTTATCATATAGAGCGCTATTTAAGTTTCTTTCTGCGAGAACGCTTGGCAATTTTATCTTTTTTACGTGAATAAATACTGAAGTTGCCGCTTGTTATGATATGAAGCAATAAAATTCCTGTCAAAACGCAAAAAAGAATCAACAGGACAGAAATCACGTAGAATCGATATAATCTCACTCCATTTTTATAATATTTCAGACTATCTTCTAGTTTGATTATTGTTCTATCTGCCTGTTGTATATTGACTACCCAATAATCATGCTCCCACAATACGTGAACATCGATATATTGATAAGTGAAAGAAATGCTTTCACTCTCTTTCAATAGATTAAGAGTCTCTGGATTGGTTCGAAAAATACCGCCATGTAATTTTAGCGTAGCGTTATTGTTCATCTGAAAAGTACATATCACACTTCTGGTCCTCGTTATCTGCTCTATTTCATTATAGCTTTTGCATAAACCAGTGTAAGTCATTAAGTTTTCCCCGTTAATAGCTTTTACCGCTGTATTTGTTTTGGCGAGCTGAAGGGATGTCAAGCCCATAAATAAAAGCACAACAAGAACAATAAATAATTCATAGTATGAAATTTTTTTCATCTTCATATTTTTTATCACACAATGCAGCGCTTCCATGACAGCCGGGAATATGTCGACGTTCCCCAAGAAACTCCAGCAGAAAACAGAGAGGATCCTATACTTTGAACGGCCGTTTGCCCTGTATACTTTGCCAATGTTTTCACTGCTGTTTTAGCTGTAGTCTTGACTGCAGGATGCAAAGTCGCCTCACTTATAAGTGTTCTGAGCCCCCTCAGCCCGCTACTGGTTATTTTAGTACTGTTTTTAAACTCCGCCGTTCCGAAAGCGCCAAACGCTCCAAACAGGGTACCACAGGCTGTACTTGCCATGGTGCTAACTATTGCTTCTCCAGCCGAGATGTTTCCTCGACTATAACTCCTATAGTTTGAGAACCCGGAATCTACAAAGCTTGTAGCCGCCCCTACTGCCATTTGTCCAACCACGCCACCTAAGCCAGTTGCTGCAAAGCCACCTGCGATGGCCCCCATAGTAGCGGAGACTAACGTTGCTGCAACATCCACCTCACCCGTTTCTTTGTACGAGGTGTACGCAGTTATTGCAGCACTAATCACACCGCCAACGACAGCACCGATAACGACATTTATCCATTCGCCATCCTTATCGGCATACGAGACAGGATTATTCCGGCAATATACAAACAGGTTGGTGTCGTTCAGTCCATACGCGGCCATCTCGGAATATTCCGCCGCATCCGCGTTGATGAATCTTCCAATATTTGGATCATAATACCGGCTTTGGAGGTAGTAGAAGCCCGTCTCCACGTCGCAGTAGTAGCCGCGATAGCGGAAGGGATTGGCGTTCGCGAAGTAATCGCTGGTGGAACCAAGCGGCTTGTTCTCACCGTTGAGCACCTGCAATTGTTTGCCCCAGGCGTCGTAGGTGTACCGCGCCCAGACCGTGCCCGAACCCGTCATCAGCGCAACAACGTCGCCCTGCAGGTTCAGAACGTAATAATATCGGGTCTCGCTGTACTTCCCGCTGGCCTGCGTATACCGGCTGCGAATGAGGCGGCCCAGGCTGTCGTACTCGAACGCATACGACCGCACCGTGCTGCCCGCGTTGTGCGGGCCTTCCAATAGGCGCTCCAATTGCTTCTGTCTTTGAACGCCCCATTCTCGAGCAAGTTCGTGCTCGTCGCCGTCCACGTGACCGCGATCTTCTCCCAGCCGTTAAAGAGATAATAAAATCAAACCTGCAATTCCTGCGGCGGCAGTCCATAGCGTTGCGCAAATAATCTTCTCTTGTTCCTTTGAACAACTACGGAATAACTGTACAAGACAAGCAATCGCCATTAAGATGGTTGCTACCCAATATTCATATTTGATAACAATAGCGGCAACAGATTCTATTAGAACTAAGATACATGGAAATATAAGCGAACGACTTCTTTTCCTTAAATTTTTGCTATATTCCTCTCCCCTATCGTCTTGTTTGGAATACAAAAAAATTTCAGGAGATTGTTTTATGGTCTGACTTTCATTTTTCTGTATAAAAAGTACTTGCCTGTAAAAACGTTCATACAACGGCTTTGGAGCATAATGGCAAAACGCCTCTAATGTTTTGTTTGTAGCGGAAAAGTAAACTATGTCGTTCCGTGTTGTGAGAGCCGCAAGTTTGTTCCTCTTAGCACTAAAGATGTCTTTTCCAAGTGCCTTGTTTGAGCAATATATCAGCACATTTCCGTCTTGATATCGCCCATTTCGGAGACATCCGCTGCATAGAACCTGTTTCCAAGGAATATATGTATCTCTTTTAAAAAATCGGCGGAGGCGCATACCTTGCTCACCAAGTTGAACACGAATACAATATTGTTCCTCCATAATCAGAATCATAAATGTATATATGGCAAAAACGCTCCACGCCATGGTTCTAATTATCGCTGTCGAATCACTTATGTTGTAACAGATGTAAACGAATAAGCCCGGAAAACATACTGTCAGCGGCAACAGAACACGCAGGGATGCAATTGTTTTCCCTTGCAGTGCAAAAAAACTTTTCACCATACTCTCCCTTTCTGTTACTGGAATTATGTAGGCAATACCCATGTCTTGTATACTGTTATGCTGATGTCGTAATTAATCACTTTTACTTGGCTTTCTGCTTTGTCTCCCACCTGTACCTGAACCTGCATAAGTAATTCTTTTCCATGTGAAATATCCACATCATCATCAGTAAATATTCCTCCAACAACATCTCCTTCATATACATCATCTTGATTAATTTTCAAGACTATATCCTGATCCAGTTTCTCATTCAAGAAATTATTTCCGTCGTAGGTTAATGCGACATCTTTTATAGTGATAGATCCAATCTTTTCTTTAGAATAAGCAGCGATATAAATAATATATTTACCCCAGTCTATTTCTTTGATTTCAGGAACAATTACAACTCCCTTTATTCTCGCAAAATCAAGTTCATCGGAATCAAAATAATCTTCTTCATCAAAAGCGGTCATAGATATCCTAAAAAAATCCGTCGGCATCCTGTCGAAACCATAGGGGACAAGTACCGCTGCGTCCAGGCGCTGAGCCGCCAGGGAGCCTCTGTGGAGCGGGCATGCCGGGAATTGGAGGTCTCACGCAGCGGGTATTATGCTTGGCTGGGCCGCAGACCCTCAGAGCGGCGCCAGCGCAATCAGGCCCTCAGGCAGCGGTTGATCGAGCTGCATGAAAAGTATCCCGCTATGGGGCTGGACAGCCTGCACCAAATGCTGAAGCCGGAATTCTGTATTTTTCCCCTTAATATGGGCACTGCGCTCTTGCCCTTTTTCGTATTGGCAATATTGCCTATAGCATATTCCTTCCATCCTAGGCAATAATGGACATATCCGGTACAAGGAGGTTTGCCGCGTGATCTCATATGAACCGCTTTGGAATACAATGAAGCTTCTCGGCGCAACCACATACACGCTGCAGGTAAAAGGAAATATCAGCAGTTCAACCATTCGCCGTCTCAAGGCAAATGAATCGGTCTCCACCAATACACTTGACGCTTTGTGCAGGATCCTGAAATGCTCAACGGAGGATATTATCTGCTATGTCCCGGACCCCCCGGCCGATTCAGATAAGCAGCAAGAAGCTTAGCAGGCGGGCCGGCTTTTTATCTCGTTCCCTATGTACTTGTACTAAATGAATTTTTAATCTGTTTCTTTCCCTGATCGGGTTGTCATATGCCGCACCACAATTTAATACAGGAGAGAAAGACAACAATGGATGCAAGAGAAAAAATTGATTCTGTGATCCAAAGCTACTACCAGGAAATGTACTTACCGCTGCTGAAATATGCCCGATGCATACTTAACGACCAGTTCCTGGCCGAGGAAGCGGTTCAGGAGACCTTCCGTATTGCATGCGAAAAGCCAGCGACTTTCTGTGCTTCCCCAAAGCCAAACGCATGGTTAAAGCTGACCCTGAAGAACGTTATACGGAATATACAGCGCCGCCGCTTCCGGCTCAATCAGATGGTAATTGCCTCCCTGGACCAGGAAGAAATCTTTGCTGTCGCGCCAAGGGACGATCAATACGCGGAAATAGAATACGCCGATCTTTTATCGCCGGATGAGTATCAATTATTAAAGCTGGTTGCTTTGGAAAAGTATTCCATGCCGGAAGCCGCACAGGAATTTGACATCTCTGTCGAAGCCTGTAAAAAACGGGTGCAGCGCGTAAAACAGAAGCTGCGAAAACTGTTGGAGGAGTTCGAAAACGATGAGGCCCCGTCCAATCATGACCGGGAAGGCCAGCATCACTCTTGATAAATCGCCCGTACCCAAAAGAAGAAGCCCGTTTTTCGAACTGTTTTATCGAAAAACGGGCTTCTTCCATATGGTGCCGGTGGCGGGTTTCGAACCCGCACGCCCTTACGGGCAGGGGATTTTAAGTCCCCAGTGTCTGCCGTTCCACCACACCGGCAAAGCCCTATATAGGATACACCACTCAAAAAAATAAGTCAATCATTCTGATATCGTCACGGAAATGTCATAATTGCAAACCCGTCAGGAAAGGCGTATAATAACACCAATTAATAAAAAAAGGGAAACAACTGAAATAATGAAACATTCGGCATGGAACATTCCTCAGGCTGTTCCCATACCCGAAGATCTCACAAGGGCAGGCTATTCACCGCTGCTCTCGTCCGTGCTTGCCTCGCGGGGCATGGTCACGGCCGAGGCGGCCGCCGCATTCCTGGAATGCGGCCCGGACGCATTGGAGGACCCGTTTCTGCTTACGGATATGGACAAGGCCGTAAGCCGCATCCGACGCGCGCTGCGCGACGGCGAGACCGCCGCCGTCTACGGCGACTACGATGTGGACGGCATTACCGCCGCCTGTCTTTTGACCGAATACCTCCGCGGCATTGGTCTGCCGACCGAGATCTACATCCCCGACCGGCTGGAGGAGGGTTATGGCCTGAACGCCGGCGCCGTGCGGCGCCTTCACGAGAAAAACGTCACGCTCATCATCACCGTGGACTGCGGCATCACCGCGGTCGGGGAAACGGATTTTGCCGCCTCCCTGGGCATGGACATCATCATCACCGACCATCACGAATGCCAGGAAATGCTCCCGCATGCGGCTGCCGTGGTCGATCCCAAGCGGCCTGACAGCCTCTATTCCGGGCGGGACCTGGCCGGCGTGGGCGTCGCCTTCAAGCTGATCTGCGCTCTGAGCGGCGATCCCGAGGGCATGCTTTCCGAATACGCGGATCTCGTCGCCGTGGGCACCATCGCGGACGTCATGCCCCTGACGGGCGAAAACCGCTACATAACCAAGCTCGGCCTTGAAAAGCTGCGCCGGAATCCCCGGGAGGGGCTCGCCTCGCTCATGGCGGAGACCGGCTCCACGGGAAACCGCCTGAACGCCATGACCATCGGCTTCACCATCGCGCCGCGCATCAACGCCGCCGGACGTCTCGGCCGCGTGGAGCACGCCGCGCGGCTCGTGCTGGAGCGGGACATGGACCGCGCCCGCGTTCTCGCCGCCGAGCTCTGCGATATGAACCGTGAGCGCCAGGAGCTGGAGGCCGATATCTGGAAGCAGGCCGAGGAAATGCTTGCCGGTCAGGCCCCGGACGCGCCCATCGTCCTCGCCTGCGAGAACTGGCACCAGGGCGTCATCGGCATTGCCGCTTCCCGGCTGTCGGAGGCGTATTCCGTTCCGGCCGTCATGATCTCCCTCGACGGCGATAAGGGCAAGGGCTCCTGCCGCAGCTACGGCGGGTTCAACCTCTTCGACGCGCTCTCCGCCTGCGGCGATCTGCTGGATGCCTTCGGCGGCCACGCGCTGGCCGCCGGGCTCAACATCCCCCGCGCAAATATTGACGCCTTCCGCACCGCTCTGGCGGAATATTACCGGGCTCATCCGCCGCAGGAGGAAGCCGGCTTCACGCCGGATGTGCTCATTGACGATCCGGCGCTTCTCACCATGCGCAGTGTGGAATCGCTTGACGCGCTCGAGCCATGCGGCACCGGCAATCCCCGACCCGTTTTCTGCATCGCCAACGCGGAGCTTGTTTCTGTCTCCTCCATCGGCGGCGGAAAGCACACCTCCCTCAAGCTCCGGAAATTCGGCCAGATCTACGACGGCGTCTGGTTTTCCCAAAAAACCTCGGATATCGGCTTGTCTGCCGGCGACCGCGTGGACGTCGTGTTCTATCCGCAGATCAGCGAATTTCGAAGCCACCGCAGCGTACAGCTTCTGCTGCAGGCCATGCGCCGCACCGATCTGAGCAGCCTCTGCCGGGAGGTCCTGACCGGAGAGCCTCCGCAGGACCTGCGCCTGAGCCGCGCGGAGCTGAGCCGGATATGGCGCTCCCTCGCCGGGAAAACGCCGCTGCGGACCTCCCTACAAAGCCTGGGCGGCGCCGTCCCGCACCTGCATCCGGCCAAGATCGCTCTCGGCCTGCGTGTCCTTGCCGAGGTCCGGCTTGCCGACATCTTGCCGGATGGCGACGAGCTTACGATCGAATTGAAGACCCGTGAGGACAAGGCGGATCTTATGAAATCCGCCGCGTGGCGGGATCATAAAGCATAATCGAGGAGCTTCACCATGGAAGAATTCTCTCCCGAAAAATCGTTTGAAGAGCTGAAAGCCACCGTGCTGGAGAATTCGCCTCACGCGAATATCCCGCTTATCCGCAGAGCCTTCGACTGCGCCGTCCAGGCACACAGCGGCCAGAAGCGGAAGGACGGCTCTCCCTATGTCACCCATACCATCGCCGCGGCCGTCATCGCCGCCGAGATGGGACTGGACGACGTTTCCATCGTCGCAGCCCTGCTCCACGACGTGCTGGAGGACACCAGCGTCACCTTCGACGAGCTCGCCGCCGAGTTCGGCAGGGAAACCGCCGAGATCGTCGAGGGCGTCACGAAGCTGACCCGCGTGCAGTACAGCACCGTGGAGGAGAACCAGATGGAGAACCTCCGCAAAATGCTGCTGGCCATGGCAAAGGATATCCGCGTCATCCTCATCAAGCTCGCCGACCGCCTGCACAACATGCGCACCATGCAGTATCAATCGCCGGAGAAGCAGCTTTCCAAGTCCCGGGAGACGATGGACATCTATGCGCCTATCGCCCACCGCCTCGGCGTCGAGCAGGTCAAAAAGGAGCTGGAGGACCTCGCGCTCCTGTACCTCGACCCGATCGGCTATCAGGAGATCACCGGCATCCTGTCCCGGCGCAGGGAGATCATGGAGAAATTCATGGTCGAGATGGAGTCCCGCATCGAAGCCCGCATGGCGGAGGAGAATATCCACTGCAAGGTCTACGGCCGGCTCAAGCATATCTACAGCATCTACCGCAAGATGTACGCGCAGAACCTTGGCATGGAGGAAATCTTCGACTTGTGCGCCTTCCGCGTGATCGTGGACGATCTGGCGGACTGCTATAACGTTCTCGGCATCATCCACGAGATGTTCCGCCCCGTCCCCGGCCGCTTCAAGGACTACATCTCCACGCCGAAGCCCAACGGATACCAGAGCCTGCACACCACCGTCATCGGCACCGAGGGCATCCCCTTCGAGGTGCAGATCCGCACATGGCAGATGCACATGACCGCCGAATACGGCGTGGCCGCGCATTGGAAGTATAAATCCGGTCCCGCCGGACACAAGGCCGGCGACGAGGAAAAATTCGCCTGGATACGCCGCCTGCTCGAAAAGCAGCAGGACTCCGACGCGCAGGACTTCTACCATGACCTGAAGGTCGATATGTTCGACGACGAGGTGTTCGTCTTTACGCCGAACGGCGACGTAAAGAGCCTGCCCGCCGGCGCCACGCCCATTGACTTTGCGTACGCGATCCACTCCGCAGTCGGCAACCGCATGACCGGCGCCAAGGTGAACGGACGCATCGTCCCCATCTCCTACCCGCTGCAGAACGGCGATATCGTCGACATCATCACCTCCAACGCCTCCTCCGGCCCAAGCCGCGACTGGCTCAGCATCGCCAAATCCGGCGAGGCCCGCTCGAAGATCAAGCAGTGGTTCAAGAAGGAGAAGCGCGAGGAAAATATACAGCGCGGCAGCAGCATGTTCGAGGCCGAGGCACGGCGCCAGGGCCTTGCGATGATTGATCTGACCGACCCCGATATCCTGCCGCACATCCTCAAGCGCATGGCCGTCACGGAGCTTGACGACATCTTTGCCTCCATCGGCTACGGCGGCATGACCGCCTCCCACGCCGTCGGCCGCATCCGCGACGAGATCCTCCGCCAGAAAGCGCCCGCTCGAAAGACCGAGCTGGAAAAAATGCAGGAGCGCGCCGAGCGCCGTCAGAATCAGGTCAGCCACAGCAAGCCCGTGGAGGGCGTGCTGGTCGAGGGCCTAGACAACTGCCTCATCAAATTCTCCCGCTGCTGCACCCCAATCCCCGGCGATCCGATCGTTGGCTTCATCACCCGCGGCCTGGGCGTATCCATCCATCGCAGGGACTGCGCAAACTACAAGAGCACCCCGGAGCCCGGGCGCTGGATCGACGTCAGTTGGGCCGAGCAGACCAACGACACCTACTCCACGGAGCTTCATCTCACCGCCGACGAGCGCGGCGGCTTCGTCATGGATATCGCCACCATCCTGAACGCTGCGAACACCAAGGTCCGCACCCTGAACGCCCGTGACGTCGGAAACGGCACCTCCACCGCGACGATCATCCTCGACGTTCATGACCGGGACGAGCTTCAGACCATCATCAACCGGCTCCAGACCATCCGCGGCCTGCGCGAGATCACGAGAGGCGGCTCCTGATATGAGAGCTGTCGTCACCCGCGTCCAAAACGCTTCCGTCGAGATCGACGGCGTCCTTCACGGCCGGATCGGAAACGGCTTCCTCGTGCTGCTCGGCGTCCATGCAGACGACACCATGGCCCAGGCGGAGAAGATCGCCGATAAGATCTGCGGCCTGCGCATTTTCAAGGACGAGGCCGGGAAAATAAACCGGAACCCCATCGCGGCCAATGCCGCGAACCTGCTCATCATCAGCCAGTTTACCCTCTTTGCGGATTGCCGCAGCCGCCGCCCGGGCTTCACCCAGGCCGCCCGGCCGGAGACCGCCGTCCCGCTCTATGAGGCCGTCATCGACCTCTGCCGCCAAAAGGGCTTCCATGTGGAAACCGGCGTCTTTGGCGCGGACATGCAGGTCCGGAGCCAGAACGACGGACCCTTCACCATACTTCTCGACACAAAGGAGCTGTAACCATGCAGATCAAATGCATCACCGTCGGTCAGTTCGAGACCAACTGCTACATCGTCACCGATGAGGACACGCTGGAATGCGCCGTCATTGATCCCGGCGACGAGGCAAATACCATTCTGGATTACATCGAGGAGCTTCACCTCAAGCCCAAGTATATTTTTCTTACCCACGGGCATTTTGATCACACCATGGCGGTGCCCGCCGTACACGAGGAAACCGGCGCCAGGGTCTGCATGAACAAAAAGGACGCCGGCGCGGTCATAAGCAACGCGCCGTTTAAGTTCAATCCGCCCGAGGACACCCTCTGGTATAAGGAGGGCGACGAGCTCACCGTCGGCCGCCTCACCTTCCGCGTCCTGGAAACGCCGGGCCATACGCCCGGCAGCGTATCGCTTCTCTGCGGCGACACGCTTTTCTCGGGCGACACGCTCTTCCGCGGCTCCTGCGGCCGCACCGACCTCCCCGGCGGCGATATGAACGACCTGCTCCGCAGCCTGAAGCGCCTCTCCGACATGACCGAGATCTGCGAGATCTATCCCGGCCATATGGACCGCACGACGCTCGCGCGGGAGCTTTACTCCAACCACTATATCCATTACGCGCGCGAGGTAGTGTGCGATCGCTGAGAAAAACCGGAGCCATACCGCGGCAGGTATGGCTCCGATTTTATTTTTCATCCTGAAAGCGCTCAAGGAAGCTATGCGCGACGCCGCCGGTCTTAAAGCCCGGAAACGTGTCAAGCGAGAGGTTATGGAGGCTCTTGAATATGCTCTTTTCGATATTGGGATTATCCTCCTTCAGCGTGCGGATGAGCTGCTTGATCTCCTGCCGCTTCGATTCGCCGACGCCGTCCCCGCTCGCGCCGACGGCCTCCGTGAACCGGCAGGCGCATTGGATGAATTCCAGCTCGTTATAGCGCGCCCATGCGCGGATATCATCCTCGTGGACACAATACAGGGGGCGTATCAGCTCCATGCCCTCAAAATTCGTGCTGTGCAGCTTCGGGATCATCGCCTGCAGCTGGCCGCCGTAAAACATGCCCATGACCGTCGTTTCGATCACATCGCTGAAATGATGCCCCAGCGCGATCTTGTTACAGCCGAGCCCCTGCGCCTTGCTGTATAAATACCCGCGCCGCATCCGTGCGCAGAGGTAGCAGGGCGACTTGCACACGCTGTTGGCTACATCGAAAATATTCGTCTCGAACACCGTGACCGGCACCTGCAAGAGCGCCGCGTTCGACTCGATCTTCCGGCGGTTCCGCTCGTTATAGCCCGGGTCCATGACGAGATAGGTAAGCTCAAACGGCGCTTCGGAGTGACGCTGCAGCATCTGCATAAGCTTCGCGAGGAGCATGGAGTCCTTGCCCCCGGAGATGCAGACGGCGATCCGGTCGCCGGCCTGGATCAGCTCATACTGCTTCACCGCCGTGATAAATGGCGCCCAGATGGTCTTTCGGTATTTTTTCTGTATGCTCTGCTCTACCCTCTGCCACGCTTCCAGCTCCCGGCTCATATGCGTCCCTCCTTTTCCTGTACCGCTATATCATAGCCTAAACCCGTCCGCTTTTCCAGCCCTCCGCCTCCTTTTTGCGCATAAAAAAACACCCGCCACAGCGGGTATCCGACTCTTATATATACGAAATGACCCCTGACCGTCTGGGCTCTTTTTTATTCATTCGGTCAGGGGTCATTTCTCAGAATTCTTGGTATCTAACATCCATGGTTACCTCTCTTTCGTCGTATTTGCCAAGACCAGCTTCCCGGACTCTTCATCCCGGCGCAAATCACACTTCCTACCTCTCTGTGAGGTCAACCCGGCGCCGTCGGTCTCTCCGTCTGATCCTTGGACTTTCTTGGATCTCATTTCCTATTCCTTATCTCTGGCTATATATTACCACGTTGTTAAATGTTTCGCAATAGGCATCCTCGCTAAAATTCAGAGCGTCAAATTGTTAAAATAGCATATTCTAGCGAGTCTGCAGCCGGCGAAGCGCTGGGATGAGCGCCTTTGCCAGAACGCCCGTCAGCACGATCTTCAGCGCGTCATACGGCAGAAACAGGATCATGCCGCTCCACAGGATCTGCCGCACCGACATCCCCTTGCCGAGATAGACATTCAGGATGATCCCCATATACGGCAGGCCGATGGCGTAGATTACCGCAAGGCCCGCAAGGCAGGCCAGCACGATCCGTCCAAAGCCCGGCCTCCCGTTCCGGCCGCAGATCCGTCCCACGACCGCGGCCGCAGGAATGTAGCTCAGCAAAAAACCGCAGGTCGGCTGCAGCACATAGGACGGGCCGCCGCCGCTGACAAACACCGGAATGCCGAGAAGCCCCAGCCCGACATACACCGCCTGGGACAGCGCACCGTACTTCGGACCGAGCAGCGCCCCCGCCATGAACACAAAAAACACCTGCAGCGTAAACGCCGACCACGGCGTCGGTATGCGCAGAAACGCCCCCACCGCCGTCAGCGCCGCGAACAGCGCCGTCAGCACCAGCTCCTTTATCGGCATATGCTTCGTCATTTTCAGCCACCTATTGTAAACTTATTTTTCCAATTCAGTTTACAATAGTATAGCACACCGCCCCGGATTGTCAACAAGAAACCGAAAAATAGTTTACAATCTGTTCCAATTGCGGTACACTAGGCCTGAGGTGATCCCATGAAAGACCGGGTTCTGGCCCTTTTGACGGCCCAGGCGGGGCAATATATTTCCGGCGAGGCGATGAGCGGACAGCTCCATGTCAGCCGCGCCGCAATCTGGAAGGCCATCGAAGCGCTGCGGCAGGCCGGGTTCGTGATCGAAGCCGCGCCGCGCCGCGGATACCGTCTCACAGGCGGCCCCGACCTTCTGACTGAGGGCACGGTCCGCCCGCATTTACCAGCGGATCGCGGTGCGCCGCTGATCGTGCTGCCGACGGTGGATTCCACCAACAACTACGCCAAAACGCTTGCCATAGCCGGCGGCGGTTTCGCCGACGGCACGGCTATCGCCGCCGACGAGCAGACCGGCGGCCGGGGCCGGCTGGGCCGCCGCTTCCTCTCCCCCAAGGGCGAGGGCGTTTACCTGACGCTTCTGTGGAAGCCTGACCGCGAGCCGGCTCAGGCCGTCAATTTTACCGCCTATGTCGCCGTAGCGGTCTGTGACGGCATCGAGGCCGCCTGCGGTGTGCAGCCCGGCATCAAGTGGACAAACGACATCGTGCTCGGGCGCAAAAAGCTCTGCGGCATCCTCACCGAGATGGCGGTCGAGGGTGAGACCGGCGCACTGCAATATCTCCTCACCGGCGTCGGCGTGAACGCCAACCAGGCCGAATTTTCACCCGAGCTGCGCGGCATGGCGACGAGCCTTGCCCAGGAGCTTGGCCATCCCGTGGATCGGGGCAGACTCTGCGCCTGCCTGATCCAGGCGCTGGACACGATGTACGCGGCGTGGCTTGCCGGCGGCGGCGATTACCCGCAGCGTTACCGCGATAACTGCCTGACGCTCGGAAGGCCGGTCCGGCTCCTTCGCGGCGGCCGGGCAGAGGAAGCGTTTGCCGAGGATTTGGACGACGAGCTCGGCCTCATCGTCCGTCATCCGGACGGACGGCGCGAGACTGTCACCACCGGCGAGGTTTCCGTGCGAGGGCTGTTCGGATATATGGACTCCTAAAAATGCCGCCGGAAGTATAGCTTCCGGCGGTGCTCTGTTTGTTTCTTACGACTGGCCGCTGAGTACTGCCTGGCGGACGCCGGGCTGCTCAAGCTGTTCGGGATGCGTCAGCATATCCTTCATGCGGGCAAAGGCCAGCGCCAGGTAATGGCCCGAGGCGATACGCTCATCCATCACGACGCCGAGCGGCATACAGCGCACAAGCTCGACGCCGCCGTCCTTTCCGCGCTTGGGGACCTCGCGCATATTGCCCATGGCGATGGATACGGAGGTCGTCCCGAAATTATAGACATGGTGATAGATATGGTTCGTGCGGATGGACGCAAGGTTCGTGACGAGAAGGCTCGCATGGAAGGGGCTGATATCAACCAGCGCCCGCGGCAGCCAGCCGTGACGGTCCATGAAGCGCAGGATCACGCCGACGATATCCAGGAGGCCGCCCAGCGAGCACAGGATGCTCATCGCCTTGTCGAGGCCGTTGCTGTCCTCCTCCGCACCGGAGGCATTCTTCTCGATATACTCGTCGAGCTTCCTCTGCACATCAAAGACGGTATCCTCCGGCTGGAAATACAGCTTTGCCATGGTGTCGTCATTTCCAGTGTTGCCGGGACGAAGGACCACAAGGGACACCGAGAAGTCGTTGTGCTCATAAACGCGGCGGTTCTGAACGAAGCGGTTGAGCGAGGGATATTCGCCCACAAGATGCGCATAGGCCGTCATAAGCAGCGCCATGTGGCTGATGTGATGTCCCTCCTTGCGCTTGGCGTTCATATACCTGCGCAGGGGCTCAATGGGGATATCCACCGTCGTCATATTCATCGCGTCGTTGCGCTGCGTCATAAACTGCGGCGCCAGCAAATACATCGGCACCTCGCCCTTTACTCGTCTGCCGTCAACTCTTCCCATATCGTTTTCTCTCCTGTCTTCTGATTGCTGAAAACATAAAATAATTTAATTTTTCTGCCCCCATTAAAACACAATCCGTCCCAAAATGCAAGGCATATCCGGACGGATTGTATGTATCTTTCAGAAAAGGCCCTCAGGCGGTGAGCCAGCAGACAAAAATCGGCAGCACCAGCGCCGGCAGATAGTCCGCGGTTTTGATCTTTTTGATCCCGAGAAGATTCAGCGCGATCCCGAGCAGGATCAGGGAGCCGACGCAGTTCATCACCGGCATGACGGCGATACGCTCCAAAAACGGCTGGATCGTGGACGCCAGCAGCACCAGCGCGCCCTGGAACACCAGTACGCACACCGCTGAGCCAAGCACCGACGCGCCAAAGGTTACCGACAGGCAGGTGGAGGACACAAAGTCCAGCATGGACTTGATGAGCAGCGTCGTGTGGCAATTGAGATCCAGATGCCCCGCCGGGTTCGCCGCCCCCTCAAAGGAGCCGAGGAAGGTCATGGAGCCGACGCAGAAGAGCAGCGTCGCCGTCACGATGCCCTCAGCAGGGTTCTTCGCGTTGGGACCGACATTTTTTGCCGTCTTTTGCAGCAGCTTGTCTCCCCAAAGATTCAGGTGATCGTCGATCCGAAGCGTCCAGCCGATCAGGAAGCCCGCCGCCATGGACCCGACCACGATCAGCGCCTGCACGCCGTTTTCCACGCCGAGGACGCCCGACGCCGCCGCGAAGATCGTGCAGAATCCGAGGCAGGTCATCATCACCTCCGGCAGACTTTCCCGGGGCGGCAGCTTCGCGTTCTCCTGTGCCGGAGCGGGCTTCCGCCCCGCACGGGAACGCAGGAACAGTCCCAAGCCGCAGCCAAGCAGCACCGTCGCCGTATTACAAAACACACCAAAATATTTCCACATAGCAATCTCTTTTTCCTCCATACGCGCTATATTATAGCATCACTTTACCGTTTTGCACAGAAAAAATGTTCTGATTTTTCAAAAAACGAGCAGAATGTTCATTGACACCGACTATAGAATATGGTAAAGTTTCTGTAATGCGAAAAACACGAGGTTTTTTTGTATGAGCGTCTCTATGCAGAGCATTATCATTCTACTTGGCGTTATTATTGTACGACTGTGGGGCTGCAATAATAGCGCGGAAAGTCATGCTCTGAAAACGGGATGCTGATAGAGGCCTTTCCAAGGCCGACGAAACAGTATTTTCACTCCGTATGGTCTGACTTTTCGGGCCATACGGAGTTTTTATTATGCGCCTGCTACATTATATATTGAAACGAAAGGAACGGTATCCCCGAAATGGATCAGATCGTAATTTTCGACACCACCCTCCGCGACGGGGAGCAGTCCCCCGGCTGCTCCATGAACCTCAAGGAAAAGATCGAGGTCGCCCGCTGCCTGGAAAAAATGAAGGTAGATGTGATCGAGGCCGGCTTCGCCATCTCCTCTCCCGGCGACTTCGAGTCTGTCAGCACCATCGCCAAGGCGGTCAAGGACTGCTCTGTAGCGTCCCTCGCCCGTGCCAACGTCCTCGATATCGACACCGCCTGGGACGCCGTCAAGGAAGCGGCCGACCCCCGCATCCACCTCTTCATCGCCACGAGCCCGCTCCACATGGAATATAAGCTCAAGATGACGCCGGACGAGGTGCTCGAGGCTGCTGCCTCCATGACCGCCCATGCGAAGAAATACTGCTCCAACATCGAATTCTCCGCCGAGGACGCCACCCGCTCCGACTGGGACTTCCTCGTAAAGATTGTCGACGCGGTCATCCGAAACGGCGCCACCACCGTCAACATCCCGGACACCGTCGGCTACACCACCCCCGCCGAGATGCGCGAGCTCATAGAGTACCTGCGCAGGAACGTCCCCGACAGCGACAAGGCCGTCTTTTCCGTCCACTGCCACAACGACCTCGGCCTTGCCACGGCCAACTCCCTCGCCGGCGTCCAGGGCGGCGCCCGCCAGATCGAGTGTACGGTAAACGGCCTCGGTGAACGAGCCGGCAACACCGCGCTCGAGGAGGTCATCATGGCGATGCGCACCCGCCCGACGGTTTATCCCTTCTCCACCCGCATTGACACGACGCAGATCTCCCGCGCGAGCCGCACGGTCTACAACATCATCGGCCAGTCCGCTCCGCTCAACAAGCCCATCGTCGGCCGGAACGCCTTCGCCCACGAGGCCGGCATCCACCAGCACGGCGTCCTGGCGAACAAGCAGACCTATGAGATCCTGACCCCGGAATCGCTCGGCATCCAGACAAACAACATCGTCCTCGGCAAGCACTCCGGCAAGCACGCCGTCGAAGATCGCCTCAAGCAGCTCGGCTACACGCTGTCGAAGGAGGAGCTCGTCGCCTGCTTCGAGGAGTTCAAGCTTCTCTGCGACAAGAAAAAGAACATCACAGACGCCGATCTCGAGGCCATCGCGGAGCACCGCGTCACGGCCGAGACCGTCGAGAGCGATCGGGGCTACAAGCTCGACTGGTTCTCCGTCCACACCTCGAACTTCACCACCGCAACCTGCACCGTCTGCCTTACAAAGGACGGCGAAAAGTTTGAGGACGTCTGCCTCGGCGACGGCCCCATCGACGCCGCCTTCAAGGCCATCGACAAGATCGTAAAGCCCGCTGAGCACACCTTTGACATCTATAACATTCACTCCGTCTCCGAGGGCAAGGACACGCTCGGCGACGTTACCGTGAAGCTGGCCTCCGGCGGTAAAAACTACACCGGCAAGGGCCTCTCCACCGACGTGATCGAGGCGAGCATCGTCGCCTATATCAAGGCGGTCAACAAGCTCTGCGCCGCCGCCGGACCGGCAAAGGAGGCATAAGCCATGGGAATGACTATGACCCAAAAGATCCTGGCCGCGCACGCGGGTCTGCCCGGCGTCAAGGCCGGGGATCTCATCGAGGCAAAGCTCGACCTCGTCCTCGGAAACGACGTGACCACCCCCGTGGCCGTCGGCGTTTTCGACGAGGCCGGCTTTGAGAAGGTCTTTGACCGCGAGAAGATCGCCATCGTCCTTGACCACTACACGCCCTGCAAGGACATCAAGTCCGCCCAGCTCTGCAAAACCGCGCGTGAGTTCGCCGCCCGTCACGGCATCGTCCACCTCTACGACGTGGGCCAGGCCGGCATCGAGCACGCGCTTCTGCCGGAGCTCGGCCTTGTCGCCCCCGGCGAGCTCGTCATCGGCGCGGACAGCCACACCTGCACCTATGGCGCGCTCGGCGCTTTCTCCACCGGCGTCGGCTCCACGGATATGGCCGCCGGCATGGCCGCCGGTGAAAACTGGTTCAAGGTCCCGCCCGCCATCAAGGTGGAGCTGACCGGGAAGCTGCCCGAAAACGTCAGCGGCAAGGACGTCATCCTGCACCTCATCGGCCGCATCGGCGTGGACGGTGCGCTTTACAAGTCCCTCGAATTCACCGGCCCCGGCGTGGCGGAGCTCAGCATGGACGACCGCTTCACGATCGCGAACATGGCGATCGAGGCCGGCGGCAAGAACGGCGTCTTCCCGGTGGACGAAAAGACCATCGAGTATGTCACGGGCCGCGTTGACCGTCCCTGGACGGTCTTTGAGGCCGACGCGGACGCCGAATATGAGTCCGTCGTCGAGATCGACCTCTCCGCGCTGCGTCCCACCGTTTCCCTGCCGCATCTGCCCAGCAACACCCGCACCATCGACGAGGTCAAGGGCATGCCCATCGACCAGGTGGTCATCGGCTCCTGCACCAACGGCCGGATCTCCGACCTGCGCACGGCCGCGGAGATCCTCAAAGGCCGCCGGGTCGCCGCCGGCGTCCGCTGCATCGTCATCCCCGCCACACAGGCGGTCTCGCTCCAGTGCCTCCAGGAGGGCCTGACCGAGATCTTCCTGAGCGCGGGCTGCGTGTTCTCCACGCCCACCTGCGGACCCTGCCTCGGCGGCCACATGGGCTGCATGGCCGAGGGCGAACGCGCCGTCGCGACCACGAACCGCAACTTCGTCGGCCGCATGGGCCACACCGAGAGCGAGGTCATTCTCGCCTCCCCCGCCGTCGCGGCGGCCAGCGCGGTCAAGGGCGTTCTCGCCGACCCCGCGGATCTGTAAGGAGGTATCGTCATGGTTACAGGCAAAGTGTATAAATACGGCGACAACGTCGACACCGACGTGATCATCCCCGCCCGCTATCTCAACGCCCCCTCTCCGGAGGAGCTGGCAAAGCACTGCATGGAGGACATCGACGCCGCCTTCGCCGGGAATGTCCGGGCGGGCGACATCATGGTCGGCGGCTGGAACTTCGGCTGCGGCTCCTCCCGCGAGCATGCGCCCATCGCCATTCAGGCCAGCGGCATCGCCTGCGTCATCGCGGCGAGCTTTGCGCGCATCTTCTATCGCAACGCCATCAACATCGGCTTTCCGATCCTCGAGTGTCCGGAGGCCGCGGAGGCCATCAAAAACGGCGACACTGTCTCCGTGGACTACAGCACCGGCGTCATCACCGACGAGACCACGGGCCGGCGCTTCCAGGCCCTGGCCTTCCCCCCGTTCATCAACAACATCATTTCGCACGGCGGCCTTCTGCCCTACCTGAAGGCCGGAAAGGAGCAAGGATGACTTACAATATTGCGCTTCTGAAAGGCGACGGCATCGGCCCCGAGATCGTGGACAGCGCTGTCGCGGTACTCGAAAAGGTCGCCGGAAGGTTCGGCCACACCTTCCACCTCACCGAATACCTCATCGGCGGCGCCGCCATCGACGCCACCGGCGTTCCCCTGCCGCAGGAGACCATCGACGGCTGCCTCGCCTCGGACTCCGTTCTGCTCGGCGCCGTGGGCGGTCCCAAATGGGATAACCTCCCGGCGGACATCCGGCCGGAAAAGGGCCTTCTCGGCATCCGCGCCGCCATGGGCCTTTACACGAACCTGCGCCCGGCGAAGCTCTATCCCGCGCTCGCCGGCAAATGCCCGCTTCGCGCCGACCTCGTCGCGAACGGCTTTGACATGCTCATCGTCCGCGAGCTCACCGGCGGCATCTATTTCGGCGACCGCGGCCGCCGCGAAGGCCCGCACGGCCCCGAGGCCTACGACACCGAGACCTACTCCGTCATGGAGATCGAGCGCATCTGCCGCGTCGCCCTGAGCGCCGCCCAGAAGCGTACCGGCAAGGTCATCAGCGTCGACAAGGCGAACGTCCTCGAGACCTCCCGTCTGTGGCGCGAGACCATCCACCGTCTTGCCGGGGAGTACGAAGGCGTCACCGTCGAGGACATGCTGGTCGACAACACCGCCCAGCAGCTCGTCCGCAACCCCTCCCAGTTCGACGTCGTCGTCACGACGAACATGTTCGGCGACATTCTCTCCGACGAGGCCAGTCAGATCACCGGCTCCATCGGCATGCTGCCCTCCGCCTCCCTCGGCGACGGCACCCGCGGCCTGTATGAGCCCATCCACGGCTCCGCGCCCAAGTATGCCGGCACCGGCAAATGCAACCCCATCGCCACGATTCTCTCCGGCGCGATGCTGCTGCGCTACTCCTTCGACCTGCGCGAGGAGGCCGACGCCATGGAAGCCGCTGTTGACAAGGCGCTGAACGACGGCTGCCGCACCAACGACATCGCCGTTCCCGGCGGCCGGGTCCTCTCCTGCACCGAGATGACCCAGGCCATTCTGGAACGCATCTGACACAAACTCTCAGCAAAGGATACGATCGACTATGAAATTGACCGGCGCACAAATTGTCATGGAGTGCCTTCTGGAGCAGCATGTGGACACCATCTTCGGTTATCCCGGCGGCACCATCCTGAACCTCTATGACGAGCTGTATAACTATCGTGACAGGATCACCCACATCCGCACCGCCCACGAGCAGGGCGCATCCCACGCCGCGGACGGCTATGCCCGCTCCACCGGCAAGGTTGGCGTCTGCTTCGCCACCTCCGGCCCTGGTGCGACGAACCTTGTCACCGGCATCGCTACCGCCTATATGGACTCGAGCCCTGTGGTGTTCATCACCTGCAACGTGGGCAAGCCCCTGATCGGCAAAGACTCCTTCCAGGAAGTCGACATCACCGGCGTCACGATGCCCATCACCAAGTGCAACTATATCGTCACGCACGCCGACCAGCTCGCAGACGTCATCCGCGAGGCATTCGCCATCGCGCGTTCCGGCCGTCCCGGTCCCGTGCTCATCGACATTCTCAAAAACGCCACGGCCGAGCAGGCCGAGTATGAGCCGCTCAAGCGTCATCTGCACCATACCGAGGGCCGCCTCGGCGCGCTGATCGCCCGCGCAAGCCACGACCTGAAGGCCCCCGAGCCCGATATCGCCGATATCGAAAAGCTGGTCGACATGATAAACCTCTCGGAGAAGCCCCTGCTGATCTGCGGCGGCGGCGTCGTCCGCAGCCGCGCCCATGTGGAGTTCGAGGAGTTTGCCAACCGCATCGACGCCCCCGTTGCCATCACCGTCATGGGCGGCGGCGGCTTCCGCGGCCGCAATCCCCTGACCACCGGCATGATCGGCATGCACGGCTCCCAGGCCAGCAACATGGCTGTCGACAGCTGCGACCTTCTGATCGCGTTCGGCTGCCGTTTCTCCGACCGGGTGGCGCTCGATCCCAAGAGCTTTGCCTCGCAGGCGAAGATCGTCCATGTGGACATCGACCGCTCCGAGATCAACAAGAACGTTCGGACCGACCACCACATCATCGGCGACGCGAAGCGTGTGCTGGAGCTTCTCAACGAGCGCGTCCGCCAGAAGGATCATACCGCTTGGAAGGAATACGTTTTCTCCTTCCCCACGGAGACCGAGTATGAGCTGGCTGGAGACGCCCTGAATCCCCGGCAGATCTCCGACTCCGTCGCCCGCATCTGCCCGCAGGACACCATCGTCGCCACGGACGTCGGCCAGCATCAGATGTGGGCCGTGCAGCATTTCCATTACGACTATCCCGGCCAGCTTCTGACCTCCGGCGGCTTCGGCACGATGGGCTTCGGCCTCGGCGCCGCCATCGGTGCGAAGGTCAGCCATCCGGACAAGGTCGTGCTGCACATCACCGGCGACGGCAGCTTCCGCATGAACCTCCATGAGCTGCACACCGTCGCCACCTACAACCTGCCCATCATCACGATCATCTTCGATAACCGCACGCTCGGCATGGTCCGTCAGTGGCAGACGCTCATCTATGACAAGCATTACTGCGCCACGGACATCGGCGTGGACCTCGACTATGTGAAGCTTGCCGAGGCCTATGGTCTGTCCGGCCGCCGCGTCAACAACCAGGCCGATTTTGAGTCCGCGCTGCACGAAGCGCTTGCCTGCGGCCACGGCTATGTCATTGACTGCGTGATCGACATCGACGAAAAGGTCAAGCCCATGGTCAACGGCGGCGACCCGATCACGAAGTTCCTTCTGCTGGATTAAGGAGGCCGAAGCATGGAAAAGAAACGCTATACACTGGCCGTCATGGTGGACAACAAATCCGGCGTCCTGTCACAGGTCTCCCGGCTTTTCTCCCGCAAGGGCTACAACATTGAATCCCTCGCCGTCGGCACGGTCGAAAACCCCGAGGTCAGCCGCATGACCATCGAGATCATGGCCGAGGACGATCAGCAGATCACGCTTCTCTGCAACCAGGTCCGCAAGATGTTCCCGGTCCACTCCGTCAAGGTGCTCAAAACCGAGCAGTCCATCCGCCGCGAGCTTGTGCTCATCAAGGTCCGCGCGGAAACCTCCGAGCAGCGCAACGAGATCATTCAGATCAGCAACATCTTCCGCGCCTCCATCATCGACGTCGCCCCCACCTCCCTGACCATCGCCATCATCGGCGAGGAGGACAAGACGCAGGCTATTTTGGGACTTGTGGATAAGCACGGCGTGCTGGAGCTCGTCCGCACCGGCATCGTGGCCCTTGAGCGCGGCGCCTTCACGCTCAATGAGGAGACCAAGGTCCGCGGCGAATTCAACTACGGTAAAAACGTTCGATAATCCCCAGATCAAAAAAATTCATTCCGAAAAGGAGAAAGATCATCATGGCTAAAATGTATTACGAACAGGATTGCGACATCAACGTTCTGAACGGCAAAAAGATCGCCGTCATCGGCTACGGCTCCCAGGGCCACGCACACGCGCAGAACCTGCGCGATTCCGGCTGCGACGTCATCGTCGGCCTGCGCCGGGGCAATAGCTGGAACAAGGCCGAGGCGGACGGCTTCACTGTCATGTCCGTCGCCGACGCAACCAAAGCCGCCGACATCATCATGATGCTCGTGAACGACGAGCGCGCCGCCGATATCTACAAGGAATCCGTCGCCGCGAACCTGACCGCCGGCAAGGCCATCGCCTTCGCCCATGGCTTCAACATCCGCTACCAGCAGATCGTGCCCCCCGCCGACGTCGACGTCTTTATGGCCGCCCCCAAGGGTCCCGGTCACACCGTCCGCTCCCAGTATGTCGCCGGCAAGGGCGTTCCCTGCCTCGTCGCCGTGGAGCAGGACGCCTCCGGCCGGGCGCTGGAGATCGCCCTCGCGTACATCGCCGGCATCGGCGGCGCCCGCGCCGGTATCATGGAGACGACCATGCACGACGAAACCGAGACCGACCTCTTCGGCGAGCAGACCGTCCTGTGCGGCGGTGTGGTCGACCTGATGCAGTGCGGCTTTGAGGTCCTCTGCGAGGCCGGCTACGCCCCGGAAAACGCCTACTTTGAGTGCATCCACGAGATGAAGCTCATCATCGACCTCATCAACAAGGGCGGCGTCGCAGCCATGAACTACTCCATCTCCGACACCGCCGAGTTCGGCGAGTATGTCTCCGGCCCCCGCGTACTGCCCCACGATATCGTGAAAGCCAACATGCGCGCCGTGCTCTCCGACATCCAGGACGGCACCTTCGCCGGCCGGTGGATCGCCGAGAACAAAAACGGCCGCACCTTCTTCAATTCCAAGCGCGCCCAGCTTGCCAAGCATCCGATGGAGGTCATCGGCAGGGAGCTGCGCGAGAATATGCTTTGGAAGGATTCCCAGGACGGCGACAAGGGACTCGACTCCGCCTCCAACTGATCGACAGACCCCACCGCAGAGGGCCGCAAGGCCCTCTGCCTTCCATGTATTGATAGGAGATCGAACTTATGCGTTCTGAACAAGTCAAGCTTGGGGTGGAGCGCACCCCGAACCGGAGCCTTCTGTACGCGCTGGGCTACACGGACGAGGAATTGGCCCGTCCGCTGGTTGGCGTCGTCTGCTCTTACAACGAAATCGTCCCCGGTCACATGAACCTCGATAAGATCGCCGAGGCGGTCAAGGCCGGGATCCGTGCTGCGGGCGGTACGCCCGTTGAGTTCCCGGCCATCGCCGTCTGCGACGGCATCGCCATGGGCCATATCGGCATGAAGTACTCCCTCGTGACCCGTGACCTGATCGCGGACTCCACCGAGGCCATGGCCATCGCCCACCAGTTCGACGGGCTCGTCATGATCCCCAACTGCGACAAAAACGTCCCCGGCCTTCTCATGGCCGCGGCGCGGCTGAACATCCCGACCATCTTCTGCTCCGGCGGCCCGATGCTTGCCGGGAAGCTCTCCGACGGCCGCCGCACCTGCCTGTCTCATATGTTTGAGGCGGTCGGCGCCTACCACGCCGGCGCGCTTGACGAGGCCGGCGTCAACGAGTACACCGAGAACGCCTGCCCCACCTGCGGGAGCTGCTCCGGCATGTACACCGCCAACTCCATGAACTGTCTCACCGAGGCCATCGGCATGGCTCTGCGCGGCAACGGCACCATCCCCGCCGTCTACTCCGCGCGTCTGCGTCTGGCCAAGCATACCGGCATGAAGATCATGGAGCTCATTGAAAAGGACATCCGCCCGCGCGACATCCTCACCCCCGCCGCCTTCCACAACGCGGAGACCGTCGATATGGCGCTCGGCTGCTCGACGAATACCATGCTGCACCTGCCCGCCATCGCCCATGAGGCCGGCGTGGAGATCGACCTGCACATGGTGAATGAGATCTCCGACAAAACGCCGAACCTGTGCCATCTTGCCCCCGCCGGCGACACGTTCATGGAGGATCTCGATCAGGCCGGCGGCGTCTGGGCCGTCATGAAGGAGCTGACAAAGGCCTGTCTCCTCGATACGAGCCTGCTCACTGTCACCGGCAAGACCGTTGCCGAGAACCTGGAGGGCGTCGTAAACCGCGACACAAGCCTGATCCGTCCGCTCGAAGCTCCCTATTCCCAGTCCGGCGGCATCGCCGTGCTGTACGGCAATCTCGCTCCCGACGGCTGCGTCGTCAAGCAGAGCGCCGTCGCCCCCGAAATGATGCGGCACGAAGGCCCCGCCCGCGTGTTTAACTCCGAGGAGGAGGCCATCGAGAAGATCTACGCCGGCGCTATCCGGCCCGGCGACGTTGTCGTCATCCGCTATGAGGGGCCCAAGGGCGGCCCCGGTATGCGCGAGATGCTCAACCCCACCTCCGCCATCTGCGGCATGGGCCTCGGTGAGAGCGTGGCGCTCATCACCGACGGCCGCTTCTCCGGCGCGACCCGCGGCGCGGCCATCGGGCATGTGAGTCCCGAGGCGGCGGCCGGCGGCACGATCGGTCTGGTGCAGGAGGGCGACGTTATCGCCATTGACATCCCCGCCCATGCCGTCGAGCTGAAGGTCCCCGACGAAGAGATCGCCGCACGCCGGGCCGCCTGGGTCTGCCCCGAGCCGAAGGTCAGGACCGGCTATCTCGCCCGCTACGCCAAGCTCGTCACCTCCGCCGACAAGGGCGCGATTCTGGAATGAGCCGCCATGGACTGGATCAATAAATTTCTGGATGATCTCATCCTGTATCACGCCGATTTTCCTGACGGAACCACCCTGATCGGCGAGGCCGTCCGCCGCGGATGGCAGGGCAATCTCTGGCACTGTCACCTAACCTGGTGTCTCATCACGGACGAAAATCCGTTTGTGCTCGCCTGTGAACGGCGCAGGCCCGACCGCGACAGCCTGTGGGAGCTGGCAAAGGCCGACCTCGGCGTCTTTCAGCAGCTTTATCGCATGCGGCTCGACAACCCCATCCTCATGGATTTCCGCCACGACAGCCCCGCCGCGAAAACGACGTCTGTCCGGCAGTTCACGGCGCTTTCGTCCGCGCTGGCTGCCGCAGGCTCTGCGGACGAAATGATGGACGTCCTCACTGCGTACTATGAAAACCACGGCGTCGGCGAGCTTGGCCTCGGCGAGGTGTTCCGCGTGAACGGCGCGGGCGCTCTCACCCCGGTTGAAAACGCCCGCCCGGTGGCGTTGTCCGACCTTGTCGGCTACGAATCGCAGAAGGCCCTGCTTTTGGAAAACACGCTTGCCTTCCTCGACGGAAAGCACGCCAATAATGTTCTTCTCTACGGCGACGCCGGCACCGGCAAGTCCACGAGCATTCAGGCCATCGCGGGCGAGTATGCGCCGAAGGGCCTGCGTCTCATCGAGCTGTACAAGCACCAGTTTTCGCTGATCCCGCATATCCTTGCCCGGATCAAAAGCCGGAACTACCGGTTCATCCTCTTTCTGGACGACCTGTCCTTCGAGGAAAACGAGGTGGAGTACAAGTACCTCAAGGCCGTCATGGAGGGCGGCGCAGAGGCCGCGCCCGAGAATGTGCGGATCTACGCCACCTCCAACCGCCGCCATCTCATCCGGGAGACCTGGAACGACCGCTCCGACATGCAGCATGACGGCGACGTCCACCGCTCCGATACGATGGAGGAAAAGCTGTCCCTTTCCGGACGCTTCGGCCTGCAGATCTACTATCCGAACCCCACGTTCGAGGAGTACCACACCATCGTGCGGGAGCTGGCGGAAAGGCAGCCCTCCCTGGCCGCTTACCCGGCCGAACAGCTCCGTCGCCTGGCCGCCGCGTGGCAGGTACGGCGAGGCAGCCGTTCCGGCCGAACGGCACAGCAGTTCATAAACGACCTGCTCTGTCATACCCCTGAAAGCGAGGAACCGTCCCATGATGACGCTTGACAAGATCTATCAGGCCGCATTCACACTCAAAAACGTGGCCCGCAAAACCGATCTTCTCCACGCCCCCCGTCTGAGCCAGGAGGCCGAGGTCTACCTCAAAACGGAAAATTTGCAGGTCACCGGCTCCTTTAAGCTCCGCGGCGCCTATAACAAGATCGCCTCTCTCACCCCTGAACAGCGGGAAGCCGGCATCATCGCCTGCTCCGCCGGCAACCACGCGCAGGGCGTGGCCCTTGCGGCGACGCAGATGGGTATCCGCAGCATCGTCTGCATGCCCGACGGTGCGCCGATCAGCAAGGTCGAGGCCACAAAGCGCCTCGGCGCGGAGGTGCGGCTTGTGGAGGGCGCCTATGACGACGCCTACGAGTACGCCCGCCGCCTGCAGGAGGAGACCGGCGCAACCTTTATCCATCCATTCAACGACGAGCTGGTCATCGCCGGACAGGGCACCATTGGCCTCGAAATTCTCGAACAGCTCCCGGATGTAGACGCAATCATCGTCCCCGTGGGCGGCGGCGGTCTCATCGCCGGCGTTGCCTATGCGGTCAAAAGCCTGAACCCCAGCGTCCGGGTCTACGGCGTGCAGGCCAAAAATGCGCCCAGTATGGCCCGCAGCCGCCAGATGAACGAGGTCGTCACGCTCGACACCGTCGCCACCTTTGCCGACGGCATCGCGGTCAAGACGCCCGGTGATCTGACCTTTGCCATGACAAAGCAGTACGTGGACGACGTCGTGACGGTCTCGGAGGACGAGATCGCTGCGGCCATCCTCGCGCTCATCGAACAGCAGAAGCTGATCGCCGAGGGCGCGGGTGCGGTCAGCGTCGCGGCGGCGATGTTCGGAAAGCTGCCCATCCAGGGCCGGAAGGTCGTATGCCTCGTTTCCGGCGGCAATATCGACGTGAACATCCTCTCCCGCGTCATCACACGCGGCCTTGTCATGGGCGGGCGCAACAGCGTTCTGCAGATCGCGCTGGAGGACAAGCCCGGACAGCTCCTCGGCGTCAGCCAGATCATTTCCCGCTGCGGCGGCAACGTCGTTTCGGTCCACCACGAGCGCTCCGACGCAAACATGGCGATCTCGAGCTGCTTCCTCAAAATCGGCATGGAGACTCGTGATTTTGAGCAGATCCGCACGATAAAGGACGAGCTCACCAAAGCCGGCTTCCAGATCATGTCCGACCGCATCCAGGAGACAGACTGATCCAAAACATACGAAGGCCCGCACACCGGTCGGTGTGCGGGCCTTTTTTCAAGCTCCGTTATCTGCTCATAAAGCTGTACAGCATTTTCGCGGCATCCGCCCGGGTACACGGCTCCGTCAGGCTCATGCCGTCCGAAGTCATGCCAAGCGCGGATGCGACCGCAGCATAGCCGGAATCGCCGTACTCCGCCGCCCAGACGCCAGTCAGCTCCGCCGCCGCGCCGTACGCGGAGGCGCCGAGCATCATGTGCAGCAGTTCCTCCCCGGTGACGCTTGCCTCCGGCGACCAGGCCGCGGCCTCGATAAAGCCGTACCAGACCGCCTCGCTGCGGAGATACTCCTCCTCCCAGCCGCGCACGTCATAGCCCTCAGCCTGCAGCAGGAGCATGACCGCCTCCTTCTGCGTAATCGTCCGCTCCGGCTCAAAGCTGCCGCCGTCAAAGCCGATCCCGGCCTCCGCCAGCGCTTCGATCCTATCCCGTCCTTCGCCGCCAAGGTCGTCATATACAAAGCTCTCGCCGTCCGCCGTGAGGATCGGCTCTCCCGTGAGCGCATCCACCCCGGCATTGTTCTCCGTCCCCGCATAATAATAGGCAAGGCGCAGGCTCTCCACGAAAGTATAGCCCCAATCGCTGTACCGCAAGGCAATCGGATCGGACCAGTCGATATCCTCCGGGCAGGCCGCATAGCCGAGTGTCACGTCGAGCGCATCGATATACGCTGCGATCGCCGCGGCCTCGTCCACGATCCCCCGCGAGTCTGCAAACGCAGCCTCCTCATCCCAGACATACCGGAATTCCTCGACGCTGCCGTCATCCGGGGAGATCTCGACGTAGAGATAGTTCTCCGGGAAGTAGTACCCGTCATGCACACGCGCAAAGGTAATGCCGTCGCCGGCACCCACGCCGCGCAGCGTGCAAAGGGCGCACTCCTCAAGCTTTTCCGGTGCGCAGCTCTGCAGGAACAGGCTCGCTCCCTCGCCGTCGTCCACAGTCTGGCGCGCCTCGTCCCAGATCGGGTAGCTGGTGCTCAGGCTTATGAGCTCGCCGGTTTTAGCGTCCATCGTGATGTATTTCGTAACCGTCAGCGTGTCGTTCCACGAGCTGTAATCCTCATACGCAGCCTGGGAAAAGCCGAACAGGCGGTCCTCGGTCATTTCCACCGTGTAGCGCAGCGACGCCGTGATCTCATCGCCGCTCATGGCGTAGGAGCAGCGCGAGAGCGTAAACCCATCGAGGCCCACACCGGGCAGCGCCCGCAGCGCGGCGTCCAGCGTCTCCTGCGTCAGCACGTCCTTGTAATTGGCGATCGCGCTCAGCTCCACCTCGGTCAGCCCGTATTCTCCGGCGGCGACGGTATCGGCCGCGGCCATTTCCATCCCGTAGCCGCCGTCCCGGCCAGTCGACGCCGTCGCGCCGAAGGACGCATACAGCGCGTCCATGTCGACGGCCTCGCCGCTCAGCGCATCCACCACCGTATACGCTCCGACGGGAACATAGCGCAGCCGCGCCTGTCCGTCCGCATCCGTGACGTAATAGAGCTCCATCGCCACGGTCTCCGCCAACGCATCGGACGCGGCGGTTTTGTCCACGCCGGTCTTGGCCGCCGGAACACCGCCGACATAGCCGGTATAGCTGTCGCTCCGGCTATAGGATGCAAGGCCGTCGCCGTCGATGCGTATGGAGAAGGTGATCGGACTTTCAAGACCGTTGAGCAAAATTGTTCCGTCAAAGCAATAATAGCCGTTCGTGGTCAAGCTCGCCGAAACAGCGTCAATCCTAGCCCGTTCCTGTTCCCCCATGAGCCTTTTGAGCCAGTAGTTCGCGGTTTTCTCCGCCTCCGCCTTCGACACGGACGGGAAATGCGCATCGAAGCCGTAGGAGCTTATCCTCTGGGTGTTGTTGATCCAGCGGTACACCTCGGTGATAACGCCGTTCTCGTCGCAGGTGACGGACAATTCCTCCCCCTCTTTAGTCCAGTACATATACCAGCCGGGGCGGAGTCCGTCATTATAGCTGCCGGAAAAATCGGTGTAGTCATCGCCGATCTCCAGCGTCTGTTTCACGCCGGCCGCGGCCTCCGTAAGCGCCGCTTCCATATCCGGCGTTTCCGCCAGCGCCGGCACGGAAAGCGCCAGCAGAAGGCAAAGCGCCGCCGCAAACGATACTATGCGTTTCATAGCAGACCCTCCTGTTTTATTCAATCCACCCTATAAGACGCATCAAATGTGAAAAAGTTCCCACGAAAAAGGCCCTTCTGTACGAAAACAGAAGGGCCTTTTGCCATGCGATCAGATCTGAGCCGCGGCGTCGTAAGCGGTGCGGTTGGCGTTGCGGACGTTGGAAGCCTTCAGGCAGTCGCCGATCTTGAAGAACTTCGGCGCGCACTTGCGGAACTTCTCCGCCTGATCCTCAAGCGCCTTACGGCCGGAGGCAAACACGACGGTATCCGCATCGAGGAATTTCTCCTCGCCGGTCTCGGGGTCCTTGTAGCCGACCTGGGTCGGGGTGATCCGAGTGACCGGACTGGACAAGTGCAGCTCGCAGTACTTGGGCACGCGGTCATACAGCGCAAGCTCCTGCGCGTAAGCGGAGGTAGCCGCGATGCGGTCCATCATCTCGATGATGGCAACATCCTTGCCGCACTCCATGGCGAGATACAGGGCCGCCTCGCAGCCGACCTCGCCGCCGCCGATGACGACGACCTTCTGGCCGATCTTGTCGGCGTTGCCGAAGGTGTCCACCGCGCAGATAACGCGGGGATCATCATGGCCGGGGATGGGCAGAACGATGTTGGAAGAGCCGAGAGCCGCCATGACGACGTCATAGTTCTCCGCCTCGATCATCTCAGGCGTTGCCTCCACACCGAGGCGGACGTCCACACCCAGCTTATCCATCATGCGGATGCGGTAGTTCATGTAGTCGTCCAGGCTCCACTTGAAAGTAGCGTACTTGGCGAAATTGATGGTGCCGCCCAGCTTGTCATCCTTCTCATACAGGGTGACTTTGTGTCCGCGCTCAGCGCAGAACTGAGCCGCCGCCATGCCGCCGGGGCCGCCGCCGATCACGGCGACGCGCTTCGGGGTAGAATTTTTATTCTCGAACTGGTCGAGGATGTACTCGCGGCCTACCTTGGGGTTGCCGGAGCAGCAGAACTCCTCTTCCATATCGTAGCTCAGGCAGACAAAGCACTTCAGGCACGGGATGATCTCATCCTCGCGGCCCTCAGCAGCCTTGTTCACGCACTCCGCATCGACGATGGTGCCGCGGGCCATAGCCACAAGGTCGGCGCCGCCGGTGGCGAGGACTTCCTCGATCAGCTCGGGACGCTGGAACGCGCCGATGGTCAGAACGGGCTTGGAGAAGCCGGACTCCTTGACCTGACGGGCGAATTCCCTGTTGCAGCCGGCGGGATAGAACTCGACGGGATGCATACGGGTCTGGGTCACGTCGTCCATGACGGTGCCGCAGGAAACATGGGCGATGTCAATATCCTCCTCCACCCGCTTGAGGAAATCGATGCAGTCCTCGATGGTGCCGCCGCCTTCGGTCAGCTCGTCGCCGGATACACGGACCTCAATGGGCACGCGGGGGCCCACCGCGTCACGGACAGCCTTCACCAGCATCATCGGGAAGCGGCAGCGATTCTCGCGGGAGCCGCCGAACTCGTCGGTACGGGTGTTGGACAGGGGGCTCAGGAACTGAGCAGGGAAGGTGCCGTGGCCCAGATGCATCAGGATGCCGTCAAAACCCACGCGGACAGCGATCTTCGCCGCCTCGGCATAGTCGGCGCACATACGCTCCATCGCGGGCAGGTCCATCATGGGGCACCACTCGCCGGTCTCCTCGTCCTCTTCGCCGTTCACCGACCAGCAGACGACCTCGCCGTCGATCTCCTCGTGGCGGCAGAAAGCCAGCAGCTCGAGAGAGATGCGCGCATCAAAGAAATGCACGGCGCTGGTCAGGCGATACCAATAGTTATGATAGCGCAGGTTGAAAATGTCGGGATCGGAGTGCTCATTGCCGCCATGAGCAAGGAGCCAGCGGTCCATGTTCTGCGCGGAGAAGGAAATATTCGCAGCGCCGCCGCGGGCCTTCTCGCGATAGTGAGCGATGGTGGCCTCATTGGGATAGGGCTCGCCTGCGCTCAGCAGATGGACGCCGGTCGGGGCCGTCCAGATACGGTTCTTGTAGATGAGTCCGGGCCAGCGGCCGCGGGCGCCGATGGTAATGGGCTCAAACATATGCGGATATTTTCTTTCCATTTCCCTTTTGCTCCTATATGTATTTTCGGATTTTGCACACAGTTATCTATCCTATGCTGTATATTATACCACGGAAACAGAATATCGCAAGCATTAAAGCTTTAACATTGTTAAAATTTTTAAAAACCGCCGTCCCGCCTTTGAGGGAAATTTTTCTTGACAAATACCCTTCCGGCTACTATAATTACTCTGTTCAAAGACAGCAGGTTTCTTCTTCGGAAGTATAATCCCCGCCGAGGACATCACATGAATATGCTTCTGTGTGTCTTTGTCTCTTTGGACAGAGACATTTTTCATTTCAGGAGGTGAAAACCTAACATGCCGAGCAAAGCGATTCTTTCCGAAAAGCAGGCTGTCGTCGATGCTCTCGCCGAGCGTCTTCAAAACGCACAGGGCGGCGTGCTGGTTGACTATCGCGGCATCAACGTCGCGCAGGATACCGAGCTTCGCCGTGATCTCCGCGCGGAGAACGTGGATTACTCCGTCGTGAAGAACACCCTGACCAAGCTTGCCATGCAGAAGATCGGCCTGGCGGGCCTCGAAGAGCAGCTCAACGGAACCACTTCCCTGGCCACCAGCACCGAAGACCCCCTCGTTCCCCTTCACAAGCTGACCAAGTTCAGCGAGAAGATGGGCGATCTCTTCACCATCAAGGGCGTTTTCATCGACGGTCAGGTCCTGGATACCGCTGCCGTGGCGGAGCTCTCCGACCTGCCCTCCCGTGGCGCTCTCTATTCCCGCGTTCTGGGCACCATGCTTGCCCCCATCACTTCTCTCGCCGTGGTCCTCAATCAGGTCCTCGAGCAGAAGGGCGGCGCTCCCGCTGAGGAAGCTCCCGCTGCCGAATAATTCGGCCAACACCTTACTTTACTAACTTAGGAGGAATTTTTACAATGGCTAGCGAAAAAGTTACCGCTATGATTGAAGAAGTTAAGGCCCTCAGCGTTCTGGAGCTCGCTGAGCTCGTGCACGCAATCGAGGATGCTTTCGGCGTTTCCGCCGCTGCCGCCGTCGCCGCCGCTCCCGCCGCTGCCGCCGGCCCCGCCGCCGAGGAGAAGACCGAGTTCGATGTCGTCCTGACCGATTTCGGCTCCGAGAAGATCAAGGTCATCAAGGAAGTCCGCGCGATCACCGGTCTGGGCCTGGCCGAGGCCAAGGCCAAGGTCGAGGGCGTCCCCGCTGTCCTGAAGGAAGCTGTCTCCAAGGAAGACGGCGAGGCCATCAAGAAGCAGCTTGAGGACGTCGGCGCGAAGGTCGAGCTCAAGTAATTCCGCTGGACCCCGACAACATACAAAAATCGCTCTCCGACCGGAGGGCGATTTTTTATTTATTCAGTTCCTTTTTATCCGTTCTGCCCACCAGATAGTCTATGGAGACGCCGTACCGTTCCGCAATACGGGATAATATCTCCAATTTCGGTTCCCGGGTCATAAGCTCATAGTTCTGATACGCTTTCTCCGTAATGTCACAGTAGACTGCGACCTCCCATTGTGTAAGCCCAGCCTCTTTCCGGCATTGCTTCAGGCGTTCCGCCAATATCTCCCTCATGCTTCATCACCTACAATTGTTCTTGACGAAGCAAGTATGATGAAATAAAATGGGTAATATACCAACATTTGTTGGTGTGCCGAGGGAGGCATATCAAACATGCCGAATTGCTAAACCTCCACCCGCTCGGCGGATGGAGGTTTAGCATCTATTCCGTTTCTTTTTTATCGGCCTGTTCTTCCAGCTGCTCCAGAGCATTTCTGACGGCTGCAATCACGAACGCGGAAAATGTACAATCCTGTCCGACCAGCGCTTCCTCGACCTTTTCGATCACATCATTTGGGAACCGAATGGTCTTATTGGTCGTAGCAGGCGTTTTGGGTATACGAAAACCAGACATGACCGTCACCTGCCTACAATAATTTTCATTATTGTATTGCAGTTTGTATTTACTTTATGCATTGCATTTGCAATGCAAATATGTTACTTTGAAGCTATGGGGGGATGTTCATGCCGGACTACAAAAAAATGTATCTGCTTCTGTTTAACGCCGTCACCGACGCGCTGGCGAAAATGCAGTGCGGAAACACAGACGCCGCGGAAATGATCCTGAAAACCGCTCAGCAGAACACCGAAGAAATGTATATACAGGACAAAAAGAGCAGCGCCTGACGACGCTGCTTTTTTTCACTTGTCCTTGCGAGCCTTTACGACCTTCTGGCGGACGAACTCTTCGCGTTCCTTTTCCGCCAGGGACTGCTCGATGCGGGCGATGTCCTCATCCAGCCCCGGGATCACAATGTTTTCAAGCGCGTTGGCCCGCTTCTGGCTCTTGCGGATAGCATACGCCAAACGGTAGACGGCGATCTCCGTCTCCGCCAGCTCATCGAGCAGGGACTTCACCGCCGAGAACCGGCGATAGGCCTCGTCCAGCGCGGAGTTCGATCCGGCCAGCGAATACGGAAGCACATCCGCCGGCGCGGCTTCGGAGGTGACGCGCGGAATTTCCACGCCCATGACGCTGCGCCAGAGCAGACGCACACTGTCATCTTCGGGCACGCTCTGCGCCGCCGCGCCGCAGCCGGGCAACACGATCTCCGCGACTGACAGCGCCGCATACGCCGCGTTAAAGGTCTCGTCGATCCGCGCCTGAAGCGCTGCGGCGCGCTCTACGCGCTCCATCAGTTCCCGGATCAGGACATTCCGTTTTTTGTCCATAAGCTCCCAGCCGGTCTCCGCAAGAACGCGGGAACGCTTGGCAGCCATGAGATTTCCCTTGGTGGGTGCTGTTGCCGGCATAATTCAACCTCGGTTATTTCAGGTACTTATCAAGCAGCTCGTCGGACACGCGGGAAAGCTCTTCTCTCGGCAGCATGCCCAGCAGCCTCCAGCCGATCTCCAGCGTCTGCTCCAGCGAGCGGTCCTCGCGCTGCCCCTGGCCGATGAACTCACGCTCAAACGCCTCGCCGAACGCCAAATACTGCTTATCCGCCGCGCCAAGCTCATCCTCGCCGATGACGGAGGCAAGGCTCCGCGCATCCATCACCGCGGAATACGACGCGAAGAGCTGGTTCGACAGGTCGGGGTGGTCCTCCCGCGTAAAGCCCTCGCCCACGCCGTCCTTCATAAGCCGCGACAGGCTGGGCAGCACGCTCACGGGAGGATAGATGCCCTTCCGGTGAAGCCCGCGCCCGAGCACGATCTGCCCCTCGGTGATGTAGCCCGTCAGGTCGGGGATCGGGTGGCTGATATCGTCCGACGGCATGGTCAGGATCGGGATCAGGGTCACAGAACCGGACTTGCCCCGGATCATGCCCGCACGCTCATAGATACTCGCCAGGTCGGAGTACATGTAGCTCGGATAACCCTTACGGCTCGGGATCTCGCCCTTCGAGGAGGAGAACTCGCGCAGCGCCTCGCAGTAGCTCGTCATATCCGTCATGACGACGAGCACCTGGTAGCCCAGATCATACGCGAGGTACTCCGCCGCCGTCATGGCACAGCGCGGCGCGAGGATACGCTCGATGATGGGATCGGAGGCCATGTTGATGTACATGACGCAGCGGCTCAGCGCGCCCGATTCGCGGAAATCGTTCATGAAGAACTCCGCCGTATCGTTCTTGACGCCCATGGCACAGAATACGATCGCGAAATCGCTGTCGTCCCCGTCCGTCCGCGCCTGACGGACGATCTGCGCCGCCAGCTCATTATGCGCCATGCCGTCGCCGGAAAAAATGGGCAGCTTCTGGCCGCGGATCAGGGTCATCATGCTGTCGATGGCCGACACACCCGTAAGGATATAGCTGCGGGGATACTGCCGCGATACGGGATTAATCGCGCTGCCGTTGATGTCCCGGCGCTCCGAGGCAAACACCGGACCGAGGCCGTCGCGCGGCTGACCGGCGCCGGTAAAAATGCGCCCGGTGATCTCTCCCGACAGCGGCAGCTTCAGCGGCTCACCGGAAAAGCAGGTGTTCACGCCGTCCATGGCGATGCCGTCCGTGCCCTCAAAAATCTGGAGGACCACGCGGTCGCCGTCGATCAGGATGACGCGCCCCATGCGGCGGCTCCCATCCTCCAGCGTCAGCTCCGCCATCTCGTCATAGGCCACGCCCGTGACGCCCTCCAGCGCGACGAGCGAGCCGTTGATCTCGCTCAGGCCGGTATATTCGATGCGTATCATACATTCGCCTCCATGACGCCGTTCACGGCGCTGTCCACGAGCGCCATATAATCGTCGCGGGTCCTGCTCCCGTCGCCGAGGCTGAATTTCATGCGGGAGAGCTCGGCAAAAATGCCGGTCGCGCCGAGCTGGCTCAGCGGGATGCTCTTCGCCACAAGCTCACGGCCGCGGTCGTACAGGTGCAGGATGACCTCCAGCATCGCCATCTGCTGCTCGGGCGGGGTATAGGTGTCGGTCTTGTGGAACGCATTCTGCTGCAGGAAGCCCTCCCGGAGGACACGAGCCGTCTGCATGACCAGCTTCTGGTCGTCCGGGAGCACATCCGCGCCGATGAGCTTTACGATTTCCTGCAGGTTGGCCTCCTCGTTCAGAAGGCCCAGCATGCGGCCGCGGACCTCGCCGAAGTTTTTGCCGAAGTGCTCCTCGTACCAGCCGGAACAAGCGTCAAAATACTCGGAATACGAGGTATTCCAGTTGATCGCCGGGAAATGACGGGCATACGCCAGGGAGCGGTCAAGCGCCCAGAAGGCCCGGATAAAGCGTTTGGTATTCTGCGTGACCGGCTCGGAGAAGTCGCCGCCCTGCGGGCTGACCGCGCCGACCACGGTGACGCTGCCCTCCGCGCCGCCGAGGGTCTTCATATAGCCCGCGCGCTCGTAGAACCCGGCCAGGCGGCTCGGCAGATACGCCGGGAAGCTCTCCTCCGCGGGCATCTCCTCCAGACGGCCGGAGATCTCGCGCAGGGCCTCCGCCCAGCGGGAGGTGGAGTCCGCCATCAGGGCCACATGATAGCCCATATCGCGGTAATACTCCGCGATGGTCATGCCGGTATAGATACTCGCCTCACGGGCCGCCACGGGCATGTTGGAGGTGTTCGCGATCAGGATCGTGCGCTCCATGAGCGATTTTCCGCTCTTCGGATCGACCAGCTCGCCGAACTCGTCGAGCACCTGCGTCATTTCGTTGCCGCGCTCGCCGCAGCCGAGATAAATGATGAGGTCGGCGTCGCACCACTTTGCAAGCTGATGCTGCGTCATCGTCTTGCCCGCGCCAAAGGGTCCGGGAATCGCGGCACAGCCGCCCTTTCCCACCGGGAAGAGCGCGTCGATGACGCGCTGACCGGTGAACAGCGGCGTATTGACGGGAAGGCGCTGCGCGGCCGGACGGGCCTGACGCACCGGCCAAAGCTGCGAGAGCGTCAGCGGGGTCCTTCGGCCGCGGTCGTCCTCGATCTGCGCGATCGGCTCCGTGACCGCGTACTGCCCGGAGGGCTTCGCGCCCCGGACCACGCCGGATACGCCGGGCGGCACCATCGAGCGGTGCTCGATGACCTCGCTCTCGGCCGTCCGGGCAAAGATCTGTCCCGGGGCCACGCGGTCGCCGTCCTTTATTTCCACGGTCACATCCCATTTGCGCTCGGTATCCAGCGCGGGGATATCCACGCCGCGGGTAATGAAGCTGCCCGCCTGCGCCTCGATCGCGGCAAGCGGCCGCGCGATGCCGTCGTAGACCGTGCCGATCATGCCCGGTCCGAGCAGGACGGAAAGCGGACGGTTCGTCGGGACCACGGGCTGTCCCGCCATGAGCCCGGCGGTGTCCTCGTAGACCTGCACGACGCTGTCCTGTCCGCGCACCGAGACCACCTCGCCGGGCAGGCCGAGCTCCCCGACGCGGACAAGGCTCATCTTGGGCAGGCTCCGCCCGCCGGTCACCGTGACCACCGGACCGTTTACGCCCCGTATAATGTATTTCGTATCCGCCATATCAGATCTCCAAACCGAATATCTCGCCAAAGCGTTCCCGCGCCGCACGGAAGCCTCTGTCAAAGCTCATATCCGCCCGGCGCCCCCGCTCCGCCGCTTCCACGATCAGCCCTCCCAGCACGAAATCCCCCTCGGCCGCCGTCACCGACGTGTTCCGTGCTTTTTTCCGCAGGGCATCCGCCAGCGGCAGATCCTCCCGCCGCAGGTATACCGTCACCGACGCGGGATTTCCCAGCGCCGCAAGCCCCTTCCCGAACAGCGACGCCAAATGCGACGGATAAGCGGCCGACGCCGTGAACGCCTTCACGCGGGCACGCACGGCCTGTTCCGTCTCCTGCTCCAGCTCCTTGCGGAGCGTGAGCTGCTTCCTCCGGTTTTCGGCGCGGCGGGCATCCACGGCCAAACGCTCGTCCCGGGCAATATCGGACAGCTCCGCCTGCCGGCGGTTCTCCGTGTCCCGCTCTGCCTGCAGACGAATGCGCTCGGTCTTATCCTCGTGCTCGGCCGCCACGGCCGCCGCCATGGCGTCGATCTCATCCCACGACGCCGCGTCAATGGCGGCCAAAAAGTTTTTTACAGTTTCTTCCATCAGATCTTCACCCCTATGGCCTGACGGATCAGGCCGCTGATCGCATCCGGGCCGAGCCCCCTGCCGTCCGGCCCCGGTATGACCGCAAGAAGCGGCCGATGACCGGTAAGCTTATGGCGGGCGATCGTATCCGGAAGCCACTGTTCCACCGCCGCCGTCACCAGGAGCACCGCAACGCTCTCGTCCGCGCAGGCACGCGCGATCGCCGCCTCCGCCGCCGAAGCGTCCGTGACCAGCTCCCCGGAAACGCCGGCCAGACGCATACCGTCCAGCGCCTCCCCCGAGTCGGAAATGAGCCAGTATCTCACAGCTTGGAGATAATCATGAAGCCGATCAGCAGGCCGTACAGGGCCAGGCCCTCCGCCAGGCCGACGAAGATCAGGCTCTTGCCGAACAGCTCCTCGTTCTCGCTCAGCGCACCCAGCGCCGAGGAGGCCGACGCGGCCACGGCGATGCCGCCGCCCAGAGAGGCCAGGCCCACGGACAGCGCCGCGCTGATATAGCCGAGGCCCGTCGCCAGCGCGTCCGAATTCACGACCGCAGCCGCCTCCTCCGCAGCCGCCGCACCCTGACCGAGGAAGCTCACCGCCATCACGACCATAATGCCGAAGAAGCTGACGATGTTCGCCAGCAGCGGAGCCCTGCCGCGGCGGCCGGATCTGACGCGGCGATAGATGAGCGCAAGCGGTGCGGCGATGGCCAGCAGGATCAAAAACGCATACAGGAAAATCATGGTATTTACCTCCGATTGATAAATCAAATTACTTTGTATATTCCGCGGTCACCGGGCTGAACTCACGCCCGCTGCCGACATAGAACCGGCCGAAGATCTCGTAGAACTCCAAGCGGATGATCTGAATGGAGCTCAGGGCCGCCTCCAGCGCCGCCACGAAGGCGTTGCCGAGGATCAGGATGACGACGCTCCCCGCCGCCGAGGCGCTTTCCGTCAGCATCGACACGACCATCATCATGCCCGCGTGCGAGATCGCAAACGCGCCCACGCGCAGGAAGGACATCGTATTGGACATGTAGGAAATGGCGGACTCAAAGATATCGAAAAAGCCCTCCACGATACACATGCCCCAGCTCTCCGGCTGCCAGTTTTTCTCACCGGACACAAGCTTTCCAAGCGGCTCGCTCAGCCAGATCAGCACGATCGGCAGAACAATCAGGACGACGATATACGCCCCGGTAAACAAATTCGCGATACCGGTAAAGCTGCATACGATACCGGCGAGGACCGCTGCATACAGCACCGCGCCGGCCACGCCGTTCGGGGAGAAGAAGGCGTTCTTCCAATGGCCCATGCGCACGGAGTTCAGGATGTTAAACGCCATGCACACGAAAATGACGACAACGCCGACCGCCGCGCCGGCAAGCAGCACCGGCATGATATGCTCCGCTTCCAGCGGATGGTAGCCGCCCCACGGCAGCAGATCCTCGAGGCCGAATACGCTGCCGTAAATAAGGCCGAACACCACCGCGCTGCAGCCGCACAGGCTCAGAACGCGCCAGAGCCAGCTTCCGGATTTCTTATACAGCAGAAAGCCGAGCAGCGCGATGCACGCTCCTTGTCCGGCGTCGCCAAACATCATGCCAAAGAAAAGCGTGTAGGTGACGAGCATGAATATCCTCGGGTCGGCCGTGCCGTAGGACGGCAGGCCGTACATCTTCATAAGCGGGGATAAAATGCTTCGGGCGCCGCCCTCCCGTATCTTCACCGGAGGCATCTTGTTTTTCACCTCGCCGGGCTTTGAAGCCACGCAGGAGAAGCCGTCCGCCTCGGATTCCGCCACTACGGCGGCCGCCTCCTTTTCCGGGACCCAGCCGACGATGTAAAACCGGCCCGTGTTCCGCGCGGCGAAGCCCTTCGCCCTTGCGCAGGCCGCCTCATACGCCAGCCACGAACGGCGGCGCAGCACCTCCGCGCCCTCCGTCTCGATCAGCTTCCGGCGCCGGGCTTCGTCCTCCGCCGCCCGCTCCGCGGCGGCGGTCCTTTCCGCCTCCGCGCGGGCGATCAGCTCCTCCGCCGTGCAGTCCGGGGCTTTCTGTCCCGCTTCCGGACGGAAGCGTTCAAAGCCCAGCCGGGACAGGTTCCCTTCCAGCTCATCCAGCGCCTCCGGCAGCGCCAGGGCCAGGAGCCCGGCCTCGCCTTCCTCTGCCGAGGAAAGCTTCACCGCCAGGACATCCGTCCGCCCAGCCGCAAAGCTCTCGATCTCCGGCCATTTGTCCTCAGCCAGAAGGCCGACCCGGCAGCGTACATACCGCAGATCGCGCAGGTCCCGCAGCTTCTCCGGGACCTGCCGCAGAAGCCGCACGATACGGCCATCCTCCCCGATCTCCTCCACCGTATCCGACAAGGCCGCCGGTTCCGCGAGCTGCGCGGACAGCCCGTCAAAATACGCCGCCGTTTCCTCCGGCTCATACTCGCCGTGCTCTGCAAAGGCAGGCTCCAGTCCCATCGCCGCCAGCAGCGCGTCCGCCCGGGCGATCAGCGGCGTGTAGACGTCCTCCGCCTCGACCCGGCGCAGCCGCCGGATCTCGGAGAGAAATGCCGCCGCATCCTCCGGGTGGAACGGTTTATCCACCACAAACCGGCGCACCGCCTCGTCCAGCCGGCTGATCGGCCCGGACAGCGTAAGCTCCGTCATTTTCTCATTGCTCATCGTTTTTTTCTCCTCATAACGGCCGCGCCGCTATATTACCCGCCCGGGGTCGATGCCCCGCGCCACGGCGCTGACCAAACGGGCCAGGCGCTGCCGCTCCATTTCCTTGAGCGTGATGAACGCCTGCACCGCCGTAAGGCCCGGCCGGGCCTCCGCCAGCACCCGATGGCAGAACGCCTCCATATAAACGCTGTACTGTTTTTCCAGCTCGCCGGGGGCCAGAGACGTGATCATTCCCTTCCACGGCGTTTTGGCCAGAATGTCCAGCACTTCCTTGTCGTCCTTTGCCCGAAGCAGCCGCCGTGACAGCTCCGGCGTCAGCTTCTCCCTCACGTCGATGAGAAGCTCGTCCGCCTTCGCCGCCGAGGCGGGAAAGCCGCGCAGTCTCAGGATGTAGACGATGTTCAGGGCGTCCGCCTCCGCGCCGGCGATGTGGCGCAGCCCGGCTTTTTCCGCTCCGCCGCCCGACCACCAGCGCTTCTCCTCCTCATGGGTCATGCCGCCGGGGTACCGGAGATAGAAGCGCAGGATCTCCTGCTTGGCCGATTTCAGATACAGGCAGAGCTCCTTCGTGTCCCACTCCACCTGACGCAGAAGCGCCCTTTCCATGGCCTCGGCATCCCCGGCGCAGCGGGGGTCCTCCCCCACCTTCGACCATGCGCCGCAGCGGCTCAGGATCTCCCACACCGCCCGCAGGTCCCCGGCGCTTTTCAGCGCCTCCCAATCCGCCGGCGTCAGCATTTTGCCGTACATGGCCCGGGCCTTTGTCGTGACGGCGCTGTAGCGGATATACTCGTTAATCATCGGCGCCGACCACCATGCGGAACATCGCCTCGACGCCCTCGTCCTTTTTCGCGGCGAACCGCGCCTTCATGCTCTCCATGGCCTCGCCGCATTCCCGGTCCAGATCTTCCAGCGTCCGGGCCAGCGCCGTCTCCGATTGCCTCCGGGCCGCGTTGATTTCCTTCTGCACACGGTCCATCGCGCTCTCGCTGATCTCATGTCCGAGCTTCTGGAGCCGCTCGTCAAAGCTGTCCTTTTCCCACTCGGCGTTTTCCGCGCGTTCCCGCGCGGCCTTATCCGCCGCGACGATCTCGTGCAGGGCCTCCATGGCATCCACAGGCGCCCACCTCCTTTATTCACACACGATCTCTCTTACCCATGCACCCAACCATGCATTGATAACCCGAAACTTTTTCCAACATACATATTTTAAACCAACAAATTTTGTTTTTCCACGCGCAACCTGCACAAAATAGAACCGGCTTTTCTCCTTTGATTCGCCGTTTTTTCATTCCCGCAGCCGGCCCGGCCAAAAAGACGTTGCCTCCCCGCCGGTTCGGTAGTATACTGAACACGTACAAAATCCGCCCGTTTCGGCCATGCGCCGACATGGAAAGGACCCGATATGCTCGAACACGCCAGCGCCAAACTGAATCTTACCCTGGACGTCCTGCAAAAAACGCCCGACGGCTACCATGACCTGCGCATGGTGATGCAGTCCGTAGCCTTCGGAGACGACCTCGAGGTGGAGCTGACCGATGACGGCTCCTTCCGCATCGACCCCGGACAGTCCTACCTGCCCGCCGACGGACGGAACCTCGCCGTCCGCGCCGCCAGGGCTTTTCTTGACGGCACCGGCCTCGGCGCCTCCATCCGCACGGTCAAGCGCACGCCCGTCTGCGCCGGTATGGGCGGAGGCTCCTCCGACGCCGCCGCGGTCTTACGCGCGCTCAACAAGCTCACCGGCTCGCAGAAAAGCGCGGCGGAGCTTTGCGCCATCGCCGAGACCGTCGGCAGCGACGTCCCCTTCTGCGTGATCGGCGGCGCGGCCCTCGCCGAGGGACGCGGGCAGCGCCTGACGGTCCTGCCGCCCCTGCCCGACTGCGCCATCGTCATCTGCAAGCCCGCGTTCGCCATTTCCACGCCGGAGCTTTTCGGCCGCATCGACGCGCGGAAAAGCCGCCTGCGCCCCGACACCGCCGGTATGCAGGACGCCATCCGCCGCGGCGATCTCCCCGGCGCGGCCCGTCGGATGTTCAACGTCTTTGAGGACGTGCTCGACCGCCGGCAGGGCGAGATCCCCGCCATCAAGAGCCGCCTCCTCGACCTGGGCGCGCTCGGCGCCGCCATGACCGGCACCGGCAGCGCCGTTTTCGGCCTCTTCGATGACGAGGCCGCCGCGCAGACCGCTTACGAGCACCTGTCCGGCTCTTACCGGGAGTGCTATCTCACCCGTCCCACCCCGGCCGAGAAGATCTGACTGTATAAAAATTCAAAACACCGTCGATACTGCCTCTTGAACGACACAGGATCGGCGGTATTTTCTATGCGTACTCAAAAACCACAAAAGACCCATTCCCTGCGCCGCTGGGAGCTTGCGCTCCTGATGGCGCTTTGCATCACCCTGTTCACCGGCCTGTGGGCGGACCGCACCCAGCGGTCGCTCTCCGACGAGCTCATCCGGCTGCATGTCGTCGCAAACTCCGACAGCCCGGAGGACCAGGCAGAAAAGCTCCAGCTCCGCGACAGCGTCCTCGGGCTTCTGTCCCCCCTCCTGAAGGACTGCGGGGACCAAAGCACGGCGGTTGACATAATAAACTCGCATCGGGCGGAGCTGGAAGCGCTCGGCGATGTGTCCGTCACCCTCGGCCCGGAATACTATCCCGCCCGGCAGTACAGCACCTTCGCCCTGCCCGCAGGGGAATACCTGTCTCTGCGTGTGACGATCGGCGAGGGCGCCGGCCGCAACTGGTGGTGCGTCGTGTTTCCCCCGCTCTGCACCGAGGCGCTTGCCGAGGACGCGGAGGACGCCTTTTTATCCCTCGACGAGCAAAGCGCAGAGCTCATTGACGGGCAGGGCCCGGTATATGACCTGCGCTTCCGGGTCGTCGATCTGTGGGGCCGGCTCAAGGAAAAGCTGGACGGCTAACGCCCCGGCATACGGGGCATTTCGGGCATTCCCGCCTCCCCGTCCTTTTGCGCAAGGCGCACGTCTCCGCCATAGAGCGTCACGATCGTGCGGCTCTCCTGCGTCATGACCATCAGGCCGCCGTGCTTGTCCACGGCAAAGGCGAAGCCGTAAAGCGGAACGCCGCGGTAGGTCGTGTCCACGAATTTCATGACCGTGATACAATGCTCGCAGTATTTTTGCAGCAGAGCCGGCTGGTTTTCGGGATAACCCTCCAGCGCGCTCACGGCGGCGCGCACCACCTTCTCCGCAAACGTCCCGACCGGCTCGGAGATCGCCTGCACATCCGGCTTAAAGGTTAACATAATCCTATCGTCCTTCGCGCGGCACTCGATGCCGCAGACCCTCGTTTCTCCGACCGTGACATGGTTCGGCCAATGGATCTTTGCATCGCCGCCGACGGCGTCCCGCACCCAGGAGGCAGCCGTCACAGCCAAGCAGCGCGCCTGACCCAGCGGGCAGCGAAGCCGCGCCGTCAGACAAAAGCCCCCGTCTACCGTCTCCGCCTCATACCCCGCCGGGAGCGCCAGCGATTCCAGCATACAAAAAGCCTCCTTTATTCAAAATCATCCCGAATGAAAGCCATTCGGGATGATGGCAGCCGATCATTTGAGCGTAATCAACAGCTCGCCGGCCTTGACATTATCGCCCTTCTTGATGAACACCTGGTCGATGACGCCGCCCTTCGGCGCCACGATGGAGGTCTCCATCTTCATGGCCTCGACCACGGCGAGGACCTGGTTCTCGTCCACCTCGTCGCCGGGCTGGACGTCCACGCGGGAGATCATACCGGGAATCGACGCGCCGATCTGGCGTTCGTCCGTCTTGTCCGCGAGCACGACGCTCACGCCGGCGTCCTTGGCAAACGGGTCGATGACCGCGACGTCACGGCGCATGCCGTTCAGCTCGAACTGGACGTTGCGCGTGCCGTCCTCGTTCAGGTCGCCGAGGCCGACATACTTGATGACCAGGGTCTTGCCGTCCTCGATGTTGATCTTGTTGACCTCGCCGACCGCCATGCCGTTGAAAAAGACGTGGCTGCCCATGCGCATGATGTAGCCGTACTCCTTGCGGTGACGGATATATTCCTCATATACCTTCGGGTACATGGCATAGCTGAGGAACACCGTGTCGGAATCCGCCTCGGGATAGAAGGCATGGACCTCCTCCTTGATCTTCTCAAAGTCCACGGGCGGGATCTGCGCGCCGGGACGGCCCTCGATGGGCTTTTCGCCCTTGAGCACGATCTCCTGGAGCCATGCGGGGATGCCGCCGACGGGCTGGCCCATGAGGCCCTTGCAGAAGCTCACGACGCTGTCGGGATAGGCAAGCGATGCGCCCTTCGTGCGGATGTTCTCCGGTGTCAGGTCGTTCTGCACCATGAAGATCGCGAGGTCGCCCACCATCTTGGAGGACGGCGTGACCTTGATGATGTCGCCGAGCATATCGTTGACGGTCTTATACATCTCCTTGACCTCGGCGAAGCGGTCGCCGAGGCCCAGAGCCTCGACCTGCGGCTGCAGGTTCGTGTACTGACCGCCGGGGATCTCGTAGCGGTAGATGTCCGTGACCGGGCCCTTAAGGCCCTTGTCGAAGGACTCATAGCGCAGGCGCACATCCGACCAGTAGTTATCGAGCTCCTGCAGGCGCATGGTATCGAAGCCGGTATCCCGCTCCTGGCCTTTGAGGGCCTCGACCAGCGCGTTCATGGAGGGCTGGCTCGTCAGGCTCGACAGGGACTGGATCGCGGTATCGACGATGTCCACGCCGGCCTCCGCTGCGAGCAGATAGGACGCGATCTGGTTGCCGGTGGTGTTATGGGTGTGCAGATGGATGGGCAGGCCGACCTCCTGCTTCAGCACCTCGACCAGGCGCTTGGCGCTGTACGGCTTCAGCAGGCCGGACATATCCTTGATGGCCAGCGTGTGCGCACCAAACTTCTCAAGCTCCTTGGCAAACTTGACATAGTAGTCAAGGGTGTATTTATCGGAGTGCGGATCGAGAATATCGCCGGTATAGCAGACGGTGGCCTCGAGGAGCTTATTCTGGTTCAGGACCTCCTCCATCGCGGTCTGCATGGAGGGCATCCAGTTAAGGCTGTCGAACACGCGGAACACGTCGATGCCCTCCCGCGCCGCGGCCTTCACAAAAGCGCGGACAAGGTTGTCGGGATAGGATGCATAGCCGACGAGATTCGAGCCGCGCAGCAGCATCTGGAACAGGACGTTGGGGATTTTCTCACGCAGCATGGACAGGCGCTCCCACGGGCTCTCATGCAGGAAGCGGTAAGCGGTATCGAAGGTGGCCCCGCCCCACATCTCCAGCGAGAAGGCGCCGTCCAGGATCTCCGCCGTCGCGTCGGCGCACTTTACCATGTCGCGGGTACGCATGCGGGTGGAGAGCAGACTCTGGTGCGCGTCGCGCATCGTGGTATCGGTGATGAGCAGTTTTTTCTGGCCGAGGACCCACTTCTGCACGGCCTTCGGGCCCTGCTTGTCGAGCATCTCCTTGAGGCTGCCCTCGTACCTCGCCGGCTCATGCACCTCGGGAAAGCGCGGCGGGTTGTACTGATGGCGCTCCGCGTCGGGGTTCGCTACCTGGATGTTCGCGATATACTTCAGCACGCGGGTCGCACGGTCGCCGCCGGTGGCGTCGAATTCAAACAGCTCGGACGTCTCGTCGATGAACTTCGTGTGGCAGCCGCCGCGGCGGAAGGTCTCGTTCGAGAGCACGTTCGTGACGAACGGGATGTTCGTCTTTACGCCGCGGACATGGGTCTCCTTGATAGCGCGGGTGGCCTTGCGGCAGGTGCCGAGGAAGGTGTTGTCCCAACAGGTGATCTTGACGAGCAGGCTGTCATAGTACGGACTGATAACGGAGCCGGTGGAAGCATTGCCGCCGTCCAGACGGACGCCGAAGCCGCCGCCGGAGCGGTAGGCCGTGATCTTGCCGGTGTCGGGCGCGAAATTGTTCTTCGGGTCCTCGGTGGTCACGCGGCACTGGATCGCGTAGCCGTTGATGTGAACGTCGTCCTGAGAGCTCAGGCCGATATCCGGGGTGGACAGGGGATATCCCTCCGCCACCAGGATCTGCGCACGCACCAGGTCGACGCCGGTCACAAGCTCCGTGACGGTGTGCTCGACCTGAATGCGGGGGTTCATCTCGATGAAGTAGTAGCCGCCGTTTTTGTCCACAAGGAACTCCAGCGTGCCGGCGTTTGTGTAGCCCACGCTCTTCGCAATTTTGACCGCATCGGCGCGGATCTTCCCGATCGTCTCCTGCGGCACGCTCCACGCGGGCGCAAACTCGACGACCTTCTGGTAGCGGCGCTGCAGCGAACAGTCACGCTCGCCCAGATGATACAGGCTGCCATGCTCGTCGCCCAGGACCTGCACCTCGATATGCTTCGGCTCGACAAGGTACTTCTCAATGAAGATGTCGCCGTTTCCGAACGCTTTCTCGGCCTCGGAGTGGACCAGCTCATACGCATCGACGACCTCATCCTCCCGGTCGCATCGGCGCATGCCGCGTCCGCCGCCGCCGGCGGCGGCCTTCAGAATGATCGGGAAGCCGTATTCCTTCGCCTTGGCAAGAGCCTCTTGTCCATCCTTCAGCGGCTCGGTGGAGCCGGGGATGATGGGAACACCGCAGTTGATGGCCATTTCCTTAGCGGAGAGCTTGTCGCCCATTTTCGCCAAAACCTCGGAGGACGGACCGATGAACTTGATGCCGGCTTCCTCGCAGGCACGGGCAAATTCAGCATTCTCAGAAAGGAACCCATAGCCGGGGTGGATGGCGTCCACTCCGTGGTTCTTCGCCATGCGGATGATCGCGGGGATGTTCAGATAGGCCCCGAGGGGGCTGTCCTTCTCGCCGATCAGATATGCCTCATCGGCGCGGGTGCGGAAGGAACTGTATGTATCTTCCTTGCTGTAGATTGCAACGGTATGCAGGCCCAGGTCGTTGCAGGCGCGGAAAATGCGGATGGCAATTTCACCGCGGTTGGCAACGAGCACCTTGGAAAAGCTCTTAACCTCCATATGCGCACTCCTTCATAATAAATTTTTCATGATATATCCATTATATGTTCTTATTTCACATATAACAAGCAAAATCAAACAATTGACAAGGATTTACAGGAATGGTATTTTGTTTTTGAAGAACTGGTCGGTATTTCAACCACACTGCTGGAAAGGGTGACACCGTATGTCTGACATCAGCCGCCGCCGGCGCTTTATCGTCAGCGCCGCATACTTTGCCGTCATTGTCGGCATTGTGTTTCTCGTATTCCGTTATCTGCTCGGACTGGTCGGGCCGTTTGTGATCGCTTTTCTGTTCTCATGGCTGCTGACGCCCCTCATCCGCTGGCTGACGGCAAAATGCCATATAAAATACAACCTTTCGGTCGCCTTGACGCTCCTGTTGTTTTTCGCGCTTCTGGGCGGACTCGCCGTCCTGCTGGTCAGCCGGGTCATCATGCTCGTATCCGATGCCGTCACATGGCTTCCCGGGCTTTACAGCAGCACGATCGAGCCGGGCCTTGCCGCACTGTCCGACTCGCTCGAGAACCTGCTTGAACGGGTCAGTCCCGAGGTCGCCGCCATGGTGGACAACGCCATGCCGACCGTGATCTCCTCCATCGGCTCTTCCGTCACCAATGCGTCCATGCGCCTTGTCTCCATGCTCTCGGGCCTTGCCGCCAAGCTCCCGAGCACGCTTCTGTCCACGCTGATCTGCATCATCGCCACGATCTTCATGACCGTGGATTTCCCGCGCATGACCTCCTTCCTTCTGCGGCAGGTGCCGGACCGGCCCCGCCGCGTTATCCACGAGGCTAAGGAGGCGCTCAAAACGGTCATCCGCAAATACGGCCGGAGCTACGGCATTATCATGGGCATTACCTTCGTGGAAATGCTGATCGGCATGCTTCTTCTCCGCCAGAAAAACGCGCTCCTGATCGCCGCGGCCATTGCGGTTTTCGATATCTTCCCTATTGTCGGCGCCGGCACGATCCTCCTCCCCTGGAGCATTTTCTGCCTTCTTTCCGGCTCGGCCGGGAAGGGTATCGGTCTATTGGTCCTCTATGCCATCGTGCTTATCATCCGTCAGATCATCGAGCCGCGCATCGTCGGACAGCAGCTCGGCCTGCATCCGCTTATTACGCTGATTGCCATGTTCGTCGGCACCAAGCTGTTCGGCGCGGTCGGCCTTTTCGGTCTGCCCATCACCTGCGCAATCGTCGCCAGTCTCGACGGCGCCGGCATCATCCACATCATCAAGCACGAAAATGCACCCGAGCCCGCCACGCCGGATGAACCGACCGTCCCGTCCGAAGGCTCCTCCCCGCTTGTGAAGCCCGCCGCTGCGAGTCCCGCCGAGAATTCAGAGGAAAAATAATCTGAATTTTGCCCGGACCCTATTGACATTCCGCCTCTTGGATGATAAAATTGTCCAGCTTGCGGGCGTAGCACAACGGCTAGTGCACCAGCCTTCCAAGCTGGGGACGTG
>CAYOSI010000008.1:0-69604 GCA_964406615.1 uncultured Oscillospiraceae bacterium
CGATCCGCACGAAAACCGCCCTCGGCCAGCTCGTCGAGGACGGCGGCTTCAAGGGTGGCTTTGCTCCTTATGGATATGACCTTGTAAAGAGTGGCCGCTTCAACAAACGCAAGCACGAACTTGGCGTTGAATGAGAAAGAGGCCGCCGTGGTGCATATCATTTTTGACAAGTATGTGCGCGAGGGATATGGGGCACAGCGGATCGCAACTTATCTCAACAATCAGGGCTATCGGGCCAGGACGGGTAAAAACTGGCACCATGCCACCATCCGGGGAATTATATGCAACCTTACTTATACGGGTATTTTAAGAAGTGGCGAAAGCCGCTCTCAGGTGTTGCCCCATTTGCAGATTATCTCCCCGGAGTTGTTCGAGGCCGCCCAGCATATCCGTACCAATCGCGCAAATGCCGCTGAAAAGGATCGTACCGTTCCCCGTAATATCGCGGGCAACTCTCTATTGTCTGGCAACGTCTTTTGCGGCCATTGCGGCTCCCGGCTCAACCTCACCACAAATGGAAAGGCTTATCCCTGCAAGGACGATCCGAACCGGATTGTTAAACGAGTGCGGTATATCTGCTACGGCAAAACCCGCAAGCAAACCGAGTGCGACGGGCAAACGGGTTATACGGCTCATACCCTTGATGGCATTATTGATAAGCTGGTACGGCAAATCTTTGAACGCATGAAAGCGGTTCCCAAAAGCGAAATTGTCAATGTCCGCTATCGTGCAAAAATGGTGGAGCGGAAAAATCTGCTTCAAGCTGTCCGGGCCGACTACGCCAAGGCCGCCGCCGATCTGGATATGCTGAAAGGCGAGGTTATCAAATCTCTGCGCGGGGAAAGCTCCTTTCCCCAGGACTTGCTGGGGACAATGGTAGCTGAAGCTGAAAAGAAGTGTACCGAAATCCAAGGAAAATTTGAAGCGGCCCAAGCCGCTTATGACGAGGGACAGGCTGTTCTGGCGTCCCTGAACGCTCAATATGACGACATTATTTCCTGGGCTGATATGTACGACACAGCAAGCATGGAGGCCAAGAAAATGATTGTGAACTGCCTGATCAAGCGGGTGGAGGTCTACCGGGACTATAAATTGCACATTGACTTTAATATTGACTTTGCGCAATTCAGTATGGGCCTGGACATTATTTCTATCGCCGCATAAAACAAAACCTCGCTTCTTTTCAGAAGCGAGGAAAAGCTCTTTCCCTTGATATGGTGGAGATAAGCGGGATCGAACCGCTGACCTCTTGAATGCCATTCAAGCGCTCTCCCAGCTGAGCTATACCCCCAGATGTGGGAAAGAGCATTTATTAACTTTTTTGTGTTCTCCATACAGGGGTGTGTACACGCTTGTGCTGGGCTCCCAGCTGAGCTATACCCCCAGATAGAATAGAGTGATTATTAAGTTCTGTGTTCCTAATATGAGGGGTGTGTAAGCGCATCAGCCGCGCCTCCAGCGGAACTATCCCCGTCTCGGAACAGGTGATACTATATCAGATTCTTTGGCGGTTGTCAATCTTTTTTTGCGGCAGAGGCGAAAATTATTCCAGAGAATCGTGCAGGTCGGACAGCATTTTCTCGAAGAGCGCGAGCTCTTCGGGCGAGTATTTCTGCGACAGCTTCTCAATGCCCTGCGAAAGAAACGGATAATCGGTGTTATAATAGGAGTAGAAGCGATTGCACACGGATACGCGGCACTCGCGCCGATCCTCGTCGGAGGAAGAACGGGTGACATAGCCCTTGGCGGCGAGGTTGTTGATTTTATAGGTGGCGTTGGGCTGCGAGATGCCAAGCACATCGGCGAAGGTGCTGACGGTGGGGTTGCCGAGAAGGTAGATCACATCGGCGGCATAGGCCTCAGTCGCGCTCAGGGAGCCGTCCTTTTCGCGGATGCGGCCGAACAGCTCGCGGTAGTGTTCGAGACGGAAATGTTCATACAGCGCTTTGATTTTGTCGTACAGCATGGAGGTGCTCCCTTCTTGGCTTTATCTTATAGTTTATCGCCTTTGGGAGCGGTTTGTCAATCCCTAAACCCGGTAGCGCGAAAGCAGGAAATATGATATAATGATAAAAACAGCTTCGCCCGACCGGGGCGGGAAAGGATCGAAAGAGACAACCAATGATTGAACTGAAGATGTATGTGAGCGAAATCGACTTTGACGCGGTGATCCGACTGCTGGCCGGCTCGGGCCTGGCGGGAAATGCCGCGGTGTTGGCGGCGGGGATGCTGTCGGACAGCGCCAAGGAGGAGCTGGCGGTAAAATATATCAACGGCAATACCGGACGCATCGAATCCGCGCTGGAAAACGCGGCGTCCAAGAAGGGACTGCGTGTAAAAATCACCGGCACGCATGCCGGTGTGGTGGAGAAATAACCGGTAAATTTACAGCCTGTCATCAGATTGTTAACATTTTAGTCATGTATCCATGGCGGAAATTGGTATAATACAAGCAAGCGAAACCGTAAAATGAAAGGATGAACGGAGCTATGAACGAGAACGAATTCGAGAAGCAGGTCGAACAGGACGAGCGCGGCTATTCCGAGCCCGAGCAGACGCCGGAGGAGGCCCCCGCGGATACGGATGCGGTGAACGAGTTCATCGAGAAGATCAAGGATGTCGTGCGCAAGGGGAATGTCACGAAAATCATTATTAAGAGAAACGATGAGATCCTCGTGAATATCCCGCTGAACGTGGGCATTGTGGGCGGTCTGATCGGCGTTGCCGCCGCGCCTTGGCTGACGGTTGCCGCGGCTGCGGTCGCCGCCGCCGGCTTCAACTGCAAGGCGGAGCTGGAGAAGACCGACGGCGAGGTCGTTCGCATCAGCCTGAACGGGCTCGGTCAGAAGGTCAAGGACGTGGGCGCCGCCGTTGTGGACGGCATCCGCGACGCGGTCCAGGGCGAGCAGGCGGAGGACCCGGATATTGAGGTCGAGATCGAGGTCGAGGATACGCCGGGCGGGGAAGCGCCCGCCGAAGAGGCGCATGACGAAGAGGACCCGACCATTAACATTCCGGTCGAATAAGTCCGTGTCCGGTAACTGAAAAATGCTCCCTGTCCGTTGGGCGGGGAGCATTTTGCGCGCCGGAATGGGTTTGACAAAGCGGTGGGTATATTTTACAATAAAGAAAAAACGATGGCCGGAGGGCTTTGCGGAATGAAAAAACGGGTGAGATTCGGTGCGCTGCTTATGGCACTCTGGCTGTGCGTGTCGCTGCTGCCCGCGGGAGCGATGGCGGACGAGGAAGCCCCGGCCGGGGAGGAACTCTCTGCGGTTGAGGAAGTCATTGAAACGGAAGAGCCTGTCGAGACGAAAGAGCCAGCCGAGACGGGGGAGCCAGCCGAGACGGAGGGGCCGGCCGAGACAGAAGAACCCGCCGAGACGGAGGAACCTGCCGAGACGGAGGAGCTCGCCGAGACGGAGGGACCCGCTGAGACGGAAGAGCTTGAGCCTGTCGGGACGGAGGAGTCCGCTGAGACGGAGGGGCCCGCCGAGACGGAGGAGCCTGCCGAAACGGAGGAGCCTGCCGAAACCGTCACGATTGAGGAAACGATTGACCTGAGCGATATGGACCTGCCGGACAGCGGCGAGATGTTTGCGGCCTACGCGGAGCGTGTGCTGTACGGCGAAACGGCCCGTTTGGGCGGCAGCTCGCTGGACGGATATGCCCGGCTGGTGGGCGAGGATTTCGACGGCATCCAGCTTGAGATGTACCGGAAAATGAAAGCGTTTATCCGGCGCGTGGCAAACGGCGAAACGGCGTCGACGATCATGGAGGTCACGCCTGAAAACGACGCTGCGGGGTTTGATACGGACTCGTTCCGCGCCGTGTTCCGCGCTCTTCTGGCCGACTGCCCGTATGACCTGTACTGGCTGAACAAAACCGCCGGCGTATCGCGGACCACAACGACATCGGCCGGAACGGTGACGAAGATCACCTTCCGTTTCCGCGTGTCGGAGGATTACTGGGATGCGTCGGCAAGCGAGCCGAATTACACGGTCGACCGGAGCCGAACGGTGGCGGCTTCGACGGCGGCCGCCCGTGCAAAGGCCATCGTCGCGCAGGGCGACGGCCTGTCCGACTATGACCGGCTGGCGTTCTACTGCGAAAAGATCTGCGCTCTCGCCTCGTATAACTACGACGCTTCGCAGAGCAGCTCGACGCCCTATGGCGACCCGTGGCAGGTGATCTATGTCTTTGACGGCGACGAGACGACCAAGGTCGTCTGCGAGGGCTATGCCAAAGCGTTTCAGTACCTCTGCGACCTGACGGAGTTTGACGAAAACGAGACCGTCACCTGCATAACGGTGACGGGCCAAACATCCGGCGGTCATATGTGGAACATCGTGACCATGGAGGATGGAGGGCATTATCTGGTCGATGTGACGAACTGCGACAGCCTCGGAGGCAATGTCGTGTTTCTGCGCGGCGGAGCGGGCGGCAGCGTGAGTACGGGCTACCCGGTGACGGCTGCCGGACAGTCGGTTACGTATGTGTACGATGAGGCGACGCTTTCGACCTTCCCGGCGGCGGAGCTGGCTCTGGCGGCCGCCGATTACGGCACAGCGCAGCGCATCTCGCTTGCCGGCGCGGAAGTGATCGTGGCGGATGAGGGGCTTGTCTATACCGGCGCGCCGCAGGAGCCGGCCGTCACGGTGCGGCTGAACGGCGCGGTCCTGGAGGCCGGGACGGATTATCTCGCCGAGTACAGCGGGAATACGAACGCCGGGTCGGGCTATGTGCAGATCACGGGCACGGGCGGTTACAGCGGCCGGACGGGCGCGTTTTTCCCAATTGAACCAGAGCCGCTGACCGGTGCGGCCGTGGCGGTGGCAGACCAAATCTATACCGGCAAGGCGCTGAAGCCGGCCGTCACGGTGACGCTGAACGGCAAGCGGCTCACGGAGGGGACGGACTATACCCTGCGCTACGCCAACAACACGAAGATCGGCACGGCGTCCGTGACCGTTACCGGACAGGGCAATTATACCGGGTCGGCCAGAGGGACGTTTGCGATCCGGGCGGCCTCCCCGGAGCTGTCCTTGTCGCTTCTGGCGACGGGCGTGAAGCTCACCTGGGGCGCGGTGGCCGGCGCGGAGCAGTACCGCGTGATGCGGAAGGCGGCGGGCGCATCGGCGTGGACGGTGCTCGGCGATACCGCCGATACGAGCTATCAGGATATTTTGCCGGACGCCGGCGTGACCTACCATTATGCCGTGCGCTGCCTGAGCGCGGACGGAACGACGTATACGAGCGCAGAGGATGCGCTGGGCCGGTCGATCACCTACACGAGCGCGCTGCCTGCGTCGCCGGGCTGGCATAAGTACGACGGCTGTTGGTACTATGTCGGCTCGGACGGCAAGCCGATGGTGAGCCGGTGGCTGCGATCCGGAGGCTGCTGGTATTATTTTGGGCCCGACGGCGTGATGCTCGAAAGCGCCAAGCGGACCATCGACGGCGCGGACTATATCTTCAAGGCCACCGGCGCGATGGCGACGGGCTGGGTAAAATACGACGGGAGCTGGTATTACTGCGGCAGCTCCGGCGCGGTAAGAAAGAGCGCGTGGCTGAAATCGGGCGGGACCTGGTACTACCTGCTGTCCGACGGCAAAATGGCCGCCGGCTGCAAGCGGACCATCGGCGGCGCGGACTATATCTTCAAAGCGAGCGGCGCGATGGCGACGGGCTGGGTGAAATACGACGGGAGCTGGTACTACTGCGGCAGCTCCGGCGCGGTGAGAAAGAGCGCGTGGCTGAAGTCGGGCGGGACCTGGTACTACCTGCTGTCCGACGGCAAAACGGCTGCCGGCTGCAAGCGGACCATCGGCGGCGCGGACTATATCTTCAAAGCGAGCGGCGCGATGGCGACGGGCTGGGTGAAATACGACGGGAGCTGGTACTACTGCGGCAGCTCCGGCGCGGTGAGAAAGAGCGCATGGCTGAAGTCGGGCGGCTATTGGTACTACTTCCGGTCAGACGGCGTGATGGCGGCGGATGAAAAGCTCACCATCGGCGGGACCGCCTATACGTTCAGCAGCAGCGGCCGGTGGGTCGGATAAGAAAAAAGCGCGCGCAGCGCCGGGATCGTGATGGTCCCGGCGCTGTGTTAGTTCTTGTCGAAGAGCAGCGCAAAATAATTGTTTTCCAGAATGCGCCGGGCGAAGATATAGCGGTCGTATTGCAGTCGGCACACCGCTTCGATATACTCGCCGCCGGCGTCTGCTTCCACAGGGACAAAGCGCTCCTCCGCAGCGATATAGCGGCCGGCCTCGGTGATCCAGTCGGAGAACGCGCTGCCCCGGAGCGTGACGAGCGGCGTGGCGGCGTCCGGCGTGTCGGATGCCTCGGCGAAGATGTCCCGCCCAGACAGGAAGCGGGAGTCGAAGGGCAGGCCAAAGAGATTTTCGAGCGTTGGCGCCAGGTCAAGCTCCGAGCAGGGAATGTCGGTCTCCGGAGCGGGGAAATCCCGGCTCCAGAGAAAAAGCTGCGCCCGGTCCGTCTCGGGGCTGCCCGTGAGGACGCATACGGCGGTGTTGTCCGGGAGCGCGTCCATGATATCGGCCAGACTGCGGTCGGCCTCGGAGGCGGTCCAGAGGAAGAAAGCGAAAAAGGGCGTTCCGCTTTCCGCGCAGCGCGTGACCGCATCGGCTGCCTCAGTCTGTGCGCCGTCCTCGGAGATCGTGATCGTTTCAAAGCCCAGCGCGGCGTAAGCGGCTTCATGCTCCGGGTCGGGAATGAAGGCATAGGCGGCATAGCCTGCATCGGCAAAGCAGCGCGCCGGGGCAAAGGGCAGGTAAATATCCTGCGCCCCGGCGTAGAGCAGGGCGGTGGTGTTGTTCACGCGGGTGGGCATGAGCCCGGACAGCAGCGCAAATTCGCATCCATCCATACCCTGATACCAGTCGGGGCAATAAACCTGTGTGAACTTTGCGCCCTCCTGCCGGAGCTGGCGGAGCGTTGGTGCATCGGAGCGGACGGAGAGGTCGGGCTTCCAGTTTTCCGCGCAGATGAGGACGAGATTTTTGCCCTTCAGGATGCCGCTGTAAGCGTTCTTTTTTGTCGCCGTTCGCTGGAGGTAGTAGCTGTTCATCTCTGCGATCAGGGCGCTGCCGGCGGTCTGCGCCGTGACCGGGAGTTCCAGGCTGAGGATATTGTATTCCGTGCCGTCAGCGGGGGCCATGGCGTATTGCGCCGGCGGCGGGAGCATGGCCCGGGCCAGCAAAATCGCCGCCAGGATGGCGGTGAGCGTATAGAACACGAACCTGCGCATAGACGGCGTCCTCCGGCACTTCATCGTTACTGTTAGGATGAAGCAAAGGCCCTGCGAAAGGATTCGCAAACCGTCGGTGAAGGAAAAAATTCATACCGCGGACCCGTCCGGAGGGGCCGGAACAGAAACGCATCCGTACCAAAACGGCACGGATGCGTTTCTGCTTTATGGCCGGGGTAGCCGGCAGGATGAAAAACGGTCAGGTCCGGAGAAAGTCCTCGAGGAAGGCAAGCTGCTCGGCCATCGGGAGATGGCGGCGCTTGACGCAGTTATCGAGGTTGATGGCGTCGTAGATGCTTTCGTCGAAGATGGGACAGACGGCCTTGTATTCTGCAAGCGTCAAGTCCTCGAGGGGCTTGCCCGCGTGGACAAGACCGGCGGAAATGCCGTAGGCCTCGCGGAAGGGAACGCCGTGCGCTACGAGCCAGTCGGCGCAGTCGGTAGCGTTGATGAAGCCTGCGCCCGCCGCCCTGCGCATGGCGTCGGGGTGAGCGGTCATGCCCGCGACCATCGGAGCGAGCACCGAGAGACAGAGCTTGGCGGTATCGAGTGCGTCAAAGACGGCTTCCTTGTCCTCCTGCAGATCCTTGTTATAGGCAAGAGGCAGGCCCTTCAGCACGGTCAGCATGGTCATCAGATCGCCGTAAACGCGGCCCGTCTTGCCGCGGATCAGCTCCGCCATATCGGGATTTTTTTTCTGCGGCATGATGGACGAGCCGGTGACAAAGCCCTCCGGCAGCGTGACGAAGTGAAATTCGAGGCTCGACCAAAGAACAAGCTCCTCGGACAGACGGGACAAATGCGCCATCATAAGGCTCAGGCTGCTCATGAGCTCAACACAGAAATCACGGTCGGACACGGCGTCGAGGCTGTTGAGGCAGGGACCGTCAAAGCCCAGTGCGGCGGCGGTCATGCTCCGGTCGGTGGGGAAGGTCGTTCCCGCGAGGGCACAGGCGCCGAGGGGACATTGATTGAGACGCGCCCGCGCATCCTTGAGACGTCCTGCGTCACGGGTCAGCATCATCGCATAGGCGCAGAGGTAATGCCCCAGCGTGACGGGCTGCGCACGCTGGAGGTGGGTGTAGCCCGGCATGACGGTGTCGGCATGCTGCGCCGCCTGGTCGCGCAGCGCAGCGACCGCATCGCGGATCAGCGCGAGCGTCTCGTCGATCTGGCCGCGCAGATACAACCGCAGGTCGGTGGCGACCTGGTCGTTCCGGCTGCGTGCGGTGTGAAGACGCTTGCCTGCGTCGCCAATGCGCTTCGTGAGCTCCATCTCGACAAAGGTGTGGATGTCCTCAGCGGACATGTCGATCTCGAGCGCGCCGGATTCAATATCGGAAAGGATGCCCTCCAGGCCCGCCTTGATCGCGGCGGCGTCCTCGGCGGAGATGATGCCCTGACGGCCCAGCATTGCGGCATGGGCCAGGGAGCCGGTGATATCCTCGCGCCACATGCGGGAGTCGAAGGGGATCGAGGAGTTAAGCTGTTTTGCCGTGTCGGCTACAAGGCCGCCCCAGAGATTGTTCATTACAGCTTGCCCTGCTCGCGGAGCGCCTGCACCTGAGTGGGCAGACCCCAGAGGTTGATGAAGCCGGCGGCCTGACCCTGGTCATAATCGCTCTCGCCGAAGGTCACAAGGTCCTCGGAGTAGAGGGAGTAGGGCGAGGTCGTGCCAGCGGGGATGATGTTGCCCTTGTAGAGCTTCAGGCGGACAGAGCCGGTGACGTACTTGTTCGACTCGTTCGCAAACGCCGTGAGGGCCTCCTGCAGGGGGGAGTACCACTTGCCGTTGTAGATGAGGTCGGCGTAATCGATGGCGAGCTTCTGCTTCTCGTGCAGGGTGTCCTTATCGACGGTGAGCATTTCAAGCTGTTCGTGAGCAAAGTACAGGATAGAGCCGCCCGGTGTTTCGTAAACGCCGCGGTCCTTCATGCCGATGAGGCGGTTTTCGACGATATCGATGATGCCGATGCCGTTTGCGCCGCCGAGGACGTTGAGCTTCTCGATGATCTTGGAGGCCTTCATTCTCTCGCCGTCAATGGCCACAGGCGCGCCCTGTTCGAAGTCAATGGTCACATAGGTGGGCTCATCGGGGGCCTGCATCGGGGAAACGCCCATTTCGAGGAAGCCGGGCTTGTCATACTGGGGCTCATTCGCGGGGTCCTCGAGGTCGAGGCCCTCGTGGGACAGATGCCAGAGGTTCTTGTCCTTGGAGTAGTTGGTCTCGCGGCTGATTTTCAGGGGAACGTTATGCGCCTCGGCGTAGTCGATCTCCTCGTCGCGGCTCTTGATGTCCCACTCACGCCAGGGGGCGATGATCTTCATGCCGGGCGCAAAGCGCTTGATGGCAAGCTCAAAACGGACCTGGTCGTTGCCCTTGCCGGTAGCGCCGTGGACAATGGCATCCGCGCCCTCGGCGATCGCGATCTCCGCGAGCTTTTTTCCGATGACGGGACGGGCGAACGCCGTGCCGAGCAGATAGGTCTCATATTTGGCGTCCATTTTCAGGGCGGGGATGATGATGTCATCGACCATCTCATCCACGAGGTCGGCGACGATCAGCTTGGAAGCGCCGGTTCTGAGGGCCTTTTCCTCGAGGCCATCGAGCTCGTCGGCCTGGCCGACGTTGCCCGCGACGGCAATAACCTCGCAGTTGTCATAGTTCTCCTTGAGCCAGGGGATGATGATGGATGTGTCGAGACCGCCGGAATAGGCGAGAACGACTTTCTTGATATCAGACATGTCAGTTTCCTCCGAACATTTATTTTTAACGTATGGATTGTACACTTATATCAAGTGAATATCAATAGGGATATGCAGGATTTTTTGAATATTTACGAACTTTTTTCAACAAAAAGTGAATACCATCCTGAATAATGAATATCCAGGACTTATTTCAGCATTTCCTCCGCGGCGATTCGTCCGCCGGCGAGGGAGAAGCCGAAGGCGTGGCCGGACAGGCCGACGCTGTAATCGCCGGAATCCACGCCGGAAATGTCGATGCCCGCCGAAAACAGCCCGGGGATGGGCCTTGCCTCACGGGTCAGCACGCGCATGCGGCTGTCCACGCGGATGCCGCCGTGGGTCGTGATGATGTCCATACCTGCCCGTACGGCGTAGAACGGCCCTTCGCTCACGGGAAGCAGGCTGCGCCGGTCCTTGCCGAAGAGCGCGTCGTGTCCGGCGGCACAGGCGGCGTTATAGGCGGCGACCTCGGCGGAGAGCGAAGCCCGGTCGATGCCGGCGGCGTCCGCCAGCGCGTTGATGGAGCCGGCCTTTACGATGCCGCCCTTTTCCAGTTCCTGCTCGACAGCGCTGTAAAGCTTTTCCATGCCGTTGTCGGCGGCGTCGAGCGGCGACATCATACCGGGCAGTCCCTCATAGGCGCGGCGAAGCGCGGCCTCGTCGAGGATGGCCCAGCACATACGCCCCGGCTGGCGGGCGACGGCGTTCTGACCGTAGATGAAGTCGGAGCATATGCTCTCGTCGCAGAAGCGCTCGCCCAGCGCATTGACCCAGAGACAGTCCGGGCGGCGGATGAGCGCCGTAATCTCGCCCCGGCCGTAGAACACGGGGGCGCAGCCCTCAATGGCGATGTCCATGGGCTGGTCCGCGCCGGCCTCACCGGCGAGGCGGAAGCCGTCGCCGTCCATGGCGATGCCCTTCAAATGGGCGTAAGCCGAGGGGTCGCAGCCGGGGATCATGCGGCGCATCAGCTCCGGGCTGCCGCTGAAGCCGCCGGTGCTGATGAGCACCGCGTCGGCGCGGAACGTCCTGGTCCTGCCGCCGACTGCGGCGGAAACGCCGCCGACGGCGTCGTTTTCGGTCAGAAGCGAGCGGGCGTCGGCCTCGGTTATCAGCTCGACGCCAAGCTCCTCGCAGCGCTTTTTCAGCACGGTCATGACCCGCAGGCCCGTCGGCGCGGGGTAGGCCATGTGAAAGACCTCGGGGCTTTGGTTCGGCATATGGTGCAGCACGCGGGAAAACGGCACGCCCAGCCCGCAGAGCCAGTCCACGGTCTCACCGCTGCGTCCGATGAGGGCGCGGACGAGCCGCGCATCCGCCCGCCAATGGGAGTATTCCATGGCAGCGCGGAAGAGCTTTTCGGGGTCGGCGTCGATGTTCAGACGCTTCTGCAGGCGGCTTCCGGCGGCGAAAACGCCCTCGGCATAGCGCCCGTTGCCGCAGAGGTATCTGCGCTTTTCGAGGACGGTGACCATGGCGCCGGCCTCGGCTGCGGTGGCGGCGGCGGACAGACCGGCGGCGCCGCCGCCGAGAATAAGGAGCTTCTTCATGTGGTGGCCTCCTTGAATATTAGGGTATGTATTCGGATCGGTTGACGGCCGGCGCGGACTCGCGCTGCATGCCGGACACCAGGAGCGCCGTGCCGATGGCGGAGCGGACGGCGGCGGCAGCCAACCCCGCGGGGATACCGGCGGCGTCGAACGGGCCGGGGTCAGGGACGGTCAAACGATTTTTCGTACAGCGCGAACACGGCGTCGATGATTTCGTCATCGGTCTCCATGGCGAGGTAGCTGCCGGAATCCTCGGCCTGATCGCCGTCGATCTGGGACACGGAGAAAACGAAGGCGTCGCCCTCATCCGCGCCCTCCATGGGGGTGACGGGACGCAGGATCATATAGGTGCCGTCGGCATAGGGAACGGAGGCGACGGGCTCAAAGCCCACGCGCTCGCCGCGGTCGTTGGTCAGAAGGATGATGTCAGGACTGTCGGACATGATAAAAGGCTCTCCTTTTCCGTCGATTCAATCAATGGGACATACGCGCCCGCAGCGTGTCGGTAATGGCGGTTTCAAACACGGAGCAGGCTGCGGCGTGAAAAGCGTCGAGCTTGGCGGGCGCGCTCTGCGCGGTCATCGGCGTCATGCAGTAGGCGTCCACGTCGAGGACGAACTCGCGGCGCTGGTTGGGCTTGGGGTAGTCGGCGTTGAAGATGCCGTAGCGGAGCGTGGCGCGGTCAACGCCGTAGTTGAGCTCCGTCGAGCACATGTGCCGGGCGAGCGTGCCGTCGTTTCCGGCAAAACGCAGGCCGCCCACCAGCAGAGGGTTCACATACTGCTGCCAGAAATCCGCGCCGAGGCCGGGACCGGCGTCCTCCTCCGGGAGCTTGATCTCGTTGATGTACCGCATGCCGAGCCGCCGGATCTTCAGCCCGGGATACGGCGCGGCAACGGCGTCAAGCACGTCCAGAAAAAGTTCGCGAAGCCCGGCATAGCTGTCATAGCGGCGTTCCTCGAGGAAGAGGTATTCACTGCACACGGCTACGCGGCGGCTCCGGTCTTCGGTCCAGAAGTTGTTTTCAAGGAAGTTTGTGGTGTGGGTGTCCTTTACAGGACCCTGCGGTGTTTTGCGGATGCGCACCTCGGATTTGGTGCGGTTGAGCCGGTTCCGCACAGGATAGCTGTCGAGCAAGGCAAGAAGCGTCTCGTCCGGCTGCGCCATCGGCACGGTGTCCTGCACAAAATCCGCCCGCAGAACAACCTGCGTGATAAAGTTTTTTGCGTATGACGGCATAGCTCCGCCCGCCTTTCATTCGTAGAATGCATTGATTCTAATTATAATGTATCCGGAGCGGATTGTAAAGCGGCGCCCGCGGCCTGCAGGACGCAAAAATGCCCCGGCACAGGCCGGAGCATTTACGGTGCGAAGGGCAAAAGCTATGCGAGGGCGGCCGGGTCACAAAAATGAGCGCATGTCCACCGCCATGGATTCCTCAAGCCGAATGAGGCGTTTGGCGATATCCTTGGACGCCTCGTCCGCCGCTGCGTACTGATTCAGATAGCGGCTGAGGGTCTTGACGCCCATGTTGCAGCCGTCCGTCATGAGGTCGGCGATGGTGTGGTCGGATTCGCTGGCGGCCAGCTTAATCTTGGTCATGACCCCGGACATCATGGAGGCGACGGCGGGCGGCTCCTTGCCCTCGTCCCGGAAGCGGTCCAGCCGGGTCTGGATCTCCGCGCCGAGCATTTCATGCTCGCGCTTTCCGTCGCTCAGGACGGTTTCCAGCTTCGGTGCCCGCACATGCCCCAGCACGTCCTCCAGGGAGGACAGGCCCATTTTTACCCCGGCGTCACATTCGCGCAGCAGCCGGATGGTATCCTGTTCGATCATAGTCGCATCAATTCCTTTCGTGATGGCATTATGCCCCGCCTGCGCGCGGAATATGCGGAATATCGGCCGGACAGCGGGCTGGTTTCTGCGCGGAAGATGAAATTATGCGGTGCCGCCTTATTTTTTTGCGGCCGTTTTGGAGGCCATCCAGGCGGCTTCGCCCTCTCTGGCTGCGGAGGCGACGAGAGAACCGAGTGCGATCAGCGCGATGGCGTTCGGCAGGACCATCAAATAGTTGAAGAAGTCGGTCAGCTCCCAGACGAGGTCATTCGACAGAAGCGAGCCGAGGAAGATGAACGCGATGGCGACGACGGCATAGATGAGCAGAGCGGCCTTCTTATTCTTGAAGAGATACTGGACGTTCAGTTTGCCGAAGAGGTTCCAGCCGAGGATCGTAGAGAACGCAAAGAACAGCAAGCAGACCGCGACAAACGCGCTGCCGATGCCGGAGCCGAATACCATTCCGAAGGAGAGCTGGGCCATGTTGGTCTTGGCGATTCCTTCCGCCGCGCCGGCGGCGAGAGGGCCGCTGCCCGCGTACAGACAGGAGATAACGACGAGCGCCGTCATGGTCAGAACGACGAAGGTATCGATGAACACGCCGATCATGGCGACCACGCCCTGATCGTGAGCATTGTCAACCTTTGCGATCGCATGGGCGTGAGGCGTGGAGCCCATGCCGGCTTCGTTGGAGAACAGGCCGCGCTTGGCGCCCTGGCTGACTGCGGTCTTAAGGGCTGCGCCGACGCCGCCGCCGATAATGGCCTGCGGCATGAAGGCATACTTGAAGATCATGCCGACTGCGGCGGGGAGATACTGGATGCGGGCGGCCAGGATGACGAGTCCGCCGAGGATGTAAAGGCAGGCCATGAGGGGGACGAGCTTCTCGGTGACGGAAGCGATGCGCTGAATGCCGCCGAGGAAGATGAGAGCCGCGACCGCGGCAACGACGATGCCCACGACCCAGCCGGGGATGCCGAACGCATTGGCGCAGGACTCGGCGATGGAGTTCGACTGGACCATGCAGCCCATGAAGCCGAGGGCGAGAATGATCGCGACGGAGAAGAAACCCGCCAAGAACCTGCCGAAGCCGTTCGGGAAAGCTTTGCGGATGTAATAGACCGGGCCGCCGGAGACGTTGCCGTCCGCATCAACCTCGCGGGTCTTTTGGGCAAGGACAGCTTCCGCATAGATGGTGGCCATGCCGAGAAAGGCGATGATCCACATCCAGAAGATAGCGCCGGGGCCACCGGTCAGGATTGCACCGCAGGCGCCGACGATGTTGCCGGTGCCGACCTGCGCGGCGATCGCGGTGGTCAGGGCCTGGAAGGAGCTGATGCCGCCCTTCTGTGAACCGCCGTGGAGGGAAAAGTTTCCGAAAACCTTTTTAATCCCCTCGCCGAAGCAGCGGAGCTGCACAAAGCGGGTGCGGATGGTGAAATAGATGCCCGTGCCGATCAGCAGGACGATCAGGATGTAGTCTGCGAGATACCCGTTGACAGTCTGTACAAATGGAAGCATGAGACAAGTCCTCTCTTGTAAATGATGGCAACAAAATACCGCCGGGGGACAATCCTCCGACGGCTCACGATACGACGCCGGGCATATGCCCCGCACCGTGCTGTGATCCGTCCTTTTGCCTGAGAGATTCAGCGGCTCTGACGAGCACGCCTTGCACCTTCGGCACCCCGCCCGAAGCGGGGGTTCTCGGGATTCTCCTCCACTTCCTGTTCCGTGAGGTTCAAGAAGCTTCTATGGAAATATTCTGTTTGCGAGGGCTATTATGCACGACACAAGGACGTTTGTCAATAGCAAAAGAACGTTTTTGCAAAAAATGCAGAATCGGGTGGTCAGTCCTTATCCGCGCAGAGGGAAATACCGGCAGGCGCCGTTGTTACCAGATGCCCAGGATATGCTGGAGCAGAAGACTCACGCCGGTGATGCCGAGCCAGCAGCAGGCGCCGAGCGCCAGCGGTTTCCCGCCGGTCCGGATGAGCTTCACGATGTCGGTGCCCAGGCCGATGGCCGCCATGGCCCAGACAATAAAGAACTTGCTCAGCGATTTGATCGGACTGAAAACGTCGGCGGAGACGCCCAGCCGGAGGGCGATGGTGGTGATGATGGAGGCCGCGATGAAGTAGAGGATGAAGAAGGGGAAAATCTGACGGAAGCTAACCTTCTGTCCGGCGGCATTCTGTTCCCGGCGGCTGCGGATGAGCGCCAGCACAAGCGTGATGGGGATGATCGCCAGTGTGCGCGTAAGCTTTACAGTGACCGCTTTATCAAGCGTCTCGGTGCCGAGGCCCCACATGCCGTCCCAAGTGGAGGCCGCCGCCGTGACGGAGGAGGTATCGTTTACCGCGGTGCCGGCGAAAATGCCGAAGGCGTCGCCGCTGACGGTGCTGAAGCCCAGCGCCCGGCCGAGGAACGGAAACAGGATCGCTGCGAGCACGTTGTAGAAGAAAATGACCGAGATGGCCTGCGCGACCTCCTCGTCGTCCGCGTCGATGACCGGCGCCGTCGCGGCAATGGCGGAGCCGCCGCAGATCGAAGAGCCTACGCCCACGAGCGTGGAGATCCTGCCGGGGATGCGCATGACCTTATGCAGAACGAAGGCGATGATGAGAGAGGTGGCGATGGTGCAGACGATGATCGGAAGCGACTGCTTGCCAGTCTGCCAAATGACGCCGAGGTCGAGGCCGAAGCCCAAAAGAATGACCGCCCATTGCAGGATTTTCTTGGAGGTGAATTTAATGCCCGGCTCAAAGCCCGCCTTGTTCTTCCATACCAGCGTGACGATCATGCCGGCCAGAATGGCGATCACCGCGCCGCCGATGATGGGAAACAGCCTGCCCAGCAGCCATGAGGGTACCGCAATGGCAAGGCACAGCAGCAGACCTTTTGTGTTCTTCTTCCAAAATTCCATCTTCCAAACCTCGTTCGTTTCCGGTAGTAATGGTCCGATTATACATGAGGTTCCCGGAAAAAGGAAATCTTTTTTTGAAGCAGTCCGCGGCAGCCCTCCTCCACATCCTGCCAGGTGGCCTCAAAGTCGCCGGTGTACCACGGGTCGGCCACCTCGCCGGGGCGGTCCGTAAAATCCATCAGGAGGCATATTTTACCGGCGGGGTCGCCGCCGCAGATGCGGCGCATATGGCGCAGATTCGCCCGATCCATGCCGATCAGAAGGTCATATTTTTCGTAATCGTCGTTCCGGAGCTGACGGGCCGTTTTGCCGGTGCAGTCGATGCCGTGCTCAGCCAGCTTGCGGCGGGCCGGCGGATAGACAGGGTTTCCGATCTCCTCCGTGCTGGTGGCCGCGGATTCGATTTGAAATTCCCGCTCCAGGCCGGCCTTCTTCACCATATCCTTCATCACAAACTCAGCCATGGGGCTTCTGCAAATGTTGCCGTGGCAAATGAATAGAATTTTTATCATGATTTATAACCCTTTATTAAGCTTTATCCCCCTATTTATCGTACATACTATCTAAAAATCGGAGGGCTGCATTGTGCATATCTCTATGCAGCCCTCCATAAGTTCACGGGCAAATGGTGTAAAAGTGGTGTAAACAGGGGGTCATTGGTGTAAAAATGGTGTAAATTTGGTGTACGGTTCCGAGGCCGGCTTTCCCAGTGTTACTGCGCCTTTGCGACGATCTCGCTGTAGGATTTTTCCGCCGCGTCGTAGCTCAGATGGGCATATATGCGCAAAGTTGTGCCCACGTCAGCGTGGCCCATCAGGTACTGGAGCTCCTTCACTGGCATGCCCGCCTGGGACATCCGGGTGCAGAAGGTGTGGCGGAACACATGGGGCGTCGCCACCAGGTTCTCGTGATAGGTCTCGTTGTACTTATCCACGATCCGCTTGAGGGCGTGCTCGAAATGCCCGGCCACCTTGGGCTTGTCCTGCTGATCCAGGAAGAGAAATCCGGTCACTCCATCCACGATCATCTCGATCTTCGGCTTCTTTCGATCCCGGATGACTCTCTTGAAGGCCTGGTAAACCTTTTCGTCGGTGAGGGGGATGTACCGGATCCCGCTGGCGGTCTTGGGCTTTTCGGTATAGTACTCGCAGTGCTTCGTCCGCACCAGCTGGTGCTCCACCCGCAGGCGGCGTTTCTTGAAATCCACATCGGCGATCGTGAGGCCGCACAGCTCGCTGATCCGCAGTCCGGTGCCAAGCAGGATGACAACAACGTCATAGTACCGCCGGCGGCACTTGTCCTCCTGGATGAAAGCCAGGAGCTTTTCCTCTTCTTCCACGGTGAGCGGCCTGCGCTCCACGGTGTCGTCGGGGATCACCTTCGTCAGCGTGAACGCGAAAGGGTTCTTCCGCAGAACATCCTCCTCAACCGCCATGTCGAAGGCGGGCTTGATCACGCCGCGGATGCTCTGGATCGTGCTGTACCGGCGACCGTCGTTGTGTAGCCTTATGAACCACTCCTTGGCGTCGGAGGGCTTGATCGTGTTGATTTTCCGGAAACAGAAGTCCTCGTCCTGCAAAATGTTCTGGACAAAATCGTAGTTGAGCTTGGTGTTGTATCGCATACCCTGCTTTTGGGCCAGGTACTTCTTTACGAGCTCCAGCAGGGTGATCTCACCGGCTTGATAATCCAGACCGTCGTTAAAGGCTTTTTCGATCACCTTTTCCTTATCCCGCAGATCTTCCAGTGTGTTGGCATAAACGTATTTGCGCTTGCCTCGGATATCCGTGTATCTGTATTGGTAGTTGCCGTCGGACCGCTGGCTCTCGCCGTCCTTCAGGACACGGCCCCGGCTGTCTTTGCGCTTTTCAGACATGAATTTGTATACCTCCTAACAAATTGAAAAGCGCCTGATATGATAGTTGTAGTCTATCATATCGAGGCGCTGATTTCCAGTGTTGTTTAATGATTTAAAGTATTTCAGATCGAATATGCCTGTTCCAAGTATCGTTCAAAGGCCTTTCGCTTGATCAGACGTTTCGTACCGACCCACAGGACGAAGGGGCAGTTCTTTTCGTCGCTTATGTCGCGGATGCGGTTGATGCCGATATTGCTGTAGGCAGCGGCCTCCTCCAGGGTGAGGTTCGCCTTCTCCCAGATGGGGACTTCGTACTTCATGGGCGTCACCTCTCCAGACCGCGAACCTTGTCATGACTCTGGTTCCGCCCGGAATACATGAACACGATTTCCGGCGGGATACGATCCATGATCCTCTGAAGATTCTCGTAGTCGGCGCGGAGTTTTGCGTCTTCCAGGAGCTTGCGGACGGATTTGTCCTGTGCTTTGTCCAGCTCCACCTGAAGCTCAGCATTATCCGTTCGCAGAGATCGGATGGCGGCGTCGTACTTCTTTGTCTGGGTCACGAACTTACCCATCGCCGGGAAGAATTTCTTGAGGGCGGCCTCCAGCTCCTCAGCCACCTTCTTGGAGTTGAAGGGATTGATGCTGTCCAGCAGACCCAGGATATATTCTCCCTGCTTGTTGAGGTGAGCAGCCTGTTTGTAGACCCGGGGCGGGATATGATCCCGGCCGGTCACGCTGGCGCTCTCGCCGCGCTCAAGCTCCGGGTACTTCTGGACCATATGGGTCCAGAACTCATCCTGCCATTCCGTCAGACGTTTCTTGTTGCCCACGATCTCCTTGGCGCAGAGGCGGCCGTCTGCCGTGATGGGCACAAACGTCATGTGTAAATGTGGTGTCTTTTCATCCATGTGGATGACCGCAGAGACGAAGTTTTCTTTGCCGATCTTCTCCTCGAAGAATTTCATGGCGAGCTCGAAGAACTCGCGGACTTCCTTCCTGGACTTGCCCTTGAAGAAGTGAGGGCTGGCAGTGACCAGCGTCTCTACGAGCCGGACGCTGTCAGACCGGGTGCGGCATCCGACCTCGGCGATACGCTTCTCGGCCATGGCACGGTATTTGTCGGTAGGCTCAACCAGATGGATGTTGTACTTTGACCGGCTGGTGTCCACGTCCGGGTTGCTGGCGTAGGTCTCTTTGGTTCGCTCGTCATGGGCCTCGATCTTACTGATCTCCGGGCCTTTATATTTCTTGAAACGCATGATGGCATAGGAGGGAGGCATTACACATCCCTCCTCTGCCAGACGATGTCATACCCCAGCACGTCGGCGATCTCCATCGCTTCGTCGTACCGGAGGGAACCCCGGCTCAGCTTGCCGGAGAGGTTCGATACGCTGTCGCTGCGGCCATATTTGAGGTGGAGCATCTCCACCAGGTCCCTCATGGTCATCCCGACCAGTATGATTTTAGATTTGATAAAATTGCGCAAGTTAAACTCCATAAATAAAAATACCTATAAATAGCGGAACAGCGAACCGGGCTCATCATGATGTGAACCTCGTTCGCTGTTTAGTGGTTTCAGGGGAACTTGCTGTTTGCGCTCCCGCTACGGACAACGATGCTTTGCTCATAGGCGGCATCGTTTGAGTTGTCTGATAAGTGTCTTTATTCATGGATCCGTGCAAACCCTCACGGGATCGTGGATCCCGTTCGCGGATCAGAGAATCGCGGTTCCGCATACTCTGTACACTCCCGCGCCAATGTTTTCGCTGTTCTCACCTCCTTCGGACTGACTATGGGTTTTACAAGTCATTTCTATATAAGGATAAAACCACGCTGACCTCATTTCCTCGCATACATACGTACCGGCGTACGCTTGTACGTATGTACGTTTGATTTCGAAGTCAGGGTGGTTTTACGACGTAGGCGTCACCAATGGCTTGATACCCCAGTAACCCCATACCCGGCGGCCCTGGGCGTTGGTGACCTTGTTGTTGTACTCGACGCCGTAATCCTCCTGGTGGCCGATGAGGTACATACCGAAGCTCCGGGCGGGTCGGGGTTTGAATGCGTTGTCCTCGCACCACAGGCAGTAGATGTCATACAGCTGTTTGGCCGTGATCTTCTCGCCTGACTCAAAGGCTATGTATCCCTCGGAGCTCAGAAAGTCAAGGATGTTGTTGGCGTCCTTCTTGACCTCGGTGAGGTTTGCCTGGGCACGGTCGCTGACGGTGAAAGCGTAGTCGTTGGCGATGAGCCGTCGCAACCCCTCCAGCGCCCAGAGGACGATACCCTCCGCCTCGGCGCACATCTTCTCCGCCAGGAAAGGATCGTCCTTTCGGTCGGCAGGCTTGTCCCGGGTAGAGAGGATCAGCTGTCGGCGGTAGAAGCCGTCGCTGTGGTCGTACAGGGATTGCAGGTCGCCGTTGCCGAAGGCCATGAACCGGACGAAGATCTGCCCCTGGTAGCTCTGGACGCCCTTGCGCTCCAGATCCATAGGCATCTCCGCCGTGACGATGGACTTAACGTGATGGGTCTGGGCCAGAGCCTCCAGCTTCATGTCATCGTCCACCATCACCAGCTCGTGCTCAAGGTCCGCCCGGGCGAAGGGGCTGGCCTCCACCTTGGCGATGCTGCCGTTTTTCATGTTCTTACCGAAGATGGCCTGCATGACGAGACCGATCCGGCTCTTGCCCTCGCCGCCCTTGCCCTTGAGTACGAGCATCTTCTGGCCCTTTGTGCTGGGGATGAGGCAGTAGCCCATGTACTCCTGCAGGGTGGGGATGTCGTCCGGGTACAGGAGCTCGTCCAGAAAATGCAACCAGGTAACTGGCGCCGGCGCATCTTGGTCATATCGGATCGGGAGCCGGTTAAGGCAGTAGTCCTTTTCCTCGGTGAAGCCGCCGTCCAGCATCAGCGTACCGTTGGCGAAGTGGATGCGATCCTGCTGTATGGGCAGCGGCGGCGACCAGCACTCGATCCGCAGAGCGTTTAGGAGGTTCCGGGCCGTCTTGGCGAGGCCTGTGGTCAACACGGGCTTGATCTTATCGAGGATCTGCTTGCGTATCTCATCCTCGTCTGTGATAGGGCCGTCCACGGTGAAGAACTCGCCGCGGATGCAGATCATGGGATGCTCCCGCAGAAACTCCGCGCAGAACTTCACCTCGTCCAGGTGCTTGCCGTCGTACCACGCCGGGTACTCGGGTTCGTCGGGTTCGTCGTCCTCGTCCTCGGCTTCTTCGATTTCTGTGATCTCGTCATCATCATTGTCTTCGATCTCGTGCCACTCACCTTCGATAACCTTCGATTCATCCATGGTGTTTACTCGCCTCCTTCATACACGCGAAAGCCCACCGACGCAGGCACACATATAATGGTCCCGCAGTCGATAGGCTTTCTTCGGTTTTCGTTCGACAGGTTTCGCCGGACTTCGCGGCGGCGCCGTCGTATGCTGTGTCGTAACAGGGTGTCGGATGTCGTTTGGCGTCGGCCCCCGGGCGCGGACACCGACCAGGTTAGGCTTGCGGTGGTTCATGGGAACACCTCCCGATACAAAAATTGAGGGACGCTGCCTTCGCGCCCCTCTGACCTATTATACCGGGTTAGTTTCCGCTACCTTTCAAATTCGATATTATTGCAATTTTACAAGGCTATGGAGAGGCCAGAAATTGCAAATTTGCAATTTCTGACCATGTAATCCACCTGGCTGTCCGTTTTAATGTCCTGCCAGGAGCGTACGATGAGGGTGGGCCACCGGGTCCGCAATAATACAGAAACCGTTTCCAAAAAGCAAAGGAGGGCAGTGTCATGCCATATCTCAAGGGTAACATACAAGATCGGATCACGGATCTGCGGGAGCAAAACGGATGGTCGAAGACAGAGCTGGCGGAGCGTATCGGTATCGACGCCTCCCGCATGGGGCGGATCGAGTCCGGCGAGACGAAGAGCGTCGGCGACGATGTGATCCTCGCGCTGGCAAAGGCCTTCGGCGTGTCCACGGATTTCCTGCTGGGCGTCAGCGATGATCCCGAGCCGAACAATTATAACATCAAGGATCTGGGGCTGAGCATCGAGGCGGCAAAGAATCTGTATACGGAGAAGATCGACCCGGACGTGCTGAACCTCATGATGGAGGATCCGCGGTTCGGAACGCTGACCTACATGATCAGTCGCTACCTCCATGACGTTATGGCCGAGGGATACAAAGCGCAGAGCAAGCTGTACAACATGACCGCTGCCATGATCGCCGGGATGAATCTGCCCGGAGCGCGGCCGGCGGCGCAGGAGATCATCTCCTACCGCCCTGATGTACAGACAGAACTCACTCTCATCGAAAACGGATTTGCCGCGATCGTAAAGGACATCAAAAAGAAGATCAGCGGAAAAGTCGCGGAGAGCCGCGCCGAGGTTTTGACCAAGAGCGTATTCGTTCAGATAAAGAACGAACTGCAGAAAGGCGTCGGCAGACAGTCTCTGCGGAAGATCACTGCCAACCAGTTGGCGGACGCCGTGGTCACGGCCATGTCCGATTTTGATGGCGTGACACCCGAGATGCAGAAGAATTTGAAGGCGGCGCTGCTCCCGTATTTTTCAAAACCACTCAAGAGGAAGATGGATGACAAACGAGGAACTATGCGTTAAGGCCCAGGCCGGCGATCTCGACGCACGCAACGAGTTGATCCTACAGAACATCGACTTCATACGGGCACAGGCGTGGGATCTGATCCTGCGTTACCCGACCTACGATATCCGGGAAACGGATCTGGAGCAGGAGGGCTGCTTCGGTATGATGCGTGCTGTGAGCACCTTCGACCCGGCGCGCGGGAGCAAATTTCTGACCTATGCCAAGTGGTGGATCGTGAAATACATGAAGAAGCACATCAAAGGCGATGTGAAGAATCAGCCGCCTGCTCATACGATCCACCACACGATTTGGTTTGAGAATCGGATCAAGGCAGACGAGCGAAAATACGATCTGCGGCCGCAAGAGGTTCGCGTCTTCTGCTACATTCGTGTTGAGCAGCTTTACGTCGGATTCCAAAAACTCACGCCCCGTCAGCAAGATTATCTCCGCTATCGCTTCGGCTTCGATGAAGAGGATCATGAGCGTTCGTTGAAAGAGACCGCTGAGTATTTTCATCTTCGCGTGACCCGAGCCAGGAGGCTGGAACGGGAAGCGCTTAATTGCCTGCGTCATTACATAATCAAGGATGACGAGAGACGCTCCGCGCCTCCAAAGCCGGAGACAGAAAAGATGCTGATCGGCTGGTGATTTCAAATCATGGATTTCGGAAACCGTTTCCAGAAAAAGTAGTATTACAACACAGGGGATTTCGATACTACTTTTCAGGAGCGAAGTCAAGCGTCTGCAGGCAGACGCAAAAGTGGTGTAAGAATCGGCCCATTGTGGTACTAACGAGATTTCAAAAACGTCGGAATCGGTTTCACTCCGAACGAGGGATTTTTGAAAAACGTGTTTGTCCGCTGCGGCGGGGACGGGGGATTTTATATACCGTTCTGCGGCCCGGCCGGAACAAAATCTTCTCGCTTATCACCGCTCGAAGATTTCGCCCCGTCCTCTTGCGGACAGCAGCCGGTCTCTGCCTGTGCGCAGGCCGATCCCGTCCGCTGCCCGCGGCTCGGTAAGCGATGCCGCCGAAAGCAGGGCGTCATCCCTTCCCGTGCCTACGGCCGCAGAAGGTATAACTCACTAGACCTTGCAAGCAAGGTCGTTCGCCACGGGAACAGCCTGTTCCCATTGGATCCCCTCGGTTTCCGGAGCCTGTAGGTACCCAAACTGCGCAATTCGAATTTTGGCTTCGGCTCCGGAAATGCAAAAAGCTCCAACTGTCATCCGTAAGCATGGACGACAGTCGGAGCTTTTTGCTGCGCTTCGATTTGTGGTTTTTGTCCGACAGGCATCACCGGACAAAATCAAAAAACTCGCGCATCGCCGCGGCGGGACGGGAGAAGAAAACGGCGCGAAGGATTATAAATCGATTTCCTCCAAATCTTCCGGCACAAACAGGTTTCTGTGGAAGAATTGTTTACCCTCTTGGGTATAAAGCTGTTTGCGATCGTTGATGTTCTGATCCTCCGTATGATAGAGCAGAAGGTTTTGGACGCCCAACTGCTCTGCCAGCTCGCAGGCATCTTTTACAGTGGAGTGCTTCATGCGATGCGGTTGATAACGCTCTGCCTCCGCCTCCAGACAGAACGCCTCATGCAGAAGCCAAGTGCTGTTTTCGGCATAGGGTCTTTCGCATTCGTTGTACGGCTCGTCGCCGCAGAAGGTCAGCTTTCTGCTGTTGTCCAGTTCCATACAGAAGCCGAATTGCGTGGCCTTGACGGATCGGATATCGAAGAAGGTCACGTTCCTGCCGAGGATCGTTTTTGTCTCACCATCTGCGACCTCGATGAAACGCACGTTCTCCCGGATCCCGTCGCCATCTCGACCGGGGAACAGAAGCTCGGCTACGGTGTGCAGGATATGGATGACCTCGGCGTGAGAATAGATATTGACGCCACGCTTCGGCGCGCCCGGCGGGCCTTTGCGGGCAAATTGCCGGAGCATCCAGAAGATACCGGTGATATGATCTGTGTGCCGGTGAGTGACGAAGATGTCGCTGATCTCTCGGGGGCGGATGCCCGTGTGTTTTAATTGTCGTAAAAGACCATTTCCGCCACCGCCGTCCACCAGAAAGTGCCTGCCATTCTCGCTGAGCACAAAGCAGGTGTTGTAGCATTCCGTGACCATGGCGTGCCCGGTTCCCAGCATAGTAAGTTTCATAGTGATCACACTCCTATTGTTCCTAATAATATCACAACCTGGAAAGAAAGCGTCCCGCCAACCGAAACGGTCGGCGGGACGATCCGTTCGCTGCCCGTGTCAGCGCAGGCGGATGGACCTGGTCAGATAGGAATGATTCAAGGAAGAAACAAAATGAAAAACACCCATGAAAGATAACGGAGCACGGGCCTCCGTATTAGGATTGATCAGTCGGCAGTCCAACCAGGGACACGCAGGATAGAGCCGCCTCCTTGGCCGTACTGAGCCGTGTTATAACCAATGGTGCCCGACTCCTCAGCGGGCAGGGCTAGATAAACGTCTTCTCCGTCCATAGATCCGACCAGCCGATCCTCTGTCTGTGAGGCGGTGAGCTTGTCCGCGTCAGCTTCCGGGATCCAGGGACGATCCAGCTCGGAAAGCTTCGGGCGTGATTGCTCTTCGGCGCGGCTTTGGGCGAGGAGCCATTCGTACCCTGCATCCAGCCGCTGACCATAGACCCAGGTCAGCATGTGGCTGCCGCCGCTGAAGGACAGCCAGTGAAAGTTGATGGGGCCGCTATCTGTGGTAAGAAACTCTCTCAAAAGCATGTTCTGCTCGTCCACGGTGAGATCCAGCGGATGGAACTCGGACCGAGGAATGGCGACACCGGATATGTCCTGATAAAGATGATCCATTTCATTCCACACGCCCGTGGAGAACGCATCCCCGGCGCAATTGGTAAAGAGGACATTGTCATCGGAGATGAGATAGTACCAGTTGCTGCCGTAGTCGCTGTCATTTCCGTCGTCGTCCATAGACCAGATGGTGGCGTCGGTGGAGGGATAATAAGCCGCGCCGTTGTACTCGGCTTCCTTATTGTAGTTGTTGCCCCACTGCATACCAAGCAGCCAAAGACCTGCGAAATAGTTGTCCCGCTGTCCGGCCATGGCTACGATCTGCATGCCGCCCATGGATTGGCCGGTGCCATAGATATGATCCATGTCAATGCTGTACTGCTCGGTGAGAGCGTCCATCAGCTGCCATGTTGCCGGCACGCCGGCAGAGAGCGTCCAGTTGTCACGCGTCGTGCGGATGGCGGTCTCGATCTGCGGGGAGAGGACGATGATGCCGCCCAGCCCCTGATCCCGGGCCAGCTGCTGTACTTCGTCGGAGGCGTAGTTTACGGGAGCCTGACCCTCGGTCAGGGTGATCATGGGATCGCTGCCCAAGGAACCTGCGTCCATGATATGGAGAACAAGGGCGTATTTCTGTGCCGGGTCATAATCGGCGGGAACATACAGAGCGTAAGGAAGCTCCACATCGGTAAGCTCTCCCGTGGCTTCCTCAAAACAGTCGGTTGCTAAAAAAGCCGGGTAGTCAGGGTCGTAGTTCTCGTCGCTGGACTTGTAGTGAAGCTCATAGCCTTCGATTCCCTCGATGACATAGGCGTCCGGCTTGTAGGTGATGATGGTCGGGCCGCCGGAAGCACCGCCGCTGGCTTCGCCGCTGCCGCCGTCCAGGGAGACGGCATCATAGTTGGTAACAAAATCTGTGCCAGGGGTTACGGTCAGCGCAGAGCCGCTGACCTCGCCAATCTGTTTCACACCCGCGATGAGAGACATCGTGTAGCGGGGAACGCTGGCGAGCATATAATCGGTATTCACTTCAATAATGACGAAATGTCCTGCGTCCAGGCTTTCCGCGGGGACAGAAGGTTCATCGTTCACATATACACGAACTGCGATGCCGGGGACGCTGCCGATAGCGGTGCCATCCTGCAGGTTGGGATTCTGGAGACTGTAATCGTCGATCTCGTAGTCGTCCAGAGAGACGGACGCAGCTTCGATCTCATCGGCATATTCCACAGCGATGGCGCGGAGCTTGGCTCCGTCCGAATCTACAAAACCAAGAGCCTTGACGCCGAGTATAGCTTCATCTGCAGTCAACTGAACGGCTGGTTTGACAGCCTCGGCTGATTCGGCGGTCTCGTCCTGCTTGGCGGTCGTCTCCGGTTCTGGCTCGGAAACAGCGTCTGCTTTGGCACTACACGCCGAAAACAGTGTACAAAGGGCGATCAAAATGAGACAAATTGAAAACCGACGTGATTTCATGGTGAGTCCCTCCTTTTAGACTGCGGTGAGTTGCTTTTTGAAAAGCAGGCCAAAGATTTTTTTGTTCAGCGGCGTGAGGAGCCATACCTGGACGCAGAAGGCGAAGATCCAGTTGACGGGGGTCTTCGATACCACCGCCGCAAGAAACTGCCCGAAACTCCAATGGAACTGAATCATGTTGATCAGGTTCGAGTAGACGCACATCAGCGGCGCCATGATCATGACGGTGTGGCCCACCCGCAGGCAGGTGTATTCGATAGGGTTCGAGACCTTATACTGCCCGGCCTTTTTACCCGCCCACTTCTGGACGAAGAAAAACTGCATGATGAAGGCAAACGGCGCTTTCTGACAGAATGCGATACCCACCTGCCGGAAGAGTTCCGGGGAGAACTCCCCAAGAATGAGATATTTGTTGTACGTTGCCATGGTAGTGGCCATCAGGAGCACGCCCGTGATGGTAAAAATGACGCGCTGGAAGGTAGTTTTCGGCATGGTGCTCCCTCCTGTATCAAGGCAGATTGCCCTTGGTGAATGAACCAATGACGCCGGGCTCGGAGATGAGGACACGGTTCATGGGCGCTGTGGAAACGCCCCGGAAGGCGGTGATGGGATAGGCGTACAGGTCATTTGAAATACCAAGCGACCGCCCCTTGCAGTTGAGGAAGCATTGCCCGCAGCTCTGGCAGTTTTCCGGGTAGGCGATCACCGACTTATGGGCTTCCTGATTGAAGTAGAACACGTCCATTGGGCAGAGGTTCACGCAGTTTTCGCAGCCGATGCACTTGTTCAGGTCGATCCGTACAACGCTCATTTCTTGCCTCCTTTGCTGCCCCAGGTGGATTTGGGAGCTGTAAAACCTTTGGCCTCCGGCTCGCCGGGGAAGTAGTAGTGATAGCGGTCGGTATAGGCGGCGCTTACGTCGCCCGTCCATTCGGCGGGAACGGGACGCTTCTCCAGCATCATGCCGTTCTCGCTCTTCTGCACCGTTACATAGCATAGGTATTCGTCGTCGACCCGGTAGGGGATATCCGCCCGGTAGTGGGTGCCGCGGCTCTCGGCGCGGCAGAGACTGGCCCGGAGCTTCATCTCTGCGGACAGGAGCTTGTGCTGTACTTCCATGCACAGCCGCAGATCGTGGCCGCTGCGGGCGCACAGCCGGGGAGCGACGTTGTCCCGCATATATTCCACCTGCGTTAGTGCCGCCTGCAATGTCGGTTCGGTCTTCGCCACGCTGACCCAGTAGGGGGCCATGATGCTGTGGAGTACGTCCCGCGCCCAGTTGGGGTCGAAGCCCTTTTCGCGGGTGAGGGGAGCAGATAGCGCTTCGAGCTTCGCGGTGATGTCCTCTTCACTGACGGTTTTCCGAACTTTGCCATCCACGAATTTTGCAGCCGCTTTGCCGGCATGGTCGCCGTCGATGGAGCAGAAGCAGGAGGTGAAGCCCACGCCGCAGGGATAGGCGGAGCCGGAGGGCGCGGTGGCGTGGGTGCCGTCGCCCGCGATGAACAGACCGGGCACGCCGGGGACGTCGTTTCGGACCTCGAAGCCATTGAATATGCCGCTGGTCAGGTGGCAGCACATGCCGGTGGCAGCGCCGGCGAGGTCGCTGCGGCCCACCGGCGTGGACAGCTTGCCGGAACGCACCTCCTCGGGATCGGAGCCGTAGACTCGGCTGCCGCCCCGGCGAGTGTATGTAGCCGTCGCCACGTCCTGGATCTCAGAGCCGTCGCTGATTTCCACGCCGTAGACAGCCTTCCGAACACGGCTCAATGCCATAGCATTGCCTTTGTTTTTTGCATAGTCAGAAGCATTTTCCTCCGCTATATCGCCGCCGCAGAGCCAGATGTTCTCAAGATACTGCCAGTGGTTGTCGTAGAAGGCGTTGCCGGGGGCGTTGTTGGAGGTGGCATGGAAGTCCTCGAACTCCTTGCCTGCGATGGGAAGGCCAAGCTGATAGGCCATGTACTCCCCGTCAAAGGTGTCGCTTCCCACCGGGTAGCCCGTGGGCTTGTAGCTGCCGCCGCCGGTGGCCAGAACCACCGCCTTGGCATGAATGGTGATAAACCTTCCGCTGGGGACATGAAGACCGATGACGCCGGAAACAGCACCATCAACCGTCAGTAAATCGGCGGCCATGGTGTGTTCCAGATACGGGATCCCATAACGGTCCAGCGTGGCGATCCACTTCTTGTGGCGGTCCAGGCGGTCATAGGTGGCCCGATAGCCCCAGAAATCCTCTTTGTCGTAGAAATCCCCGGCCTCGGATGCCTTGGGATACTGGGCAAGGATGCCCCAGTCGGTAAGGCGCTCGTAGATGCCCTTCGACTCCTCCAGCCAGCGGCGGTACCAGTTGAGGTTCGCGATATAATCGCCGCCCTCCATCATGGCCCGGATGTATGCCTCTTTCTTATCGCCCCGGTCGGGGTCGAACCAGCGGAAGGAACTGGGCCAGGGGGACAGGCCGGAATAACCGGGGCGGCCCTTGTCCATGACGAGGACGGATGCGCCGCCCAGCTTGGCGGACACGGCGGCGTTCAGCCCGGCAAAGCCGCAGCCGATCACCAGCACATCGGTTTCGTATGTATCCTCGTAGGGGCAGGGGACTTTTTCCGGGCGGGGCAGCTCGATGCCCCGGGGATTCATGGTCGTTTCGTTCATTGGTTCACCCTCTAAAAAATTTCGCTGTGTCTTGCTTTCATTTCAAGGCTCTGGGTCAGAAGCTGGATCTTCTCATCGGCGTTGATGACTACCGCGCCCTGCAGGACGCCCCGGGAAAACCAATAAGTTTCCTTTCGGTTCGCCACTTTGTCGTTCGTCTCCACGGTCTTGTAGGTCAGCTCCGCTTTCTTGCCCGCGTCGCCGATGGCGTACATGGTCGCGCCCACGCCCTCCACATGCATGCCGAGGACGCGGTTGGCGTAGTAAACGCCGCTGTCCCCCGTGGCATGGGCTCCGGCCACCCGACCCTGGGCATTGGCCTCCTGCACCAGCTGGTAGTTGACGCCGTCGTAGGCGCAGCAGTCGCCGCAGGCATAAATGTCCGGAACGCTCGTGCGCATGAACATATCCACCTCGATGGCCCGGTCGGCCTTCGCGCCGGCGTCAAGGGCGAGCGTTGTATTGGCTTTCATACCGCAGGACACGATGACCATATCAGCGGGGAAAAATCGTCCATCGCCGAGCTTCACGCCGATGACGTGTCCGTCCTCATCGCCCTCGATGGCCTCTACGGAGATACCCTCATAGCAGTCGATGTTGGCTTTTTTCATAAGCTCCCGCAGATAAGCCGAGGAGCCTGCGTCCACCTGCTTCCACATGATCTGGGGCGTGGCCTCCAGGACGGTCACGGGAATGGCGGACTTCATCAGCTCTCCGGCGGCCTCCAGACCCAGCACACCGCCGCCGATGACCACGGCATGTTTGCAGGTCTTCATACGCTCTACCATATCCGCCGCGTCACAGAGGTGCCGCACGGAGATCACGCCATCCAGCTCGCGGCCCTGGAACGGGGGCATGAAGCATTCCGCGCCCATGGCCAGGATGAGCTTGTCGTATTCGTATATCTTGCCGTACGCTGTCTCCACGGTTTTGGCCTCGGGATGGAGGGCGGTCGCGGTCACGCCGAGACGAAGGTCGATGCTCCGCTTGGCATACCATTCGGCAGGATGGATATATATGGTCTCCGGCGCGGCGACGACCTCGTCGATCACGCCCTTTGTGATCATGGGGCGGTTGATGGGCAGATGATCCTCCGAGGAGAGGATGGTAATTTCCCCGGTGGTGTCCCGCTGGCGGATGGCGTCTGCCGCGGAAACGCCCGCGGAGCAGCCGCCGATGATGAGATATTTCCAGTCCGTGTCGTTTCGGTAGGTGATCTCCTCCTCGTCCACGGGGACGCACTGGTCGAGACCCACGCCGCACACCGGGCAGGCGCCCAGGGAGGCGTCGAAGATCTCGCCGCAGACGAGGCATTTGACGAGCTTCAGCTGCCGGGGATTGGGCACGCCCAGCACGCAGCAGGCAATACCGAAGCCGTAATCGAGAGCGTTCTTGTGGTCTCTTTCCGTGGGGATGCCGGACACGAACCAGTCCGGCATATCGAGCTTCATGCCCAGCGCGGAGAGATAGGACCGCAGCATGTCCGGGACGGGATCGCCAGCGTTCTGCGTATAGAACACCGCCGCCCGCTTGCCGGAAACGTCCTTCCGGCGCAGGGAGGTGACGATATCCCATACCGCCTTCGATACATTGCCGTCCGCTCCCTCCGAGCCGAAGAGATAGGCGTTCGCCTTCGGCAATGCCGCCAGCACGTCGTCCCGGCTCAGGATAGAGAGATCCAGATCCAGCACCTTCGGCGCGCCGTCCTCATAGCTTGCTATACCGCTTTCCACAGACTTCGCTAGGTAGCCGAGGATGCTGCCGCCGGTGTGGACGACCGCCACGGTGGGCCGGTTTTCTTTTTCCTGCGTCTCTTTCGGAGCGGGAGGGAGCGCGTCTGCGCCAAAGGACAGCTGCGCCTCACGATCCGTCACGGTCAGGAATGGCGTTCCGAAGCGGTCCGCCGACATATGAAGGTCGAATGTTCTACTGCCCAGCTTCAGCGTCCGGTCCGCCCGGATCTCGATGGTGTGCGCGGGATGGATGCCAAGAGAGGCCAGCGTAAACAGTACGGTATGCCCGGCGATGACGCATACCTCCGGGGTGTGCTGCATGACCGCTTGGACAAAGGTCACATCGTCCCTTGTCCCGTGGCAGATCATATATAGAAGAGACAGTTTCTCGGTGAAGGGGGCGAGCGCCTTTAAAAGCTCGGGCGTGTACCGCTCCGGCACGGAGCCGATGAGGGCGAAGCCCCCGCCGAGATCCGCAAGGGCTGCGTGGCAGGCGTGGGCCCTGCCCTCCTCCGTACGGATGGTCCAATATCCAGTTTCCTCTTTGCGTACGATCATATTGACAACCTGCACTCGTTTCAGTGTGAATTAGTTCGGCAACCGAAGTAATTATATCAGGCTGCGGTGAAATCTGTCAAGTACCTAACGAAAAAAGTGAGAAGAAAAAATCTTCCCACTTTCCTGTTCGGTGATATGCTATGATTCGGTTATTCGGCGCTCTCACGCTCGCGCCAGTCGGCGCTGAGCTTGGTCAGAAGCTGACGCAGGATCTCCTGTTCCTCCGGGGTGAGGGAGGAGAACAGATCCTTGTCGGTTTCCTCTGCCAAAAGGTCGTTGAACATCTTTTCCCCCTCGGGAGTGAATCGTATAATACGGGCGCGGCGGTCCTTTTCAGAGGGGGTGCGGGTGATGTAGCCCTGGCCCTCCAGCTTGGTGATGTGCTCGCTCATGGCGGGGGACTTGATCCCCAGGGCCTCCTGGATCTCCAGCTGGGTGGATGGGCCGTGGTTGTGGAGAAAGCGCAGCACGCGGATCTGCCCGTCCAGCCCGCCGCGGACGCGCCGGAACTGGTGCCAGCAAAGCTCAAAGCGCATGATAAGGCTGCCGGTCTGCTCGCTTGGAATGTGTTTTTCCCTGCTGTTTGCCATGTCGCTTCCTCCCGGGGCTGGATACGCCAAACAGTATGCCTCAGATTCGGGATTTCGTCAAGCGTCTTCGGCAGCCAAAGAATTTTTATTTGGTACCTTGACAAATGTGCAATGACGTGATAACATCAAGGTACCAAACAAAAATGAACGACGAAAGGACTCGATATAATAATGGAAGAAAACAAGAATGTATGCCCCTGCTGCAGCAGGCATTGCGATCTGAGCGCCCCCAGCTGCGAGCGGGGCGAGGAATACAAGCGCACCGGCGTCATCCCGGAGAGAAAGGGCCATGGAGAACATGGGGAGCATGGCCATCACGAACACGGAGAGCATGGACGCCGTGAGCACGGCGACTACGGTCCTCGCGGTCCCCATGGCGAGTGCGGTGAGCACGGACCTCATCACGGTCCCCACGGCGAGCCCGCCCCTCACGGCGGCCCCGGTCGCCATAAAGAGTGGGGGAGCATCCTGGACAGCGAGCGCTATGCCTCCATGGATGTGGACGGAAAGCTGATGGTCAATATCCACGAGCTGCGGCACATGGGCCGGTTCGGCTTCGACGGCAAGGGGGGCCAGAACGGCATCCTGCGGATGCTGTCCGAGGATGGCGCCATGACCCAGCGTGCGCTCACGGAACGGTTGGGCATCCAGCCCGGCTCTGCCAGCGAGGTGCTGGGGAAGCTCGAAAAGGCCGGCTTCATCACCCGCACCCAAAGCGAGGCCGATCGCCGCACCACGGACGTGGCCCTCACGGACGAAGGCCGCGCCCAGGCGGCGGAGGCCGCCTCCCGGCGGGACGCGCGGGTGCATGAGATGTTCTCCGTTCTGTCCGAGGAGGAAAAAGCGGCGTTCCTCGCCACGATGGAGAAGCTGAACCGGGCCTGGTCGGAAAAGGGCAGGGAGTACCGCCGGGAAGGACACCACGGCCCCCGCGGGGAGCACCGCGGTCCTCACGGTGAGCATAAGCACGAGTGATAACAAAACGCGCCTGGACAGGAAACTGTCCGGGCGCTTGGCGCTGAAAGAGAGCTGATATGTGGAAGTACATTAAACCTTATATCCACTTCATGATCCTGGCAGGCCTCTCCATGGTGTGCGAGGTGAGCGTGGATCTTATGCAGCCCAGCATCATGACCCGCATCGTGGACGACGGCGTTTTGGGTGTCTCCAACGGCGGCGTGAGCGATATGCACGTCATCCTGACGATGGGATTGACCATGCTGGGGCTGGTGGCTCTGGGCGGCCTCGGCGGCGCGCTGTGCAGCGTGTTCGCGAACATCGCCTGCGAGAACGCGGGAAACGGGATGCGGAAGGACTGTTTTTCCCGCATCATGGATTTCTCCTTCCCGCAGGTGGATCGCTTTGGCACCGGTACGCTGATCACCCGCATCACAAATGACATCACCCAGGTGCAGCAGATGATCATGACCTCTGTCCGGGGCATGATACGCACGACGTTCATGTTCCTGGGCAGTATCTATTTCATGTTCCGGCTGTACCCCCGGTTCGGACTCATCGTGCTGTGTGCGCTTCCGTTCATCGTGGGCGTCATGCTCCTGTGCCTTACGCGAGCAAATCCGTTTTTCACAAGGATGCAGGAGCAGCTCGACGGCGTTAACGCAATTCTGCAGGAGGACATTTCCGGCATCCGCATCATCAAAGCCTGTGTCCGGGAGCTTCATGAAAAGCTGCGCTTCGGGAAGGCAAACGACGAGCTCATCGGCACTCAGCTCCATGTGCTCGTCATCTTTGCTCTCATGAGTCCGGTGATGAACATGCTCATGTACCTGGCGGTCATTGCGATCCTTGCAGCGGGACATGCGCAGGCAGCGTCCGGCGGAGCCACGCCCGGCGCGGTCATGGGGGCCATCGCCTACACGACCCAGCTTCTAAACAGTATCATGGGTCTCGTGATGCTGTTCCAGAACATCTCCCGGGGCGGCGCGTCCTGGAAGCGGGTCCGTCAGATCCTGCGCACCGAGCCGGAACTGCAGGACGGAGACTTTGACGGGGATACGGACGTCCGGGGCCAGATCGAGTTCCGGGATGTGTCCTTCACCTATCCCGGCACGGAAACCCCCGTGCTGAAAAACATCGACCTGGCGATCCGGCCCGGCGAGACGCTGGCGATCATGGGAGCTACCGGCTGCGGCAAATCCACGCTGGTGAATCTTATCCCCCGGTTCTACGACGTGACCGGCGGCGCGGTCCTGGTGGACGGCGTGGACGTGCGGGAGTATAAGCAGCGGGCACTGAGGGAGAGGATCTCCATCGCGCTGCAGAAGGCCGAGCTGTTCAGCACTTCCGTGGAGGAAAACATCCGCTGGGGCGATATGGGCGCCGAAGCGGACGCGGTGAAGAAGGCCGCAGAGACCGCTCGGGCAGACGGCTTCATCGCCGCCATGCCCGAGGGGTATGATGCCGTGGTGGCGGAGCGGGGCATGAGCCTTTCCGGTGGGCAGCGCCAGCGGGTGTCCATTGCCCGGGCGGTACTGAAAAACGCGGAGATCCTCATTTTCGACGACGCCACCTCCGCGCTCGACCTTAGGACCGAGGCGGCACTGTACGAGGCGCTGGAGCGGGATCACGCAGACTGCACCAAGATCATCGTGGCGCAGCGGATCGCCTCGGTGCGCCGGGCGGACCGCATTGCCGTTATGGAAAACGGAACGATCTCGGCCTGCGGCTCTCATGACGAGCTGATGGCCCAAAGCCCGATCTATCGGGATATTTACTATTCGCAGATGGGAAGCGAGGTGGCGGACGTTGGCTGAAAAAAGAACGAATCAGACCGCGTTCCAGCAGTTCGGACCCCGCCGCGGCGGAGGGCCCGGCGGACCCTTTGCAAGCGCCGAGCAGGCGAAGGATGTAAAGGGCACGCTCCGGCGCATCCTGTCCTACTTTGCCCAAGAGCGCCGCCTAATCGCCGCCATGTTTGGCGTAGTGCTGCTGGGCAGCGCCTGCGGCATCTGGGCCCCCAGCCTACAGAGCTCGGCGGTGGACATGATCGCCGGGACCCGGGAAGGGCGGTTTGCTTTCACCCTGGGGATGATGCTGGGTGCCTATCTGCTGTTCAGCGGCAGCCAGTTTCTGCAGGACTATATCAGCGCCCATCTAAGTCAGCGCATCGTGCGCAGGCTCAGGGGGGAGCTTTTCGCGAAGATCTTGGATATACCCGTGAAGTATCTCGACGACCACGCCCATGGCGACGTGATGAGCCGTATGACGAACGATGTGGAGAACATTTCCACCACCGTGTCTCAGGCGCTGCCGTCCCTGTTTTCCGGGGTGCTCATGGTAATAGGTACCGTGGCGGTGATGCTGTGGTACTGCTGGCAGCTCACGCTTCTGAGCCTGGCCACCGTGGCCCTGACACTGATTGCTACGAAGCTCATGGCCGGGAAAATGCGTCAGTTTTCCCGGGAGCGTCAGAAGCTCCTCGGAATGCTCAACAGCAATGTGGAGGAGATGGTTTCCGGGTATCACACCGTGGTGGCGTACAACCACCAAAGCGCCTCGGAAACGGAATTTCGGGAGACCTCGGACGGTCTCACCAAGGCGGGCATCCGCGTGGGGAGCTTGGGCGGCATTTTCGGACCCATTATGAACTGCGTATCGAACCTGAGCTTCGTGGTGATCGCAGCCTTCGGCGGGTACTTCGCCATCCGCGGCATCATCTCCGTAGGTGTGATCTCCGCGTTCATCATCTACGCAAAGCAGTTCAGCCGCCCGCTGAATCAGATCGCCCAGATCTACAGCCAGATCCAATCGGCCGTGGCAGGCGCGGAGCGCGTTTTCGCCGTGATGGACGAGGCGGACGAGGACATGACCGGAGAAGAGCTCTCCGCGGAAGAGTCAGCGACTGTCCACTTCGACCATGTGGATTTCGGTTACCGGGAGGACACACCGGTGCTGAAGGATTTTACCGTGACTGTTCCCACCGGAAAGAAAGTTGCGCTCGTCGGCGCGACGGGCAGCGGCAAGACCACGGTGGTGAACCTTCTCATGCGTTATTACGACATCGGCGGCGGGCGCATCTATGTGAACGATCAGGATCTGGGGCGTGTCTCCCGGTCTGATCTTCGGAAAAAACTCGCCATCGTACTACAGGACACTGTGCTGTTCACCGACACCGTGCGCAGCAACCTGACCTTCGGGAACCCGGACGCCACGGATGAGGATATCTGGCGTGCGCTGGATATGTCCTGTTGCCGGGGACTTGTGGAGTCGCTGCCCGAGGGGCTCGATACCGTGCTCACCGGCGCTGGAGCCAATCTCAGCCAGGGCCAGCGGCAGCTGCTTGCCATCGCCCGGGCGTTCGTGGCCGACCCCAAAATACTCATTTTGGATGAGGCAACGTCCAGCGTGGACACCCGCACGGAGAAGGCCATCCAGGACGCCATGCAGCGCATCATGCGGGACCGGACCAGCATCGTCATCGCCCACCGGCTTTCCACCATCCGGGATTCGGATGTCATCGTGGTGGTGGACGCGGGACGCATCGCGGAGCAGGGCAGCCATGACGAGCTTTTGGCCCGGGAGGGCAAATACTACGATCTCTATATGACCCAGTTTGCGGGGATCGCAACATAAAATAAGATATTTAGAAGTATAAAAAATCTGGCGCTTCCCATCCTGGGGGGAAGCGCCGAGTTTTATGATCCGTTCAGATAACGCCACTATGTTTCATAACGCTCCGGGAAGCAAGCACGGCGTAGACCGCCGCCGCGATTTCGGAGAACCACAGGGACCACCACGCTGCGCCAACGCCCCATGTACGGGCAAAGAGCCATGCCAGCGGCACGAACAGGATAAGCTGCCGGATGGCTGTGCCCAGCATGTTCACGACTCCGTTTCCGAGACCCGACATGGCGTAGCCCAGGATCATGGTTACGGAGGCAAAAATAAACGTGGGCGCGATGATCCGCAGAGCGGGAACACCCAGCGCCAGCATCTCCGGGCTGGGGGAGAACAGCCCAAGCAGTTGCCGGGGGATGGCGAGAAACAGGATTGTGGCGAACACTGCAATGCCGCACGCTATGGGCAGTATGGTGCGGATCGCCTCCTTGATGCGGGCACTGTTCCCCGCCCCATAGCTGTACCCCACGATGGGGATAGCTGCCTGGCCGAGACCGTTCATGGGCATGAATAGAAAGTTCTGGAGCTTATAATAGACTCCGAAGAAGGCGACGGCGGCGGTGGAGTAGTTCAGAAGCACTGCGTTCATGGCGAAGTTCATGACGCTTGTCATGGCCTGGGTCAGGATGGTGGGAAGGCCGACCTTGTAGATCGTGCCGACGGTTTTCGCTCTCAGGCGGAAGCCCTTCCAGAGCATCTGCACCTCGGGATTCTTATAGCGGTTTAAGAGCAACGCCGTCGCCGCGCCCAGCCACTGACCGATAACGGTGGCGATGGCCGCGCCGGTGACGCCGAGAGCGGGAAAGCCCAGAAGACCGAAGATCATAATGGGATCAAGGATGATATTTGTGACCGCGCCGACGATGAGGGAGACCATGCTCAGGTCCGTCTTGCCCGAGGCCTGCAGGAAGCGCTGGGCCATCGTCTCCACGAAGGTGCCGGTACAGAAGATCATGCAGATGCGAAGATACGCCTCGCACATCCCGGCGTTTTCTCCGCCTTTGGCCAGCGCCCACGCGATGGGATGGACAAAAAACAGTCCCGCCAGGACGAATACGGCGGAACTTATGAGCGCCAGCACAAAGCCCGTCGTTGCGGCATAGCCTACATCCTCGGTCTTTTTCTGTCCTAGCAACCGTGAAAGCAGGGCGTTGATACCGACGCTCGTGCCGACGGCGAGGGCGATCATGAGCATCTGCACCGGGAAGGAAAGCGATGTTGCGGCGAGGGCGTTTTCGCTCAGCCTGGCCACGAAAATGCTGTCCACGATGTTATACAGTGACTGGACGAGCAGAGAGACCATCAACGGCAGGGACATGCCCAGCACCAGCTTCGTCATCGGCGTGTTCGCCATTTTATTAGTTCGTTCCATAATGCCTCCACAAACAAAAATGTGCAAACCGAGATCGGTTTGCACATTTAATATGGTCGCGTCCTAAAATTATTTTAGCAGAATTTTTGGGAATTGTCAAAGTGTGATAATGAAAGTCACAGATCCAAATCATATAGAAATACCCGGTGTTGTTTGATCGCAAGCGATACTGGGCGCTTATTTGCTATCCGTTCAATTCCCTGTATTCAGAGGGCGTCATGCCCGTAACGCGGCGGAAATTTCGGGAGAACGTGACGGCGTTGGCGTAGCCGCAGATCTCGGCAACGCCTGCGACAGTCCGGTTCTTCTCCATAAGAAGGGGCTTTGCCTTCTCCACGCGATGGGCGTTGATGTACTCGGAGATCGTGGTGTTCAGCTTTTTGCGGAACAGACGGGACAGGTGCTGAACGCTAACGCCGGTAGACTCGCATACGATCGGTATGCTGAGGTTCGGATCGGCCAGGTTTTCCGCGATATATGCTTCTGCCCGGATGACCGGGTCCTCACTGCCAGCATCCAACGCCTTCCGGCTCAGATACGCAAATACTTCCTCTGTCGCTCGGTTAAGCGAGGAAATGGAATTGGCACTGCGAAGTCTTTCGGCTGCGGCGCTTACTGTCTCGTCCGAAAGCCCGCTGGATAGGACCGCGTCGGATAAAAGACCCGCGATGGTGTAGATCCGTTCCTGGGCATGGGAATAATGCTGCCGACTTTTCGCTACATGATCCTCCAGGATCGTGGCGACCATGGAAGGAACAAACTCATATTTCTCCAGAAGCAGCGTGTTGGAAAGGACCTGCAGCTGCTTCATATATTCTCCGCTGGGCAGAACGCCTGTTCCGGCCAGAACCTCCTCCTGCATGAGAACATCGGCATTGCTGTCCACCGCCTGATGGAAGCCGAAGAGATTGCGGGACTCCTGGTATGCGGTTTTCAGTGCCTCCGGTGCGGGGACCCGGGAGCTGATCATGGCACAGAGGTCGAAGCCATACTCCGATTCGATGAGGGAAACGGTCTCCAGCACGGCGGTCCGTATGGAACTGGATAGGACATCCTGCTCCGACAGGGAGAGTACGGCGCAGTAGTTTCGATCGATATGGGTGACGGCAGTTTCAAAGCTGCCGCCGGAGAACTGGGATAGGGTAGAGCGGAGGATGAGACAGGTCATGTCCTCATTCATGGCTGGTGAGGTGTCCTCTATAATACCCCGTCCGCCGCTGACGTTGAACAGGACTGTATAATATCCGGCGCTGTTTTCCGGAAGGCTGGCCTCATGGAGCTGCTGGGCGGGGATCGCTCCGGCGAAGCCGCCGTTCAGAAGACGGGTCAGGGCCTGATGCTGGCGCTCGGTGCGGGATCGATCCCGGTAATCGGAAAGGGAGGTGCGGATGGTATTCATGATCTCATCGTAGGTGGGATCGCCGTCCGGGGATTGAGGCAGACCGTCGATGAGGGCGGTCATGGCCTTATAACGGCGCATGGAAACAGACCGCAGGTAAATCATGCCCACGATGAGAAGCAGGGCGAAATAGATGATGAATACGCCCATAACGGTCCAGAGCGGCGCGTAAAAGCTGCGGGTGGGGATGGCGGTCAGGTAGGTGAAGCCATCCTGCTCCATGTAAAAGCAACGCACGCGGGTGCCTACGAGCTCGCTGACCGCGTCAGCGCTCCGCCAGTTGATGCCGGGGTGATTCGTCACGATGGTGGAAAGGCTGAACTCGTCGTTGAACATGCAGCAGAAGACATCGTTGTCCCGGTATATGGAGTGCAGAAAGGCGCGCATATCCAGCATGACCAGGATCGAAGCGAGCGCATCCCCGTCCTGGGAAAGGCAGAGTGAAACGTAATGGGGCGGGGTATAATTGTCGTTCAGGATGTGCCAGCCTGCCGTCTCGGCCAGGTCGATCTCGTAGGAGTTGGGGATGATATCGCTGAGAAGGGCCGCGTCGTGCCTGTAGTTGTAATAGGTTTTCTCTGTGTAGATCCGTCCATGGGACGGGCTGAGGACATACAGGCTGCCGACATACTGGCTCTCGCCTGCATGATCGGACAGCAGGGAGCAGAGCTTCATCGAATCGACTTCTTCCGCCGGCATTTCGATGTCGGTCTGGAAGCGGCGGTCATTCAGGAGAGAATCACTGACCATCTGCAGCTCTCGCAGGATACCGGTGGTCTGCGCCTCAAAGCGCTGTGTGGCGATGGTTCCGACCTGATTGATCTGTCGAGAAACGACAACCTGAACGCAAATAAGCACTGCAATACCGAGGATCAGAGGCAGGATCAGGAGAAGGCTGAACTGTCTGGCATAGCTTCTGTAGCTCTTATTGCGGCCGGTTTCGGCGCCGTCATAATTCCTGTGAAGCATAGACTTACCCCTATGGATGATTCTGAGAAAAACAGACGAATAGGAACATGGTTTGCGCACAATATTTTATATCGTTTGACGAATTATCGCAAGGGAAATGACGAAAATCGGCGGTGAATGAGATAAAGAGTGCGAAGGTTAATAATTGTTCGTGCCCTGGGTCCATGAAAAAGTACGCAGATTGTACAAAGGTTCATGATTGACAGTTTACAAATTAACGATCCGAATGCTATGGTGGATTTGCCCAAAGGAAACGGCGAAATAGGCAAACAAGACAATACAAAATCACCAACGTGAGAGAACCTTTATTAAATTGTAATACGGCCTGTCCCGGGCATACATCAGGGAAAATACATATTAAATGATAGGAGAGAACCAAAATGAAGCGAATTCTTGCGATCGTCATGATGGCTGCGCTGATGCTGACCCTGTTCGTGGGCTGCGGCGGCGGAGCGGACACACAGGCTCCCGCGGCGGCCGAGGAAGCGGCCGCCCCGGCGGAAGCGGCTGCTCCCGCGGAAGCGGAGGCTCCGGCAGCAAATATCGAGGAGAGCGACACCGTCGCTGTCGCGGCGACGGACGGATACCTCCGGGATAAGGTCACGGTCGCCATCAGCGGCGACGGCAAGACCTTCGATCCCTTCACCCCGCAGAGCAGCTGGGGCAAGGTGAAGTTCCCGCTGTTCCAGCTTTTGGCGGAGGTGGACTCCAAGGGTGAGATCCGTTACGTCATCCTGAAGTCCTTTACCGAGATCGATGACATGACCTACGAAGGCGAGATCTGGGACTGCGTGTACGATACCGCCGGCAACAACATCACCGCGGACGACGTGGTCTGGAGCATCCAAAAGTTCATCGACAGCGGCAACAAGGGCGGCGTCAACCGGCTGGAGAGCCTGGAAGTCTCCGGCGACTATACCTTTATCTGGCACTGCAGCGAGCCCTTCGGCCCCGGCGATATGGGGAAGAACCTGTCCAACTGCTCCATCGTCTGCCGCGAAACCTATGAGGCCATGGGGCCTGACGGCATGGCCTCCGAGCCCATCTGCACCGGCCCTTATATGCTGAAAGAATACGTCCCCGGCTCCTCTGTGACCCTTGTTGCCAACGAGGATTACTGGATGAAAAACATCCCCGATGAGCAGTGGCTTGCGGATAACAACTACGCGACAGGCTTCCAGAATGTCCGGGAGATCGAGTATCAGATCATCCAGGACGCCGGCTCCCGGGCCATCGCTCTGGAGATGGGCACGGTGGACGCGGTGGACTCCATGAATGCCGCCGATGTGGACTATTTCATCCAGAATCCCGACCTGGGCGTTATCCCCGTGGAGCTGCCCCAGGATCCCCCCGTGGCCTTCTACTTTGACTGCAACGAGGCCTCCCCCTGCTCTGATGTGAAGCTCCGTCAGGCCATCTGCTACGCCATTGATAATGCCACGGTCGCGGAGGGGCTGGAGTTCCCCGCGCAGCCTGCCTACGGCATGCAGCCCCGCATGTACGACGCCCCCGAAAGCTGGACCACCGGCGAGGGCCGCGACTATTACACCTATAATGTGGAGACCGCCAAGGCGCTTCTGGCGGAGTCCTCCTACAACGGCGAGACCCTGACCATCATGTACATGAACCAGCCTGCCATCACCGACGCGGTCATTCTGGTGCAGGATGCGCTCAAGCAGGTAGGGATCACGGTGGATCTTCTCCCGGCGGACATCTCCGTTCTCAACGACTACAAGCTTGACTTTACCAAATGGGACATGATGTTCGATATCATGGGCGGCGGCAACTATCTGAGCACCACGCTCAAGAAGTTCTGGACCGAGGACAGCAAGTCCATGATGAACGGCCTGCAGGTCACCGGCATCGTGGATGAGCATCTGGATGATCTGTTCGTGGCGCTCAAAGATAACACGAATGACGAGACCATTTCCGCGTGGGATGAATACTTCACCGACGAGATGTGCTATGGCTATGCCCTGTGTCTGTACTCGAACCAGACCGCCTGTCAGGCCGACGTGAACTGCGTCATCACCGGCGCACAGAGGAACATCACGCCGCAAGCCTTTACCTTCGCGGACTAAACCGAAACACAAAGCAACCGACTTACATCCAAGGCGGCGCGGTACTGCCGCGCCGTCCTTTTGTTACCATGAAAGGACGCCGATATGGGCCGATATATAATCAAACGTCTGCTCATCACGATCCCGATCGTGATCTGTGTGGCGGTCATTATCTTCACCCTGCTGTATTTTACGCCGGGCGATCCGGCGCAGATGATCCTGGGCACTTCGGCCACTACGGAGGAGCTTGCCTCCTACCGGGAGTATCTGGGCCTGAACCGACCGTTCCATGTGCAGCTGGGTGAGTATCTCTATAATCTGTTTGTCAAATTTGATCTCGGCAACTCATGGGTGTCCAAGATGGACATCATGAGCGAGATCCGTACCCGTCTGCCCCGGACCTTTGCCATCAGTATGTACAGCATCCTGGCCGGAGCGGCCTGCGGCATTCCCCTAGGGGTCATGGCGGCGGTCCATCAGGACGGCAAGGCGGACAAATTCGTTCTCGTCATGTCCAGCGTGATGCACTGCATCCCGGGCTATGTGATCGCCATGGTGCTGGTGGTGGTGTTCGCTCTGAAGCTCAAATGGCTGCCGGCCTATGGCATCGGAGGGTTCAAGTATTACATCCTGCCATGTCTGTGCATCCTGCTGGGCAGCTTCTCCGGCATGGCGCGCAGTATGCGCTCCAGTATGCTGGAGATCATCCGCTCCGATTTCGTGATGGCGGCGAGAGCGCAGGGCTTTTCCAAAAACATCGTGAACTACCGGCACGCCCTGCCGAACGCGCTCATCCCCATCATCACCCAGATCGGCGCACAGTTCGCCGGCGCGCTAGGCGGCACGATGATCCTGGAGACCATCTTCTCCATCCCCGGCATGGGCCTCTATATCACCGGAGCGATCAACAGCCGGGACATCCCCATCGTGACGAGCTCCGTGATCTTCCTTGCCATCTGGTTCTGCCTCGTGATGCTGGCGGTGGACATCGTATACGCGCTGATCGATCCCCGGATCAAGGCGCAGTATGAAGCCCAGGGGAAATCCCATAGAAGGAGGCAGGCGGCAAAATGAATGAAGTGACGGGAAAAAACAGCATCGACACAGGGCTTCGCCTGGAGGACGATATCCGGCTGAAAAAGGAAACGAACTTCAAGCAGATGCTCAAGCGGCTGGCCAAAAACAAGCTGGCTGTCACCGGCGGCATCGTATTTCTGATCCTGTGCCTCATTTCCCTGTGCGCGCCTCTGATCGCGCCTTATGACTATTCCGCCATCGATCCCGCCAACAAATATCTGCGGCCCTGCGCCGAGCATTTGTTCGGCACGGATCAGTACGGACGGGACATCTTTTCCCGCGTCATCTACGGTGGGCGCTGGAGCCTGACGCTGGGCCTCGCATCCACGCTGGTCAGCACGTTCCTGGGCGTCATCGTCGGCTCTGTTGCGGGCTATTTTGGAGGTAAGGTGGACATGGTCATCATGCGCTTTATCGACATCGTCCAGTGCATCCCTGGCATCCTGCTCACGATCTGTATCTCCGTGGTCCTGGGCTCCGGCGTGGTCAACACCGTCATTGCCATGTCCTTCGGCAGTATATGGGGCACGGCGCGCATGCTGCGAGGACAAATCCTCATGGTGCGCGAGAGCGAATATGTGGAGGCGGCGAGGGCCACCAATGTCAGCTCCTTCCGCACCATTGTGAAATACGTTCTGCCGAACTCCATCCAGCAGACTATCATCGGCGCCTGCATGAGCATCGGCGGCATGATCACCCAGATCTCCGGCCTGAGCTTTCTCGGTCTCGGCGTGCAGCCGCCTCTGCCGGAATGGGGCGCCATGCTGAGCGACGGCCGGAACTTCCTTCGATATTATCCCAATATGCTGCTAGCTCCTTGCATCATGATCGCATTGACGATCCTCTCCATCAGCCTCTTTGGCGACGGGCTGCGTGACGCCATGGACCCCCGTATGAAAGATTGAGGTATTTGTGCTATGGATGAAACAATAATCACAGAAAAAACCTCCGAGGAAAAACGGGGACATCACGACCATCATGAGAGGCGTCTCCACAAAAAGGAGCATCATGGCGAGAAGCACGGCGAGCATCCCCATCATCGTCATGACGGCACGTTTCTGCGGGTGAAAAACCTGTGGGTGGAATATACCGCGGGCAAGCGCATCGTTCACGCGGTGAACGGCATTTCCTTCGACATCAAGCGCGGTGAGTCTCTGGGTGTGGTGGGCGAGTCCGGCTGCGGAAAGAGCACTATCGCGAAAGCGCTTTTGCGCATTCTGCCGGATCACGGCGCCCGGATTGCCGGGGGCGAGATCTGGTTCAAGGGGCAAAATCTGGTAGAGCTGCCCGAGGCGGATATGGAGCATATCCGCGGCGCGCAGATCTCCATGATATTCCAGGATCCCATGACCGCTCTGAACCCGGTCAAGCGCATTCTGGATCAGGTGGCGTCGGTCATCCGGCTCCATACCCCCGGTATGAGCAAAAAGGAGTCCGAGGCGGCCGCCATTGATATGCTGAAGACCGTTGGCATCAAGGAAGACCGCGTGCGGGAGTACCCCCACCAGTTTTCCGGCGGCATGCAGCAGCGTGTAGAGGTGGCCATCGGCCTCTCCTGCCACCCGGATCTGCTTCTGGCCGACGAGCCCACCACGGCCCTGGACGTGACAATTCAGGCGCAGGTGCTCGACCTCATCCGCGATCTGATGGAAAAGCAGAACACGACGCTTCTGCTCATCACCCATAACCTGGGTATCGTGGCGGAGATGTGCGATTATGTTGCGGTGGTCTACGGCGGCGAGATCGTGGAGTACGGCTCCAAGCGGGAAGTATTCAAAAACCCCAGCCATCCCTATACCATCGGCCTGTTCGGCGCGGTACCCAGCATGCAGTCCGCCGGGCAGCGTCTGAAGCCCATCGACGGCGTCATGCCCGATCCCAGCGATCTGCCCGCGGGCTGCAAGTTCCACACCCGCTGCCCCTATGCCACACCGGCGTGCAGCGAAGGGAACGTCCCTGTGGTCGATCTGGGCGGAACCCACCGCTGCCAGTGCCATAACATCGAGGCGGTCCGCGCCGCGCAGGAGAAGGAGGAGGTGCAGGTATGAGCACGCTGCTGGAACTGAAAGGCCTCAAACGCTATTTTGATACGCCCAAGGGCAAGCTCCACGCGGTGGACGATATCAACATGTCCTTCGAGGAAGGCACGACCATGGGCGTGGTGGGCGAATCCGGCTGCGGCAAATCCACCCTGGCCCGGACGATCATCCACCTGCAGAATCCCACAGACGGGCAAATTCTGTATAAAGGCGAGGATATCACCTACCCCAATCGGAAGCAGCTGAAACGGCTCCGGGAGGAGATGCAGATCATCTTCCAGGACCCCTACAGCACCCTGAACCCCCGCTATACGGTGGAGGATACACTCAAAGAGCCGCTGGTCCTGTCCGGACAGTATGAAAAGGCATCCCTCGATAAGCAGATCACAAAGCTCATGGACATGATCGGCATTTCCGGGCGGCTGCGCATGGCGTATCCCCATGAGCTTTCCGGCGGCCGCCGTCAGCGCGTGGGCATCGGGCGGGCGCTGGCCATGAACCCCAAGTTCATTGCCTGCGACGAGCCGGTGGCGAGTCTCGACGTGTCCATCCAGGCGCAGATCATTAATCTGCTGGAGGACCTGCAGAAGGACTTTGGCCTGACGTACATGTTTGTGACCCACGACCTGAGCGTGGTGCGGCATATCTCCCACAACATCAGCGTCATGTATCTGGGGCAGCTCGTGGAAACGAGCCCCTCGGAGGAGCTGTTTTCCAACCCGCTGCACCCCTACACGAAGGCGCTGATCTCCGCGATCCCGTCCACGGATATCGACGCTCCCCGAAAGCGCATTCGTCTCCAGGGGGAGCTGATGAGCCCCATCAATCCCGAACCCGGCTGCCGTTTCGCTCCGCGATGCCCGTATGCGGCGGAAGCATGCTCTCAGCCGCAGAAGCTGGAGGAGATGGCTCCCGGCCATTTCGTTGCCTGCTGCCGGGCAAAGGAACTGAATGAAAACGATCAGGAGAACTGAACTATGAACGGACAAATCTTGAAAGCCGGCGCGGGCAAAGCGGAGATCGTATTCCCCGCCGATATGTTTCCCACCGATAAGCTGTACGGAGTGCACGATGCTCCCTGCGCTCGCATCCTTGTATTTGACGGCGGTCTGCGGGCCGCGATCGTGAGTCTGGAACTGGTGAACGCTCCGGACGAGTGCATCGAAAAAGCCCGGAACATCGTCCGGAATACGACCGATACTCCCTATGAGAATGTTTGGGTCCATGTGACCCATGCCATCACCACGCCTCATGCTCCCGGTGGACCGGGCGGTCCCAAGCCCGGCGGTCCCAAGCCGCCCATGGGCGGAGGCTTTAAGCCCGACCCCGACGCGCCGAGAAAGCGGAAGCTCTTTGTCGCCGCCATCGAGAGCGCGGTAACAGAGGCGGCGGATCAGGCGGCGGCGTCCTTCCGGGAAGCGGTCTTCGGCGTTGGCACAGGGGACTGTCTCGTCAATGTGAACCGGGACGAGGAGACCCCCTTCGGCTGGTGGGTCGCTCAGAACCCTGCGGAGATATCCAACAAGACCATGACCGTCCTCCGCTTCGACGGCGCGGACGGGAAACCCATCGGCGCGCTGGTGAGCTATGGTCTCAAGCCCTGCGCGATCGACATGGCCGGACAGAGTTCGGAGGATCGCATGGTCTCGGCGGATGTGCCGGGCTATGCCTGCCATATGGCGGAGGATACCTTCGGCGCTCCCTGCCTGTTTTGCATGAGCGCGGCGGGCGATCAGGTCCCCCGGGAACAGGCGTTTTACGACCGCATCACGGAGAGCGGCGAGGTGGAACGCGTCGATCTTGGCGTGGAAAAGGGCTATGAGATCGTGGAGCGTCTCGGAGCGGAAATGGGAGCGGACATCCTTCGCATTCTGGATTCTGTCTCCGACAAGACGGGCGAGGCCGTTACCGACCATGCCTCGGGCAGTATCCTGTGCCAGCAGAAGAGCCGCAGTCCCATCCCCATGGTGCCGCAGAAGGAGCTGGAATTCAAAAAAGAGGGCGAGGACGTCCTGGGCGCGGAGGCGATCCGACTGGGCGATGTTGCTCTTGTCGCCATCAAGCCGGAGACGAATACCCGGACAGAGCTGGAGCTGAAAGAGGCTTCTCCGTTTGCTCACACGCTGCTTATCTCCATGGTGAACGGCGGCATGAAGTACATGCCCGACGCCTCTGCCTATGAGCGGATCACATGGGAAGCCCAAAGCTCCATGCTCATGCCCGGAACGGCGGAAAAGTGGGTAAGGAGAGTGACCGATATGCTGAAGGATCTGAAAGAGGAGAAAAAAGCGCCCAAGATCACCGTGGTCGCGGAACCATTCTCCGACGGCCAGCGCATCACAAAGGCGATCCTTACCTTCGAGACGGAAGTTCCCAATGTGGATGAAATCGAGGTCGTGGACCGTACCATAACCGATCGGAAGGTGGAAGGAAACACGGTGACCCTCACCCTGTCTATGGACGATAAAGCGGCCAAGATCATTCCGGATTTTGAGTTCAAGCCCGGCGGACCCTTTGGAAACGGCGGCCCTGGTGGTCCTGGTGGTCCTGGTGGCCCCGGTGGTCCTGGTGGTCCTGGCGGTCCCGGTGGTCCCGGCGGGCCCGGAGGTCCCGGCGGTCCTGGTGGTCCCGGCAGACGCGGACCCACGCGCATGGGGAAAAAGCGCCGCCCGATCGCCGTGGAGGTCAAACTCCCGGGGTATGACGCGCCCATCGCGTCCACCAAGGCCATCCAGCCCGTGATCGACGATTTCGTGCAGGGCGAATATAAGGGGATGCTCTACAACCTGTTCGTCCCCAAAGACTATGACCCGGCGAAGAAGTATCCGCTGGTGCTGTTCATTCCCGACGCGGGACCCAATGGCGACGATCCGCTGCTGGCTCTGGCGCAGGGCATCGGCGGTACCTGCTGGGCCGATCCTGCAGAGCAGGCAAAGCATCCCTGCTTTGTCCTGGCGATCCAGGTTCCCTCCGGCGTGCATCTGACGGACGACGATTATACCGTCTCCGCGGAATTTGACATCATCATGGAGCTCTTTGAGAAGATCGTGTCGGAGTACAGCATCGACCGCAACCGGCTGTACAACACCGGGCAGTCCCAGGGCTGCATGGCGTCCTGCGAGATGGATATTCGCTGGCCGGATCTGTTCGCGGCGTCCATGCTGATTGCCGGTCACTGGGATGTTCAGAAAATGGTGAAGCTTACCAAGAAAAAGCTGCTGTTTGGCTTGTCGGAAGGCGGTTTGAAGGAATATCCCAACTTCAACGAGATCACCGACGGACTGGAGGCCCAGGGCGTAAAGGTGGCCCGGATCCGGCTGAATTTCCGGGATGGATGGGAAGTGAACGACGCCAAGGTTCGGGAGGGCATCGGCGACGCGCAGGTGGTCTATATCATCTTTGATGAGGCAACGGCTTTCCCTGACGACGGCAAAGAACGCGTCAAGATCCTGCACCACCAGCGCGGCTGGGAGCTGACCTATTGCCTGGAATCCGCCCGGGATTGGATATTCGCGCAGTCGAAGGAGTAAACACAAGAAAAAGCGGAGAGTCCCTCTCCGCTTTTGTTCCATGAAGGAGATCGCATTATGAAAATATCGGAGATCATCGAAAAGCTGCGCCAGTTTCATCCGCAGATCGATGAGGAGAAAACCTGCGACATCGTGAAATACGGCGATCCGGATAAGGAATGCACCGGCATCGTGACCTGCTGCTTTGCGTCCTCGGATGTGATCCGTGAAGCCGCCCGCCTCGGCGCGAATTTCATCATCACCCACGAACCGCTGTTCTGGACCCACGAGGACGAGACGGACTGGCTCGCGGACAGCGCCATTTTCGCCGCAAAAAAGAAGCTGCTGGATGATGCGGGCATCGTTGTCTGGAGAGATCACGACCATATCCACGGCGGGAAGCCCAGCAATAATCCGCCTGCGATCGACGGCATCTACTACGGTATCATGAAGGAGCTTGGATGGGACGAGTATAAGCTCGACTATCCCAACAAGCCGCTTGTCTTCCAGCTCCCGGAGCGGGACGCCACCGAACTGGGGCTGGAGCTGAAGGAGAAGCTGAACCTGAACGGTGTCCGGATCGTGGGCGATCCGCACGCCAGAGTGTCCCGGGTGTTCTTCTGTGAACACATCAAGGATCACGACTGGAAGGAAAAGGAGAAGATCCGCAAGACCGACACCGAAGGGATCGATGCGGTCATTCCGCTGGAGATGATCGACTGGTCTTTGGCGGCGTTTGTGCGGGATTCGTGCCAGCTGGGCCGGCCGCGGATCATGTACAACGTGGGGCATTTCAACTTCGAGGAGCTGGGCATGAAATACATGGTGCGGTACCTGCCTCAGATCGTGGGGGATGTCCCGGTGCATTATGTGCCGTCCGGCGATTCCTTTAACTTTATTCTGTAAGAAGGCGAGTTCCATGAACGCTATCGATTTTTCCTGCAAGCACGACATCCTCATACGTCACAAGGATGGTACGCTCACGCCGATGGACGAGCCGTATTATGAGGTCGAAAAAATCGCCCCCGACACATGGAAGATCATGAGCTCCGGAGATTATCATTATCTAGTGGCCGGGGACGATGAAGGTATCGCTATCGATACCGGATACGGCGCGGGAAATCTGCGGGAGTTTCTGGAAGAGCTCTGCGGCAAGCCCGTGAGGAAGGTCATCAACACCCATCACCACTTCGATCATACCGCCAATAACAGCTACTTTGATCTGGCGTATATGGCGGAGGAGTCCGTGGAGCTGGCATGCAGACCGTATCCCAGCTTTGACGGTATTGAGTTTCCACGGGATTACGCTGTTCAGATCGTGACGGACGGGGAGATAATTCCCCTTGCCGGACGCGAGCTTCCGGTATTCAAGATCGGCGACCATACGGCGGGCGGCATTGCGATACTGGATCCCCGGGAGCGGCTGCTCTTCACCGGCGACGAGATCATGCCGGAAGGAAAGATGATCGGCGGCACAGTCGAGAAGTTCGCGCGGGATATGGAAAAGCTCATGCTCCATCGCGATGCGTTTGACCGTGTATGCGGAGGCCCCGAGATGCTGCCCGGCGAACAGGTCGAGATGTTTTACGAGGCCGCGAACAAAATCCTTGCTGGGGAGCAGTCGCCGGCAGAACCGCGGAAGCCCCGGGGGCCGTTTCACAAGGATGAGGGTTCGGAGGGGCAGAAAATATACGACTGTCAGCATCCCCATCCAGAGGATGTACCGGGCGGACCCGGCAAAGGCGGACCCGAAGGTCCAAAGCCGCTGCAGTTGGGCGATATGGGCGAGTTTGTTTACAAGGGACTGCGTTTCGGATATCGGAAGGATAAGCTGCGGGACAGCTGACGGAGGAGCATTATGGCAATAACAAAGGCAACAACGAAATATGGAACGCTGGTGGGCGTTCCGGGAAAATGCGGGAATACCGTATTCAAAGGCGTGCCCTACGCAAAGCCCCCGGTGGGAGAGCTTCGGCTCATGCCGCCGCAGGAGCCGGATTTCTGGCAGGGGGAGCGGGTGTGCGATGCGTTTTCCGCTGCCTGCATCCAGTACCGCCGGAAGGCTCCTGCTCACGGAGCGCCGAAGGGACACGGCGCACCGCCGCCCCCGCCTCCTATGGAGCAGAGCGAGGACAGTCTGTATCTGAATATCTGGACGCCGGCGGAGACAGCGGAGGAAAAGCTCCCTGTCATGCTGTGGATCCACGGCGGCGGCTTCAACACCGGCGCGGGATTTGAACCGGAGTTTGACGGCACGGCCATGAACCGCCGGGGAGTCATCCTTGTGACGATCAATCATCGAGGCGGTCCGTTGGGGTACCTGACTCACCCGTATCTGGATTCCCGCGACCCACGAGGCGTGTCCGGGAATTACGGGCTTCTTGACCAGCTCGCGGCCATGCGCTGGGTGCATGAGAACATCGCGGCCTTCGGCGGCGATCCGAACAATGTGACTATTTTCGGCCAGTCCTCCGGAGGAATGTCCGTGAAATTCCATCTGGGCTCGCCGCGGTCGAAAGGACTGTTTAATCGCGTCATCATCCAGTCCGGCGGCGGGCTCAACGGAGCAGATCCGGTACGGCCTCGGGAGGAGCTTCAGAAGATAACCCAGGGGGCGTTGGAACTTTTGGGCTGGCAGCCCGAGGAGCTTTTGACGCGGGACGGCAAAGAGATCATGGAGAAGTTTTCCGAGGCCGCGGCGGAGTATATGCAGGGGCGTGAGCTCTTTATCTATCAGCCCTGCATCGACGGATGGTTTCTGGAAGACGCACCCGAAAAGGCGATCCTGGACGGCAGGCTGAACACGGAGGACATCATGAGCGGCAGCGTGGTGGGCGACTCATGGATGTTTTCCCGCAAGGTGCGGATGCGCTTTCCTGAGGATGATCCCGCCCTGCGTGCCTTCGCATATTCCCCGGGGCTTTCTCTGGCCCGGTGGCAGATAAGAAACGGGAAGAAGCCCATCCATACCTATTTCCTGGAGAGAGATCAGGGCGGCGGACGGGGCATGCCCCATTCCTCGGAGCTGGCGTATGTGTTCGGAACGCTGGACACGCGGACGGAGGACGACACAAAGACGCCCTTTGACCGCTATCTGTCCGAGAAGCTGAACGCCTATTGGTGCAATTATGCCCGCACGGGCGATCCCAATGGAGCAGAGCTTCCCGCATGGCCCGCTTATACGGAGGAAACGCCGGTGGTTATGCATGGAACGGACGAGTACCTGCGCGCGGAAAACATCGTGGAAAATGAGCGCGCCGAGCAGGTGATCGAGTTCACCATCGCCCATCCCGGCATGCTGGAATCTGCCGAGGGGCTTTTATGAAAGGGCTCCGAACAGTTCTATACGTCCTTATGGCGATGGCGCTGCTGACCGGCAGCGCTGTCGCCGCAACGGAATATGATTCGAACGCCGGATGCGGCGAGATGCCGGAGGTGGTGGAGAACATCGTTTCTCTGTCGGGGGAGATCGGGGATGCCCCGGAAGAGATCGGCTATACCACCGGCCTCCCGGAGCTGGACACGGAGATCGGGAAGATATTTGACGAGATCGGCGCCGAGGATATGAGCCAGTACCGGGCGCTCATAAACGCTTTTCTTTATGTGGCGGCAAACTATACCTATATGGATCACGACTGGGAGGCGTATGGCTTCGGTGAGGACGACGCCGACTGGACCGCCCATCGGGCGCTTGTGTTTTTCCAAAGCGGCGGAGGCGTGTGCTACGACTATGCGTCGGCCTTTTGTGTGCTGGCCCGCGCTCTGGGCTATGAGGCCAATAACGTGGTCGGCAGCGTGTTTGGACGGGAGCACGGCTTTGTGTGTATCCCCCAGGGAGATATGCTTGCGCTGTACGACCCGGAGCTTGCCTCCGTTCAGCCGGATCTGTACCCGGATCTGACCTTGTTCCAGTTTCTGGACCATGGAGAATATGAAGCCTATTTCTGGCAGTAAAGGAGAGAAGAAGGCGGGATCATGAAAAAGACAGCGAAGATCATGGCGGCGATACTGGTTTTTGCCCTGCTCACGGGCGTGGCGCCCGCGCTGGCGTCGGACGAGGCGAGCGGTACAGCGGCGGATGCTCTGGATCTGTCCCAATATGAGGGAGATTGGGCCTATATGGAGGCGGGGTCTTTTGTCTTGGGCTCCGGCGGCAAGCAGGCCACCGGCGCCGACAGCTCAGCCAGCGGGGAGACCTCTCAGGACGCGGAGTATAACGCGGTTCCCGTGTGGGCGCTGACAGGCATCCCCTATGTGGAGAATCCCACCATCGTGGACGGAGAGCCGCTGCAGGTGATGAACATCTTTGTCCCGGGCGCGTATATGACGGCGGGGCCGACCGGCGGCGCGGTCATCGACCCGGAGGGAAGCATGACCGTGGATTATTTCGACGAGACCGGCGAGCTTGTGGGCACCCATACCTGGACAGCACAAACGGCACCGGTGGTGTTCATCAATACCGTGGACGGCTATGCCGGGAGCATGGCCTTTAACATCTCCGGCAGCAAAGCGGGGATCTATTACTATGAGTTTCTGGAAAAGGGCTTCATCGTTGTTGGTGTGACGAGCCGGGGGATCGGCCTCAAAATGGGCCCCAGCCAGGAGCCCGCGACGGTGGATGACGACGGCATCGTGGTCGGCAAAGCGCCCGCCGGGATCGTGGATCTTAAGGCGGCGGTGGCATTCCTCCGCTATAACGACGCGGTTCTGCCCGGCGACAGCGAGCGTATCTTCACCCACGGAGCCAGTGCGGGCGGTGCCATGTCTGCGCTGCTGGGCGCCAGCGGCGATGCGGCGGGATATAAGCCTTATCTTGAAGAGATCGGTGCGGCGGATGCCTCCGATGCGGTGTTCGGCTCGCTGGTGTTCTGCCCCATCGCGGATCTCGACCACGGCGACGCCGCTTATGAGTGGAACCACAAGTATCAGACATGGGATTCCCTGATGGGCGATTTTACCCCATATCAGCTGGCTCTGCATAATACGCTGATCGACATCTATGTGGAATATGTGCGGAGTCTGGGCTTCGACCTCGGCGACGACGGCGAGAGCGGCGTGTATTACGACGAGCTTACGGAAAGGCTGGTGGAGGCGCTGAACCATGGCGTGAGCGTAAGCACCTATACCGGCGATGCCGCAACGCCGGAGGAGGTCGCAGCGTCCCTGGACACGGAGGGCAGCATCCTCGACCGCTGGCTTACGGAAAACGGCCTTACGATGGACGATGTGCTGGTCTGGAACGAGGAAAAGGAGACCTTTGAGATCGACGGCTTCCGTATTCTGGACATGAGCGGGGTCTATTCCCGCCGCAAGCCGGTCCCCGGCTTTGACGGCAACACGGAGTCCGGCCTGTTTGGACCTAACGGTACGACAGAGGACGTTTCCACCCATTTCAGCATCGTGTATCTGGAAGCTCTGGAGCGGCTGATGGCCTCGGAGGATGAGGAGATCGCCGCCCAGGCCGCGGCGGCCTACGAGGACTGTGCGGCGGAAATCCTGCTGGTGACCGGCAGCGGCGTTACCGATCTCATGAACCCCATGTTTTACCTGGCGGGGAACGCCGATTCCACCAAGGCGCAGTGCTGGCGGTTCCATATTGGGACCTCGGACTCCGATCTCGGGACCTCGGCGTCCTGGCTCATGTATAACACACTCCGCGCAGCGGACGAGGACTATGTGACGGAATTTGAACTCATCTACGGAGCGCCCCACTCCGCGGCGGACTATCTGACGGTGATCGGTTCCCGGAAGATCCCGCAGAACGCGCTGACCTGGATCGCCCAGTGCGCGGCGGGCGACGTGACGGAATAAAAAGGAAGGAGAGAGTCAATCCAATGAAAAAAGCGCTTGTTTGGCTGCTGATCGCCGCTATGCTGCTGGCAGGCTCTGCGGCGTTCGCGTCGGAGGAGCCGGATGCGGAAACGTCGGCCTCGATACCCGCTGATGCGGAAACCTCGGCAACTGCCGTGGTAGACGCGGAGACGGGAGCGAGCCTGAAGGGACAGGCCTATGTGGACGCGTTGACGGCGGCAAGTCCCAACGTTACCGGGACGATCGATCTTGAGTCCCTGAACGCGGTATCGGGCGGGACTTGGTCGGACGGGTCGACGCCTCTTCTCGTGGGCGCGGCGGTCCGGGATGTGACGCCTACCAAGGAAAACGACCTTTTGCCGATGCCCGGTCTCGGGCGTTTGGCTCCGGATTTTGTCGGTGTTATCAATCCCATCCACTCCCGCGTGATCGCGTTCGCTATGGGAGAGACTCGCGCTCTGCTGATCTGCACGGAATCCGGCAAGGGCCCGCTGGGCGACCAGTTTGCGGAACGGATCAGCGAGCACACCGGGATCCCTGTGGAGGCGATCTTCTTCACCTCGACGCTCTCCCATGCCGCGCCGGAGGTGTCCCGGGGCAATCTGACGCTGGATCAGTCGCCGGACGACGGGAACGACATCAAATGGGCGCGTATGACCTTGGAGCTGATCTGCGACGCGGCAGATGAGGCGCTGGCGAACATGCAGCCCGCGACGGCTTATATCGGCTATGGCGAGAGCTATGTCAACGTGAACACGATCTATCCCTATACGCTGGAAGAGGACGGCTCAACGATCAATGCCATGGGCTACAACCTTGCCGGCGATACGGACCCGACTCTGGTTGTGATCCGCTTTGACGACGCAAGCGGCGATCCCATCGCGTTCATCGTGAACTATGCCTGCCACGGGACCACCATGACCGGCAACTCCGCGTACTATGGCGCTACCGGCATCGACCCCGATTTCTGCGGTCAGATCTCTATGCTGCTGGAGGAAAAATACGACGGCGCGGTGGCTTTGTATACGGCGGGGGCCGCGGGCGATCTCGGCCCGTTCATCTCCAATCAGATCATCTATCCCGATCCCTATACCGGGGAATATGTGACGGTCTATGCCAGCGATACGCTGCTCCGGGACGAGGTGGCGTTCATGCAGTATAACGACATCAAGCAGGTCCTGAAAAACGGCATGGAGAAGGTCGACGTGGATGTGGTGGCGTATGCGGAGGACGCGACGCTGCTGCCCGGCGAGGATGGAAAGGACGGTGTGCCGCTCTCGCTGCAGCTTCTCCGCGTGGGAGACATAGCGTTCATTGGCACGACGGGAGAGCTGTACCACTCCATCGGCGCGTATATCCGCGAGAACTCGACCCTGCCCTATACGGTGATCGTGGACAATACCTGGAACTGGGAAAACGCCCGCACGGGCTACATACCCGACGACGCGGGCCTTATGACCTACGACGCGAAGGGGGTTCTCGGCCTGGGCGGCAGCCCCGGGTATGCCGTGGGAACAGTAAACCCGTATCTGTCGGCGCTGACAAACAAGCTCATTGCCGATACAGAGCCAACCCCTGCCTCGGCGTCCGGCGATCCTTCATGAAATCAATAAAAGAAAACATATTATTTTGGAGGTAAGAAAATGAAGAAAGTGATTTCCCTGTGCCTTGCGCTACTGATGATCGCGGCTCTCACTGCCTGCGGCGCGAAGGACGAAGTTGTTGTTGAAGCCCCGCTGGCTGAAGAAGCGCCTGCAGCTGCTCCCGCAGAACCCGCCGCCCCGGCGGCTCCCGCGGAGGAAGCCGTTCCTGCGGCTCCCGAGGCGCCTGTCGTGGAGCCTGCGGCACCCGCGTCCAGTGAGCCGGATATGCGCTCGGATGTCGGCGCTGTGACGACGTGGAAGAACTATATCAAGGGCTTTGTGGCGAGCAACGCCCCCAGCGCGGCGGAGGCCGAGAGCATCTCTCAGCAGATCGATGACGCTGCCACGGTGGATGAGGTGGAGTCGATCTTCGAGGTCACCGTCCTGTTCGACAATCTTGGCGTGCTGCGCTTTGACGATTGGATGGCCCAGAACGGCGGAGCTTCCAGCGAGACGGGCAGCGGTCCTGTACCGCCCGCGGAACCTCTGACCGGCGGCGCGAGCAAGGAATCGACGAATACCGCTCATGGCGGGACGCCGGGTGCGACCTCGGAGGAGGATTACAAGGCCTATCTGAAGGCGTGGCTCGCTGCGGACCGTGAAGTTGAGACGCACCTGACGGACGCGATCATTGACGGCTTCATCGAGAAGATCGACGCCGGGAAATACGACGAGTCCCCGGTGGACATGCTCTTCAACGGCATGATGGAGACCGGCGTAGCCATGACCTACGAGGAATTTGTCGCCGCGAACGGCGTGTATTGATTGTTTCGCGATTCGGAAAGAGAGGGCTTTCCTGCCCTCTCTTTTCGGTATGGTAAAGAAAAGGAGAAAAATGATGAAAAGAATGATTGCATTGGTGTTGGCCCTCGCTCTGTGCGCCGCTCTCGGAACGGCGGCTGCTGCATCTGGAGAGGCATCCTTCAGCGAGCCGATCACAGTAACGGAAATCAACGAGATGGTCGCGGCTGCGGGAAATGCAAGTGCCCTTCATCTGGTATACAGTCAGATCGCAAATGCCTATAATGCCGGCTCTATGCTGGATGAGAACGGAGAGGAGATGCCTGCCGACCCTGCGAAGGCGGCGGAATACTTCCTTCTGGCGGGTGCGACCGGCGACGGATACGATTATGTCGAGGCAGGCCAGCTCTACGAGCAGGGGCTCGTGACCGGCGAACCGGATTACACCGCGGCGATGGATTGCTATATCCTGGCGGCAGGAGCGAGCAATTCCTCCTGCAAGGGAGTGCGCAACATCGGACAGTGGTATGACAATGGAAACGATTTCGTGGAACGCGATCCCCGAATCGCTGCGGCATGGTATGTCTGGGCGATCATGCTGGACGACGCTTCCTCCTGCTATTACCTCGGGAATCTATATCAGCAGGGCGACATCACATGGGACGGGAAGCCGGATTACGCCGCCGCAGCGAAATACTATCAGATGGCCGCGGATAAAAACAATGACAGCGCCACCGGTGTGGCGAAAGCGCTCTACTGGCTCGGGTACTTCTATGAAAACGGCCTCGGCGTCGATATGAATACCGATATTGCGCTCACTCTCTATGAGCGGGCGGCGGCAGCGGGAGAGGTCAAGCTGGAGGAACTGTATAACCGGGCGGTCACAGCGGTGGAGCGGCTCGGCTGAGATAAGTAAATCAAAACTTCGCGTTCATTCATTAAAAGCATCAACACGAAGAAGGAGCAACACTATGAAAATCGTAACAAGAATTATCCTGTCTCTGATTATGGCGTCTGCCTTGATAATGTCTGTTGCAGTAAACGCCTCCGCAGCAGAACCGGCTGGGGACCATATCATATCCGTGACGGCGATTACCCAGGTTTTCGGAGACGGAATGAAGGCTTCGGCGGCGGCGATCGAATATGACGCCGATATCGCCCCCGATTCGGTCAGCGCGGAGGACTATGCGATCGACGGATATGAGGTTATCGGTGCGTTTGTGAACGGCGAGGCCGCGCTGGCGGAAGAAAGCGGTGAGGGCCCGTTCGTCATCGTTGTGCTGGACACCTCGACGGTGCAGGGCTCGAATTACGTCGGCATGGGCGGCGGAGCATCCGGAGGGAGAGGGAAAAGAGCCTCCGGCGAGATGGGCGGTTCGTCCGAGATCACGCTCTCTGTTGTTCAAGCCGGCGAGGTCAGTACAGCAAAAGGGCAGGTCTATTCTGGAAACAATACGGAATATGTAACGGCTGCCGAGGAGAATATCAATCTGGTTTTCGATGATTTTCAGCAGCTGGTGTTTGAGAGCGAGTACGGCGATTTTATGTACAACCTCTATGTTCCCGCGGAGTATGACGAGAGCGAAAGCTATCCCATGGTGCTGTTTATGCCGGACGCGACCGGCAACGGCTCCAATCCGGTAAAGACGCTGATCCAGGGCAATGGCGCGATCATCTGGGCACAACCGGAAAACCAAGAGGAAAATACCTGCTTTGTCCTTGCACCCCAGTTTGAAGACACGGCCTACGATGTGGAAATGACCTTCGCGCTGATCGACGAGCTTCTGGATGAGTACAGCATCGATCCGAATCGCCTCTATGTTACCGGGCAGTCTGCCGGGACCATCCGTGCCATCACGATGATGATCGAGCAGCCGGATCGTTTCGCGGCAGCTATGCTGGTAGCAGGTCAGGCGGAAAACGGTTATGAGAATCGTATCTCCGAATTGTCCGGTCAAACCATTTGGATGATTGCGTCCACCGGCGACGTGCGGGCGCTGCCCGGTATGACTGCCATTATGGAGGCTGTGGCGGAAAAAGGAACGGAGACCACCGAAGGCGCGTGGAGTGCCAAGCTTCCCATCGCGGAGCAGAACGCCAAGGCGGAGGTAATGACTGAGGCGGGCACAAGCTTCTATTTCACAGTGCTGGATGATGTGCTCCCTGACGGCGCGGAGGATAGTGATGCTACCTGGCACATGAACACCTGGCGCGTCGCGTATGAAATTGACGCCATTCGCGCCTGGGTTTTTGAACAGAGTAAATAGCATTACGTTAAGCGCCTGATTTGATCGAATAGATTGTGCGATTAACGTATGCAGATCAAATCTCATAACATGAATTATCATATAGGGATTTGAGCACGTATACGATGGCAGACAGCCGATACAAATATCAGAAAGAGGAACTGCAATGGCACACAAAAAGTTCACCGCTATTCTTCTGACCCTTATCATGCTTTCGGGGCTGACGCCGACAGCCCTTGCTTCAGGGGAGGTAATGCGCGATGCGTCTGACTATGTGGGCAGCATCGACAATGCGAATATCGACCCAACGCTGTATCTCGATTACTCCGCAGGCATTGAGGCGGGCGTATATCACTGGATCCTGAGTGAAGACGGCTCTTACTACACGCTGACTGCCGTGAACGAGGAGGGCAACGCTGCATCGGCGGTTGAGGCGGAGACAACTGTTGACGCGCCCATGGAGGAATCCACAGAGACTGGGAGCGGATCCGGTGAAGCCAGTCGAGGCTCCGGCGAGGCCAGCAGAGGAGCGGCTTATGACGGCGTTTATATGAGTGCCAATGTCACAAATCCTTCGTATCAAACCATGCTTATTTATGTTCCCGCAGCATATTTGACAATTGATGAAGACGGGGTTGTGACCGGTATCGATCATGATGCTCAGGCAGGAAACTATACGGCGGATACAGCGCCTATTATATATGCCAATGAGTGCGTTGGGTGGCGTTCCAGCACGCCTCGCTCGTGCGATACATCATACATCAGGCAGGGAATGATCTATGTGGCTGCTGGCGCGCGAAGCCGAGGAGCAACGGATGAGAATGGTATTCCTTCCGGCAAAGCGCCAACACAGGTGGTGGATCTCAAGGCCGGCGTGATTGAGCTCAGAGCGAACGCGGACGTGATCCCTGGCAATAAAGACCGCGTCGTTTCCATCGGGACCTCCGGCGGTGGGGAGATGAGCTCTATTTTCGGCGCCAGCGGCAATATGCCGGAGTATTTCGAATACATGTACGAATCCGGTGTGCTGGGTGTGACAAAAAACGCAGATGGTACTTATACCAGCGCATACCCGGACAACGTTTTTGCGGCGCAGTGCTTTTGCCCCATTGCGGACATCGAGGACGCCGACATTGCTTATGCCTGGTGGTGGGTCGATCTGGCGGATGACGGAGGGGTATACAACAGCACAATAACAGACTTTGAGCGCCGACTGCAGGAGCTGGAGGCTGACGCTTTCGTGGAGTATCTGAACAGCCTCGGCCTGAGCGATACGGATGGGAACACCCTGACGCTGGACAGCCTGCGTTCCGGCAGCTTCTATGACGCGATATTACAGAATCTTACTGATGCTCTCAATGCCATGGTCGAGGCTGGAAGCATTGATCCTGAGGCCGCTTATTCCGATCACACAAATTGGCTCACGCAGGACGCAGATGGTGTGTGGCATATCACGGATCTGCGAGGATTTATGATCGGAACAGGGCTTGTGAATAATCGCAATAAGGCGATACCCGGCTTTGATAAGATGGACAAATCCGCAGAGAACAATGCTTTTGGGACCGCAGATGAGGAAGCCGTCCATTACTCCATCAGCGTCGCGCAGATCCTCTCCGACAATTACGAGGAACTCTCCAAACTGGAAGGCTTCAACGCTAAGCAGGTGGATAATTACATCGATGAGGCGCTGACAGGCAGTGAGGCGCAGGATATTGCGGAGCAGGTCAATCTCATGAACGCCACGGAGATCCTGCTGGGCTATGACGGGCTTTCCGCCGTGGATCCCGCGCAGCATTGGCGCGTGCGCAGCGGCACCGCAGATCAGCACACCTCCTTCACCATCGGTTATAATCTCTGTCTCGCGGCGCAATCGCGCGGCCTGGATGCCGACTACCATCTTGTATGGAATATGGGCCATGGCTCCAACGAGGGCTCTTCCACCGGCACCTTTATCGACTGGGTCAACGAGATCTGCGCATAAAAACGAAAGGACCTTGCATTCTTCTCCGGCATCCGATATAATGATCGGCGGAAAAGGCAAGACCTTTGGAAACCGGAAATAAGTCGTATGCGGCGTAGTCTGTTTCGTCAGGCTGCGCCGTTTCTTCATACTTAGTTTTCGGAGGTATCGTAAAATGCCAAAAACCAAAGGACAGGGGATCATGTTCGGTGTCATCATGTCGTATGCCATGGCCATCGGGATGGAGGTGTACAACATTGCCATCAAAATGGGCTTCAGCCTGAACATCGGCGGGCTGTCCTCCATGACGAACGCTGTGTTCCCTGCGGCGCTGGTAGAAGCGTCGTACATGGGTCTGTTTGTGTTCCTGTTCTCCAATCTCTGGGGCAACCGGGCCGGGGCGGCCTTCGCGGCAAAGCACACCGATCCGGAAAAGGACAATCCGTATTTTTGCCAGCTCATGCGGCAGGCGGGGACGGTGGCGGTCATGTGTCCCACCATGAGTCTCGTGGCCTCGATCCTGTTCAATGTGATTCTGGCGAGGCAGCCGGTGACGCAGCTCCCGGCCATCTGGGTGGGGACGGTGTTCAAGAACTTCCCCATGGCGTTTTTCTGGAATATGTTCGCCGCCGCGCCGTTTTCCCGCTGGCTGTTCAGCCTGGTGTATCGGGAATATCAGGAGACGAAAACAGAGTCATAACGCCTTGACAAATCGCGCAAACGCCCGATATAATGTCACGAAAAATCAAATACAGCTGTGAACGACACATGTAGCGCCCGGCGCGTAAATCTGATTACGGTACACCATGATCGGAGGCGGGGCCGCTGCCTGTGTCGTTTATTGTTTTGAATGAGAAAGTGAGGAGTTATTATGCCAAGAAATCAGTTTCAACGTATGTTTTTTGCCTTTGTCACCGTGGTCATCACGGTGCACGCCTACGTGTTCTACAGCCTGTATGTGGTGAACGGGAACACGCTCATGCAAATCACAGGTGCGTCCAGTGTCCTTGGTGCGATCCGCGCCCAAGGCGGCGTGTATATGTTTGGACGGATGCTGCCCATCTGGGCGGTCATCCTGGTGGAATTCTGCCTAGCCTTCGCACTGGAAAACCTCGTGGGAAGCCCGGCCTCCTTCAAACTCGCCTGCCGGGTGTTCAATCCTCAGAAGAACCATCCCATGATGTTTGAAACGGCCATCATCTGCGCCACGGTGGGCATCATGTGCCCGGCCATGAGCCTCATCGCCGCGGGGCTGTACTATCCGTACTATGCCGGGTTCAACCTCTGGACGTTTCTGGCAAACTGGCTGAAGCTGGTGTGCTTCAATTTCCCCTTCGCGTATTTTACCCAACTGTTCTTCATCCAGCCGGCGGTGCGGACGATCTTCAAGCTGGTGTTCCGCAGGGATATCAAAGCCCGTGCCCGGGAGGCCCGGCAGAAGGAGCAGAGCGGCAAAAAGCTCATGCCGGAAAACGAGGCGGACGCTGTGGCGGACATCTTCAAGCGGATTGACGAGATCAAGGAGGAACTGCGGGAGGAGATCGTCGAGAGTCTCATGGAGTCTCGGGATAAGAAATAAATAACTCAGATGAAAAGCGTCTGCGCGAAGTTGGGGCCCTGCCAATTCCCGGGCGTGCAGGGGGATCGCCACCGCAGAGGAGACAGAAGGATCACCCGGAAAGCAGTGGCGAGATATCGTGATATGATGTTGGGAAGTGACTGGTCTTGAGGAAAGCTCGATCTCGCAATAAAACCCATGGAGGACATCGTTCGATCGACGGTGTCCTCCATGGATTTTTCATATCAGGCGCAGGTGGTGTAAAAGTGGTGTATTATTGCACGATTTTACTGAAAAAGGTCAGTATTTTCAAGGGCTGCAGGGTTCTTGATCAATGATGCCGTGGCAAACGAAAAGTATTTTAATCATAAACAAAAATCCTCCTAAAATGCGGTGCAGAGACTGAGGGGCTGCTGCCATTTTATCATAAACAGCGAGTTTTGTGGAGCGCAATGTGGAGGATGGGCGAAGGGCGGCGTCCTATTTTTGGTAAGACTTATACAGTATGGGCTGAAGGATCATGCACAGGACGGCATACGCAGGAATGATAACGGCGGCTATGGTGGTCACGCTGCCTCCCAAGCTGACAAGTCCGGACTCCTTTATATCAATATAGACCTCCAATAGCTGGTCAGGAAAGAAGGAACACAATCCCGGAAGCGTGATGATCCTGCTTAAAAACGGGAGCGCGCACAACACAATAAATGGAACAATAATAGCCGTCGGTGTGGAATGTGTCCATGCCGACACCAGCATGGACAATGTGGAGGAGAATAATGTGCCGACATAACCGCCTGCCACGATCAGTAAATATGCCTGTAAAAGGGTCACATTATATACGCTTCTCCACAAAGCCAACTGGATCGGACAGTCAGCGCCGTCGGCTCCCAGCACCAAAAGGACGATCAGCGTATATAAAAATACAAAAGCCGCATAGAAAACCGAAACAATGGCGAAGCCTGCCGCAATTTTTGATAGGGTTCCTTTGCCTCTTCCCAATTTGGTTGAGAAGAAAATAGCATCCGCTTTTGTCTGAAATTCGTCTGAAAATATTCCGGATACAAAGAATCCGATCACCAATGTCAAAATCAATATAAATGTGGAAATATTTTGCAGCAAGGCAGACCAGCCGTCCATATATTCATAATAAAAGGGCGTTTCCAGGCTTTCATATTGCTGAATCAAAAACCTTTTTTCTTCGTCTGTGAAGGTTTCTTCTCCGGAATCAAGCCATGCTTTTAAAGTGGAGATCCTCCTTTCATAAATCGTCCCCGCTTCGTCCTCCGAAACATTATCAGCCGCAAAATAATCATAATCCCTATATTCGCTGAATGCGTGATTGATGACATCCCGGATCGTTGCAATTCCCTGCTTTTTTGCATATGCTTTATCCTGCTCCGCTATATCGTCGGACAGGGCTTCTTTAGAATGGTTGATTTCCCCGTTTTCTGCAAGAACCTTGCGGAATACGTCTTCGGTCAGATACCCGGCCCATTCGTTTTTCGCGTCTCTAAGATTTTTTGCCGCCGAGATGCCGGTCGAATGATTTCCGTTTTCATCCACATACTCGACCCGGTTGATCGTTAAAATACTGGTCGCGATCAGTATCACAAGCAGGACAGCCATTGTTATTCTGTTTTTTGACCTGGAAAATACCTTCTTTATCTCAAATCGAAGCATGTTAATCACCGGTTCTTTCTCCAAAGTAATACAAAAACACATCTTCCAAGGATGCCTCTGCGCTTTGGGCGTTTGCATATGGCTTTTCGCGCGAAATGATTCTAAGGGCAACACCGCTCGCTTCGGATTTTATATTGGAAATTTTATATCTTTCCATCAAAACAGGTACCATGCTCTTTTCTACGAAGCATTCCCAAACCGTTTCCGGCATGGAATCTATCAGTTCCTCTGCCGTCCCTTTGTGCATAATTTTTCCGTCGTTCATCAGCCAGATTTCATTGACTATATATTCGATATCCGAAACGATATGCGTCGATAGCAGTACGAGCCTGTCCTCGGAAAGCTCGCTGATTAAATTGCGAAAACGGATTCTTTCGTTAGGGTCAAGTCCCGCTGTCGGCTCATCAAGTATCAGAATTTTGGGATTATTCAGCATAGCCTGTGCGATTCCCGCCCGGCGCTTCATACCGCCGGATAATTTTCTCATCTTTTTATGCGCTGCATTGGATAAGCCAACCTTAGAGATCAATTCTTTTACCCGCGTCTTTGCAATAGCCGGTCGGATTCCTTTCAACGATGCGATATAGAGCAAATAATCCTGTACTGAAAATTCCGGATAAAATCCAAATTCCTGGGGTAAATAACCCAATAACCTGCGGTATTCACCGTCCATTTCAAAAATATCTTTTCCATTGCAGCGAATCGTTCCGCATGTAGGCTTTAACAGGGTGCACAGCATCCGCATCAGCGTTGTTTTTCCTGCTCCGTTTACTCCCAAAAGACCATAAACACCGCTTTTCATGGTAAGATTGATATGGTTTACAGCGGTGAAATCTCCAAATTTTTTTGTTAAATCGTCAAGCTCTAATTTCATAAAACGACGCCTCCAAATATCTGCTGTATTTTCTGAAAATTCGATGAACGGAAAAGGCAAGAAAAAGTATTGCCGATCCCAATAAAATGCACCATATTGGAATTGTTATCATCACATATATTTTTTCGTTCAGAACAATAAACAGCCATATTGTACTCCATATAATACATAGGATCACGGCAGCCGCTTCACTAAAAGCATGTTTACTGCATAGGATTCCAAAGCATATGCAGGCAGTTATACAAAGCGGAAACAAAAATTGAATAACCAGCTCCAATAATTCAAAATGGAATCCGGCTGAAGCGGCTCCCAAAAACAGGGTAATCAAACAAATATCGACAATGCCGAACAGCAGCATTCGCGCTGCATATACCTGTTTAAGCGAATAATAGGAAGCGGCTTCTATTTCCATGCATCCGCATGATCTGTTTTTCCATAATTCAGGGATAATAAGAATTACAAACAGGGATGCCGCCACGCCCATGCTTTTTTTCATGTATACTTCCTCTTGCATAGAGCTTAATGCAATCCACAATGCCATTAAAATCAGGAATTGAAGAAGCCACCATCGTTTTTGCGTAACTTTTAACTGTGTCCATAAAAATTCATGATAGGGTAACATTTTGTCTTGTTCTGCTATAAAAAAGGCTTTTTTTGATTTCTGAATGGTTTCTTGTATTTTTTCCTCTTGAGATTTTATCTGCATGACTTCCTTATACATTTTCATTTTTTCTTCCAGATGCATGGTTCTCCTCCTCTCGCAGCAGTTTTTCTAACTGTTTTTTGCCTGCCCTAAGCCGATACTTTGCCAAAGGCAGTCCAATCTGCAGTACGTGGGCAATTTCGGTTAACTTCAGTTCCTGAAAATAATAAAGCACCAGCACCTCGCTTAACTCATCAGGCAGTTGTTTCAATGCCTGCTCAATATAGATTTTGTTTAGAACATTCTCTACTTGATGCTCCGGCAAATTTTTTTCCGATACTGATTCGGTTTCTTCTATGGGAACCTCTTTTCTTTTCTTCCAATAGTCTTTACACAAATGGCTGGCTATCGTATATAAATAATTCAGTGTTTTCCCTCTGAAATGATAATCAGACAATTTTGTGAAAAAGCGTACAAAGGTTTCCTGGGTCAAATCCTCTGCGTACGTTTTGTCAGAACAATGGTAATGAAAATAGCTTAAAATTTTCGGATAATATTTGCGGACGAACAAATCAAGCGCATGATCGTCGCCCTGCTTCATTTTCTGGATTAGCAGAAAATCACTGTACACAAAATTCTCCTTTCCCATTATCAGGAGTTCAAAACATGGACCCCTTCTGCAATGTATAACGAGCGGGGGGCACGAAAGGATAGTATGTAAACGAATTTTTCAGGATTTCAGTTGGAAGATAAGAAGCGAGTGTCCAAACAGCATCTTTCCAATGCGTTCAGAACACTCGCAGTGTGTTAGGTCGTCACGATCAAGTTGCTATAATATTCGGCGCTCCCTGACAAGACATTATCGTAAAACTGTTGTTTCCCGTCAATATAAGCGATGCTTGCGTTCAGCTCCTCAATGGCCTTCAATAGGTTATCCCGTTTTCTCGCGAGGATGGCTTTGCGTTCAGGTATGGAATCCGGCCCTTCCATACAGAGGGAAAGGTATACCTTCATTTCTTGAAGGCTCATACCGCAGGCTTTTAAGCAGGTCAGGCTTTTGATCCAAGCGATATCGCGATCATCAAAGATGCGATAGTTATTATGGTTGCGTTTTACGTTGGGAACCAGACCTTGATTGCAGTAAAATTTTAAAGTTTCATATGATAACCCGGTTTCCTTGCAGGTTTGCTTCATGCTATACATAAAATTCTCCTAAACCTTGTTTTTTGACTTGACCGGTAGTAACTACCGGGTGATACGATGTCATTGTATCAAGAAACAAGCTGTATTTACAAGGAGAAATCGATTATGGAATATGTGACTTTATACAACGGAGTCAAAATGCCGATTTTGGGCTACGGAGTGTATCAGGTGACTCAAGATGAGTGTGAACGCTGCGTACTGGATGCGCTAAAAGCAGGCTACCGCTCTATTGATACCGCCCAAAGCTATTTCAACGAGGAGCAGGTCGGCAGCGCAATCGCAAAGTCCGGTGTACCTCGTGAGGAAATTTTTCTGACCACCAAAGTTTGGATTGAACACTATGGCCGCGACCGGACCAAGCAATCCATTAAAGAGTCTATGCGCAAACTCCAAACCGATTATATCGACCTGGTATTACTGCACCAGCCCTTTTCCGATACCTATGGCGCGTGGCGGGCACTAGAGGAGTTATACGAAGCGGGGGTTATCCGGGCGATCGGCATATCCAACTTTTATGCCGACCGCATGGTAGACTTTTCCTCCTTCAATCGGATCAAGCCTATGGTCAATCAAATGGAAACCCATATCTTTAACCAGCAAAAGAGCCTCAAGAGGTGGGCAGACAAATATAACATCCAACTGGAGGCTTGGGCGCCCTTTGGTGAGGGGCGCGGCGGCTCCTTTGATAACCCTGTGATTATAGATATTGCCGCCAGATATGGCAAGACCCCTGCGCAGGTGATGCTGCGCTGGCAGATTCAACGTGGCGTAGTCGTTATTCCTAAATCTACCCATATTGAGCGGATGGAAGAAAACTTCAAAGTGTTTGATTTTATCCTAACCGATGAAGATATGGCGGATATTGGCGCCATAGACAAGAAGACCAGCTCGTTCTTTTCTCATCAAGACCCCGAAACTGTGGAGCGATTCGTTAAGATGGTAGAAGAGCGTAAAAGACAGAAATAACGGCTTGCCCGACTGGAGCGGGTAGTATCCATATCCATGAAAAGAGGGATAGAGTCGCTTCCCAGAGGCTTGGAGAAAGGCTCTGTCTGTGGGAATTCTGCCGCACATCCAGCTTGCGGAAGCAGCTTTTGTTCGGTGCTTCCAAGGCTTTGAAACGTGCATTTTCTGGGGTGCCCCTTGCTGAAAACATTGAAACGGCGGCATGTCTTCAACTCCGAGATGCTGGGATTGGCGAAGAGACGGATGGGGTACATAAAGGGATAGGAAAACGAGGTCTGTCCGATTGACAGGCCTCGTTTTATGATATTGGTAGTACCAAAGGCAACCCCCGGCTAGGCCGGGGGTAAAAGAATAACTTATAGCGAGGAGTAGAGTAGAAAAGAAGCAAGCTCCCTGTTACAGTAAAAGTGGTTTGCCGACCACACAGATAGAGTAACAGGGAGGTCTTCGTCGTGAAAAACAAAGACAAGTGTAGCACAAATCGTGGGATATTTGAAAGGGAAGAGCAGGTTGATGATATTCGACCGGCACGCAAATTTGAAGTATAAGTTGGATAATAGTCAATAAAGTGGACAAGCAAAAATGCTAAAAAAGTGCTGTTCGG
>CAYOSI010000009.1:0-63709 GCA_964406615.1 uncultured Oscillospiraceae bacterium
TCGGCGATGGCGCGGGTAATGGCCTGACGGATCCACCAGGACGCGTAGGTGGAGAACTTGAAGCCCTTGTTGTAGTCGAACTTCTCCACCGCCTTGATAAGACCCAGGTTGCCCTCCTGGATAAGGTCGAGGAACAGCATGCCGCGACCCACATAGCGCTTGGCAATAGACACCACGAGACGCAGGTTCGCCTCCGCCATGCGGCGCTTTGCCTCCTCGTCGCCCTCGGCCATGCGCTTGGCGAGCGCGATCTCCTCCTCCGGCGTCAGCAGGGGGACCTTACCGATCTCCTTGAGATACATGCGAACGGGGTCGTCGCTCGAGAAGGTCTCGGCCACGGCGTCCGTGTCCATGATCTCCTCCTCGGTGACCTCCTCAAGCTCCTCCAGCTCCGGCAAGGCGTCCTCCTCGATGGGGGGCAGGAACTCCTCGCTGGCCGTCTCGACGCCCAAATCCTCCAGCTTGTCGTAGATCGCATCAATTTCTTCCTGCTCGAGGTTCATGCTGTCCAGTACGTCGCTCAGCTCCTTGCTCGTGAGCTTTCCGGCCTTTTTCCCTTTTTCGATGAGCTCGTTGATCTTCTCCTCGTTGGTCTTTTCCGCCGCAGCTCCCTCGGCCTTGGGATCGGCCTTCTTTTTCGACGCCGGCTTTTTCTTCGGAGCCGGCTTTTTTGCCGGGACTTCCTCGGCCACGGCGGCTTCCTCGGCCATGGCGGCCTCTTCGGCCACTGCGGTTTCTTCGACTGCGGTGGTTTCTTCGACCACAGCGGCTTCTTCTGTCTTTTTCTTAGCTGCCATCTCCATAACCCTTCCTTTGCTTCAGCTTTTCGGCGTAGCCCCGCGGGTCCTCACGGCGCAGCGCCTTGTCTTTTTCTTCCTGTATTTTTCGTATGTAGTCGTTCATGGCCTCGGGCGCCGCCTGCGGCGGCACCTCGTCGCGATGAATGATGTCCGTCAAAAGCCCCATTTCCTCCTGGGAGAGCTGCTCCCCCAGCACCGCCGGGGCCATGCTCTGCCCGTTTCGCAGGCGCTCCCGCAGCGTGTCATACAGCCGCCCCAGCACCGGGTTCGAGAAGTCCCCGCCCGTCAGCGCGAGCGTCCCGAACTGCTCCGGGAAGCGGTAAAGGAGGTTGATGGCCCCCCGCTCCGCGGCGGCACTGCGCACGTTTTCGTACCGCAGCTCCCGACTTTGCGGCTGCATGGCGCGCAGGGGCGCCGTCGCCTCCCGGCTCTGCTGTTTTTTGGCGGCGGCATACTGCTTCTTCCGCAGACGGGCGACCTCGCCCTCGATAGCCGGCCAGGACACGCCGGTTTTCTCCGCCACGCGCCGGCCGTAGATCTCGCGGTCCGTGCCCGACGGCAGGGACGCGATCAGCTTGACGGCCTCGCGCAGATACCCGGCACGGCCCTCGTCGGTCTTGAGGTCGAACGGCTCCTCCGCCTGCTGCATCCGGTACTCGATCTGGCTTCCGCTTTTTTCGATCAGCTCACGGAACGCGCCCGGGCCCTTGCTCTGGATGAATTCGTCCGGGTCCTTGGCGTCCGGCACCTGCAGGACCCGCACCTTCATATCGAGCGGCTGCAAAAGCGAGATCGCGCGCTGCGCGGCCTTTTTCCCGGCGCCGTCGCTGTCATAGGCGATGATGACCTCGTTCGTATACCGCGCCAGAAGCCGTGCCTGCTCGGCGGTGAGCGATGTGCCGAGACTGGCCACGGCGCTGTCGAACCCGGCCTGATGCAGGCTCACAACGTCTATATTTCCCTCTGCGAGAAGAATATATCCGCTTTTGGACTTTTTTGCCAGATTCAGGGCGAAAAGACTGCGGGATTTGCTGTAAACCAGCGTATCGGGGCTGTTCAGGTACTTCGGCTCCCCGTCGCCGAGGATGCGCCCGGAGAAACCGATCACGCTGCCGCGCACATCAATGACCGGGAACATCAGGCGGCCGCGGAAATAGTCGTACGAGCCGCCGTTCCGGCCCGGACGGGCCAGGCCCGCCTCGATGAGCTCGGCCGGATGGAAGCCCTTCGCGCCCATCGCGTCGAGGAGCGACTGCCAGCTATCCGGCGCATAGCCGAGCCCAAAGGGCTTTACCATGCTCATGATGCCGCGGCGCATGACATATTCCTGCGCCGGCCGGCCGGACGGCGCCGTGAGCTGCGCGTGGAAGAACCTCGCCGCCTCCCGGTTCAGCTCCAGCATCCGTGTACGGCGGCTGCGGTTTTCATCCGGGCCGTCCTCCGGCACCTCCATGCCGGCCCGCCGGGCCAGAAACTGCACCGCGTCCGGGAAGGAGAGGTTTTCGATCTCCATGATGAAGTTGATGACGCCGCCGCCTTTTCCGCAGCCGAAGCAGTGGTAGATCTGCCGCTCGGCATTGACCGAAAAGGACGGCGTCTTTTCGCTGTGGAACGGACACAGGCCGAACTGGTTGGCGCCGCTCCGCCGCTGCAGCCGGACATAGCCGGACACAACGTCCACAATATCGTTCCGCGCCGAGAGCTCTTCCAAAAATGTCTCGGGAAACGGCATGGCCCCGCCTCCTTTCCGCTGCGCGCAGGCTCGTTTATTTTACGCTCCAGCTTTTGGGGATAAAGAGTGTCTCAAAGGTTTCCACCGCGAACCCGTCCGTCATGCCGGAGACGTAATCCGTCGCGGCGCGAAGCGCGCCCTCCTCCTCGGCGATGGCCCGGTATTCCGCCGGGAGCTTGTCCATATGCTCGGCATAGTACGCCAGGATCGGCGCGATAATGCCCTTGACCTTCGACTCCTCGCCCTTGGCGGTGGGGTTGTGGTACACGGCGTCATACATGAATTCATAGAAGCAGTCGTACGCCTCGCGCATCGCGGGAGAAAACCGGATAACGCCCTCGCCGCTTTCGTTTATCACGTCCGTCACCATGGCGTTCAGGCGCGCGGAGTTGCGTGTGCCGATGCGTTCCCGGATGATGGCCGGGACGTCCTCCGGCATCACGATCCCGGCGCGCTGCGCGTCGTCGAGATCGTGGTTGAGGTAGGCGATGTGATCCGACAGACGCACCACATCGGCCTCCACCGTATCCCGCGGCTCGCCGGTGGTGTGGTTCAGAATGCCTATCCGCGTTTCATGGCACAGGTTCAGACCGCGCCCGTTCTTCTCGAGCTTGTCCACCACGCGCAGGCTCTGCTCATAGTGGTTGAACTGCCCGGTCACATCCCGCAGCGCACGCTCCCCGGCATGCCCGAACGGGGTGTGGCCCAGATCATGCCCCAGCGCGATGGCCTCCACGAGGTCCTCGTTCAGACGCAGCGCGCGGGCAATGGTGCGGGCCACCCGGGCCACCTCCAGCGTATGGGTCAGGCGCGTCCGGTAATGGTCGCCCTCCGGCTGGAGAAACACCTGCGTCTTGTGCCGCAGGCGGCGAAAGGCCTTGGAGTGCGTCACCCGGTCCACGTCCCGCTGGAAGCAGGTGCGGACCTCATCCTCCGCCTCCAGTATGTATCGGCCGCGGCTTTCGGACGACAGCGTCCCCCACGGGCCGATAATCAGCTTTTCCTGTTCCTCTCGGATCTCACGAATGCACGGCATGGCGTCACCATTCCATATAAATAAAGGTACTGCAAATTCCTTTGCAATACCTTTATACTCCGTTTTCGAAAAAATTCCCTTTATTTTTTTGAAAAAATTTTTTAAATTTCCTCCGGACGCAGGATCCTCTGCCCGATGTCCATCTCCATCTGGTACAGCAGACCGGCGACGCCCTCGCTCCGGCCGATGCGCCGGAAGCCGATATGCTCGTAAAACCCCACGGCGTTTTGGTTGTCCTGCGCCACATGCAGACGGAGCGCGGAGCGTCCCTTGCCGCGGAAATAGGACGAGGCATGCCCGATGAGCTGAATGCCCAGGCGGTCGGCGCGCATGGCCGGCTCCACATAGAGAAGGCTGATCCAGCCCGCGTTCTGCTCCTGCCCCCGCTCCGGGTCCAGCTCGATAAGGCCGGCGAAGTCATCCCCGCGCCGAAGCTGCATGACGCAGCGGGGGTCGGCTTCGGCCTTCTTCTGCGCGGCGTACAGATAGATCATGGGCGAGTAGCCCTCCAGGCTCCCGTGGCTGCACCGCCATGTCTCGGCATAGCAGCGGGAATACAGCTCGCTGTCCCCATGCGGGTCAAGCGGCGTCAGCCGGCAGAACAGCCGGCTTTTCGGCACGTCCGTCCTTGTCCGCCCGCTCTGCCGCGCAAAGGTGCTGAGTCCCGCTTCCTCCAGATGGGATGCGTCGTTGTAAAACTCCACCGAGATCCGGCCGCCTTCCACCGCCAGAAGCGTCACCGAGGTGTTGTCGCCGTAGGGCAGGCTGTCGATCCTCTCCGACGGGACCCCGAACACGTCGCACAGCAGCGACCGGATCGCAAGCCCGTGGCTCACGACGGCGATCGTCTGCCCATCATAGCGTTCCGCAAGCGACAGCACCGCCGTTTTGATGCGGCTTTGCAGCGCCTCATACGGCTCGCCGCCGGGTACGCTCCACCGGGCCGGGTCATGGGTAAAATACTCCATCTCCTCCGGGAACGCGGCGGCGAGATTGCCCCACGGCTGGTCCTCCCAAACGCCGACGTCGATCTCCCGCAGGCGCTCGGACAGATGAAGCTCCAGCTCCGGGTGATATTTCCGGATCGCCGCCGCCGTGGACTGCGTCCGGCAGAGATCGCTCGACCAGAGCGCGTCCAGATGCACCGTCCGGAACCGTTCCGCCAGCGCGGCGATCTGCCGCCGTCCCAGCGGCGTCACATTCGCGTTGTAATGTCCCTGTGCCCGGCGGTAAAGGTTTCCCTCCGCCTCAGCGTGCCGGATCAAATAAATCTTCGTCATAACGTCCCGCCCTGTTCTTCTCTGAGAAAGTATGGTATACTGGAAATGCTTTCCCGTATATTGTACTACTTTCCCGGATTTCCCACAAGAGGTATGTCCCATGAACATCACTCCTCCCCCCGCACCCCGCCGCGGCGCTGTGATCTGCGGCGCGTACGGCATGGACAATGCCGGCGACGACGCCGTCCTGTCCGCCATCATAGACGAGCTCCGCCGGATCGACCGGGACATTCCCATCACCGTCATGGCCCGGCAGCCAAAGAAAACCGCCGCCCGCTTCGGCGTCAGCGCCGTTCATCCGCTGCGGCCGGGACGATGGCTTTCCGCCATGAAGCGCTCCGTCCTTTTCATCAGCGGCGGCGGCTCTCTTCTGCAGGACGTCACCAGCCGGCGCAGTCTTTTCTACTACCTGACCGCCATCCGGCTTGCCAAAAGGCAGGGCTGCCGGGTGATGCTGTACGGCTGCGGCGCCGGGCCGCTGCAAAGGGAAAAATCCCGCGCCGTGACCGCCGAGACGCTGAACGCCTGCGCGGACGTCATCACGCTGCGCGATGCGCAGAGCGCGGCGCTTCTGCGTGAGATCGGCGTCGACGGCCCGCCGGTCCATCTCTCCGCCGACCCGGCGCTGAGCGCCGCCGGCCCCGCCGGGGAGCGGGAGCGCTGCATCGGCTTCGTCCTGCGTGAATGGACGGGCTTTGAGGACCGCCTTTCGGACCTCGCCGCGGCGGCATGGTATGCCGGCGAGACCTATCGCCTCACGCCGGTGTTCCTGTGCCTGGCCCCCGGCGACCGCGCCCTGGCCCGGTCCCTTGCGCAGACGCTCGAACGCTCCGGCGTTTCCTGCTCCGTTTCCGGCGACGCCCGCCGGGTGGGGCGCATGAGCCTTGTCATCTCCATGCGGCTGCACGGCCTCGTTTTCGCACTGCGCTCCGGAACGCCCGCAGGCGGTCTGAGCTATGACCCGAAGGTCTCCTCCTTCTGCGCGGAGGCCGGTCTGCCCGTGCTCGGCTGGGACGATCTGTCCGCGGACGCGCTGTTTCGTCTGATCGACGACACCGCCCATCTCGACGGGGAGGCCCTTTCCGCCGCCGCAGAACAGCTTCGCCAACGGGAGCGGCGGAACGGCGCCATTGCCGCCGAGCTTTTGGCGGGCGGATAACGGCAAAGGGGCAGTCTGTTCCAAACCGACCGCCCCTTTCCTGTATACAGACCTCAGTACGCCGCCTCGATCTCCCGGACCCGGCGCAGCAAAAACTGATTTACGGGCGTTTCGATGCCCAGCTCCGCGCCGAGGCGGTTCACGACCCCGGCAAACATATCCACCTCGGAGCGGCGCTTCTGCCGGCGGTCCTGCCCCATCGAGGGCAGCGCCTCGGGGTCCAGCGTGCGCAGGATGTTCAAATACTGCCGCACCTCGTCCTCCCCGACGGCGATGCCCTTGGCCCGGGCGATCGCACAGACCTCGCGCATCGCGCCGGTCATCATGGCGAACGCCTCGCTCCCCGGCGTCATGCAGGGGCCGTAGCCCGCGTCATACACCATGCAGACCTGGTTGCAGCCGGCGTTCAGCATGAACTTGCTCCACTGGCGGTAGATGATATCCGCCTCGCGGGTATACGGCAGCCTCACCCGATCGAAAAACGCGCAGACGCGGTCGAGCTTTTCCGTCAGCACCGCGGTCAGGGCGGCGTCCCCGGTGCCGGGCACGCCCACATAGAGCTGACCGGCCTTGGTATAGACAAGGTCGGAGCCGTACCGCTGCGCGTCCATCTCCTGCGAGACGGAGTACAGGACCCTTTCCCGGCCATAGCGCTCCGCGATCCGCTCCTCGCTGTCCACGCCGTTCATGAGGGAGAGGATGATCGTGTCCCCGCCGACGGAGGACGCCATCGTGTCCAGCGCCTCAGGCAGGGCCGGATACTTCACGCCCACCAGCACAAGATCCGCCGGGCCGGCCTCCTCCGGCGACGCCAAGGCCGGCTGAATCACCGTCCCGTTTATGGTGTATACGTCCCTTTCATGCCGCGCCTTGCGGGCTGCGTCCATGACATAGAGCGGCTGTCCGTTCCCCAGATTTTCCCGGATGGGCTGGCCGAAGAGAAGCCCCAGCGCACCCATGCCGACGATATGGACGGTTTGTATTTCCTTCATGTCTTTTCCCTGCCTTCCTGTCGATTTCGATCAGCCGGGACGAGCGCCGTCCCGGTTCTTTATATAAGCCCCCGGCTGCGCAGGAGCCAGAGCCAGAAGGTCAGCGTAAACGCGGAAAACAGCGTCGTCAGCATGACCGTGCTGGCTGAAAGCGTTCCCTCATGGCCCATGCTCCGCGCCATGACATAGCTCGACACCGTCGTGGCCGAGCCCAGCATCACCAGGATGGCGACCAGCTTTTCCTCCCGGAAGCCGAGCGCCGCCGCCAGCGGCAGGAACACCGCGCAGAAGCCCACGAGCTTGATGACCGCCGCCGTGACCGACGGGGCCAGTCTTCCGAACGCTTTTTTGAGATCAAAGGTCGCTCCCATCGCCATGAGGCCCATGGGGCTTGCCACGCTGCCGAGACTGGTCACGGTCTTGTCGAGGATCGCCGGCATGGGGATGCGCAGCGCCGACCACAAAAGCCCCGCCGCGATGCCGAGGATGATCGGGTTCGTGATAATTCCCTTCAGCGTCTTTTTCAAAAGCGCGGCATCCAGCGCTTTTCGCTCCGGCCGGAAAAACGACAGCACTGCCACCGCCATGATGTTATACAGCGGCACGCTGCCGATGATCATCAGCGGCGCCATGCCGGAATTTCCATAGATGTTCGTGATGAACGCGATGCCGAGAAGGGCCGCGCTGCTGCGATAGGAGGCCTGGATGAATTCGCCCTGAATACTCTTGTCCTTCCACAAAAACGACACCGCCGCCGCAAAGGCGATGGAAAACAGCGTCACGAAAAAACAGAACAGGACGAACCGCGTGTCCCACGCCTCCGCGAAGTCCACCGTCGCGAGGTCGCGGAACACCATGACCGGCAGGGCTGCTTTGAACACAAAGGTGTTCATCTCGGACGCCAGCGTCTCACGGATGACGCCCAGCCGCCGGAAGACATATCCCAGCACCATCAAAAGAAAGATGGGGATGGTCGCATTCAGGCTGAATACCAGATTCTCCATATGCCTCTCCTTAGCCGATACCGTGCCCGGACAGAGCTGCGGTGCGTTCTTTCCGCAGGTAGGAATACCGCGGCGCGGCGCAGGGCAGCGCCATATGCAGCTCCATTTTCGGATGGTTTGCCGCCTTGACAGGCTGCCCGTTCGCATCGGTCATGGCACCGACCGCAAAGGAAATCGGCGCCTGTCCGGGCATAAGAAGTTCCAGCTCGTCGCCCGGGAAAAAACGGTTTCGCTGCGACAGGACGGCGTTGCCCGCCCCGTCGCAGTCCTCGACCATCGCGACGACGTCGCTCTGCGCGAAATAGCAGGCGTCGTCGGTATACTGCCCCGGCTCGCCGAAATAGAACCCGGTGGAGTACGGACGGTGGCTGACGTTATAGACCTCCCGGCTCCAGAGCGGGTCAAGCGTCTCGCCCGCGAGCGCCGCGTCCACGGCGTGCCGATACGCATTCGTCACCGCCGCGGTATAGTAGGCGGATTTTGTGCGACCCTCGATCTTGAGACTCGTCACGCCCGCATCGAGCAGCTCCGGGATATGGTCGATCATGCACAGATCGCGGGAGTTCAGGATATATGTCCCGTCGTCCTCGGTGATCTCGAAATACTCGCCGGGCCGTTTTTCCTCTACGAGGTGGTATTTCCAGCGGCAGGGCTGCGCACATTGTCCCCGGTTGGCGTCGCGCCCGGTCAGGTAGTTTGACAGCGTGCAGCGTCCGGAAAAGGAGACGCACATGGCGCCGTGGCAGAACGCCTCCAGCTCCAGCTCCACCGGGACACGTTCCCGCAGCGCCGCGATCTGCTCAAGGGACATCTCCCGCGCCAGCACCACGCGGCTTGCCCCCAGCTCATAAAACGCGCGGGCCGTCTCCGCGTTCATCACGCCCGCCTGCGTGCTCACATGGAGCGCGACATCCGGGGCGAATTTTTGCACCGCCCTCATGACGCCGAGATCCGCGACGATCGCGGCGTCCACGCCCGCGTCCTGCAGGCGCGCCAAAAACGACGGCAGCGCGTCCATCTCGTCATCGGACGGGATCGTGTTCACGGCAGCGTAGACCTTCACGCCCCGCTCGTGGCAGTACGAAACGGCCTGCGGGAGCTCCCCGTCCGGGAAATTCGCCGTGCCGCCCCGCATGCCGTAGGCCGTGCCGGACAGATACACCGCATCCGCGCCGTAGGCCGCCGCCGCCTCTAATTTTTCCATATCCCCCGCCGGGGAGAGCACTTCCGGTCGTCTCATCATCGTTCGGGCTCTTTCCTGTCTTGTGGTCTTGCCCCGATTATAGCACAAACGCTCCGCCAATGGCAGAGCGTTTGTGTTTTCTTTTCGGGATCAGTACCCGAAGCCCCCGAAGAACTGGCGGAAGAAATCCTCCATATCCCCGTTTCCATAGCTGTAATTCTGACCGCCCTGGCGAGGCTCGTCGGAGGCCTGCTCATTGGACGTGTCCTCCGTCTCCTGGGGCTTTGCGTCGAAAACGACCGTCAGGTCGATATTCTCGCCGCTGCGGGAGACCGTGATCGTCGCGGTATCGCCGGCATGATACTGCTTGAGCATGCTCGTCAGCTCGCCGGAGCCGGCGACCTCCTGTCCGTCCAGCGCCACGATCACGTCGCCCTTCTGAATGCCGGCGGCTTCGGCGGCGCTGCCCTCGTTTACCGCGTTTACATACGCGCCCTCCACCATGTCATAGGTCTTGGCGATCGCGGACGTGACCGTTGCGGTGGTAATGCCGAGATAGGCACGGTCGGTAACGTAGCCGTACTCCAGGATCTGGTTGGCGATATGCGCCGCGTCGGTGATGGGGATCGCGAAGCCGATGCCCTCGACGCCGGTGGAGGCGTACTTGGCGGAGACGATGCCGATGACCTGACCGAGGGAGTTATACACCGGGCCGCCGGAGTTGCCGCTGTTCACCGCCGCGTCGATCTGGAACACATTCATCGCCACGTCGCTCTCGGTGGTGATGGTGCGGTTCGTCGCGGAAACGATCCCGCTCGTCATGGTGTAGCTCAGCTCGCCCAGGGGATTGCCCACGGCATAGACGACTTGCCCGACCGTGAGCTCGTCGCTGTCGCCGAGCTGCGCGGCGTTCAGGCCAGAGGCCTCGATCTTCAGGAGCGCGAGGTCGTTGTCCTTGTCAAAGCCGACGATCTCCGCCTCATACGTCGTCTCGTCGTACATCATGACCGTCACATCATAGCCGCCCTCATAGGCGTCCTCGACGACGTGGTAGTTCGTGAGGATGTAGCCGTCCTCCGTGATGATGACGCCGGAGCCGGACACGCTGGCCGCAGTGGACTGGCCGAAGATATTATAGTAGGTAATGTCCGTCTGGATACCCACGACCTGCTGCTTTGCCAGCTCATAGATCGCGGCGGCAGTCTCGTTCACATCGCCGGTTGAGCCGGAAGAAACGGTCGTCAGCACCGGAACCGGCTCGGATACGATGCTGTCAAGGACCGCGCTGCCGCCGCTGCGGGTGGTAATGATACAGGTGACGCACACGCTGAAGATCGACGCCACAATCGCGCAGACAAGGCACAGAGCAATAATACCGCCGGTGCTCATGCCCTTGCGGGGTTTCTTCGGCGGCTGCGCATTTGTCGTTTCCACCGCCGCATAGGAAGGCGCCGGCGCTCCGCCGTAGGTCCCGCCGCTCGGGTCCGTGCCTGCGCCATTTTCATTGAACAGGTTGGAATTGTTTTCGTTCATGGTTTTGATCTCCTCCTGAGAAGGCTCACTTGTCTTTGTCCTAGTTTGTACTTGTAATGTACCCTCATCCGTCCGGCATTTCTATGGAAAAATGTAAATAAATTATGGAATTTTTGTTACGGCCGGAAGAGCGTAAAGAATTCGTTAAATTCATCGCATCGCCTTGTAAAATATGGTATACTCCCTCTGTCAAAACAAATTGAGGAGGAATTTTCATGCGCAAACATTTTCGTCTGGCAGCGCTGCTTCCGGCGCTGGCCCTGCTGATGAGCCTGTCTGTTTTCGCCTCCGGTGAGGCATCCGCAGACGAGAGCTTCAACACCGCTCAATCCACCTCCGGAGAGGCCGAAAGCACCGCCGTTTTCACGGTAGACGGCAGCACCGTCACCAAAAGGGATGGTGACTTTGAACTGACCGGCGAGATCGGCGCCGCCGCCGCGGACGGCATCGAGCTTGCCGTCAACGACTTCACCGCCAGCGGCATTCAGGTTGTCGGCGGGGAATATGTCATCGAGAACTCCGTTATCACCCACGGCGTATCCGAGCCTGCCGATGTTACCACCGCAGGCGGTTACTGCGCCGGCGTCACAGACGGCCTGCTGACCATCAAAGACTCTACCATGATCGCCGAAGGCAAGGGCGGCGTTTTCGGCAACTACACCGTCTACTGTGCCGAGAGCGGCACACTCGTCGTCATCAACTCCAATATCATCCAGCGCGGCACCGCCGGCGACCCGGACGGCCTCACCGACGCGATCATGGAGCCGCCCTCCAACGGCGGTCTGCTGATCTCCGGCTATTCCCGCGCCAATATGTCCATGGGCCTGACCAAGACCTATTATTACGGCTCCTATGTCGAGACCGACGGCTGGGCCGCCATGAGCACCGACATGACCCATGACCTGTCTTTCTATGCCTATGACTCCGTTGGAAAGGCCGTCCACGGCGGCTACGGCACCTATGCCGACTCGAGCTGCAAGGACTACTTCTTCGGCAGCGTCCTCTCCGGCGCGGAGCTCGGCGCGATCATCTCCAATAACGGCGAGATCCACCTTGCCTCCATCGACGACGCCACGGAGGAGGCACTTGTCTACCTCCCCGCCGATTATACGGTTTCCGCGGACTGCCTTGCCCGCAGCGGCCGCAGCCTCGTGGAAGGCGGACGCAACGGCATCCAGATCCACTCCCCGGAGGAATCCAAGGGGACGACCCGCGGCATGACCGCCGTCGTCAAGGCTTCCGACACGGATTTCGTCACGACCGACGAGCTTGAAAAGAATGCGACCCTCGTCGACTGGGCGGTCGATTACGGCCCCTCTGTCGCGGAGTATCTCGATTTTGTGGACGGCGCGATCTTCCTTGTCAAGTCCGCCTATGCGGACATCGACCTGACCGCCTGCTCCGCCGACAGCAAGTCCGGCACGCTGCTTATGACCGCGGTAAACTCCGACTCCATGAGCTGCTACGCCCTGAACACGCATGACATGACCGGACGCGGCACGGTCATGTCCCTCGATACCTGCGATATTTCCGGCGATGTGAAGGCCTATGACTACCAGCGCAACTGTACCGTGAACCTTGTAAACACCACCTGGACCGGCGCTTATGAAACCTGGACCAAGGCCCAGTGGGACGCCGTCTGGAGCGATGAGGCCAAGGCCGACGAGCTCTGCTTCTGGGTGCTTGACGCAGCCACCTATCACGACGGCACGGGCAACGGCTCAACGCTCACCATCGACGCGGACTCCGTCTGGAATGTCACCGGTGACAGCCGGCTCGTGAGCCTGACCGTCAGCGCCGGCGGCATCGTCAACGGCGTCGTCACGGTGGACGGCGCCGCCGTGGATACCTCCGCGGGCGGGAGCTGGAGCGGCGAGATCCTTGTGACGCCCGCAGCCTCCGCCGAGCCCTCCGGCGAGGCCTCGTAAAATGCAGACAAAAAGAACGCCCGATCTTCCGATCGGGCGTCTTTGCTTTTGAGCGGATAATCAGCCGACGAACTCGTCGTAGCTCAGGATCAGGCCCTGATTGACCAGCATGGCGAAGGTATTGTCATTGCCGTCGGCAGCGGCCTCGATGGCGGCGACGGTGGTCTCCACGATATCAGCGGGAGCGTGCTCGTCCTGCTTCAGCGCGTCGGCGGCATAGGCCTTGTAGCCTTCCAGGTCCTTGCTGTAGCCGTCCGCCGGGAACAGCTCGGCAACCGGCTCGCCGGTGGGCTCTCCGGTGGGTTCGCCGGAGGCATCGCCCTCGGGAGCGGCAGGCGCTTCGGCCGCGGCGGGAGCGGGCTCCGTGTCGGCAGCGTCCTCGACGGCGGCGACGTCCTCGGCAGCCGGGACTTCCTCGACGGCGGCGACGTCCTCGACGGCGGGGGTGGTCTCCTCCTTTTCGCCGCAGGCGCAAAGAGCGAGAACCATCATCATGGCAAGAAGCAGTGCAAGAATCTTTTTCATGGTATGTACCTCCTGATTTTGTGTGCCGCTATTCTAATCCTTTTGTAAACAAATGTCAATTCTTTGCCGATCAATTTTTAAAATTTCTTAATCTTCGCCTCCCTTACGGCTAAAAACAGAAGTTTTTATAAATTTTTTGTCGGAATGTAGCTTTTTCTCGGCGGGCATGCTATAATAACACTGAATTATGTCTACTTATCGCGGCCCCAGGCCGCCTTACACTCTCCGCCCCGTCCCGGGGCCGAAAGCAGGAGGTTCCGAACCATGATCGATCTTACCGAACAGCAGGAACAAGAGATGATCGAGAAGGCCAAGGCCGGCGATCCCGAAGCCAACTACCGGATGTCGCTTTGGGCGCTGGAACAGGCCATGGCCGAGCCCGAAGAGGAACGCTGGAACCGGCTGGCGGCGAAGTGCCTGGTCAAGGCGGCGGAGGCCGGATATGCTCCCGCCAAGGAAAAAATGGATGAGCTTCTCGCGCAGACCCAGCCCGTCCCCCGGCATGAGCCCGCTCCCGCCCCGTCCGATCGGGGTGCGGCGGAACCGGCCGAAGAGCCCGCCCCCGCCCCGCACCGACCGGATGCCGATGCGTCCGCTCCCGCCGGGACCGCGTCCGCTGCGTCGGCTTTTTCCGCGCTGGGCGCAAAGGCAAAAAACGCCTTTGCCAAGCTCGGCGCAAAGGGCCGGACCGCCCGGACCGAATCCGCCGACGGCAAAAAAACCGGGCTTTTTGACTTTAGCCGGTGGGACGACGCCAAGTGGAAGCGGATGCAGGTTATCTGCATCGTCATCTGCGTTGTTCTGGCGATCCTTATTCTGGTCATGGTGATCACCGGGCGCAGCAAAAAGGACGACGCCGCCAACGAGGAAGTCATCATTCCTCCCGCCAATGTGGCGACCACGCCCGTACCCTCCACGTCGACGCCCGTCCCCGCCGCCTACCCCGACGATGCGGTGAAGGCCGAGATCGCCGCGGCGGACCTCACCGTCTTCCCCGAGGACGCGGACTATGTGACCGAGGCCACCACCCGCACCGTCTCCACGAACGGCGGTCCGCTGAACCTGCGCAAGGGGACGAATGCCGACGCCGAATGGATCTCGTCCCTCTCCTCCGGCACGACGGTGGACGTCTACGCCTTCCGCAACGGCTGGGCCCTTGTGAAAACGGGCGGCACCTGGGGCTGGTGCAGCAACGATTACCTGAAATAAAAAGCGGCGGGCTGCCTCCGGCAGTCCGCCAAGTGTTAGGGTTGTGGGATAAAGATATGAGCCGGGCCCTCCGAGGCCCATTGGATAAGCTGTATCTGCATCATACCTCCCGCCGGCCAATTTGTAAAGAGCGAGAAAAAACGAATGGACACTAGTTTTGTCGAACCGCTGAAAAAGTTTGCAGAGACCATGCTCCCGCCCGCCACGGTGATGCTCCTGGAGTGCGCCGGCGACCGCACCGGGGACCCCGCGCTCCTCGCCCTGCTGGACGAGGTCGAGGAAAAGGGCCTGCGGCGCGAGGCGCTCTGCACCGAGCCTTACGAGACGGTCGTATTTCCCGACCGCGTCCTGCTGCGCTGCGCCGGATGCCCCCGCATGGGAACCCTGCCCAAGATCGCCGGGATCGGATACGGCGCGGACGCCGGGGAGGCAAGGCGGAACGCCCTCTACGCCCTGACGCTGCCGCTCGACCACCCCAACGCCCGGCACGACGGCTGCATCGCCGCCCTGCAATGGGGCGACGGCCCGGTCCGGGACGTCCAGCTTGCCTGCATCATCAACCGCGTTGCCTATACGCAGTACCCGAAACGGATCCTGTAAAAATGCAGAAACCGCCGCTGTGACCGCAGCGGCGGTTCGTTTATGTTTCCCGGTCGACGAGCAGGTTGCAGAGGCACATGACGACCGCGAACAGCACGCCGGCGACCGGCCATACGAGCCATGTGCTCTCCCATGCGTCCGTCCAGAAGCTCCAGCCGAGATACACGGCGGTCACGGTCAGCCAGTACGCCGTTCCGATCCCGTCTTTTATGCGGCTCCGCCTTTTCTCCTGCGGAGCAAACTCGCCTTCCTTCAGAAGCTTCTGCATGCTTGCCCATTGGACGCCGGAGACGATGAAGCATACGGCGCCGAGCCCCGCGAGGAGCATGGTCACGGCCAGCATAACGACCATCAAAAACTCGTTTTCCGTGAACGCGCCCAGGAGCAGCGGGATCGGGGAAAGCACGCAGATACAGGCCCCGGCGATATTGCATTTGGCATAAACGGCCTTGTATGCCCTCTGCCGTTCCTTCACCATCTCCGTCACGCCGTACGCCGTTTCAAACGGCTCCTTGTCGATAAACGCAAACGGCGCGCTTTGGGCGCCGCAGGCCACGAACAGGGAGACGGCGACCGCAACCAGGCCGAGCAATACCGTCAGGCCGATCCCCGCTGCGGCGTTTTCCGACAGGGAATACGCCGGGACCTCGGCGGCCGCCGCCAGGAGCAGGAGCGGGATCGCCGCGATCACGCAGAGAAAGGTCCCGCCGGCGATGCGTACAGACGCCGTTTTCCGCCGCGCCAGAAAATCCTCGGCCTCGGCGAGCGTGACCTGCCGGACGCTGCCGGCCCCGGCCAAAAACAGCCCATCCTCTATTTCATCCTTGAGGAGATAATCGGTCGTCACGCCAAACAGGCCGCTGAGCATCAAAATCTTCTCGAGGTCGGGCGTCGTCTGCGCTCCCTCCCATTTGGATACCGCCTGGCGGGACACCTGCATCCTGTCCGCCAGCTCCTCCTGTGACCAGCCGTTCTTTTTCCTCAGCCGGACGATCTTATCCGCTAAAATCATAGCTTTCCCTCCGTTTGATGATCGCTGCTGCGCACATCATAGCATTCTCTGCCGTGGCATACCACCAAACGGCGCCTTGCAATCTGTCAACCGGGCGTTGCGTATCGGCCTGCCTCCGCCGACGCAGGCCATTTTCGCCTGTCACAGCCCGGCCCGAATATGAAAGCCCGACCAGCGGCTCTCTCCGCCGGTTTCGTGGCACACGCCCGCCATACCGTAGCCGAAGCGGCCGTCCGCCGCGGTCAGCACCGGCCGTCCGTCGATGCAGAGCGTGAGAACGCTTCCCTTGGCCGAGGCCGACAGATGATACGTCCTGCCCGGCTCCCGCCTGACCGGGGCCGCCGCCAGCACGGTCCGCCGGCCCGCCTCCCAGCGCGCGATGCTCACGCCGTCTGAAAAGCCCAGCGCGTAGTACCGGCGGACGCCCTGTCCGCGCAGAAGCAGGCACGCGCCGGCGGAGGCCTCCACATCCGCCTCGATCACCGTATCGCGCGCGTAATAGTTCCCGGTGAACGCCTGGCCGGCGTCCGCAGTGCGGAATACGAGCCGGCCGTTCTCCCACACGCCCTCGCCGTCGTTTGTCGAAAACGGCGTCGGCTCGCCGAACTCCATGCCCTGTCTCAGACCGTCAATGCTATAATCCATCGCGCCGCGCACCGTAATGCGGTCCAGGTAAATTTTGCCCCAGGCCCACGGCGGCTCATGCAGCCGGGCCTCAAAGCGCCAGCCCAGCTCATGCGCCCGGTCGCCGCCGAGGTCGGGCACGACGAACGAGAGCTCCGTCCATTCGCCCTCCGCCAGCGTCGTCGGGGCAAGCTCGATCCGCTCTCCCGCCGCCCGGGTAACGAACGGCGTCACCGTCACCGCGGCGGGCGCCGTCTGCACGCTCCGGAGCCGGACCGTGACCGTCTGCCCCGGGCATACCCGCGGCGCAAACACCGGCTCATACCGCTCGCTCTCAAAATCCGAGCGCAGATAACAGGCCTTAAAGGTCAGCTCCGCCGGCGCGGGGTATTTGCCGTCCATCTGCATTTCAAGACAGCCCCGGCCCGTGCGCGCATAATCCGCGCCGCGCCAGCGCAGCTCGTAGCTCGCCTTATCCGACAGCTCCAATCCATGCGTCGAGCCGGGAAACGCAAAATCGAAATCCAGCTCCCCGGGTCTGACCGCAGCCCATTCCGGCACGCTCTCCCCGCGCAGACGGCAGGCCGCCGCAGCGAGCTCCTTGGCAAAGCTCGGCACGTCCAGCATATTCAGATAACCGGATACGGAGGACAGCACCACACTGTCGTTGATCGGGCCGCGATACCGCGCCGGCAGACCGTCAATCCCGTTCAGGACGCCCAGGATCGTGCCCACATTGCTGGCGTTGCAGTCGGTATCAAAGCCGCACATGACCGAAATTTCGATGCTGCGGCCGAGGTCGCCGCCGCCGTACAGCAGCGCCAGAATACAGATGCCCGCGTTCGGCAGGATATGCCAGCCGCCGGGATTTTCAATCGTCCGCTCCACATAGTCCCGGCAGGCCCGGAAATCGTCCGGGTGCGCCGCGTGCCAGGCGCGGACGTTTTCCACCACGCGCCGATACGCGCAATTCGCCGGAAGCTGTGCAAGTCCCGCGTCAATGACCGCGTTCACATCGGCCGCTTCAAAGGCGGCCGCCACCGCCGCTGCCATGAACGCCGCGCCGTGCAGCCCCTCTCCGTCATGGGAGACGGAGGCCATCTTCCGGGCAAAACAGGCCGCTTTCTCCGGTTCCCCGGGGCAGACGAGACCCCAGGTATCCACAAAAATCTGGCCGCCGATCTGCTCGGCCGCCGTCCGGCCGTTACGCTCCATACTGCCCGACTCGGGGGCACAAACCCCGCGTTTGAGATTCATATATGCGCGGTGCTCCGTGGACAGCTCTTCGCCGCCCCACCAGAACATGCCCTTGCCGCAGCGAGTGTAGTTGAGCCAAGTCTCCCCGGCCTCCTCCGGCGTAAAATCGACCCCGCCGCAGTCGGTCAGCGTCCGCACGAAAACAGCCGGGCCGTTCACGTCGTCATCCGCGGAATGGGTCTTCTGCTCGCGCAGATAACCGCGAATATCTCCGAAATAGTCCCGCAGCCGCTCATAGGTCCACCAGGCATTTTCCACCGGCGCGCCAAGCCGCATGCCGGCGACCATGCCCAGAAATCCGGCGTATATCTTTTCGATCGTTTTATCGTCCATATCCGCTCCTGTTTGCGTCCGCGCCCAGCAGGCGGAACAAATGCTTCTTATACGCCGCCGCGCTGACACGGGGACAGATCCGGGCGTTGGGCGCTCCGGCGCGGTCGATGCGGAAGAAGCCCCGCCTTGCGCCGGGGGCCAGCTCGATCTCACAGCGGGCGGAAAAAACGTCCTCCATGATCTCCGGGTACAGCGCCGCCGTCATCAGCAGGCTGTCGATGACGCCGACACTCCCGCGCCCGTATTTTTTCTCCTGCCAGGCCCGCATGCTCCGAATGCACTCGGCACAGAAGCGCCCCGCCGCACTGCCGGTCTCCCGCAGGGCCGCCAGCTCCGCGGGCGTGATTTCCGTCTCGCCGCGGGAGGCGTCCAGCGTGACCCATATGGCCGGGATGCCGGAATCCAGCACGATCGCAGCCGCCTCCGGGTCAACGCCGACATTGTATTCCGCCGCGTCCGTCAGATTGCCGCGTCCATCTACGGAGCCGCCGAGGACCCAGAGCCTTTTGACATGTTGAGCCAGCCCCGGCTCCAGCAGCAGCGCCATCGCGATATTTGTCAGAGGGCCGATCGTCGCGATCTCCATCTCGCCCGGATTTTCCATAACGAGGCGGATGATCGCGTCGCAGGCGCGCCCGCTCTCCGCCGTCCGTGCAGGGTGCGGCAGATTCATGCCGCCGAGGCCGTCCGCCCCGTGCACCTCCGGCGCATACAGTGCCTCCCGGCTCAGGAGCGGGCGCTCCATCCCCCGGTAGACCGGCGGCCTGCACGTCCCGGCGGCGTCCTCCGCGAGCAGGGCGTTTTTGACGCAGATGTCAAGCGGCAGATTGCCGCAGACCACGGTGACGGCTTCCACCCGCGCGACCTCCGTCGCCCGCAGCGCCTCCACGATGGCCCAGACGTCGTCCGAGCCGGTATCCGTATCCACGATCAGACGGCGCAGCCCGCTCATTTTCCGCCCTCCTTATTCCGTGTAATATACAATGTCCTCCGGCCGGATGCGGACATAGACGTCCGCGCCGGCGGTCAGCCGGTCCGCCGCCGTGCCGAGCATGGAAATAGCCAGATTCTGCCCGCCCAGGCGGCCGATCAGCTTCCAGCTCAGGCCCGTGAACACCTTCTGGTCGAGATGGAAGAGGTTGGCCCCCTCCTCATGCGCATCGCAAAGCTCAAAATACTCGCCGCGGACAGCGGCCCGGACGGCGTCGCCCTCCCGTCCGCCGACATGGCGCACCGGGAGGCGGATCGCCCCGTCCGCGATATACCACACGCCGTCTGCGCAGACGAGCTTGCCGGACAGGAGGTTTGCCTTGCCCAGGAAGTCAGAGGCAAACACCGTGCGCGGACGGCTGTAAATGCGCCAGGGGTCGCCCTCCTGCTCAATATTCCCTTGGTTCAGGAGGATGATCTTGTCCGACATCGTCAGCGCCTCCTCCTGATCGTGCGTGACGAATACCGTTGTGATGCCGACCTCCTGCTGGATGCTCCGGATCTCATACTGCATCTCCCCGCGGATCTTGCGGTCAAGCGCGGATAGCGGCTCATCCAGAAGCAGAATGTCCGGGCGCGTGACCAGCGACCGCGCCAGCGCTACGCGCTGCTGTTCGCCGCCGGATAGCTGCGTCACCTTGCGCGAGCCGTAGCCGCCGAGCTTGACAAGCTCCAGCGCCTCCTCGACCCGCTCCTCCATTTCCTTTTTAGGCACCTTATGCATTTTGAGGCCGTAGCCCACGTTCTTCGCCACGTTCATCGAGGGGAACAGCGCGTAGTTCTGGAACACCAAACCGATATCCCGCTTTTCCGGGCGCGTTCCGGTAACGTCCCTGCCGTCCACCAGCACCTCGCCCTCATCGGCCGTTTCCAGCCCGCAGATAATGCGCAGGATCGTGCTCTTACCACAGCCGGACGGGCCGAGCAGAGACAGGAATTTCCCGCTCTCCACCGAAAAGCTGATGCCCTTCAGCACCTCATGGCCGTCAAAGCTCTTTCTCAGGTTTTTTACCGCCAATTCCGCCATGACTCAATCCCCTTTCTTTTTGCTGCCGCCGGACAGGCCGAACAGACTGCCTGCGGAAAAGCCCAGCCGGGAGAAGATGACGACGATCACCACCGCCGCCAGAACGATGATCGCAGACAGCGCGTTCAGGTCCGCCTGATAGCCGCTGCGGATGCGGGTGAACACCAGCGTCGGCAGGGTGCTCGAACCGACCGGGACGAGGTAATACTGCACGACGAAGTTGTTGAAGCATAGGATCATCGCCATGATCCCGCCGGCCAGGATGCCCGGCAGTATGCCCGGCAGCGTAATGTCGAAAAACACCCGCACGGGGCCTGCGCCGAGAAGCCGGGCCGCCGCTTCCGGCGTCCGGTCCATCTCCTGGAAGCGTCCGTTTACCAGAAGCGCCACGTACGGCAAAACAATGATGAGGTTTCCGAGAAACATCGTGACCATGCCGCGCCCGGAGCCGACGAACGAGAACAGAAGCAGCAGCGAGACCGCGGTCACAAGCCAGGGGATCATGATCGGAAGCTGCATCACAAACTGAAACCGTGCCGCCCATTTGGGCGCGAAATACTGCAGCCCATATGCGCAGAGCGTGCCGAGAACGACCGCCGCCGCGGTTACGAGAAACGAGAACCGCAGGCTGAACAGGCAGGCCGGGAGCAGGTTGCTCGTTGTAAACAGCGTCGTATACCACTTCGTCGTGAACACATACGGAAACATACCGTACGCCGTCTCGTTGAAGGACATGCCGATAATGGCGATGATGGGAATATACATGAAAGCCAGCACGATCCACAGACAGGCCAGCATCACGCGGCGAAAGCCCCTGCTCGTCATCCCACGTCACCTCCGATCGCCTTCTGCGCCCGATTCGCGGCGAGCTTCACGCAGGCCATGATAATGCTCAGTACGATCAGCAGCATGCACGACAGCGCCGCGCCATAGCCCATATTGAGGGAGGTGGAATACTGCGTGTCGATCATGGCGCCGACCATCGAGCCCTTCGCGCCGCCGACCAGGCCGGGCTCCACAAAGCTGCCCGCCACCGGGACAAACACCAGCAGGATGCCGGACAGAAGCCCCGGCAGGCTCATCGGGAACACAACATTTATAAACGTCTTGGCCTTGCCCGCGCCCAGGATCAGCGACGCCTGGATCAGATCGTCGCTGATGCCCTCCATCGAGGAATACAGGCACAGGATCATGTACGGCAGGTACTCGTATGTCAGGACCAGCACGGTCGCCTTATTCGTATAAAGCCAGGTCTGCACGCCGTGGATGCCGATGGCGTCGAGCGCCGTCAGCAGGAGACCGCCGCTCTGGATCAGGTTCATCATCGCGTAGATCAGCAGAAGCTGCGAGGTGAAAAACGGCAGGATGACCAGCATCATGAACACGCTGCGGTTCTTCGGCCGGACGACCTTCGCGATCGCCCACGCCGACGGGTAGGCCGCCGCGATGCAGATCACCGTCACCGTCAGCGCCGTGAGCAGGGATTTGCCCAGCAGCCGCCAGTAGGTGCCGGACCCGAACATGCGCGTGATATTTTTGAGCGTCCAGCCGGGCCACGGCTGTCCCGCGAACAGGTTGCGGTTCATGAAGCTGAAAACAAGCAGCATAACGAGCGGAATGATCGTCAGGCACAGCAGCAGCCCCGCGCTCGGCAGCGTCCAAAGGCTGTTGGGATGCAGGCAGACGCCTCGCTTTTTGGATTTCATTTTCCGTCCTCCCCGGTTTCCATATGGGAAATGCCGCCGGATGGGCGTCTCGGCGGCATTTTCGTGCGTTTGTTCGATCAGCCAACGAACTCGTTATAGACGTCCGTCCAGGCGTCCTTCAGGTCGGGGTCGGCAATATAGGGGAGCAGCTTGATCGTGGTGGGCATCGGGTCGAGCTGCAGCGCAATCTTCTGCTCATCGGTCAGGCTGCTGATGACCTTCCCGTTGACCGGGGTATAGGTCATGTACTCGCCGGGATAGGCATCACTCTCCCCGGTGGCCATGGTGTGCTGGCATTCTTCGCTCTCGATCCAGTTAATCCACTCGCAGGCAAGGTCGAACTCGTCCGTACCCTCTACGACGGACCAATAGTCGATATAGCCGACCGTACCCTCCTCAGGGTGGACGAGCTTGATGCTTGTGGCATCGCTGTAATACAGCTCGGTATAGGGACCGGACCATATCTCACCAGCCCAGAAATCGCCGGCATACCAGGGGATGAGCTGCTCGTCGTTGGAGGTCCAGAAGCCGAGAAGCTGCTCCTTCAGCTCCGCGAGGGCCGCGGAGACCTTGTCGATATCGACGTTCTCCATATCATCGGAATCCTCGCCGGCCAGCAGGCAGCCGATGACGATGTCATCGCCGTCGCCGTCCAGGACCATGACATGGCCCTTCAGCTCCGGCCGGAGCAGGTCGGACCAGTGCTCAATCTCGAAATCGACCTTGTCCGGGTTGTAGGCGATGGAGGAGGTTCCGCTGCACCAGGGGAACGCAAAGACATTGCCTGCGTCGTCCACGGCGTACGGAGACAGATCCTTGTAAATGGGGTCGACGTCCGCGTAGTTGGGGATCTTGCTTACATCGACGTTCGCAATCAGGCCCGCGTCATGGAAATACTGCGTGTAGTTATTCGACAGCACCACCGCGTCGATGGTCTTGCTGCCGCCGGTCTGCAGGGTGGTCATCAGCTCCTCATAGGAGTTGAAATAGACATGCTCGACCGTGCAGCCGAACTTCTCCTCAAAGGCCTTCTCGGCATAGTCCTGATCGGAGCTGTAGCTCTGCCAGTTCGCCACATACAGCGTGTGGCCGCTGTAATCGCCGTCCGTGACCGTTTCGCCGTCCGCCGCAGGTGTTTCTGCATCCTCAGAGGGCGCAGAGCCGCCGCAGGCCGTGAACAGGCGGAGAACCAGGCTCAGAGCCAAAAGAAGCGCGAAGAACTTTTTCATAGTTTCCTCCTCATTTGAAATGAAATTTCATCAAAAAAGTCCGTTTCCGTTTTCCCTGGACTTATTTCCCATGCCAAAGCTTATTTTTATATTAGCCTTTGATTTTCCCGCCGTCAACTTAAAATAAAATGATGACAATCTTTTCGGCTCAATACCGTTTGAGGATCGCCGCCCGCAGCTCCCGGCAAAGCGAACGCGCCTCGCCGATATATGCCTCCACTGTCTTTGTCCGGGCGGCACGCCTCTCGTTCTCCGGCAGCGCCGCGATGCGCCGCGCATCCTCGTCCAGACGCTCCGCCATACGGCGCTCATACGCCTCGACCGCTGGGCGTACAAGCCCGCTGTTCGGCGCATACCGGCGCTGGGTCAGGAGGCTCAGCTCCTTCCACTCCCAGTAGAGCGACGGCCCGTCCGGCTCGTCGCCGGTACATACCGGCGGGAGCCCGTCCACATCCGCCCACAGCGGAATATACGCGCAGACCGCCGGCGTGGACATCGCCGCCCACAGCACGGGGGCCCCCGCCCGCGAGAGATCGGCCGCGATGCTCGTCACCGTCGCCTGCCGGCACAGGGCGTAGGACGCCGCGTCGTCGTGAAACGGATTTTCATACCGTCCCGCCTCCGGCGCCTTGCGCAGGTCATAGGCCGTGTTCTCATAGGTATCGCGCAGGACCGCCGTCAGGTCGGACAGCGCAAGCTTCCGCGCCGGGCGGGTCGAATACTCAAGAGCCGCCTCGTCACGCTCCCCGCCGGATAAAAGGCACATCGCCCGCCACCGGCGGCGCATATTCATGGCGTCCAGCTCCGGTCCCCACTCGTTGGGGCTTTCCTCCGCGCCGTAGGCCGCGGCGAAATCAAAATGCCGGTCGCTGCCGTCCCACCAGCCCTGCGCACGGGCGTAGTCCGCCAAGCCCTCGGAGGCCATGACGTTTTCCGTATCCGTCAGGTCGGCGTCATGGACGGCAAACGCATTCACGCGCACGCCGACCTCGTCGTCCGGCACGCGCACGGCGATCCAGTGGTTCCCGGGCGCCATTTCGAGAAACCAGCCCTCGTCCGCGTCCGCCACAGCGTAAGTCGCCATGCTCCGGCACTCCGCAAGCCCGGCGGGGCGCATACCGTACCGCGCGGTCAGCTCACCGATCCGGCGGATACCGTCCCGGGCGGAGACCGCCCGCTCCAGGAGCAGAAGCAGAATATCGTCCGCTTCGAGCTTCGCCCCCTCGCACGGCACGTTTTTGAACGCGCTCGCTCCGGTGCCGGCTACCGCTACGCCCCGCTCGTTCACGCCGAAGACCCACGCCTTATCCAGCGTGCCGACGTCATAAACGCAGGCCGTATAGCTGCGGCCCCATGTCCGCTTCGGCTGGGGGATCGCATAGCCGCCCGTCAGCACACGGGTCGCCCCGGCCGCGTGTACGGCCCCCGGCTCATGGCACAAGATGCCGGGCACATTGTCCCAGTCATCGTTCGCCGCAAGCATCGTCCGTCCGGACAGGGAGGCATTTCGCCCCGCGATCAGACAGGTACACATACTGTTTCCTCCTTGCGCCTCACAGCGCGGCTTCGACCTCTTCGCGGGTCGGGATGGAAAGCGCGGCGCCTTGCCGCGTCACGCTGATCGCAGCGGCCATGCCGGCCCGGCGCATGCATTCTTCAAGCGGCAGCCCCTCCATGAGGCCGCCGATAAAATAGCCCGTATACGTGTCGCCCGCTGCGGTCGTGTCCACTGAGCGGACGGGAAAAGCCGCCTGGCGCACAGCTTCCACGCCATGCTCCGCCACACGCCACGCCGCGCTTCCCTCTCCGCCGAGGGTAACAAGCAGCGACAACGCCGGATATCGCTCGTGGATGACCGCCCACGCGCGCTCCGGCTCCTCGCTTCCGGATATCTGCCCCGCTTCCACCTCGTTTACGAAAAGCCATGCCAGTTTTCCGAAATCTACGGCGTCGAGCCTTTCGTCATACGGCGACGGGTTCAGCACGATCTTCATGCCCCGCGCATACGCCGCCTCGACGATGCGGGGCAGCTCGTTCACCTCGTTCTGGAGCAGCAGGTAATCGCCCGCACCGAAGCGCTCCAGCGCCGCATCGACCTGCTCCGGCGTCACACACTGGTTGGATCCGCCGAAGAGAAGAATGCAGTTCTCACCCGTCGGGACCACCTGAATGACGGCGTTTCCCTGGATCGCCGCCACCGTGCGCAGGTTCGATGTATCCACGCCGTTTTCCTCCAAAAGCGCACGCAGGCTCTCTCCGCCCGCGCCGACGCAGCCGGCATGAAACGGCCTTGCTCCGGCGCGCGCAAGCGCTATGGACTGGTTCAGGCCCTTGCCGCCCGGATTCACAGCCTGCGCCGTCGAGCTCAGCGTCTCGCCCGGACGCACAAAATGGTCCACGCTGTACACATAGTCCAGGTTCAGCGAACCGAAATTCAGAATTTTCATGACCGCACCCTTCGTCCTGCGTCAGCCGCCGGCATAGACGGCATGGACAAGCTCCTCGCTTTCGGTCCGCACCGTCCAAACGTAGAACCCGTCATAATACAGCATGCCGTCCTCGGCATTTTCCTCCAGGCAAGATGTCCCGTACTCTGCCGAAACCGGCTCTCCGACCGCCGCATACAGCGCCTCCACCGGCTGCCCGACGCAGTCCTGCGCCGCCGAAACCGCCGGGTCGGCCGGTTCCTCCGCATCCGTTTCCGACGCCCCGGCGGCGTTCATCTCCGGCGCTGCGGACGGCGCGTCCGTCACCGGCGTCAGAGGCTCCAGCTTGAGCTCCGCCTCCCGTTCCTCTGCCGCGCCGCCGCAGGCGGTCAGGCCCACCGCCAGGATCGCCGCCGACAAAATCAAAAAAATCTTTTTCATGCAGGTCCCTCCGTCTTCACCGGGCTTATCCGATCCGGAATATGCTGATCCCGCCGTCCTCATAGACAAGGGGATAGTTCTCGCGGAAATAGTCGTAGTTCACGTCGTAGTTTGCGTACTCGTTATCGCCGAGGTACACATAGTCGATGCCAAGCTCCTCGGCATAGCGCTCAAATTCGTCGCCGCCGGCAAACATCGCGGGCAGCGCCGCCTCCCGCTCCTGGTAGTTGACGCCGTGGAAATACAAATACAGGCTCGAGCCGCAGACGATGTTGCGCCCGGTCAGCACGGAAACCGGGTTTGTATGGCTCGTCGCCGTGAGAAACAGGCTGTCCGGCTCGGTTTCCGCGAGGATATAATCCGCGGCGGCCGTCTGCTCCGCCGACAAAAGCCGGTATTCGCTCACCGTCTCGCGCATCAGGCTCAGGACGCCGGAAAACGTCCCCAGAAACACGATCACCCCGGCGATCGCCGCCCGCATCCCGCGGCGCGGGGCCGTTTGCAGCACATCCCAGATCACATCGCAGACGAGGATATCCGTTATCATGAACCAGATATACAGGAGCTTATTGTTGTCATACAGGTTCGGCTGGAAGGCCACAACATTCGACAGCACGAAAATCGCGAGCGCGCCGATGAACAGCCCCCGCTTCTCCCCGCGCATGGCCAGCGCGGCGGGCCACATCGCGAGGAACAGGATGCCCACGTTCATGACAAAGAACACGAGCCAGTTGTTCAGCGCACCGTTCGCCCCGGCGACCCAGCCGAGGTTCCACTTCAGCAGATTGCCCGACGAAACGGAATCCATCGTCCACTTGAAAAACTGCGGCGCCGCCAGCGCGAGGCAGACCGCGCCGTAGAGCACGTAGTTTCCGACCAGCATCTTCACGCGGCCGTTCTTTTTCGCCGGCGGCAGCGCGCAGAAAAACCACGCCGCCGACAGGATGCCCAGCGCCAGGAAGCTGTGCGTGTGGATCATCGGCATGGCGCCGCCGAGCACCGCGAGGATCAGGATCTCCCGGCGGCCGCCTCCATGAGCGACGGTTTTTTCCAGGGCGGTGATGAGCAGGAAGATCGCCGCGATCACGACGCACCAGCCCGCCATGGTCGTGCGCTGGGGGATCAGCATGTCGCAGATGACGTTGACCCAGCGGATGTCCTCGTCCACCAGATTGGTCGGCGTCGTGTAAAACCCGGTAAAGATATCGGAAAACCGGTACTTTCCGAAGAAATAGACAAAGCCGAAGCCGCCGTTGCAGGTAAACAGAAGCCAGGCCATCAGCGACGGGCCGACCCGCTTCGTCAGCTTATCCGCCAAAAGCCAGAAGCCGAAAAAGACGCAGAACAGCATCACCAGGCTTGGCAGAATGACCGCCATGCGTAGGCTCAGGCCAAAAAAGCGCAGGCTTGCGGACGCCGCATCGACGAGGAACGGATAGTTCAGCGGCTGGCCGGGATAAATGCTGTATTCCGGCGGCCAGAAGCCCTGCTGATAGAGGCTCTCGACAAAGCCGAGGTGCATACCGAGATCCCCGTAGGTGCTCTGTCCCACCCACAGGCCGCCGTCCTCTCCCGGCCGCAGCACATGCGTGTGCAGAAGCCACGCGCACAGAAGCGTCGCAAACAGCGACAGAAGCAGTCCGATCGTATCACTCCGGTTCGGCGGCTCCGGCCGCCATGACAGGACAGCTCGGCGCTTTTTGAATATCCATTCGGCCGCCAGCGCCAGAAGTCCCACCGCGGCAAGAGAGAACGCAGCGGCCTGCGCCACGCGGGTAAAGCCCCACGCAAACGCGAACAGGCAGGGCAGCCACATGAGCGCCACGTAGCCGAACACAAGGCCCAGCCAGCCCTTCACCGCGCCCCGATACCCCGGCAGAAGCCGTGCGCTCAGCGCAAGACCCAGCGCCATATACAGCAGCAAAGCCGCCATAGATAACCTCCTTACTCCGTCGCAGGCCCCAGCTTTCCCATGGCCTCTGCAAACCAGTCCGGCAGCTCCGTCCACAGCTCCACCGGCTCGCCGGTGCGCGGATGGATAAATTTCAGGCCCCGCGCATGAAGGCACTGCGTGGACAGCCCCTTGTCCCGCCGTCCGCCGTACACCGTGTCGCCCAGCAGCGGATGCCCGATATGCGCCATGTGTACGCGGATCTGATGCGTCCGCCCGGTCTCCAGCCGGCAGCGGATATAGGTATAGCGGCCGTAGCGGCCGAGCACCTCCCAATGCGTGACCGCCGGGCGGGAATTTTTCTCCGTCACCGCCATTTTCTGCCGGTTTTTCGGGTCCCGGCCGATCGGCGCATCGACCGTCCCGGCGTCCTGCCGGAACGTGCCGTGTACCACGCAGTCATACACGCGGGAGAGGCTCCGGTCCTTTAGCTGCGCCGACAGCGCTGCATGCGCCATGTCGTTTTTCGCCGCGATCAGAAGCCCGCTCGTGTCCTTGTCAATACGGTGGACAATGCCGGGACGAAGCTCGCCGCCGACCCCCGACAGGGAATCCCCGCAATGCGCCAGCAGGGCGTTCACGAGCGTTCCGTCCGGATGCCCCGGCGCGGGATGGACGACCAGCCCCCGGGGCTTGTTCACCACGATGACGTCGCCGTCCTCATAGACCACGTCGAGCGGGATAGCCTGGGCCCCGACCGAGGCCGCCTCCGGCGCGGGGATGGCCACATCAATGACGTCGCCCTCCCGGACGCGGTAATTTTTCCGCACCGGCACGCCCGCCATGGTCACGCGCCCCGTCTCGATCAGCCGCACGGCGGCGTTCCGGCTGCGGACCGCCTCTTCACGCGCAAGGAGGGCGTCGATCCTGTCGCCGCCCTCCCGTGCAATAATTTGTATGGTTTTTTCCATGGGTCAGAGATCTCCGAATTCGGACAGGATATCCTCCAGCGAAAACTCCTCGATCTCAAAGCCCGGATCATTCTCCGGCGCGGCAGCGGGCGCGGGCTTTTCCTCCGGCTCCTCCGCCGGGGCGGCTTTGACCGGCCTCTCCGGGGCTTTTTCCGCGGCCGGCTCCGGAGCCGGCGGCCTTTTCACCGTGTCGCCGAAGCCGAAGTCCCCGAACGGATCGTCGGGCCCCGCCGCGATATCCTCCTCCGGGGTCGTGTGCTTACCGCGCCGGGGGATGGCCGCATAGGGAGCCTCCTTCGCCTCTCTCGCCTCGCGGCGGCGGCGCATGAATTCCGGCTCGTTGGCCTGCTTCACCGCCTCCGGCTCGTTGTAGAAAATCAAGTGGATGCAGAACAGGATGCCGCAGACCGTAATGAAAATATCCGCCACGTTGAATATGCCGAAATGGAACAGCTCAACCTCGAACATATCCACCACATAGCCGTAGAGAACGCGGTCGATACAGTTGCCGAGCGCGCCGGCCATCACGAGCACCGCCGTCCAGCGGCCGAAGCCCGTATGGATGATCTCCTTGTTTATGAGGACGATAATAAGGACCACAAACAGCGCCGCCACAACAGCCAGCGGCCAGCGCTGATTCTGCAGGATGCCGAAGGCCGCGCCCGCGTTGTGGACATTCGTCATGTGTATGACGCCGCCGATGATCGGCTTGCAGTCCGCGCCCACGGCGTCGAGCACGATGTTTTTCGTCGTCCAGTATTTGACCGCCTGGTCCGCGATGAGGACCAGGACGGTAACGATGGCATAAATCATAAGGTTCCTCCGTTTTCCTCTCGGAGGGCGGAGATGCTTATGCGTTCTCCGCCAGATCCGTCTTCACCGCGCTGGCGCAGCGGGCGCACAGCTCGGGATGATCGGCGTCCTGTCCCACCGTGGCGCTGCGTGTCCAGCAGCGGACGCACTTGGGCGCGGTCGAGGGTTCCACCTGAATGGTCACACCGGGCAGCTCCGTACCCGCCCAGCCTTCTCCGGCGCCCTCCGCAAGCTCGGCCTCGGACACGATCAGCAGCGCCTCCAGGTGCTGCTTCTTCACGCGGTCCATGACCTCCCTCGCCCCGTCGCCCACATGGATGGTGACCTTGGCCTCCAGGGATTTGCCGACGATCTTCTCGGCACGGGCCAGCTCGAGGGCCTTGTTCACATCGGTACGCAGACGCAGGCTGTCCGCCCAGAAAAGCTCCTCCTCCGCGGAGAGCTTCCAGGCCTCGTTCACGGCGGGCATATCGTTCAGCATCACATGGCGGACGTCGTCGCCGGCGAGATGGGGCATGGTCTCCCAGATCTCGTTGGAGGTGTAGGCCAGGATCGGCGCCAGCAGACGCACCATGGCGTCGAGGATCAGCCAGATCGCGCTCTGCGCGCTGCGGCGGGGCAGGCTGCGGCGGGCCTCGCAGTACAGGCGGTCCTTCACGATATCGAGATAGACGTTCGACATGTCGACCACGCAGAAGTTGTGGATCGCGTAGGTCACCTGCCAGAACTCGTACTTATCATAGGAGGCCAGGCACTTCTCGATCAGCGCCGCGCAGCGGGACAGCGCCCAGCGGTCGGGCGGCAGCATATCGTCGAGCGCAACCATGTCGGCATTCGGGTCGAAGCCGTCCACATTGCCGAGGATGAAGCGCGCGGTGTTGCGGATCTTGAGGTACTTATCCGAAAGCTGCTTAAAAATCGCGTCGGACGCCCGCATATCCAGGCGGAAGTCCGCGCTGGCAGCCCAGAGGCGGCACAGGTCGGCGCCGTATTTCTTGATGACGTCCTCGGGCGCGATGCCGTTGCCGAGGCTCTTATGCATGGCGCGGCCCTCTCCGTCCACGGTCCAGCCGTGGCACAGGACATTGCGGTAGGGGGCCTCGCCCTTCACCGCGACGGCGGTCAAAAGGCTCGACTGGAACCAGCCGCGGAACTGGTCGCCGCCCTCCAGATACAGATCGGCGGGCCAGGTCTTGGGGGCGTCCAGCTCCATGGAGGCAACATGCGTGGAGCCGGAATCGAACCAGCCGTCCAGGGTGTCGGTCTCCTTGTCGGTGACTCGTCCGCCGCAGTGCGGGCAGACAAAATCGGCGGGCAGAAGCTCCTCGGCGGTCTTGTCGAACCAGGCGTTGGAGCCCTCCGCCGCGAAAATGGCGGACACGGACTCGATGGTTTCCGGCGTGCAGACGGGCTTGCCGCAGTCGCCGCAGTAGAACACGGGGATGGGCAGTCCCCAGCGGCGCTGGCGGCTGATGCACCAGTCGGCGCGCTCGCGGATCATGCTCTCCATGCGGTCGGCGCCCCACTCGGGGTTCCACTTGACCTTGCGGGCGGCGCGGACGGCGTCCTCCTTGAACGCATCCACGGAGCAGAACCACTGGTCGGTGGCGCGGTAGAGGATCGGGCTGTGGCAGCGCCAGCAGTGCGCATACTGGTGGCTGATGGTCTCGCTGGCAAGCAGGGCCTGGCTGTAAAGCAGGTCGGCGAAAATCTTCTGGTTGGCGTCGTCGGTCTTGAGGCCGTTGTAGGGGCCGGCCAGCTCGTTCATGCGGCCGCGGTCATCCACGGGCACGACGATGCCGATATCGGTCCGGCCGGATGCGTCATACCGGCGGCAGACCTCGTAGTCCTCCTGGCCATGGCCGGGCGCGGTATGGACGCAGCCGGTGCCGGCGTCCAGCGTGACATGATCGCCGAGGAGCAGGACGCTCGTGCGGTCGAACACGGGATCGACGCCGCGCAGCGGATGATAGGCGGTCATGAGCTCAAACTCGGAGCCCTTCATCTCCGCGAGGACCTCGAAGCGGTCGATGCCGGCGGCCCTCTGAACCTCCTCCATGCGGCCGCGGGCGAGGATGTAAACCTCTCCGTTCGGCTGCCGGGCCAGGACATAGTCGAGGTCGCCGTTCACGCAGATCGCCAGGTTGCCGGGAATGGTCCAAGTAGTGGTCGTCCAGATGACGAAATAAAGCTCGTCAAGGTTACAGTACCGGCTCAGTTTGCCGCGGTCGTCGGCGACCCTGAACTTGACATAGATGGACTGGCACTGATCGTCCGAGTACTCGATCTCCGCCTCGGCCAGCGCGGTCTCATCCTTCGGGCACCAGTACACGGGCTTCTTGCCTTTATAGATGTAGCCCTTCTGGTACATTTTGCCAAAGACCTTGACCTCCTCGGCCTCAAACTTCGGGTCCATGGTCTTATAGGGGCGGTCCCAGTCGCCCAGCACGCCGAGGCGTCTGAAGCTCTGACGCTGCACGTCGAGGTAGTGCTCGGCATAGGCCTGGCAGGCGGAGCGGAACTCCGACACGGACATGGCCTTGTGGTTGAGCTTCTGCTCCTTGATGATCGCCGACTCGATGGGCATGCCGTGGTTATCCCAGCCGGGCGTGTACGGCGCGTTGAAGCCGGCCATGCTCTTATAGCGGACGATGAAGTCCTTCAGGCACTTATTGAGGCCCGTGCCCATGTGGATGTTGCCGTTCGAGAAGGGAGGGCCGTCGTGCAGGATGAAGAGGGGCCGGCCTTCGTTTTTCTTCAGAATCTCATGGTAAAGATCCATCTTTTCCCACGCCGCCAGCATATCCGGCTCGCGCTTCGGCAGCCCGGCGCGCATGGGGAATTCCGTTTTCGGAAGATTCACTGTCGCATTGTAATCCATGGAATTTTCTCTCCTAACAGGAGCCTGCGTCCGTCCTCCTTCCCGAAGCACGGGAAGAATCGCTCCGGACAGCCTCCTTAAACATCAAAATATGACCGCGTCGTCATGAACGCTTTTAGACATGCAGCGTCCGCTTCCGGTCTGTCTTCTCAGCTCTCTCACCGCCCGGCGATACGCCGTCCGGTCAAAGGATTATATAGCTTGCAAGGGCGGAGCCGTTTCGCCCCGCCCAGCCAAGTTCATGAAAATCAGATATCGTCGTCAAAGCGGAAGTCGTCGAAGCTGCGCTTCTTCCTGGGCGCCTCCTCGCCAAAGCGGCGGGTGGGCTCCTCTTCCTCCTCGGGAAGCTCGGTGTCCACCGTAACGGAAGCGGCCGGCTCCTCCAGCGCGGCGCTGACGGCGGAGCTTTCGATACTCTTGACCGCATCCTCCACTTCCGCCGCCTTTACAGGCTTCTCCGCGGGCGCTTCCTCCACCTTTGAGGCTGGCGCGGCAGGAGCAGGGGGTTCTTCCCCCACAAGACGCATCCGGCTGAGCTTATCATAAAACTCCATCTGCTTCTCGCAGACGGTGCGCATATGGTCGAAGAATTTGGCGGTAGCCTTCTTGGCCTCCTCCAGCTTCGCCTCTTCGTTCGCGATGCCTTCCGATGCGCGGCGGGTCAGTCGCTCCGCGGTCTCACGGGCCTGAGCGATGATCGAATCGGCCTTGTTCTGCGCGTCGGTCTCGATCTGAGAGCCCATCTTCTGCGCGGACATCAGCGCCAGGCGCATGGAATCCTCCGTCTGGCGGTACTCCTCCACCTTTTCCACAAGGACGCGCATTTTGCCCTTCAGGGCCGCATTTTCCTTGGTCAGCTCGGTCAGATCCGCCGCGATCTGGTCGAGGAACTCGTCGACCTGGCTCTTGTTATAGCCGTTAAAGCCGGTCTCAAATGTTTTTTCACCAATGTCCTGCGCTGTAATCATATCTCAACCCTTTTCCTTTCTATATATCATCCCATCGGCCGTCAGATATAGACGCCGTTGTTCTCAAGCTCGTCGATCAGGTCGCCCATGATATCCACGTTGTACGGCGTGATGATATAGGTATTGATGGCGACTTTCTTGATCTTGCCGTCGTTGGCATAGGCCACGCCGGACAGGAAGTCCACCAGCCGGCGGGCAACGTCCTTGTTGGTGGTCTCGAGGTTCATCACGACCGTGCGCTTCTCGCGCAGGTGATCGGCGATCTCCGCCGCCTGCTCGAAGCGCTCGGGCTTGGAGAGCACAACCTGCACCGCCGTGGTGGTGTGGATGCTCATGACCTTGTTGTCCTTTTTCGCAGCGGGACGGCTGCCAAAATCATCGGCTGCGGACTCCGCAAACGGATTGCGCTCCACGCGTTCCTCGCGGCGGGGCGCCGTGAAGGCGGGCTCGTCCGCCGTATCCTCGTCGCCGAAGAAATCGTCTTCGTCGTCGTCATACGGCTTGGTCAGTTTTTTCAGCTCATCAAGAAAACCCATGGTTTGCCTCCTGCGTTAAATTCTATAGTTACGCGGCCCGAATATAAACGATCCGACGCGCACCATATTCGCGCCCTCTTTTATTGCCGCCTCATAATCGTCCGACATACCCATGGACAGAAAGTCCATATTGACATTATCGTATTTTTTCTCTTTATTGTCAACAAAAAGGTTGAACATCCGGGGAAAATACGCGCTGGTATTTTCTGCCGGGGGGATCGCCATAAGCCCGCGCACGCGCACGCCGGACAGCCCGGACGCCGCGCCGAGAAGCTCCGGCAGAGCCTCGGGCGGGACGCCGGTCTTGGACGCCTCGCCGCCGATGTTGATCTCGAGCAGGATATCCTGCGCCGTTCCGAGCGAGGCCGCCCGGCGGGCGATCTCCTCCATGAGCGCCGGGGAGTCCACCGACTGGATCAGCGCCGCTTTCCCGACGACATATTTCACCTTATTTTTCTGCAAGTGCCCGATGATATGCACCTGCGCGCCGTCATACGCGCCGGCGGCGGATTTATCGCGGAATTCCTGCACATAGTTTTCGCCGATCACCGTCAATCCGCCGGCGATCGCTCGCCGCACCAGCTCCGCAGGCTTGGTCTTTGCTACGCCCACCAGCGTCACCGGCCGCCCGGACGAAGCGTTTTCGATATTTTCCCGCACGACGGCGATCCGCTCCTCGATCGTGTACTCCATAGACTGCCCCTCTTTCAGCGAAATACCTTTCCGTTATACAGCTCTCCGGCGTCCACGATCACCTCGTTGCCCTCCCGGAGCGCATCGTCGCCCTCGGAGCGGAGCAGGCAGTATTCGTCGCCGGCAAAAACCAGCTCCACCTTCTTGCGCTCCGCCTGCAGACCGGTCATCGCAAACACACACAGCCGGTCCGTTTCGGGGTCGTAGTCGTAATAGTTCAGCACGTTCATCGCCGTTTTTTCGCCGGCGAGGGTCACGGTGCCGCTGCCCGCCGAAAAATCGGGCGCCTCCTGCTCCGCCGACCAGGGCCAGCAGAACACCACTAGCCGCCGGGACGGACGGTCGTCCGCCTCGCTGCCGGCCTCCACGCCCGCGGGAAGCTCGCCGTAGCGCTGTGCGCTGCCCACCTCGGAAACGAAGGCGTCGTAGCTTTCGCCGCCCAGCGTCAGCGTCACGGAGTCGCCGCCGCTCAGCCGGGCGCCGTCCTCGTCGGACATATACGCGGCGTAATAGCGATAAAGACCCTTCAGAGGCACTCGCAGGCCCTCGTACTCGCTGTAGATCAGCTCAGCCGATACGACCCGGACCGCCATCATGTCGTTGAATGCCCTGTCTATGCGGAACAGCACCAGGCACTCGTCCCCCTCGGCCTGCCCGATATAATCGACCTCCGCCGGCAAATACTCACTGTAATACCGGCCGAAGGAGAGCTGGACCGAGTCGCCCTCGCTGAGCCGCAGCGCCTCCTGCCGGTCGAGGATCGCCGCATAGTACCAGTTGAAGGAGAGCGACAGCTTTCCGATGCTGCTCACATCCACAGTGCGGTCCGACGCCATAAGCTCACGCAGCTCGTCCGGCGTCAGGTCCTTCACATAGTCCGGGTCCACGCCCTCATAGCCGTCCACAAGACTCGAAAAGGTCCCGCTCTCCTCTACCGTAACCGGCGTCGTATCGCTGGCCGCCGATACCAGCAGCTCGCGGTATTCCGCCTCCAGATCCGCCAGGTAATCCTCTGTGGCGTCTGATACATCCTTGCGGAAAAGCAGGCTGCCCAGTGTGCTCTGGCGCGTGTCGATACCCGTCATGTCGTCGCTTCGCAGGCTGCGGGAAAGCTCGATCACCGCGTCGTAGATCGACTCCTCGCGATTACCCGATGTATAGGTGCTGCCATTGCTTCGGAGCGCCGCCGTCACGCTTTCGATCTCCCGTTCCAGGGAGGCCTGCCGCACAGCCCGCTCCAGCGCCGCCTCCGAGCTGTAAATGACGGCGACCGTCTGCCCGGCGGAGACCTTTTCTCCCTCGGAGACCGTGACGTCTATGTATTCCGCGTCGTTTTGCAGCACGAGCTCATCCCGCACTACAAGGCCGCTCATCGAGGCGGAGTCGGACATCGTCGCCGTTACCACCAGCGCCGTCTGCACCTGGTCGAGGAGCCTCTGCGCGATATATATGCCGAGATACGCGACCATGGCGAGAAACACCAGCCCGCTCACGACCTTCATCAGGGTATCAGTTCTCTTCACGTAAGTCCGGTCCCTCCAAATATACCACGCCACGGGCCGGTACCACCGTGGAAATGGCATGCTTATAGATCATTTGCTGCTTGCCGTCGGAATCGACGACCACCACGAAGGCGTCAAAGCCCCGGATGACGCCGCGGAGCTGGAACCCGTTCATAAGAAACACGGTCACCTGCATCCGCTCCCGGCGGGCGCGGTTTAAAAACTGGTCCTGAAGATTCTGTAATTTCTGCATCTTTGCCTTCCCTTCCGGGCGCGGCAAAAATTTTATACAATATTCTATCACGACTCGCCGCCCCGTAAAATAGTGATTTTGTACAAATTCCTTGCACGATCCCTATTTTACGGCGCTGAGACGTTAAAAAAGGTCGAAAGCGGCAGAATTGATTCAATATCCGGCTCCTTCTCCCACCGGACCCAGCGGATGCCGCCGTCCCGGCGCAGCCATGTGAGCTGCCGCTTGGCATACTGCCTCGACTTGCGCTGCACGGTCTCCACCGCCTCGGCCAGGGAGCATTCCCCGCGGATATGCGCCGCGGTCTCCTTATAGCCGATGGCCTGCATCGCCGTGCCGTCCGGCGGGACGCCCTCGTCCAGAAGCGAACGCACCTCGTCCACCAGGCCGCGCTCGAACATACGCGCAGCCCGGCGGTCGATCCGGTCGTAGAGCGTCCCCCGCTCCCGGAAGTCGAGCGCGAGCTTCAGCGCGGTATACCGGGGCTTTGCGCGTCGGGAGCGCTCGTCATGGGCCGTGATGGTCTCGCCGGTCAGCGTATAGACCTCCATCGCGCGGACAAGCCGTTTTTTATCGCCGGGAGCCAGCCGGGCCGCCCGGTCCGGGTCGACCGCCCGCAGCCGTTCACGAAAAGCCGCGCCGCCGAGGCGGTCGTATTCCGCCTCCAGCCCGGCTCGCACCGACGGGTCGGCCGGCGCCGCGGCGTATTCGGTGCCGCGCAGGAGCCCGTCGATATAAAGCCCCGTTCCGCCCACGACGATGGGAAGCTTGCCCCGGCCGCGGATATCCTCCACGCAGGCCGCGGCCAGCGCCGCGTACTTCGCCGCCGAGAAGCTTTCCCACGGCTCCGCCACATCCAGCATGTGGTGGCGCACGCCGCGGCGCTCCGCCGGCGTCGGCTTGGCCGTGCCGATGTCCATGCGGCGGTAGACCTGCATGGAGTCGGCGGAGACCACCTCGCCGTTCAGCGCCAGCGCCGCCTCCACGCCGAAGGCGGTCTTGCCCGCGGCGGTGGGCCCGGTGATCACGAGGAGGTCATACATCCCGCATCAGCGCCTCGTACTTCACGATGTATTCGGACAGCTTCTTGGCCTGGCGGAACCGCTCCTCCTCCTGCTCGGCGAGGGCGTTATACTCGTCCGCCACAATTTTTTCCTCCGCGTCCACGGCAACATGCTTATACTCGAACATCTCCTGATAGCATATCTCCGCGTACTCGTCCACGATCTCCTTGAGAAGAGCGATCTGCTCGTCGGTAAAATCAATCTTCATATCCAAACCCCTCGCATCAAACGATTCGTTTAAACTGCTTGTCCAGCTCTTTTCGGGTCAGCGTGACCGCCACCGGACGGCCGTGCGGACAATACCGGATCTCTCCGGAGGCAACCTTCTCCACGAGCACCCGCAGCTCCCTCGGGTCGGTATCCCACCCGGCCTTGATGGCCGCCTTGCAGGAGATGGTCTGCAATATCTCGTCCCGCATCAGGTCCCTGCGGCCGCGGCGGAGCTTCTCGCAGATCTCCTCCAACGCCGGGATCGTCTGCGCCGGGTCGAGCGCGTCGGGCACGCCGCGGACCAGAAGGTCCTCCTCGCCGGCGGCGTCGATCTCAAAGCCCAGCTCCTCCAGCAGCGCGCGGTTTTCCTCCACCGCCTCCAGCTCCTCCCGCCCGGGATGCCACGGCTGCGGGGCCAAAAGCTGCTGGGACATGATCGTCCGTCCCGCGGCCTTCAGGCGGTCAAAATTCATCCGCTCATGCGCGGCGTGCTTGTCGATGAGGAGCATCGCATCGCCGGTCTCGGCGATGATATAGGTCTTCATGACCTCCCCCACCAGTCGGACGGCCGGCGGCCGGGCCGCTTCCGGTTCCCCGGCGAACAGGCTCGTCTGCTCCGGCTCGGACACGGATACAGGCGCGGACACGGGGGCCGGTGCGGGGGCCGGGCTCGTTTTCCCGGCCGGCCTTTCCGGTATGCCGGGGCGCGGACAGCGGGACGGCGCGGTATCGTACCCCGCTCCCGGACGATGCAGCGAGAAGGACGGGCGGGCCGGTGAGGAGACGGCCGGCTCATCCGGAACCGACCAGGCCGATTTTTCCGACGGCTTCGCCGGGGCCGAGGCGGGCGGCGCCGGCCGGGCGGCCTCCAGCTTCTTTTTCGTCCCGGCGGTCAGGTCCATGTGCAGGGTATCCGCCTCGCCCCGCACCGCGTTCAGCGCGCTGTAATACACGGCGTCGAACACCTTTTTCTCGCCGGAGAATTTCACCTCGTTCTTGGTCGGATGGACGTTCACGTCCACCGCGCCGGGGTTGAGCTCGATATAGAGCGCACAGGCCGGGAAACGGCCGACCAGAAGCGTGTTTTTATACGCCTGCTCCACCGCCGCCTGCAGGGAAACCGACCGGATCGCGCGGCCGTTCACGAAGAAAAACTGCATCGAGCGGCTGCCGCGGCCCGCCGCCGGGCTTGACACAAAGCCCCGGACGCGCACGCCCTCGTTCTCGCCCTCCGCCGGGAGCATCGAGAGCGCCGTCTCCCGGCCCAGCAGGGCATAGACCGCCGAGCTTATTTTTCCGTCGCCGGAGGTGAAAAATTCCTCTTTCCCGTCCTTCAGGCAGCGCACCGATATCTCCGGGCGGCCGAGCGCCACGCGCAGGGCGAGCTGCACACAGTACGCGCCCTCCGCCCGGTCGGATTTCATGAATTTCAGCCGCGCCGGGGTGTTGTAGAAAAGGTCGCGCACGGTAAAGACCGTTCCCTTCGGACAGCCGACGGGGCCCATTTCCTGGATGTCTCCGCCCTCGACCGTGACGCGGGTGCCCTCGGCGTCCCCTGCGCGGCGGGTGACAAGCTCCACCCGGCTCACCGCCGAGATCGCCGCCAGAGCCTCGCCGCGAAAGCCCATCGTTGCGATGGCCTCCAGCCCCCGCTCATCCGTCAGCTTCGAGGTCGCGTGGCGCAGAAAGCAGTTGCCCGCGTCCTCCGGGGCCATGCCGCAGCCGTCGTCCGTCACGCGGATGTAGGTCGCGCCGCCGCCGCGCAGCTCCACCGTTATGTTTTTCGCCCCGGCGTCCACGGCGTTTTCCATAAGCTCCTTGATCACGCTGCCGGGCCGCTCCACCACCTCGCCGGCGGCGATCATGTCCGCCACATGAGGGGAAAGAATATGAATAACAGACATGCTTCCGCTCCTTTTAGCCGGTCACGATCTCGACCCACGCATTTGCTTCCCGCAGCACGGACGCATCCGCCGCCGTTCCGGTCAGGTCGACCGATTCAAGACTTGTTACCGCCGCCAGCGGGCTTACATCCTTTACGTCCGTGTCCGAAAGATCCAGGAAGCACAGAAACTCCAGCTCCGCCAGCGGGCTCACATCCGAGACGGGGTTGCCGCTCAGGTCCAGCTCGGTCAGCTCCGTCAGCCCGCTCAGAGCGGAAATGTCCCGCAGCTCGTTGTCCGAAAGGTCGAGCCAGGACAGGTACCGCATCGCGGCAAGGGCCGAGATATCCGTCACCTCGTTATCGGCCAAGTAAAGCTCCGTGACATACGGCAGGTCCGACAGCGCCGTCAGGTCGCCGATCCCGTTGCCGGAAAGGTCCAGCGACGACAGGGCCGTCAGCGCAGAAAGCGCCGAGATATCCGTGATCTCATTATCCCGCAGGTCCAGCCAGATCAGGTTCGTAAGCTCGCTCAGCGCGGAGACGTCCCGGATGCCCCGGCCGCTCAGGTCCAGCTCGGTCAGCTCCCACAGGTCGCTCAGCATGATATCCCCGGAAGCGATCCCGGCGACGCTCCGCACCGCCGTCTCCAGCGCGTCGTCACCCCAGATCATGACATGGTCCTCCTCCGGCTCTGCGGCGACCAGCGGATTTGAAAACTCCGCCGAAGCAAGCTCCCCGGGCGCTTTCTCCCCGTCCGACTCCTCCGCGGCGGCCGCCTCCATCGCCGGGTCCGGAAACGCATCGTCCTCCGCCTCCGCCGCGGGACCGATCTCATCTGGTTCCGCCGGCACATCGCCGCCGGGGCCGGTCTCGCTCTCGATCAGGACCTCGCCGGCTCTCTCCCGGTCGACGGCCATTTTCGTCCCATCGCCGCAGCCGGCCATGCCCGCCGTCAGGCACAGCGCCAAAACGGCGCATATCCATTTTCTCATTGATTGTCCCCCATTTCCCTTTCGGCAAAAAGCTGAATATACGTATCCTTGATTATAACACAAATAAATGATATATTAAAGTAATCTGTTTTGCATTTGCGAGGAATTTCATGTACGAGAGAAAAGAGATATCCCAGCGCGAGCTCGACGCGCAGCATTTATATTGCGAAAAGATCCGGGACGCCATCTCCCTTCACCCCCACTACGCCATGGTCGACACCTACGGCTGCCAGCAGAACGAGTCCGACAGCGAGATCCTGCGGGGCTGGCTTCTGAACTGCGGCTACAACCTGACCGACGACCCCGGGCAGGCCGATATGATCGCCGTCAACACCTGCGCCGTGCGTGAGCACGCGGAGCTGCGCGTATTCGGGAACGTCGGCGCGCTGGCCCATGCCCGGGAAAAGAACCCCGACCTCATCGTCGCCGTCGGCGGCTGTATGACCCAGCAGGAATCCATCAAAACCAAGATCCGCGACTCCTTCCGCATGGTCGACCTCGTTTTCGGACCGCACGAGGTCTGGAAATTCCCGGAGCTTCTCTGGCAGGCCATGGAGCGCCACGGCCGCCGCGGCAACAAGGGCCGCCTGATCTCCGCCGAGCCCTCGGACGGCGTCATCGCGGAAAACCTTCCCCGCCGGCGCGACAGCTCCATTAAGGCATGGCTGTCCATCATGAACGGCTGCGACAATTTCTGCACCTACTGCATCGTGCCCTATGTCCGCGGCCGTGAGCGCAGCCGCCGCCCGGCGGACATTCTCGCCGAGGCGCGGCGGCTCGCCGAACAGGGCTATAAGGACATCACCCTTCTCGGCCAGAACGTCAACAGCTACGGCAAGGGCCTCGAAGAGGGCGTCGATTTCCCCGACCTGCTGCGGAGCATCAACGATATCCCCGGCGATTTCGTCATCCGGTTCATGACGAGCCACCCCAAGGACGCCACCGAAAAGCTCTTCGCCGCCATGGCCGAATGCGGCAAGGCCGCCCACCACCTTCACCTGCCCGCGCAGTCCGGCTCGAACCGGATCCTCAAGGCCATGAACCGGCACTATGACCGGGACAAATACCTTAAAACCGTGGAGCTTGCCCGGAAATACATGCCCGACCTCGTGCTGACCACCGACATCATCGTGGGCTTTCCCGGCGAGACCGAGGCGGACTTCGGCGACACCCTCTCCCTCATCGAGGAGGTTCGCTACGACGCGATGTTCACCTTCCTCTACTCCCCCCGCACGGGCACGCCGGCGGCCGCCATGCCCGACCCGGCCTCCCGCGCCGAAAAGCAGGTCTGGTTTGACCGCCTGCTCGAAAGCGCCAACCGCATTTCGGCGGAAAAGCACGCGGAATACGTCGGCACGCGCCGCCGCGTCCTCGTGGACGGTCTGACAAACGACCCGGAGCACAACCTCTCCGCCCGCACAAAGGGCGGCCGCCTTGTCCATCTCGCCGGCGACCCGGCGCTGGTCGGCCGGTTTGCCGAGGCGGAGATCACCGGAAGCTCTACCTGGGCGCTGTTCGGACGCACAGCCCAATAACCCCATTCTGAAAGATAAGAGAGAGACATACCATGGCCGAAATGACGCCGATGAAGCGGCAGTATTACGAGATCCACGAGCAGTGCCCGGACTGCCTGCTTTTCTTCCGCCTGGGCGATTTTTACGAAATGTTCGACGACGATGCCCGCGTCGCCTCGAAGGAGCTCGACCTCGCGCTGACCACGCGCGACCGCGGGAAGCCCGCCGAGGAGCAGACGCCGATGTGCGGCGTCCCGTACCATTCGAGCGAGGCGTACATAGCCCGGCTCATCCAGAAGGGCTATAAGGTCGCCATCTGCGAACAGCTCGAGGACCCCGCCGACGCGGCCGGCATCGTTGAACGCGGCGTCATCCGGGTCATCACCCCCGGCACCGTGACCGAAAGCTCCATGCTGGAGGACAGCCGCTCCAACTACCTCTGCTCGGTATGGCTCGACGAGACATGCGGCGCTGCGGCCTTCTGCGATATCTCCACCGGCGAGTTCTGCGTCTCCGCGTTCTCCGACGACCCGGTCACGCACCTGCTCAATGAGCTCGGCCGCTTCTCTCCCCGCGAGGCCGTCCTTTCCGGGGGCGCGCTCCAAAGTAAGGAGATCGGCTCCTTTCTGCGCCGGCTCGACTGTCTGCCCGAAGACGGCTCGGCCCGCTTCCGCGACGAGGCTTGCGAAAAGCTGGTTTGGGAGCGTTTCGGCGAACGCGCCGCCCCCGCCGAGACGCTTGCAGCGGGCGCGCTTCTGAGCTACATCCTCGAGACGCAGAAGTTTGACATCTCCCACATCCGCCGCCTCGACCGCTTCGGCGACGGGCGGTACATGGAGATGGACTACACCACCCGCCGGAACCTGGAGCTGACCGAGAGCCTCCGCACCGGCGAGAAAAAGGGCAGTCTCCTCTGGGTCCTCGACCGCACGCAGACCCCCATGGGCGGACGGCTCCTGCGCGCCTGGGTGGAGCGCCCGCTCCTGAACCCGGCCGCCATCAAGCGCCGTCTCTCCGCCGTCGGGGAGCTTTTCGGCGCCAGCGTCGCCCGCGCGGAGCTGATCCGCACGCTCCACGACATCGGGGATATCCAGCGGCTCATCGGCCGATGCGTCTACGGCACCGCGAACGGCCGCGATCTCCTCGCGCTGGCAAACTATTTCGCGCTGCTGCCCCGGCTGAAGGAGCTTCTTCTCGACACCAAAAGCGTCCTTCTGCGCGACATCGCCATGATGGACGACCTCGCCGACCTGCAGCGGGATATCGCCGCGATGATCGCCGACGATCCCCCGTTTTCCATCCGCGAGGGCGGCATTCTGCGGCCCGGCGCCAACGAGGAGATCGACTACCTGCGCGCCGTGCGCGATAACGGTGCGCGGATGGTGGCGGAGCTGGAGCTGCGCGAGCGCGAACGCACCGGCATCAAAAAGCTCAAGGTCGGCTACAACAAGGTTTTCGGCTACTATATCGACGTGCCCCGCTCCGCCGGGGACGTCGCCCTGCCCGAGGAATACATCCGCAAGCAGACGCTCGTCTCAAACGAGCGCTACTTCACCCCGGAGCTCAAGGAGCTTGAAAGCACGCTCCTCAACGCCAAGGACCGGATCGCCGAGCTCGAATACCAGCTCTTCGCCGCGCTGCGCAGCGCCGTCGCCGGCCAGGTCGAACGTGTGCAGGCGGCCTCGGCGGCCGTCGCGGAGCTGGACACCGTCTGCTCGCTGGCCGAGGTCGCCGCGCGGAACCATTACGCCATGCCGGAGATCGACCTGTCGCGGACGCTCGATATCCGCGAGGGCCGCCACCCCGTCGTGGAGGCGGTGCAGAAGGACACGCTCTTCGTCCCGAACGACACCTTCCTGAACGACGCCGACGACCGGGTCGCCATCATCACCGGTCCCAATATGGCGGGTAAATCCACCTATATGCGCCAGGCGGCGTTGATCGTGCTCATGGCGCAGATCGGCAGCTTCGTGCCCGCCCGCTCGGCGGTCATCGGCGTGGTCGACCGCGTCTTTACGCGCATCGGCGCGTCGGACGACCTCGCCAGCGGCCAGTCCACCTTCATGGTCGAGATGGCGGAGATGGCAAACATCCTGCGCCACGCCACCGGCGCGTCGCTTCTGATCCTCGACGAGATCGGCCGCGGCACCTCGACCTTCGACGGCATGGCCATCGCACGGGCGATGCTCGAGTTCTGTGCCGACAAGCGGAGGCTCGGCGCCCGGACGATGTTCGCCACGCACTATCACGAGCTGTCCGCGCTCGAGGGTACGATCGACGGCGTTAAAAACTACAACATCACCGCCAAAAAGCAGGGCGGCAGCCTCATCTTCCTGCGCAAGATCGTCCCCGGCAGCGCGGATGACAGCTACGGCATCGAGGTCGCAAAGCTTGCCGGCGTTCCCGACGCGGTCATCAAAAAGGCCAAGCAGTACCTCGCCGATCTGGAATCCGGCTCCGCTCCGGCCGTCCCCCGCGCCCGGGCCGTCCCGGAGCAGGTGAGCCTGCTCGACATGACCGGCAGCGCGCTGGCGCAGGAGCTGACCTCGCTCGATCTCAACACCATCACCCCGCTCGAGGCGCTGAATCTCCTCTATAAGCTCAAGAAGCTGGCCGAGGGAAGCTGACCCCTGCCTCCCGCACGGAAGCCCAACCGGACAAAAACGGCTGAAGGTGAAGCGCCTTCAGCCGTTTTGCTGTTATTATTTATAGTATGCGTACCCGGATCACAGCAGCTCGAACACACCGGCCGCGCCCATGCCGCCGCCGATGCACATGGTGACGAGCGCGTACTTGCCCGCGGTCTCGGGGTCCTGCAGGTAGTCGAGAGCCTTCATGGTCAGGAACGCGCCGGTCGCGCCCATGGGATGACCCAGCGCCATCGCGCCGCCGTAAGGGTTGGTCTTCGCCATATCGAAACCGAGCGTGTCGATGCAGGCGAGGGACTGGGAGGCAAACGCCTCGTTGATCTCCACGACGTCCATATCGGCTACGGTCATGCCGACCTGCTCCATGACCTTGGGGACCGCGTAGATGGGGCCGATGCCCATGACGGTAGCGTCGCAGCCGGCGACAGCAAAGCCCTTCAGCTTCGCAATCGGCTTGATGCCGAGCTCCTCGGCAACACCGGCGGCCATGATGACGACATACGCCGCCGCGTCGGTGGTCTGGGAGGAGGTCGCGGCGGTGACGGTGCCCTGCTCACGGAAGCAGGGCTTCATGCCAGCCATCTTCTCCATGGAGGTCTTGAGGTTCCCGTCCATATCGGCCAGGATGCCGTCGTCATACTCCACCAGGTTCCCGTCCTGATCGACGATGGGGACGATGCACTTGTTGAGCTTGCCCTCCTTGCGGGCCTTGGCGGCAAGGGTATGGCTGCGCAGGGCCAGCTCCTCCATGCGCTCACGGGAGATGCCGTAGCGCTCGACGACGCGCTCGGCGGTCTCGCCCATGGTCATGTAGCCGCCGATGTAGTTCTCGTCGAACCAGGGGTCCTTCTGCTCCTCGGGATAGGGAGCGAAGCACTTGCTCATGCACTCGACGCCGCCGGCAACGACGACCTTCATCTGGCCGGCCAGGATCGCGTTGGACGCGGTAGCGATGGCCTGCAGGCCGGAGGAGCAGAAGCGGTTGATGGTCTGGCCGCAGACAGACTCGGGCAGGCCGGCGCGGTTGACGATCAGGCGGGAGGCGTTCATGCTCATCTCGTTCGTGGGGGAGGCGCAGCCGGTGATCACGTCGTCGATGAGCGCGGGATCAAGCTGGGGCACCTTCGCGAGGACTCCCTGCAGGGTCTGGGCGGCATATTCGATGGGATGCATCCGCGCAAGACCGCCCTTGCGGGCGCGGCAGCAGGGGCTGCGGCCATAGGCCACGATGACAGGTTCATTGTTCATGGGACTGTATTCTCCTTATAACTTAGATTGATGATATTCAGTATAGCATACAAATTTTGAAATGAAAAGTGCCATCCGCCTTGCGTAACCCGCACAAAAAATTGTGGACGCCTTACGTTTTCTTTACTTTACAAGCCGCCGCGCGGTAATCTATAATTTAACTATCACATCTTAGAAAGGAACAAGAGGTATGAAAAAAAGAACGAAGATAACGGCTCTCCTCATGGCGGCGTCCATGCTTCTGTCCGTCGGCGCTTTCGCCTCCGGCGAAGCATCCGAATCCGTCGCAGGCTCCGCCCCTCCCGCTCCCCCCAGCGCCATGGCGCAAAATACGGAGGACATGAAGAACACCGCCGCCATGTATGTCGTAGGCGACGAGATGGGCAGCGATGAGCTTGCCGTCGAGAGCGGCGCCATCTCCCTGCACGCCATCTCCGGCGTCAAGGCCGGCTATGACGTCATCGGCGACTGGGACGGCTCCGTCGTCTTCGGCCATTACGGCGCCGTTCTCTCGAACGACGACGAGACCCCGTTCGTCATCGGCGGCGAGCAGGACCTTTATGAGGTCGACGGCACGGGCTATAACACCGTCCTGTTCCTCGGCGCGGACGACCGCGACGAGGCCAACGCCCTCGGCGGCAGCGTGACCCGCGACCAGAAGGACGCCCAGGAGGGCGCGGAGGGCGCCGGCGTCTACGCTGACGTGCCGTATCTTCTCGTGGACAACGCCTACATCTACACCGCCGGCTACGGCCGCAGCGCCATCCACACCACCACCAACGTGACGGAGACCGTGATCCGCGACTCCTCCATCATCGCCGTCGGCTCCGAGGGCCGCGATTCCTCCGCACCCGGCGCGATCATGATGTACGCCAGCTCCCGTCCCCTGCTCATCGAGTCCTCGGGCAACACCTATATCTATAACTCCGACGTCATCTCCAGCGACTGGGGCGTTTACTCCCTGGACGGCTGCTACGGCGCGAATGTCTACATCGTCAACGACTACTCCCTGAACACCTACGGCGGCTACAGCATGTACGCCCTCGGCTTTACGGACCCGAACACCACCTGGTTCTACGGCTCCTATGCCGCCTCCGCCCAGTACGGCACCATCCTCTGCGCCGCGGGCCGCACCTACACCGGCGCCCTGACCGACGCACCCGAGGAAGCGCTGGCACAGCTCGGCGAATCCGGTCTTGGCGAGACCACCCTGCAGAACGGCTGGAGCTATATCGGCGGCCGCACCAATGCGGTTACCATGCAGGCCGACATGTCCGGCGCGGAGATCGTCGGCGTGCTTGATTCGACCCACACCATTTTCGACACCCTCTCCGTGCTCGACCGCGACGGCAATCCCCTGATCGACACCATGGACATCTATGACCACAAGGACGACGGCGCTTATGGTGCGGCGTACTACTTCCTCAACTACATCCACGGCTCGGTCTTTGCCATCCGCAGCGAGAACGTCGATATGACCCTCGACGACTGCCTTGTCACCAGCGCCAGCGACGTTGCAATCCAGTCCGTCATCGGCTATGACAACATGGCCTCCAACATCAAGGTCCCCGACGGCACCGAGTATTACGGCGCGAACATCGTCGTGAAGAACATGGACCTCAACGGCGATATCCGCCACGAGGACTATCAGCGCAAGATGATCCTCACCCTTGAGAACGCCGACCTCGCCGGCGCGGTCGTATCCGGCACCTGCGCGGCCTGGAACCAGAACATCGCCGCCTGTGTCGATGCGGGCTGGACCGAGTATGACGAGCAGCTCGGCCATACCAAGGACGTGGTTGTTTCCACCCTCTGCCCGGACGCCTCCTACGACACCATCTGGGGTGTGCGCATGAGCATGGACGCCGATTCCTCCTGGCTCGTCACCGGCGATTCCAGCCTGTACAGCCTCACCGTGACGGACGGTGCGCAGATCACCGCCCCCGCCGGTCACGAGCTTGCGATCTATGTTGACTGCGCAATGGACGGCTCCGACGTGTTCTATGACTACACCACCGGCACGCAGGTCGATTCCCTCAGCGCCGGCGAATACACCGGCGTCGTCATCCTCGTCAAATAAAACCGCTTTCCGTCTGCGGGTCTGCCCTCTCCGGGCAGACCCGTTTTTCATCCCACGACGGTAGTTCAACACGATTTCGTTGCTTTACTTTCCGAAAAGCATTCCCCTATAATCAGACCAGCAAAAACGGAAGGAGCAACGCTATGTATACCGCAAGACCCATCCCCAAAACAAAAACCGCGCTGCTGTATCAGACCACCTGGCTCGTGGACGAGGACACCGGCTATGACGACCTGACGATCACCGAAACCGCCAAGATCACCGCTCCGGAGGGCAAATTCGTCACCCTCACCGTGGACGGCATGGGCCGCGGGCTGAAGCCCGGCCGCTATATCGGCGATGTGAAGCTGTCCCTGTCCGACGGCTATCTCATGCAGCCCCACGGCCTTATGAACGCAAACCGGATCGCCCGGTATTTCCACACCGCCGCCGCCGTCGAGAACGGAAGGCTTTCCGCAGATAAATGCGTTCCCGCGCTCCTGAACGGCGGCTCCGTCACCGATACCGCCATGGAGGATGTCTACATCGCGAGCAGCGAGGAAGCCCTGAACGGCATCGTCATCGACGGCGAAAGCAAGTATGAGATCAATCGCGTAAAGATGGATCTCGAGGGCTTTTCCGACAACGACTTCCTCGGCGTCGGCGCGGGCGTGACCGTCATTGATAAGGCCAAGGTCTCGATCAACGATTCCTCCTTCACGCTCTCCGGCGTCACCCGCTGCGCGGTGCATGTCGGCGGTGACAGCGAGGTCACGCTCAACAACTGCGACATCGAAAACATCAGCCCCGACAGCGGCCGTCTCGGCTCCTTTTCCTGGAACGTCGGCTTCCTCGGCACCAATCGCCTGACCCAGCTCGCCGACAACGCCGTCGTCACCTACAACAACTGCCGCCTGAAAACCAACGGCTGGGGCGTCTGCTCCATCGACGGCAGCGACGAGGGCGTCAAAATGACCCTCAAGGACACCTCCATCGAGCTGTCCGGCCCCCGCGCCCACGGCTACGGCGCCTTCTGCATCGGCGAGAACGAAGTCACCTTCGACCACGTCACCGCCGACGTCAACGGTTATCCGTTCATGCTCATGGGCATGCAGGGCCTCGGCCGCGGCAGCATCCTCAACGGCAGCAGCATCCGGGGCCGCCGCTTCGGCGTCTTTGTGGACGGCGACGACGGCAGCGTCCTCACGCTGGCCGATTCCTCCTTCCGCACCGGCAAGTCCGTCCTCTGCGTCAAGGGCAGCTCCACCGTCATCGACGTGAAAAACTGCACGATGCAGGCCGGAAACGGCGTCATCCTGCAGCTCATGGACAGCGACGAGGCCGGCATGACCTCCGTCGAGTTCCTCGTCCCCGTGGGCGAGACCGACACGCCCATCGAGGGCCGCGACCTGACCGCCGTCTCCGAACGGGAGGACGTCATCCTCCGCCTGTCCGACATGGATGTGACCGGCGATTTCTACAACTCCACGACGAATATCCGCGCCTATGAGCGCGGCGCGGTCGGCACGCCGGGCCGGTTCCACGACACGCTCATCGGCCCCGTACACTTCTTTGACGAGCCGCCCGAGGACATGCCCGTGCCGCCCGACCACCGCGGCCCGAAGAACCTCGGCCTCACGCTCCAAAACGCCCGCGTGACCGGCGTTATTTCCGCCGCCGGCCAGGCATACCGGGACGGCCTCACCCGCATCACCGAGGAAAACCGCCTCGAGATCTCGAACGTACGCCAGTGGGCGCAGCCCCCCGTGAACAACGGCGTCTGCCTGACCCTCGGCAGGGACAGCGCCTGGACCGTCACCGGCGACAGCTATATCACCGCGCTTACCCTCGACGAGAGCGCGGTCATCGCCGCCCCCGAGGGCAAAACCGCCGTCATGACCGTGAACGGTGCGGAGACGCCCATCGCCGCCGGGACATACACCGGCGTCATCAAGCTCTCCGTCCGGTAACAATAATGATACCAATAAAAAGAGCGCGGCGTGCCGCGCTTTTTTTATTGGTGCTCCGCGTAATAAGCCCGGAGAAACTCCGCAAGCTCCGGGAGCAGCGGATTTTCGTTATCCCGCCGCCACAGACAGACTACGTCGTCCACAATGCCCACCGGGTGCGCACTCAGCTCCGGTATGCGGCAAAACGGCGTGAACCGGGTGCCGGCGAGCGTTACGCCGCGGGAGTGCACCATCTCGCTCAACAGCGTCTGGTAGTTCGGCAGATTCACAAGCTCCGGCGGGCTGAGCTTTGCCACGAGCCGTTCCCGGAAGCCCAGCAGGCGGTACTCCGTCCGGATCCAGTTCCATGCGAGCGTCATCAGAAGCGGCAGGCCGAAGCAGTCCTCCCGCATCGGGCCGCCGCCGAGATCGGCCGGGCCGAACAGCGCGATCTCCTCCGTCGCCACCGTCACCGTTTGCAGGTCCCGCCGTTCCGGCTGCTGCGCTTCGGAGAAAAACGCGCAGTCAATCGCTCCGGACGTCAGCCTTTCCAGAAGCTCGTTATTGGTAAAATGATACAGCGAAAAGCTCGTGTTCTTCTTCTCGGCGAAAAACGCCCAGAACCCGCCGCCGAACGCCCCGAACGGGTCGAGCCATTCGGACACGCCGATTTTCAGCATCATCGACAGGCTCTTCTGATGGAGCCGGATATCCTCCAGCAGAAACTCATACTGGCGCGCCTGTCCCTCGAACAGGCGGCGGTACATCGCCCCGGTCTCCGTCAGCCGGAGCTTCGGGCCGTTCCGGTCGAAAAGCCGCGTATCCAGCTCCTTTTCGAGCGCGATCACCTGCTTCGACACCGCCTGCGGCGACAGGTACAGCGCCGAGGCCGCCGCGGAAAAGCTGAGTCTCTGCGCCGCCTCCAGGAAGCAATCGACCTGACTGGTATTCATACCCGGTCCCTCCTTTGCCGCACAAAGCCTTCAAACACGGGCAGCCACGGGCTCACCCGTCCCTGCGGCATCACGAACACCAGCCGCACCTCACGCCCGGGAAGCGGAAACGCCTTCAGCCCCTCGGTCACATCGCCGGCCGGCGCGATCGTATAACAGCCGCCACACAGGAGCTGCGAAAAGGCGCTGCGCACGTTCGGCATGATCTCGAGCTGCTTCGGCGCCAGGCCGATCTCCGCGCAGAACATGCGCACACGCCGCCGGGTGGCCTCCTCATCCCCCTCGCCCATCGGCGCCGCCAGGTGCCGCATGGCCGCAAGCTCCTCCATGCTCGGAAGCTCCTCCAGGTCCCGGGAAATCACATACAGCGGCTGGCTGGCAAACGGCGGCGAAATGGACAGCCCCTTCAGGTTGTGCGTACTGTTTTCCGGCAGGATCGCGATATCCGCGTTCCCGTCGTACAGCATCTCCGCGACCTCCTCCGTCGAGCCCTGCCGGACATGGAGCCGGACATGCGGATAGCGCTCCCGGAAGCCGCATATATCCTCCGCGACCCCCTGCGGACAGCCCGTCCAGTCGTTCCAGGCAACATACAGCTCATCCGCTCCCTGCGCGGACATACGGCGGCTCTGCCGTTCCAGCGCGGACAGCTGCGCATCATGCTCCATGCGCCACTGCATGAACCGCTCGCCCGCCCATGTCAGCGTGACGGTGCTGCCGCCGCGGTTCAGAAGCGGAAAGCCCAGCTCGCTTTCCAGCGACTGAATATTCCGGCTCACCGCCTGCTGCGTGCTGCTCAGCTCGCGGGCGCTGACGGTGAAGCTTCCCGTCCGGGCCACGGACAGAAAGCAGGAAATTTCCATATCGTTCACGGGACCGCCTCCTTCCCCTCTATTTTAGCCGAAAACCGCCCCCAAGACAATATAAAAACGTGTGGGGACGACTTATTTTTGTTGTTTTACAATAAAATCTATATGCTATATAATCTGAGTATGGCTTTATTGACAAAAGTCTAACACGATGATTCTGAAAGGACGGAATGAACAAGATGACTAAGAAACTGATCCGGCTTCTCGCGCTGGCGCTCTGCCTCGCGCTCTGCCTGAGCCTCGCCGCCTGCGGCGGCTCCGGCAGCACTACCGAAGCACCCGCCGACGGCACGGCCGCTGCGGCGGATGACGCCGCTCCGGCAGATGACGCCGCCCCCGCCGACGACTACAAGGTCTTCAACTACGGCACCGACGCCAACTCCACCACCTTCGACCCCGCCTCCGATCTGCAGACCAACTCCGGCAACTTCCTCGTCCACGCCGTGGGCGAGAGCCTGTGGACCTGCGATCCCGACGGCAACATGACCCTGAAGCTGGCGGAGAGCGTCGACTACACCGAGGAAGCGCTGAACATCACCCTGAAGCAGGGCGTTCAGTTCTCCAACGGCGACGAGATGACCGCTTCCGACGTGCTCTTCACCTTCAAGCACGTTGCCAGCCAGCTCCGCACCGCCGCCATGTACGCCTGCATGGATCTTGAGAACGCGGAGATCGCCGACGACTACACGCTGAGCATCCCCATGAACTACTACGACGCTGCCCTGATCGACCTGCTCGGCAACGCCTCCTGCCTCATCCTCGACGAAAAGGTCGCCGGCGCGGAGGGCTACGCCTTCGACTGGCTCATCGGCACCGGCCCCTACATGCTCAAGGGCGACGGCGTCACCGACAAGTCCGGCTGGGAGGAATCCGTCAAGTACACCCTTGTCCGCAACCCCTACTACTGGGGCGAGGAGCCTTACTACGACGAATTCAACGTGTACTTCTACTCTCAGGAGTCCACCCGCTACGCCGACCTGCAGGCCGGCAACCTTGACGCCGCGTATCTGACCGAGGCCACCTACATCAACAACCTCGCCAACGGCGCCGTTCCCGACGCTTCCCTGATCACCGCCAAGGAAAACGCCGTTCAGTACATTGAGATGGCCGTCGCTCTGGGCGGCGCTTCCGGCGAGCCCGAGGAAACCGCCCCCTTCACCGACATCAACGTCCGCAAGGCTCTGGCCCACTGCCTCGACATCCCCACCATCGTGGAATCCCTCGGCGAGGGCGTCTATGAAGTTGCCTCCTCCCTCGTCGGCGAGGGAAGCTGGATCTACGAGGACCTCGGCGTCTATGAGTACGATCCGGAACTTGCCGCCCAGTATCTGGCCGAGGCCGGCTACTCCGTCGATAACCCCCTGAACGTCACCGTCTATGCCGAGGGCACCGCCTGGGCCTCCGCCTTCTTTGAGGCGGCGCAGGATTACGCCGCTAAGATCGGCATCAACCTCGACCTCTCCGGCGTTACCGATTTCGCCACCATCCTGCCCACCCTGATCGGCAACCTGGTCCCCATCTCCATGGGCCAGGCCTCCAACGGCTCCGGCAACGACCCCGCCAACCTGCTCCAGCAGTTCGGCCCGGCCTCCGATAACTCCCTGCTCCGCGTCCGCGACGAGCATCTCGCCGAGCTCTTCAACGAAGGCTCCACCACCACCGATCACGACGCACGCCTGGCCATTTATCAGGAGTTCATGGAGGGCATTTACGAGGGCTACTATGTGATTCCCGTCTGCGTCAGCACCAAGAACTTCGGCGTGAACAACGCCCACACCAGCTTTGCGGCGGCGATCGACACCTCCAACCAGGTCGACCCCGTCCTGCTGACCGACTGATAACGCGCTTATCGCCGGCATCTACCAACCCGCGCGGCGGCAGATCCTGCCGCCGCGCTTTTTCAAGAGGATTCTACCATGCTGAAATATATCCTTCGCCGACTGCTGCTGATCATCCCTGTTCTGCTGGGTGCTATCATTGTGGTTTTCACGATCAACTACTTCAGCACCACCGACCCGGCCATGATCAAGCTCGGACTCTCCGCCTCCGATCCGTATAAGCTCGCCGCCATGCGCGAGAGCATGGGCCTCAACCGCCCGTACATCGTGCAGCTCGCCGACTACATCTGGAACCTGCTCCACGGCAACCTCGGCGACTCCTATGTCTACTCCAAGACCGTCTGGGAGCTTCTCGCCGGGCGCATCCCCAACACCCTCAAGCTCGGCCTCGGCGCCATGGTCATCTCCGTCTGCATCGGCATCCCTCTGGGTATCCTGGCGGCGCTGCACCAGAACACCGCCATCGACTATATCACCACGACCTTCGCCGTCATCATGAACGCCATGCCCGGCTTCCTGGTCGCGGTCATCCTCATGCTGGTCTTTGCCCTGAAGCTGGGCTGGTTCCCGGTTTCCGGCGCGGACGGCTTCAAGAGCTTCGTGCTTCCGGTCATCGCGGCAGGCATCGGCCCGATCACGCAAAACGCCCGTATGACGCGATCGTCCATCCTGGAGGTCATCCGCCAGGATTACGTCCGCACCGCACGGGCCAAGGGCGTCGCCGAGAGCGTCGTCACAACGAAGCATGTGCTGAAAAACTCCCTCATCCCCATCCTGACGATGGTGGGCGCGGGACTCGGCACCTGTCTGGCCGGCTCGATCCTCGTTGAGATGATCTTCAACATCCCCGGCATGGGCATGCTCATCAACTCCTCCATCATGGCAAAGGACTTCATCACGGTCCAGGGCTGCGTCGTCGTCTGCGCGTTTGTCGTGGCGATCGCGAACCTGCTGACCGACCTCGCCTACGCCGCCGTCGACCCGCGCATCAAGGCGCAGTACACCGCCGGCAGCAGGAAGAAAGCAACGGCAAAGGGGTGACACGCACATGACAAAGACAGAGACGAAAATTCCCGCCGCCGCGCCCGCGGAGGCCCCCGAGACCATGCGCCTGAAAAAGCGCAGCTACTGGGGCGAGGTCTGGCACCGGCTCAAAAAGAACCCGGTCTCCATGATCTGCCTCGGCTTCCTCGCGGTCCTGCTGTTCGGCATCATCTTCGCCACCGCCCTGAGTCCCTACGACTACACCGCCACCGACCTCACCGCCCGCTTCCAGACGCCGTCCTCCGCCCACTGGATGGGCACCGACGACTATGGCCGCGACCTGCTGACCCGTCTGCTCGTCGGCGGACGCTACTCCCTGCTGATCGCGATCCTGTCCGTCGCCATCGGCATCGTGTTCGGCATGATTATCGGCGCGCTCTGCGGCTTCTTCGGCAAGTATGTCGACTCCGTGCTCATGCGCATCATGGACGTCATCATGTCCATCCCGGGCATGATGCTCGCGATCTGTATCTCCGTCGCGCTCGGCTCCGGCGTTTTCAACACGGCACTGGCGCTCGCCGTCGGCACGATCCCCATGATCGCCCGCCAGCTCCGCTCGTCCACGATGCTTATCAACGGGCAGGAGTACATAGAAGCCTCCCGCTCCTTCGGCGAGTCGAACTTCAAGATCATCATGACCCACATCATCCCGAACACCCTCGCGCCGATCATCGTGCAGACCTCTCTGTACATCGGCGGCGCGATCATGGGCATCGCCGGCCTGAGCTTCCTCGGCCTCGGCGTCCAGCCGCCCACGCCGGAATGGGGCAACATCCTCAACAACGGCCTTGACTACATCTACGACTTTTCCACCCGCTGGCATGTCATCGTGTTCCCCGCGCTGTTCATCGTTCTGGCAGAGCTGGCTTTCAACCTGCTGGGCGACGGACTGCGCGACGCGATGGACCCGCGCATGCGTCAGTGAGGAGGCTATCCCATGAGTTTACTTGAAATCAAAGACCTGACCATCCATTTCAAAACCGAGGACGGCGATGTGCGGGCCGTGAACGGCATCAGCCTCTCCGTTGAGCCGGGCAAGACCCTCGGCCTTGTCGGCGAGACCGGCGCCGGCAAAACCACCACCGCGCTCGGCATCCTTCGTCTTGTTCCCGAGCCGGGCAAGATTCTCTCCGGCTCCATCACCTACAAGGACCAGGACATCCTGCGGCTCAGCGAAAAAGAGGTGCAGGACCTGCGCGGCAACGAGATCTCCATGATCTTCCAGGACCCCATGACCGCCCTGAACCCGGTCATGACCGTCGGCGACCAGATCGCCGAGGTCATCCTGCGCCACCAGGACTGCTCCAAGGCCGAGGCCCAGCAGCGCATGATGGAGATGCTTGACAAGGTCGGCATCAGCTCCGACCGCGCCGGCGACTATCCCCATCAGTTCTCGGGCGGCATGAAGCAGCGCATCATCATCGCCATCGCGCTTGCCTGCAACCCGAAGCTCCTGCTCGCCGACGAGCCCACCACCGCCCTGGACGTGACGATCCAGGCGCAGGTGATGCGTATGGTGAACGAGCTCAAGCGTGAGTTCGGCACCTCGATGATCCTCATCACCCACGACCTCGGCATCGTCGCCGAAAGCTGCGACACCGTCGCCATCATGTACGCCGGCGAGATCGTGGAATACGGCTCGCTCGAGGACATCTTCGACCATACCGCGCATCCCTACACGCAGGGTCTTTTTGGCTCGATCCCCCGTCTTGACATCGACACCGAGCGGCTCCAGCCCATCCAGGGCCTCATGCCCGACCCCATCAACCTGCCCACGGGCTGCGCCTTCCACCCCCGCTGCCCCTATGCCACAAAGGAATGCATGGAGCAAAATCCCGACCCCCGGGAGATCACGCCGGGCCATTTCATCAAATGCCTGCACGGCGGACACACCGGCCATGAGGAGGTGCAGTCATGACGCCCATCGTCCAAGTCGAACATCTCTGCAAATACTTCAAGACCCCGCGCGGCCTGCTCCACGCGGTCGAGGACCTCTCCTTTTCCGTGGAGGAAAAGACCACCCTCGGCGTCGTCGGCGAATCCGGCTGCGGCAAGTCCACGCTGGGCCGCGTCATCATGGGCCTGCACGACGCCACCGCCGGAAAGCTTCTCTTTGAGGGCGAGGACGTCACCCAGCCGACCAAGGCGCAGAAAAAGACCATGCACAAGGACATCCAGATGATCTTCCAGGACCCCTATTCCTCTCTGGACCCCCGCATGTGCGTGTCTGACCTGATCGCCGAGCCGATGAAAGCCATGCACCTTTACGACAAAAAGGAGCGTGAGCTGCGCGTCGCGGAGCTGATGGACACCGTCGGTCTGTCCCGGCGCTTCGCCTTCTCGTATCCGCACGAGCTGGACGGCGGCCGCCGTCAGCGCATCGGCATCGCCCGCGCCCTGTCCGTCGACCCCAAGTTCATCGTCTGCGACGAGCCGGTCTCGGCGCTGGACGTGTCGATCCAGGCCCAGATCCTGAACCTTCTGCAGGACCTGCAGGACCAGCGCGGCCTGACCTATATGTTCATCACGCACAACCTCTCCGTCGTCAAGCACATCTCGCATGACATCCTCGTCATGTACCTCGGCTGCGAGGTCGAGAAATGCCCCTCGAAGGAGCTTTTCCAACGGCCCCTGCACCCCTACACCAAGGGCCTGCTCTCCGCCATCCCCATCCCCTCGATCCATGTCCGGCGCGAGGAAATCATCATGAAGGGCGAGGTCACGTCTCCCATCAACCCCAAGCCCGGCTGCCGCTTTGCCAGCCGCTGCCCCTACGCGGCGCAGGCGTGCCATGAGACGCTGCCCGCTGTCGAGGAGGTCCTGCCCGGTCACTACGCGGCCTGCCATCGCGTCCGCGAGATTAACGACCTCCAATGAGGACCCGGGATTGGTATTTTCAGGGCTGGGAGCGCCGCACCGGTGAAAACGGCAAGAGCCGCTTTGTCTACACGGGAGAGTATTACCGCTTCCCCGGCGGCATCGGCAAGGTGCGGACGCCCGTCCTCTGCCTGACGGCAGGGCTGATCGCGCTGTTTCTTCTCGTCGCTCTGCTGCCCTCCGCGGGCGGCATGTGGCACTATGCCGCGATTTCGCAGCTTCTGGAGATCATTCCGCTCATCTATCTCGCGATAGGTGCAGTATGCCTCCTGCGGGCCAAAGAGCCGCTCACGTTCCGGGATTACCACGCCTCGTGGCAGCGCATACGCGTCTCCGCGTACTGGAGCGCCGGCTTCACCGCGCTCATGGTGCTGACAGAGCTTGCCTATCTCTTTCTCGCGGCGGAAAGCAATTTTTTCCCCGGCGAGGCGCTGTATCTTCTCGGTGAGCTTGGCTGTCTCGCGCTGAGTATCCTGCTCATCATCTATATCAAAAACCACCCTTGTATTCCGTCCGCCAAACAGACGGAAGAGGAGTAAACCGTATGTACGAACACCTTTCAGCGCCGCTGAAGATCGGCGGCATCACGCTAAAAAACCGCATGTTCTCGTCGCCGACCTCCCTCGCGGAGCTCGGCCCGGACGAGCACTATTCCCGCGAAAACATCGAGTATTACAAGCTCCGGGCGCTGGGCGGCGCGGCGGTCGTGCCCGTCGGCGACGTGATCGTGGACCTCGACACCGGCCGCAGCCATCCCCAGCAGGTCGGCATCAACGACCCGGCCGCCGCACCCTATCTGGCCGCGATGGCGGACGCCATCCACGCCGGCGGCGCGATGGCCGAGGTGGAGCTTGACCATGGCGGCGCGCTGTGCGCACCGGAGTTCATCGGCGGCAAAAACGCCTTCGGCCCGTCCCACTACATCGACCCCTGGGGCGACGAGGTGGACGAGATGACCGAGGAGCAGATCGAGTGGGCCGCCGGCAAATACGCCGAGGGCGCCAAAAACGCCAAGGATCTCGGCTTTGACATGGTCATGCTCCACGGCGGCCACGGCTGGCTCATCCATCAGTTCATCAGCCCCGTCACCAATCACCGCACCGACAAATGGGGCGGCTCGCTCGAAAACCGGATGCGCTTCTGCCTGCTCGTCATCGACAAGGTCCGCGCCGCGGTCGGCCGCCAGTTCCCCATCGAGATCCGCATCTCCGGCACGGAGTATATCGAGGGCGGATACGGCCTCGAGGAGGGCGTTGAGATTGCCAAAATGCTCGACGGCAGGGTGGACCTCATCCACGTCTCCGCCGGTACGCAGCAGGAGGATTTCTCCGCCGTGCTCATGCACCCGGGCGCGTTCCAGGAGGATATGCACAACGGCTATCTCGCCGCGGAGATCAAAAAGCATGTCAAGACCCCGGTGGTCACGGTCGGCGCGTTCAACATGCCCGACGCGATGGAAAAATTCCTCGCGGAAACGGGCGTAGACGCCATTGCCATGGGCCGGGCGCTGGTGGCGGACCCGTTCCTGCCGCGCAAGGTGCTGAGCGGCCGCCCGGAGGAGATCACGCCCTGCATCCGCTGCACGGAATGCCAGAGCGGCATGATGAAAAACCGCGTGATGCGCTGCACGGTGAACCCATACATCGGGCGGGAATGCGAGGTGTTCCACCCGCAGCCGGCCTATGTGAAGAAGAAGGCGCTCATCGCCGGCGGCGGTCCGGCCGGCATGCAGGCGGCGCTGGAGGCCGTGAAGCGCGGTCACGAGGTCGTCCTGTGCGAGGCCAGCGACAAGCTCGGCGCGCTGCGCTTTGCCGATAACGACACCTGGTTCAAGCGTCCCATGCGCCGCTACCGCGACAGCCAGGTCGCAAAGGTGGAACGCAGCGGCATCGACATCCGCCTCAACACCCGCGTGACGAAGGAGGTCGTGGACGAGGTAAAGCCCGACGTGCTGATCGCGGCGGTGGGCAGCGAGCCGTTCGCGGTGCCCGTGCCGGGCCATGACGGCCCGAACGTCGTGTTCGGCGCGTACCTGACCCCCGAGACGAAGCTCGGCGAGAAGCTCGTTATCATCGGCGGGGGCTTCATCGGCTGCGAGGAGGCGGTCGACCTCGCGCGGAAGGGGCACGACGTGACCATCCTCGAGATGATCGACGAGCTCGCGATCAACTGCGGGCGCATGCACCGCATCGCGCTGCTGCACGAGATCGAGACGAGCGAGCGCATCCACCCCGCGATGGGCATGCGCTGCACTAGAATCACCGGGGACGGCGTTTATGCCGCCGACCGGGAGGGAAACGAGGTGTTTTACCCGGCGGACAACGTGATCATGGCCTCCGGCATGCGTGCCCGGAGCGCGGAGGTGGAGGCGCTGCGCCCGCTCGTGAGGGAATTTTACGTCATCGGCGACGCCAACCGTGCCGCCAAAATCATGAACGCCACCCGCGACGCTTACGATGCAGTCGCCGCGCTCAGTTATATGTAAATCAATAGGAGGAGCTAACCGATATGTACACAACCGAACAGCTCACCCAGCGCTGGGAGGATCAGCGTGCCATCAAGAACCTGATGGGCAAATACGCAAACATCGTCCTCCTGAACCGGGAAGAGGAGGTCTTTTCCCGCTTCTGGAGCGCGAACGAGCCGACCCTCGCCTTCAACGACGGCGTATACCGCGGCGCCGACGCGGTGAAGGGCTATTATGAGGCCTGCCGCCGCCGCAACGCGCTGGTCGCGAGCCTCATGCAGAAGCGCTTTCCCGAACGCCTCGGCGGCATGACGGAGGAGGAGATCTACGGCATCGGCCCGTTCAAGGTCATGCCCATGTACTGCCCGATCATCGAGGTCGCCGGCGACGGCGAGACCGCCAAGGGCCTTTGGTACTGCCAGGGCGCGAAAAACGATGTCGAAGCCTGCGGCCCCCGCGCCCGCTGGACGCTCGGCTGGTTCGCGGTGGATTTTCTCCGCGAGGCCGACGGCTGGAAGATCTGGCACATGCAGTATGTGAACGACGTCGACTGCACCTGCGGCCAGAGCTGGGGCAAGGAGCCGGTCGCCTATCCCGACCTGCCCGAGTTCGCGCCGCTCAAGGACTTCCGCTATCCCCCCTACACCGAGGCCAAGACCGTCCGCGTCTACTACACGCCCGACCGCCCCGTGACCGAGGCCCCCGCCATCCCCGAACCGTATACGCACTTCGCGGACACGTTCACCTACGCCGTTTGAGGAAAGGAGGAAATCGGACTATGTTTAAAAAGGATTACACCGATGACGAGCTGATCCGCCGCGTATGGGATATCGAGGAGATCAAGAAGCTCGTGTATAAACGCGGCGTTTACATCGCAAACGACTGGCGCGCCCGGGAGCTTGACGAGCTCTGGGTCCGGGAGCCGGCGAATCAGAAAACCGCCTCCTTCGGCAAGAATATCGGCTGGTATGTCGGCATGGACAACATCCGCGCTTGGTACGTCAAGGAGCATGGCGCGGGCTACCTGGCCTTCCATCCCGCGAGCACTGGCCTTGTGGAGCTTGCCGGCGACGGCAAAACCGCCAAGGGCCTGTTCTACTCCATCGCGCAGGAGACCGAATCCAATGGCGACGGCACCGCCAGGGCGCTCTGGATGCCCGAGAAAATCGCGTTCGACTTCATCAAGGAGGGCGGCGAGTGGAAGATCTGGCATTTCGTGGCCGCGGTCGACCTCGTCTCCGAGGCCGGCGAGGATTATTCCGCGCAGGATCCCTACCCCAACTATGAGACCGACCCCGTCATGGTCGAGTTCGGCACGCCCACCGTTCCCTGTCTGTGCCACGACGGCACCTTCAACTGGTGGGACGATTACCCCTCCATGCCGTATCCCTATGAGAGGTTCACCGACGACATCAGCTACGGCCCCGAGGGCTGGAAGCCGCCGAAGGGCAAACACTACGGCGCCAAGGAAGGGAGGAATTACCAATGAGAGAGCTCACCCTGCATGAACGCATCCGCAACGCGGCCGCTTCTCAGGAGGTGGAGAACGTCAAGGCCCGCCACACCTATTTCCACGGCCGCGCCGACGCCACCAGCGAGTGGGACGAGATCTGGTGCATGAACAAGAACGCCTCCTGGGCGCATGCCTTCGGCCGTATGCGCGGCGGCGATCAGGTCTGGTACGGCTCCGTCACCCAGTACGACAAAATGTGCTTTGAGAACTGGCTGAACATCTTCGAGCGCTTCCCCGAGGTCGGCGGCAAGGACCCGCGTCCGCTGATGGAGGCCAGCGTCCACACCCTCGTCACCGACGTCATCGAGGTCGCCGCCGATGGTCAGTCCGCCCGCGGCAGCTTCATCACCCCGGGCGTTATCCACTCCCGCCTGACCGATGACGGCAAGCCCTACTGCAACGTCCTCTGGGAGCGCTACGGCTCCGACTTCGTGCTCGAGGACGGCGAGTGGAAGTATCTCCACGAGCATGTCTGCCCGGACATCCTGACCCGCATGGATAACTTCGACTGGGCGCATGGCGAGTATGAGCGTCTGACCGATCCCAACCCCAATCCCGCGCCCCCTCCCACGCTGGGCGCACCCCCGGTGACCGATCCCGGCCCGATGCATACGCCCTACTCCGTGCTGGCAAAGCCCCAGAACACCGTTCCCTGGCCCGAGCCCTACGAGACGCTCGACAACGACAATACCTACACCTCCCTCGTGGAGTGAGGCAAAAAAGAACTGCGACGCGCATCACGCGCATCGCAGTTCTTTTTTTGACGCCCTCCGTCAGAGATTCACGGCGGGGTTCTTTGTCCGGCCAAGCAAATAATCCACGCTCACGCCATACAGCTCGGCCAGCCGGATGAGGTTTTCCGCCGTAAGCTCAATGACGCCGTTTTCGTACTGGGAATACGTATTCTGGCTCACGCGAAGCACGGCGGCAACCTCCCGCTGCCGGTAATCATGGTCCTCGCGGAGATTTTTGATGTTAGGAAAAACCATAATACCATCACCTCGATGCTATTATGGAATATCTGAATTTCAGATATTGACTTTTATCTGTAATCCAGATATAATTTAGGGGCCCTCCTTGACAGAAAGCATAAAGTGAGAATAACTGTCCCAACATCCGTTTCTGTGAGCACTGCGTTGCAAACTTTATGCTGGCATATGGTGACGAGGAGCATGTCGATCCGTTCTTTTGTGAAGTTGCCTCGTTGCGAAGGCAGTTTGTAGACGGAGAAATTAAAAGACTGCTTGGAGTATCCAGTTAATAATTTGATTCAGAGAGAGGAGATATGGCATGACGCGGAACGTATTGATGGTATACCTGAAAAACCTGCGCGATCTGGAGGTCGCCAGGTACAAGCTGGAAACCGACTGGGCAAAGAAAAAACGCCGGTGTGACCAGGAGATGGGCATGCTTCAGCGGGAGATCAATCAAATTCAAGAGAGCCATTATAAAGAGGAGCCTTATGTGGAGTTAGCTGGCTTTAAATTCTCTTTAGCGGGGTTGATTTTTAGTTTAGTTGTAGCCGCTGCCTCCCCTCTTTTGGCTGGTGTACTCTTTGTATTAGATCTTCTTTGCGCATTTATATTGTATCCGTATGGAGACGTAAGAAAAAGAGATGAGGTAAGGAAGTATAACCAAGAGGAGCGGCGCAGGCTGGAGACCGTCGCTCCGGGACAGGTGCAGGAGAGGCAGCGGATGCTCCAGGTGAAAAAGACGGCCCTGGCGGCCTTTCGGCGGGAGATCACGCCGGAATACGAGCAGGTGCGCCGGCTTCTGCAGCAGGCCTATAGCCTGAACGTTATCCCCAACCAATACCGGAACCTGGCTTCTATCTATTACATATACGACTATATGTCCTCGTCTCAGGCAACCCTGGAGGAAACGCTGATGCACGAGCACATGGAAAACGGCATCCAGCGCATTTTGGACAAGCTGGACGTTATCATCTCCCAGAACGAGGAGCTCATCCTGACCGCCCGGCGCATAGAGGCCAACACCCGCGAGACGGCGGAAAACACCCGGCGCATACTGGATAACGAGCAACG
>CAYOSI010000010.1:0-57415 GCA_964406615.1 uncultured Oscillospiraceae bacterium
GTTCTCTTGTCTACTATTTTACCACGCTTGTCCACTTTTTTAGTATACATCCATGAGCGTGTATTTGCGGATGCGAAGGAGAAGCACGGGATGCGGTACACGCAGCACCGAGGCCTGGCCCGGGTAACGACCTGGGTGAGGCTGAAGTTTGCTGCCATGAACCTGAAAAAGATAGCGATGTGGAGCGGGGGCAAACCTCACTTTTACCCTCTTTTCTGGGTTTTTCCTGCTTCCATGCAAAAACGAGCCGTTTTCGCCGCTTGAAAATGACTCGTTCTTTGACAGGCTGAAAAAAGACGGAAGCGGCAGCTTCCGTCTTTTTACTCTTGCTTCAGGAACCGGTTGGCGTAGACCCGGATGCATTCGAAGCTCTCGTCGCTGAGATCGTGCTCGATCTTGCATGCGTCGCGCAGGGCGGTCTTCTCACAGACGCCCATCTTCATGAGACAGGCGGCGAGGGTGTTGTGCCGCTCATACATGCGCAGGGCAATCTCCATGCCCTTGTCGGTGAGGGAGATAAAACGATCCTCGTCCCGGTGGATATAACCGTTTTCCTCGAGCTGCTTCATGGCAACGCTGACCGACGGCTTGGAGAAACCGAGAGCGTTGGCAATATCGATGGAACGGACCGCGGGGCGGTGCAGGGATTCCATATAGATCGCTTCCAGGTAGTCCTCCGCGGATTCGTGTATATTCATGTCCGGCGCCCCTTTCCGGGATGGTATTATTGACATGATATCATAAAGCGCCGCGAAAGACAAGGGCTTCGTGCGGGCATAAAAGGCGTTGTGTTTTTTTGTAACGTGGACTATAATATGAATACATAGAGAGCCCGGGGGAAACCGGGAGAAAGGCGAACATACATGAAAGTCAAAATCACGGCGGACAGCACCTGCGATCTCAGCCCCGAGCTGGTTGAACGCTATGGGATCACCATCGTGCCTCTGACCGTAACGGTGGACGGAAAAAGCTATTTGGACGGCGTCGAGATCGACCCGGAGACCATGCTGAATATGACGGAGGCGTCCGGCGGCGTTGCTGCCACCGCCGCGGTCAATATCCAGCAGTACACGGATATATTCACGCCTATCCTGCGGGAGTATGACGAGATCGTTCATTTCACGATCTCGAGTGAGATGTCCGCCTGCTATCAGAACGCCTGCATCACGGCGGAGGAACTGGGGAATGTTTATGTCGTAGACAGCCGGAATCTGTCGACCGGCATCGGACATCTGGTCCTGGACGCCTGCCTTCTTGCCGAGGAGGGGAGGGATGCGGCGAGCATCAAGGCCGAACTGGACGAACGGCAGAAAAAGCTCGACGTCAGCTTTGTCCTGACGACACTGGAATATCTGCGGCGCGGCGGCCGCTGCACGGCGGTGGCGGCGCTGGGTGCGAACATGCTCAAGCTCCACCCGTGTATCAACGTCGTCGACGGCAGGATGGGCGTGGGAAAAAAATACCGCGGCAATATGCAGAGCTGCCTTGTGCAGTACGTAAAGGATAAATTAGCCGATCCCGATTCCGTGGACCCTCGGCGTGTGTTTATTACCGACTCCGGCTTTGATGAGCAGACCCGCGACCTTGTGGAAAAAACAGTTCGCGAGTGCGTACCGTTTGCAGAGGTTTACCGGACCCGTGCCGGCTGTACGGTATCCTGCCACTGCGGCCCGGGCTGTCTCGGCATTCTGTTTTATCGAAAATAAGAGCCGCCAAAGCTCTTTATTATCAAAAAATGGAATTTTTCTAAAAAATAGTAATAAATATTCATCGAAGAGGACTTGCTTTCTGTTAAAATTTGGATTATAATAAAAAAGCTTGTTTACCGAATCGGCATTCAAAATAATTCGTGGGGGGTTACTTTCGTGTCGAGACCAAAAGGCAGTAAAAACAAGAAGACTCTTCTCTCCGAGGCGCAGCTTGGCAGCCAGATCACGGCGCAGCGCGCTTTGAAGAATAAGCTGGAGAGTGAGGAGCAGAAGCTCGAAACGCAGATGGAGAACCTGAAGGCTCAGATCAAGGGCAAGAAGAAGGAGCTCCGCGCCGCTGAGAGAAAGCTCAACGCTCTCATCGAGAGAAAGTCGCAGGTAGATGCATCGGCCGCCGCACAGGCCGCCGACGCCGTGCAGAAGCAGGAGGTCGAAAAGGTCATTTCCAAGCTGGTCAGCAGCGGGAAATCGGCCGATGAGATCCTTGAGCTTCTGAAAAAGTGAAAAGCTGCATTTGCCAAAAAGCGGCCCACGGTGCATCCGTGGGCCGCTTTTTATGCGTTTTTATTTTCCTTTGCTGCGGAGCATGCGGCTGGCGTTCAGGATCGCCAGGACGGCCACGCCAACGTCGGCGAAAACGGCCTCCCACATCGTGGCGGCGCCGAACGCGCCGAGAAGCAGGAACAGTCCCTTGATGCCGAGGGCAAAAACGATGTTCTGCCTTACGATGCGCAGGCAGCGGGCCGAGATATCCATTGCTTCGGTGAGCTTGGCGGGATCGTCGTCCATGAGGACGATGTCCGCGGCCTCGATGGCGGCGTCCGAGCCCATAGCGCCCATGGCGATGCCCACATCCGCTCGGCTGAGGACCGGGGCGTCGTTCACGCCGTCGCCGACATAGGCGAGGACGCCCTTGGCGGATTTGCGGGCGAGCAGCTTTTCGAGGATCGCGACCTTGTCCGTGGGCAGAAGCTGGGTATGCACCTCGTCAAGACCGAGCTGCGCCGCTATGGCCCGACCGACCTTCTCGGTGTCGCCGGTGAGCATGACGGTGCGGACGCCCCGGGCTTTCAGCGCGGCGACCGCTGCGGCGGCGGTGGGCTTCGGCGCATCCGCGATGACGGCGCAGCCGAGGTATTGGCCGTCGGAGGCCACATGGATGACGGTGCCGGCGGCGTCGACCGGCGCGCAGGCAATACCGGCTCCGGCCAGGAGCTTCTCATTTCCGGCGAGAACGGTTTTTCCGTCCACGGAGGCGGTGACGCCATAGCCCGGCGCCTCGGTCACGTCGGCAACGCGGGCGGCGTCGAGCGCGCCGTCAAAGGCGGCGCGCAGGGACTGCGCGATCGGGTGGTTCGAATGGATTTCCGCGAGCGCGGTGGTTTCGAGAAGCTCTGCCTCGGAAACGTCCGCCGCCGGGTGAAGGGAGGCCAGCTTGAAAACGCCCATGGTCAGGGTGCCGGTCTTGTCAAAGACCGCGGTTTCCGTCCGGGCCAGAAGCTCAAGGTAGTTTCCGCCCTTGACGAGAATACCGCGCGCCGATGCGCCGCCGATGCCGCCGAAGAAAGACAGCGGGATGGAGATGACCAGCGCACAGGGGCAGGAGATAACGAGGAAGATGAGCGCCCGGTGTACCCATTCGGCCCATTGTCCGGTGATGAGCGACGGGACCACAGCGAGCAGGACCGCGCCGATGACCACGGCGGGCGTATACCAGCGGGCGAATTTGGTGATAAAGTTCTCCGCTCTGGCCTTTTTTGCGGCGGCGTTTTCCACGAGGTCGAGGATTTTAGAGACCGTGGATTCGCCGAAGGGCTTGGTGACGGTGATGGTCAGCAGGCCCGTCAGGTTCACGCAGCCGGACACGACCTGGTCGCCGGGCACGGCGTCGCGCGGGGCGGATTCGCCGGTGAGGGCGGCCGTATCCAGCGAGGATGCGCCGTCCGTGATAACGCCGTCGAGGGGGATCTTCTCGCCGGGGCGGACAACGATGGTGTCGCCGACCACGGCCTCGCTCGGATCAACCTCGATAAGCTCGCCGTCCCGCAGGAGGTTCGCGCTGTCCGGACGGATGTCCATAAGCTGGGCGATGGAGCGCCGGGATTTGCCCACGGCATAGCTCTGAAACAGCTCGCCCACCTGATAGAACAGCATGACGCCGACGGCCTCGGCGTACTCGCCCAAAATCAGCGCGCCGACGGTTGCAATGCACATCAGGAAGTTCTCGTCAAAGAACTGTCCGTGGGCAATGTTCAGCGCCGCCTTGCGCAGGATATCCCAGCCAACGACAAAATACGGCACGAGAAACAGCGGCAGCCGCCATAGCCCCTCCACGGGCAGGATCGCCGCGGCGATCAGCAGCGCACCGGCGATGAGGATGCGGTATAACAACCGCTTCTGCCTGCGGTTCATCTTATTTCAGCACGACCTCGCAGTCGGGCTCCACGCGGCGGATGCACTTGACGACATCCCTCATGATCGCGTCAAAGCGGTCGTCGTCCGCCTCGATGGTCATTTTCTGGGTCATAAAGCTGACGGTGGCATCGGCGACGCCGTCGAGCTTTTTGATGGCGTCCTCCATCTTGCGGGCGCAGTTGGCGCAGTCGAGGTCGATCAGGCTGAAGGTCTTTTTCATGTTGTTTCTCCTTTTTATAATAATGACATGGATGGATTTATTCGGTTACGTGATCCATGCCCTGTGCGATGATCTTGCGGACATGGTCGTCGGCGAGGGAATAGAATACGGTCTTGCCGTCCTTCCGGGGCTTTACGAGGCGTGCGCCCTTAAGTACCCGGAGCTGGTGGCTGACAGCGGACTGGGTCAGACCCAAAAGCTGCGCCATATCGCAGACGCAGAGCTCCGCCTCGAACAGGGCGTAGAGGATTCGGACTCGGGTGGTGTCGCCGAAGACTTTGAACAGCTCCGCGAGGTCATAGAGCGTCTCGTCGTCCGGCATGCCGCGCAGCACCTGTTCCACCGTATGCTCGTGGATGCATAAATAGCCGCAGCGTTCAATTTCGTTCTCGTTCATGGGTCACCTCAAACAAACATGTGAATAACTGTTCATATGTTAGCATATACCTTATCCCCTTGTCAATAGGGGACAGGAGATTTTTGGAGAATTATTTGTGATGAACATACAATTTGGCGGCCTATCCGTGCTATAATGGTCCCATATAAAGGTGGTGGACGGATAGTGGCAAAGACGATGAAGCAATTGGCGGCGATATTCGTTGCGCTTACGGTGGTATTTGTTGTTTTGCATGGCAAAATACAGGCAGGAGTATGGCTTTCGCTGGCGATCACGTTCGGGACGATCTCGTATCATATCTGTGTCCGGCTGCTTGTGGGGCTTTTATATAATGTGTTTATGAAAAACCGTGCGGATTACGGAAAGAAGTGGTATCAGGTCGGCGAGCGGGAACAGAAGCTTTATGAGCTGCTGCGTGTGAAACGCTGGAAGGGCAAGATGCCGGCGTATCATGCGGAGATGTTTGACCCGGCGGTTTACTCATGGGATGAGATCGCGCAGGCTATGTGCCAGTCGGAGCTGGTCCATGAGACGAATGTCGTTGTCAGCTTTGTGCCGCTGGTGTTTTCGGTGTGGTTCGGGGCGTTTTATGTGTTTCTGATTACATCCATACTGGCGGCGGGAATGGATTTGCTGTTTGTGTTCATGCAGCGGTATAACCGCCCGCGCCTTGTGCGGCTGATAAAACGGCGTGCGGAGAAACAGCCGTGAACGCTGCCGATGTAAAACGAAAAACAGTCTCCCCCGCCGGGCGTGCAAGCCGAACGGGGGAGGCTGTTTGTTTTGGTTACAGGATGTCGGCGAGGGCGTCGATGTCCTCAGGCTTTGTCGCCCAGCTTGTAGCAAAGCGGACAACGGTGCGTGTCTCGTCATACGGCTCGAATTCAGAGAAAACGACCTTTTCTGCAAGTGCGGGGAGCTTGTCGTTTTCGAGAATGACGAACTGCTGGTTTGTCGGCGAGTCGAGGAAAAATGTGCAGCCCTTGTCCCGGAGGAGAGCCTTGAGCTTTTCGGCCATGCCGATGGCATGGCGGGCGATCTCAAAGTACAGCCCATCGGTAAAGAGCGCGTCGAACTGAACGCCGAGAAGCCGGCCTTTTGCGAGCAGGGCGCCGTGTGCCTTGGCCTGATTGATGAAATGCGGCGGCATATTGCGCTTTGTGAAGACAACGGCTTCGCCGCAGAGGGCGCCGACCTTGGTGCCGCCGATATAGAACACGTCGCACAGGTCGGCGATGTCGGGCAGCGTTAGGTCGGTATCACGGCTCATAAGCCCGTAGCCAAGGCGTGCGCCGTCAAGGAAGAGCGGGATTTTCCGCTCGCGGCAGATAGCGGCGATGTCGGACAGCTCCTGCTTCGTGTAGAGCGTGCCGTACTCCGTGGGATGGGAGACGTATACGAGGCCCGGGAAAACCATGTGCTCATGGTTTGCGTCGGAGTAGAACGTGTCGATATACGATTTGAGTTCCCCGGAGGTAATCTTTCCGCTGTGGGTTGGCAATGTCAGGACCTTGTGACCGCCGGCCTCGATGGCGCCGGCCTCATGGACGGCGATGTGTCCGGTCACGGCGGCAACCGCGCCCTGCCACGGGGCGAGCATCGTGTCGATGACGGTGCGGTTTGTCTGCGTGCCGCCGACGAGGAGGAATATCTCCGCGTCCGGGCAGGCGCAGGCTGCGCGGATCTTTTCCTTGGCGGCTTCGGTGAAGCGGTCGGCGCCATAGCCGGACTGCGGCTCCATGTTTGAGTCGCTCAGCGCCTGCATGACCGCGGGATGCGCGCCCTGGATATAATCGCTTTCAAAATGCAGCATGGTTTATTACCCCAATTCGTCAAACAGGCCGAGGACGACGATGCCGACGACGGCGATACCGATCATGAGATAGTGCTTCCAGGAGAGTTTCTCCTTGAGGAAAATGCGGCCCCAGATCACCGAGGCGAGGCAGTAGGCGGAGATGATCGGCGCGGACATGGCGACGTGTTCGGAGTCCGCAAGGGCATAGATGTAGGCAAGCTGACCGGCCGTCTCAAAGCATGCGCCGATGTACTTGGGCGCTTCACGCTTCGGCAGGAACTTCTCCTTTTTCACGAGAAGGACAAGGAAGCAGATGATGCCGGCGGCCAGGAAGGTGAGCTCATAGGCGACGTTCGCGCTGTCCTCATCGAGCGTTTCCAGCACCAGGCTGTCGGCGAAGGTGCCGGCGGCGTCCAGAATGCAGTAGGCCACCGGGATCAGAATGGCGATCAGGGACTTTGCGTATTTGTAATTGGAAATGCTCTGACGCGCAAGGCGGGCCTCCTCGTCCTCGCGCATTTCGACAAAGCCGAGGCCGATGACGCCGGCGCATACGAGCGCCGTTGCGCCGAGCTGCCAGCCGTTGATGGAGCCGAGACCAGCGGTGACGAGGGTGAGGATGGCGACGAGTGCGCCGGAGGAGTTACAGATCGGGGAGGAGACGGACAGCTCAATATAGCGCAGTCCGAAATAGCCGATCGCCATAGAGAGTATGTACAGAAGCGAGACGGGAAGGTAGGTCAGGATGATGGAGAGGTTTATCTCCACGCCCTGCGCGAAGACCTCCACGGCGGCATGAATGCCCATGACGACGCCGACCGCGACGACCATTTTCAGATGGCTCGTCTTGTCATCGCTGTCGCGGCAGCCGATTTTCGAGAACAGGTCCGATCCGCTCCAGCAGATCAGTGCGAGGATGGACAGCCAGAACCAGCTCATAGTATAATCTCCTTCTCAATAAGGCCCTGCTCATAGAGTTTCTGCAGACTCATGAGGATGCCCGTTTTTGCATGATACCAGGTGAGGCCGCCCTGAAAATAGACGGCGTAGGGCTCGCGGATGGGACCGTCGGCGGAGAGCTCGATGGAGGAGCCCTGCACGAAAGCGCCCGCCGCCATGACGACGTCCGCGTCGTAGCCGGGCATGGCCCATGGGACGGGGGTCACATAGCTGTCCACCGGCGCGGCGGCCTGGATGCCGAGGCAGAAAGCAAGCATCCGCTCCGGCGAGCCGAGCTCCACGGCCTGAATGATGTCGTGGCGGCTCTCGCCGGCCTTGGGGATGCAACGGAAACCGAGGCGTTCATAGATGTCCGCGGCGAAGATCGCGCCCTTAACCGCGCCGGCGACCACCGTCGGAGCGAGGAAGAAGCCCTGAAACATCGAGGGGAGCTGGCCGAGGTTTGCACCCACCTCCTGACCAAGGCCGGGGGCGGAGAGCCGGTACGCGCAGTTGTCCACGCATTCGCGCGTGCCGCAGATATAGCCGCCAACTGCGGCAAGACCGCCGCCGGGGTTTTTGATGAGCGAGCCGACAATCATATCCGCGCCCATATCCGAGGGCTCTATGGTCTCGACAAACTCGCCGTAGCAGTTGTCCACCATGCAGATAACGCCGGGCTTCACGCTCCGGCAGAAGGCGATCAGCTCGCCGATCTGCGCGACGGAGAAGCTAGGGCGGGTGGCGTAGCCCTTGGAGCGCTGGATGGTGATGAGCTTCGTCCTGTCGTTGATCGCGGCTCGGATGGCGTCGTAATCGAAGCTTCCGTCGGGCAGAAGCTCGGTCTGCCGATAGCTCACGCCGAACTCCTTGAGCGAGCAGCGGGAGGGGCGGATGCCGATGACCTCCTCAAGCGTGTCATAGGGCGCGCCGACAGGGGAGAGAAGCTCGTCGCCCGGGCGCAGATTCGCCGAGAGCGCGATGGCGAGCGCGTGCGTGCCGCAGGTGATCTGCGGGCGGACAAGCGCCGCCTCGGTGTGGAACGTGTCGGCGTAGACCTTTTCAAGCACGTCGCGGCCGAGGTCGTTGTAGCCGTAGCCCGTGGTCTGCGCAAAGCACTGTGCGTTCACGCGGTTTTTCCGCATCGCGGCAAGCACCTTGCCCTGATTGTATTCCGCGGCGGCGTCGATCTCGTCAAAACGTCCCCGCAGGCCGGCCAGGACCCTTTCGCCGAAGGCGTATACCTCCGGACTGATCCCCAGCGCCTCATAGATCGTTGTCATTTCCATCCTGGTTTTTCTCCATCCTCTGAAATATCTGGTTGGCGGCCTGATGCAGAACCTCGGGCTTGGAGACGATGATGCCGTTGTCCTCGTCGCCGAGGATGAGCAGCGTTTCGCCCGGCTCGATGCCGAACAGCTTCCGCGCCTCCTTCGGGATCACGATCTGTCCCTTTTCGCCCACCTTGGCGGTGCCGAAAATGTACCGGCCCTTCTGCCTGCCGTAAAGATGCTTTCCGTTCGCCACAAAAAACCTCCTGCCGGATCCTGGTAAAAATCATACTTGTATAACTTATCATGTCGAACCATGGATGTCAACAAAAAATGTCCGGCCCTGCATCGTAGGGCCGGACTTGTTTGTGAAAGAGGGTCACTGGATGTCGAGGACGGAAAAGTCGATGCTGTCTGCGATCTGGCGGAGGACCTCCATGTCGATGGTCGGGAGGTATACCATGTTCTCGCGCGGACCGCCGTTTACCGCAACAGTCACATAGCAGCCGTCCAGCTCGACGAAAATCATGGAGTAGTGGTCGCCGAGGGAGAGGTCGGCGGAAAGGCCGCTCTGCGTGGCATACGATTCACAGGTGTAAAGAGCCGGGTCGTCGCCGTAAGTGAATGTGCCGGGGAGCGTGCCTTTTGCGTTGCGGAATATGCTGATGGCGATGCTCTGTTCTGTGCCGTCCATTGTTACGGGGATGCAGACAGCCATTAACTTGAAGCTGCCCTCATCGTATACTTCGCCGTTGCATTCAAAGTCGTCATAGACAGCGCTCAGCCGGGCAAAGGGCTCCGTGCCGATGGCGGCATAAAAGCTGTCGAAATCGGCGAAGTCCTCCTTGCTCTGATAGAGCCGCAGATCGTATTTGTCGGCGATGCTTTGGAGTTTTTCAGCCACCAGCTTCCAACCGGCGCAGTACAGCTGGGCGGGATGATCCTGCGACAGAAGCTCTTCACGATGATCGCTGAGCGGTTCTTCCGGGATGTCATTTTCGAAATCGTAAAAGAACACATCCGAAATCAGCTCGCTCGCGTCGCTGTGATCCAGTTTTCCCGGTACGATGCCGTATACGATCGAGCCGACATAGGACGTATACCGCTCGATGATCGCGCCGAGGGCGGCCTCGTCGCCGCCGCGCATAGCGTCGAGCAGGGTGCTGTCGGTTTGTGGCTGTCTTGTCATGTGCGTGCATCCTTTCTTCGTGTGGAGCGCTCTCGTACATAATAACGCAGAAACGGCCGTTCCGGTTGCAAAAAAACAGGAGCGGAAAATCCGCTCCTATTCGCCGCGATATTTTTTTCGGGTGGCCTCGCCGCCGCGCAGGTGGCGCTCGGCCTTATTCTGGTCAAGGACGACCCGCGTCTGTGCGTACAGGCGCTTGTCGACCTGCCGCAGACGCTCGGTCAGATCCTTATGTACGGTAGACTTGGATATGCCGAAATGCCCGGCGGCGTCGCGCACGGTGGCATTGTTTTCGATGATGTACAGGGCCAGATCGACGGCCCGCTGTTCAATATCTTCCCGCAACTCATACCACTCCCGCTTTGATTCGATGGTAGAGTGTATGCGGGGAGTGAGGGCGTTTATGAGCGGGAGGCCCGGCTCTTTACGTTCTGTAACAGGAAGCCTCCATCTGGGGGCGTCCTGTTTTATGCCGGGAAAAGTTATGTAAACAAAATTATGTAAACTGATTGGCTGCAAGGCCGGAGTAATCCGGCCTTGCAGCCTGTGAAGGAAAGCCTCATAGAGTTCTCGTCTGTAGACGAGAAAAAATTCTACGCCATTTGCATGCTTTTCCGAATCCTCCAGCGCTCAATATTTTCCTTGTGAAAAAAGGCAGGCTCATCCACGCCCGGCACATCGGATGCCGAAGTGTAGACCATCGCGGACTCATCCGGGTCAAGCTTCGCAGGATGCAGGGGGATATTGGCACAGTCGATGAAGAAGCCGGTAATGATTGCAATCTATACATAAAATGAGCCCTTGGAAAAGAGCCAAGATTGACCGCCGCAGACGGACGATGCGTACACTGACGCAGACCGTTTCCCGGCAATATAAAAGGCCGGACGCATCTGCGTCCGGCCTCGGCTTTTACAGGCTCAATACTGGGCGGCGAATTCCTCGAAAGTCATGGGAACGCCGGAGTTAAGCATGCCGCTGTAAATCATCTCAGCCGGAAAGGTGGTGAAATCCATCTCGCGGACAAGGGGCATGAACTCGTTTTCACGGATGTTCTCATCCATGGTGTCGTTGATCGCGTCTTCGGCGATCAGCCACTCGTGGATGTACTCGATGAAAGCATCCTCGACGGAGCCGGCAGCCGCAGCGGGCTCGGCAGAAGTCTCGGCAGAAGCCTCAGCGGAGGGCTCGGCGGAAGCGTTGTCCGCGAAGGGGTTCTCAACCGCATAGTCTTCCCAGACAGGGACGGCGCCCGCGCCGGTGGTGTCGACATCGGTGGTGAATGCGCCGACGGTCACGGTGTACTCGCCGTCGCCGTAGACAACGGCGCCGGTAGCGTCAACGACCTTCGCGTTCTCGATGGCGCCCGCGCAGGCGAGGGTGCCGGTGATAACGGAGTCGCCGGTAACGACCCAGGTGGAGTCGGCGTCGATGTAGGCGTTCGCGATGCCGTCGCCGGTGTTGCCGCCGTTGAAGCTGTCATCGCAGAGGAGAGCGCCCTCGAAATGGGAGCCGTCGAGGATGTAGAGATCGAGGTTGGAGATGGTGTCGTAAACGATGTCGCCGATCATCTCCTGCTCATAGGCGGAGAAGATGCAGTTGGCGCCGTTGCGGCCGGCGGTACCCCAGGTACGGGAGCTGGAGTTGCCGGTCACCTGCAGGAAGTAGGTGGTGTCATCGCCGCGGATGATGTCAACATCCTTGAAGGTGATGTAGCTGGAGGTGTTGGTGTTGTAGACGATGGGGCCGGCGTGGGTGATGAGTTGGCCGCCGATCATGTCGTACTCGGAGGTGCCGACGTCGGCGTCACCGGACATGGACTGGTAAACGATGATGTTCCAGACATTGTTGTCGTTCAGATCGCTGGCGATCATGCTGCCCTCGAGCTCGCAGTCGAACAGACGGATGGTGTTTTTGCCCTCGATGGCAACGGCTTCGGAGCCGCCGGTGTAGAGGTAAGCGTCGTGGATGGTGATGTCGGCGGTGACATAGACCGCGCCGGTGCCGCCGTTGGTGACATAGCGGCCGCCGTCAACGACCATGAGTCCGCCGCCGCGGTCGGAGCGGATGGCGGCCGCGGCCATGCCGGCCTCGGTCTCGACATCGCAGTCCCAGGCGTACAGGGTGCCGCCGCCGGCGACATGCAGGCCGCCCGCAGAGCCCTGCGTGGTGTGGATGGTGGCGTTGGAAACATAGGCCACGCCAGTATCGTAGGCAAAGACGCCCGCGCCGCCGGCGGTCTGGGAGTCGATATCAACAGTATCGACATACATCGTGCCGTCGGAGACAAACAGGGTCGCGCCGACGCCGTAGAAGCTGGAGGCGTCGCCGCTGGAGCCTTCGCCGCCGTTTACAAAGCTGGAGTTCGCGATGGTGGCGGTGGCGCCTTCATAAACATGAATGATGTTCTCGTCGCCGTTGACGGATTCCATGGCAGCGCCGTCGATGGTCTCGTCGTCGGTGATCTCGAGGACGGCGTCATAGGAGTCGGGGACGGAGGCGCCGCCGCCCGGAGGGGCAGCCATCATGCTTCCGCTGGCTTCACCGCTGGCAAAAGCGCTCAGGGAGAGGACCATGCAGAAAGCAATGAGAAGTGCAAGGGTCTTGGATGTGTGTTTCATTGTTTTTCCTCCAAATGCAATTTGAGATATATTAAATCTCATTAATAAATAGTATACAGACCCGGGGGGCATCCCGTCAAGGGGATAGTTAATAAATTATTATGGCGTTTTCGTGAACAATGTGTTAAAGTGTAACCATACGGAGCGGGATGCTCCGACGGAGTATTATAAAAGGAGAGGCAAAACATGAGAAAAGCGATCCAATATTTGTCCGTGCTTCTGGCGCTGACGATGCTGTTCGGCCTGACGGCCGTCGGGGCGTATGCCAGCGGCGAGGCGTCCGGCTCGGCACAGGATACCGACACGAACACGGTCGTGCTCGTCCCGGAGGAGATGGAGGAGCTGACCATCGGCCCGGAGGGCTATGAATTCACGACCGACGTTTTCACGGAGCGGCTGGAGATCGACGCGGCGGCGGAGATCATCTCCCAATATCCGGTCATCGTGCATTTTGAGGAGTCTGAGTCGGTCGAAAACGGCACGGTCATCGGCAACGTCCAGTTCGTCTCGGACTATGACGAAATCATCGCCATCGTCCATACAAACGACGTACACGGGCATCTGGAGGTCGAGCCCTATGTCAAGGGCTTTGCCGACGCGCTGAAGGCCTCCGGCGATTATTCCCTTGTGCTGACCGTTTCCGCCGGCGACGTCTACGGCGGCGGGGAGGCCGTTGCCGGCTCCTATAACGGTGAGTTCATCCCGGCGATCATGGACGAGGTCTATGACGTGCTGGTGCCGGGCAACAACGACTTCGGTTCGGCCGGCGTGGTGCGGCAGAACCGGTTGCTCAGCGCGCTGTATGAGAACACGCAGACCATCTGCGCCAACATAAAGGCGAAGGACACCGGGCTTGCGGTCGAGGAATACGCGGCGGCGTATGAGCCGGTCATCGGCGCGGAGCTGTTCGGCGAGCTGTATGAGAAGGTCGCGGTGTCCGCCGACGGCAGCCTGGATATGTCCGGGCTGGCGATCGAGGACCCCGAGCCGGGCGGCGAGATCTACCCTGCGTACACGAGCTTCACGACCGACACCGGTCTGGTCCTCGGCGTCTTTGGGCTGACGACCAGCGGCGGGGCGCTGGAGGTGGACGCGGTGAGCCTCGGCTCCATCGCGAGCGCGCAGGAGAGCGTGGACGCCCTGCGTGCCGGCGGCGCGGATGTGGTCCTCGGAGTGGGCCATACCGGCTGGATCGCCGAGGGCTCCACCGGCGCGTCCTCCAATGACACCAACTCCTGGCAGGTCGCCAACCAAGTGACCGGCCTGGATGCGTTCGTGGACGGTCATACCCACTCCATCATTAACAACGGGCAGGGCGTGCTGGTCGGCGACGAGCATACCTATGTGAACCAGGCGGAGAGCTTCGGAAGCTGCATCGGCGTCATGTATCTCTACGTCAAGGACGGAGAGGTCATCGCGGTGGACGGAAACGTTATCCAGGATATGAGCGATATCACGCCTGATGCGGATGTGCAGGCGCTGGTCGATCTGGCGATGGCCCGCGTGAAGGAGGACTTCGGCAAGCCCATCGCGCATACCGACTACTTCCTGAACGGTGAGCGTATGTCCGCCGGCAACGAGGGCGGAACGGTCCGCGGCAATGAGACGAACCTCGGCGACCTGATGACCGACGTCATTCTCGCGGCGGCGTCCGAGAAAATGGGCGTGGACTATGACTTTGCCGCCTATCCCGGCTTCTGGCTGCGCTCGTCGGTGGAGGCGGGTGACATCACGCTGGAGAACATCCAGGGCATCTTTGCCAATCCGACGGTGCTGTACTATGCGACCTGCACCGCGGACGACGTCGTCGCCATGGTGACGAAGGGCCTGGGCAGCGTCTACCCCGAGAAGGAGGACACCACCTTCACGCACTATTCCGGCATTGAGGTGACCTACACCTACTCCGCCGGCACCGGTACGCCCGTCACTATCAAGGTGGGCGATACCCTCGTCTATGACGCGAAAAACGGCGGCGTGCAGGTGGACGCGGACTGGACCTGCGAGGGCATCCTGACCATGACCGGCGGCGAGATCGACAGCTACACCGGCGATATGGCCGACTGGATCTGCAGCGACAAGACCGAGGTGCAGGAGCTGGTTGCCGGCTGGTTCCAGACCCACACCGAGGACGACTACACGGTCTATCCCAACGAGATCGCGCCCGGCGGCCGCATCGTCGAGGTGGACGGCTGATATAACCCCGGTAAGCGAAAGCATCCCGGAACCGCGAACGGTTCCGGGATGCTTTTTGCCCAAAGGTCAGAACGGGCGCTGCTTCGGTTCGGCGGGAATGATCTCGATCTGGTAGCCGTCCGGGTCGGCGATGAAGTACACCTCGGCGGCGGGGTCGTCCCGGCAGATGCAGCCCATGCTCTCGTGCAGGGCGTGGGCTTCGTCGATGTCGTCGGCGACAAAGGCCATATGGGACGGGTTATCACCCAGATCCAACGGCGCCTGTCGGCCCGGCGGACAGCTCAGTTCCAGCATGTGGCCGGTGCGTTCATCGACGAGGAAAACCAGCTCGAGATCAGGGGCGTCCGGCGGGCGGAAACGATGAAGCACCCGCATGCCCAGCGCCTGTTCATAAAAGGCGATCGAGCGGTCCCGGTCCAGGACGTGGACGCAGTTGTGTTCATATCGAAAACCCATGGTGTGTACCTCCTTGATGGGTATATGAGATCCTATATAGCTCTATCCGGTTTTCGTATTTGCAAAGCAGGGGGAAGTATGGTAATAATGAGAGCGGATAGAGTTATCGGCGGGCGGGCAGCGTCTCGGTGAAGCTCTGCGCCAGCTCCGCCTCCTGCAGGAAAAAACGGGAGACGATCTCATAAAAGCTCAGCGCCGCCGGGCTGAGCCGTTCGCCGCCGCGGCGGATCATGCCGAGCCTTGCGGGCGGCAGCGCTTCACGGAAACGGCGGCAGGTCAGAGGAAGCGTTGGATGGCCGTTTCGAAGCTTCAGAAAGTGCGAAACCGGCGCGATGGAAGCGCCGCCGCCCCGCAGGATCATGCTGACCTCCACGCGGTTATCGTCGCACTCGTAATGGATTTCCGGCCGGCAGCGCCCGGAGCGGGTGAGATCGGTGAGCATATCGGCGTCATCCCGCGCGAGGTTGCTTACGAGCCGCTGCCCGTCCAGCTCCGCGAGTGACAGCAGCTCCTTCTGCGCGAGCGGGTGATCCTCTGCGAGCATAAGAACACGCTCACAGCAGTCGATTTGGATGTATTCAAGGCCCTGCATCGGGGGCGTGCCGAAGACGAAGCCGAAATCGGCCTCTCCGTTCTTGACCTTGTCGACGACCTCGTCGTTGCGGCAGTGGAACTGGCGGAAGGCGAGGTTCGGGTGCTCCGGCAGAAAATCGTCCAGCAGGTGTCCCATCAGGTCCACAATGGCGCTTACGACCCGGACCTGCTCATCGGCGCGGCGTTCGGCCTCCCGGACGCTGGCGATGCCGTCGTCAAGCTGAGAGAGAATGCTGTCCACATAGGAGAGGAACAGCTTTCCTGTCGGGGTGAGCTTGATTTTGCCCTTGCGGCGGTCAAAGAGCGATACGCCCAGATCCTCCTCCAGCCGCTTGATGCTGGTGGACAGGTTCGGCTGGGCAACATACAGGACCTCCGAGGCGCGGGTGATGTTCTCAAGCCGTGCGATGGTCTGAAAATACTGAAGCTGTAAAATATCCATAAAATACCTCAGAATGGAAACATAATGCAAGGAGGAACATACAATGTCGGAATTCAGAGATAAAGTGGTCATCGTCACCGGCGCGGCGACGGGCATCGGTCGCGAGACGGCGCTGGCCTTCGCCGCCGAGGGCGCGAAGGTGGTCGTCGTCACGGGCCGCAATGTCGCGGGCGGCGAGGCGGCGGTGAAGGCCATCCGCGAGGCAGGCGGTGAGGCGAGCTTCGTGCAGTGTGACGTCTCCGACGAGGAACAGGTCCGGGCGATGGTGGAAAAGACCCTGGCGCTGTACGGAAGGCTCGACTGCGCGTTCAATAACGCCGGCATCGGCCCGGACGGCGTGCGCATTCCCTTCTATGGGCTGACCGAGCTGCCGGTGGAGGTATGGGACAACACGATGGCCGTTAACGCCCGCGGCGCGTTCCTGTGCATGAAGCATGAGATCCCAGCCATGCTGAAAACCGGCGGCGGTGCGATCGTGAACACGGCCTCGGTCGGCGGTTTGCGCATGGCCCCTGGGTTCGGTGCTTACGGCCCCAGCAAGGCGGCGGTGATCGCGGTGACGCGCACGGCGGCGCTGGAGTTTGCCCGCCAGGGTATTCGTGCCAATGTGGTCTGCCCCGGCCCGACGCTGGGCACCGAGCTTATGAAAAACTCCATGGACTCCGGCTCCTCGGCCTCTGCCGGCGACGACAACGGTCCTCCCATCCCGATGGGAAAAATGGGCCGGACCGCCGATATTGCAAACGCTGTCCTGTGGCTCTGCTCGGAAAAGTCCGGGCATGTCACCGGTCACGCGATGTCCGTAGACGGCGGTATGGCGGACATCGGCTGACGCGCTATATAAAATATTATATACCTATTATACCAGAGACCCCGGCGCGATACAAGCGCCGGGGTCTCTGAGACTGCCAAAAAGGAGGCTGCCGGAGCAGCAGGGGAGATAGGCGGCACCACAACGGATCTGCATATCTCATAGGACAAAAGCGGTATTTTGCGGGTTTTAGAATATTTTTTTGGATTTTCAGGAACAATATTATGAAATATAGTTGACAATCAGGGAGAAAAAGGGATATACTACTCCCGGAGTGTTAGTTATTTAACAAACGATTTTATAGGAGGACATTAAAATGAAAGCTGCCAGATTTTACGCGGGGAAGGATCTCCGGGTGGACAATGTGCCCGATGTGGAGCCTGTAGGGGATGAGGTGCGCATAAAGGTCAAGTGGTGCGGCATTTGCGGCTCGGACCTTCATGAATACCTGGACGGGCCCATATTTACCCCGGGCACCACACCCCAGTATGTTACGGGCTGCGTCAATCCCGTGACCATGGGGCATGAGTTCTCCGGCCAGGTGGTGGCCGTGGGCCCGGACTGTAAAAAGTTAAAGGTGGGGGACCGAGTTATTCCCGAGCCGCTGGTGGTATGTCGGAGCTGCCCATCCTGCGAGACGGATAATCTCAATGTCTGCGAGCATCTCAGTTTTCTGGGGTTTGTAAGTAACAACGGCGGCTTCGCTGAATACTGTAATTTCACGGAAAAGCTGGTGCACAAGATGCCGGAGGGCATGACCTACGAGCAGGGCGCCATCGTGGAGCCCCTTTCCGTGGGCTATCACTCCCTGAAGGTCGGGCACTTTGAGGCGGGGCAGACCGCCGTCGTGGCCGGGGCCGGGCCCATTGGCCTTGCCACTATCGCCTGCCTGAAGGCTCTCGGCGCGGAGAAGATCATCGCCTTGCAGCGGCAGTCTGTGCGCCAGGAATACGCCAGAAACACCGGCGCGGATGTGGTGCTTGACCCCACCAGCGACGATGTGGTGGCCCGGGTGCGGGAGCTGACCGGTGGACGGGGCGCAGATGTGGCCTTCGAGACAACCTCGTCGGAGCAGTGTTTCCACCTGCTGCGTGACTGCATTCGTCCCCACGGCTATGAGGTCATCACAAGCATCTGGGTGCAGGATATCACCATGAATCCCAATGTGCTGGTGATGTCAGAGAAAAACATCGTGGGCAGCATCTGCTATAACAGCTCGGATTTTGAGGATGTGATCGCTCTCCTGAGCGCGGGAAAGCTTGAGGTGCCGGGATATATCACAAAGAAAATATATCTTGACGACATTGTCTCCCAAGGCTTTGGCACCCTCACCGGCCCTGACAAGAAGGCGCAGGTAAAGATCCTTGTGACCCCGGAGAAGGAACTTTTGTAAAGCACTATATGCTCAGAACGGACCCCGGCGCGATACAAGCGCCGGGGTCCCATGCGTTATGGCTGATGCATAGAATGGATCAGACGGCTTCGGTGCCCTCGAGCTGCCCCATGGTGATAACGCCGGTGCGCAGGGCTTCTTCACGGACTTCGAGGTAATAGGTGGCGAAGGTGTTGTACATATAGGGGGTGACATAGAAAAGGTCCAGCAGTCCAAAGGTGAAACAGCTCAAAAGCATCCAGCCGAGGAAGCTGAGCTGCAGGACAAAAAGCTCCCCCTTATGACCATTCATGATACGCATGGAAAGCTTCAGTGCATCCTTAGCCTTTACATTGGGGCAGTCGGCCAGAATGTACGGCGTCATGGCATAGGAGTAGGCCTTGATGATGCCGGGGATATAGAACAGCAGGGCCCAGAGAAAAACGAACAGCTCCATCCAGAGATAACCGCCGAGTCTCCGGCCGTAGTTCGTGAAGGCGGTACGGAAGGGAGTGCCGACATCGACAAGATCGTCCCGTCCGAGTATGTTCATAACATAGAAGTAGTTAAGGCCGATGGTGAGCGGACCTGCAAAGAGAAAGACGCCGATGCCCGGAATCCAGACGGTAAGCCCCAGTACAAGGCCCAAGAGCAGCGTCGTGAGAACGCAGATCCAGTAATTGGCTGAAAGACGTTCCTTGGCGATGGCCTTGATTTCTTGTCTTGATCTCATATGCCATTATGCCTCCCTGTTAAACTTATAATAGTATTATACCTCTCTTCCATGAAAAAGGGAAGAGGGCAGACATGCTTCCTGACGGGAAAATTCGGGGCGGGATCATCAAGCAGGAACGCATATTTGTGCAACATCATAAAAATATCTAATTCATAGGACAAAAAACTTTACACATTTATCGAAACGTGATATAATCCACCTATCATTTAAAAGAGAGGGAGTGCTCCTTACACAATGAAAGAAAAGAAGAAACTAAGTCTTCCTGCATGGATCGTGATCGCGCTTATCGCCGGTATTGCTCTCGGCCTCCTTTGCTATTTCGCGGGCTTTGCAGACTTTACCGCGAACTACCTCAAGCCCATCGGCACCATCTTCGTTAACCTGCTGAAGTTCATTGTCGTGCCGGTCGTTCTGCTGTCCATGATCGTCGGCATCCTCGACATGGGCGACCTCAAGAAGGTCGGCTCCGTCGGCTGGAAGACGGTCGTGTACTTCCTGGTTACTACCGCGATCGCCTGCATTTTCGGTCTGCTTTTTGCGAAAATCTTTGACGGCGCCGGTTGGTTCCCGACTCTCGCGCTGGAAGAGGGCGCGGTTTGGGAAAAGGCCACCAGCGCAAACTTCATGGATACCCTCGTCGGTATCTTCCCCTCCAACATGTGGCAGGCCTTCGTGGATGCCAATATGCTGCAGGTCATCGTGATCTCCCTGTTCCTCGGCGGCTGCATCCTGGCCGCGGGTGAGAAGGGCAAGCTCTGTGCTGACTTCGTCGGCTCCGCCTACGCGGTCATCGAAAAGCTCATGAACTTCGTCATCAGCCTGTCCCCCATCGGCGTGTTCACCATGATGGCTTGGGTCGTTGCCACGCAGGGTCCCTCCATCATCGGCGCGCTTGGCATCGTCATTGGCTGCGCATATATCGGCTACATCGTCCACGCCGTTCTGGTGTATTCCCTGTCCGCGAAGATTTTTGCACATATCAGCCCCCTGAAATTCTTCAAGGGCGCTTTCGCCGCTATGGTTTTCGCGTTCACCTCCACCTCTTCCGCCGCCACGCTGCCCGTCTCCAAGGAGTGTGCGGATGAGCTCGGCTCCGACAAGGACATCGCTGCTTTCGTCCTGCCCTTGGGCTCTACCATCAACATGGACGGCACGGCGATCTATCAGTGTGTTGCCACCGTTTTCCTGGCTGCCCTCTGCGGTATTGACCTGAGCCTCGGCCAGATGGTTACTGTGGTCGTTACCGCGACCCTCGCTTCCATCGGCACTGCGGGCGTTTCCGGCGCCGGCATGATTATGCTGGCCATGGTCCTGACCCAGATCGGTGTTCCCGTCGATATGATTATGATTATCTACGGCGTCGACCGTCTGTTCGATATGGGCCGTACCTGCCTGAACGTCACCGGCGACATCGCCTGCTCCCTGTGCGTTACCGAGTGGGAGAAGAACAAAGCCGCCAAGGCTGCCAAGGCATAAGCTCTCCCTGCAAATGAAAAAGAACCGTCCATTCGGGCGGCGCTCATAAGACGGTATTAGAAATGTTTCAGGAAACGGCGTAGCTTTCGGGCTATGCCGTTTCTCCGTTTTGCAGGTCATTAAGCAAAGCTACAGGAAAGTATTCCCACGAGGTCAGATTCTTTTACTGCCTACAACACCGCACAGACCGATTTGGCCGAAGATTTAAGAGAAATTTGCTTACTCCCTATTACGGAGGACAAGGCAAAAATGCCAAAGTCTGGAGAAAGAAGATCTTAAAGAAAACACTTTGCCGCTAAACGTGTGAAAGTTGATAAACTGCATTGTGCGATGAAAGAATGAATGATAAAATGGCTGCAGATAAGCAGGCGACAAATCGGTATTTGGTGAGAAGATGAAATACAATATAGATAAAGAATTGAAAAAGCTCGCAAGATATAGAGGCTCCGCAGTCATTCGTTTGTACCCCTTATTGAATATTGCCTATCAAACAAATATCTGCAAGTCAGACGACAGCGTTACAGTAAATAAGTATTCTACCCCCGGATATAATGGCGTGGAACTGTCAACCTTGGTTATCGAGCCAAAGCAGTGTGCGGATAGGCTTCCTTGCATTGTGTTTTATCATGGCGGCGGTTTTCTGTTAAAGGCCTCCAAGGCTCACTATCAGATTGCAAAATGGTATGCTGAAAAAGCGAACTGTAAAGTGGTATTAACAGATTACAGGTTGCTCCCTAAATACCGATATCCGATCGCGATAGAAGATTGCTATAACACTTATATTTGGGTAGTACGCAATGCTGAACGGGTTAATATAAACAGCGATAAGATTATTGTAGCCGGAGACAGCGCAGGCGGAAACATTGCCGCGGCTGTAGCGATGATGTTACGGGATAGAAAGCAACTTTCTCCGAAAGGCGCCTTATTGATATATCCTGTGATGGATAGAAGCATGGATACAGAATCCATGAGACGATATACGGATACCCCTATTTGGGATGCGGGCTGCACAGAATTGTTCTGGAAGATATACTTAAAGGATCAAGACCCAAGGCAAATACAATATGCGTCACCTATGGAAGCTGGTTCCCTCGAGCATTTTCCAAAAACCTATGTTGAGGTGGCGGAATTTGATTGCCTTCACGACGAGGGAGTGGCTTTTGCGGACAAGCTGCAATCGGAAGGTGTTTCCGTTGAACTGCATGAAGTGAAAGGAGCTTGCCACGGGTTTGAGGCGGCAATGGAAAGCACAATCGTTACAGATTCGATAAATAGAAGAATCAAGTGGATTCGATCCGTCTTTGATTAGATTATGATTTATACAGAATTTTTTATTGAGCAAATAAAAAACAGAAAACGCTGTCAAGGATAAACTTTGCGATTCGCGTCCTTGACGGCGTTTTCTGCCTTTGCTGATAAGAAACCAGGAGAGCTCAATCGGATAAACCGCTTACGCTCTCAATCCATTATGGAATGTTACGCATTTAGGGGTAAAATTCCTTGATTTTATGCGGCTTTCAAAGTACGGTCAAAGCAAGTTATATTGTCAAAATATCGTTTCTGCTGCGTAACGGGAAGAAAAAGACAATTTGAACAGTTAGGCGGCACATATAAGCGGCAGGCTGAACGCTTACCTTGCGGAGATAGACAGGCAGGCGCAGAAAAGGCTGTTGATAGGCGAAAAAATAAAGGGAAAAGAGGTGTTTCTATGGCAATGTGGAATCCGTGGCGAGGTTGCCACAAACACAGCGAGGGGTGTAAATACTGTTATATTCATAAAGGGGATTACAAGCGTGGAATTGACACAAACAATATCGTAAAGACAGACAAATTCTACGCTCCTGTCGCTAAGAATAAATCGGGAGCATACAAGATAAAATCGGGGCAGGTGGTGTATCTCTGTTTTTCCACCGATTTTCTGATCGAGGACGCCGACGATTGGCGAGGGGAGTGTTGGAGCATGATACGGGAGCGTTCCGACCTGCATTTTCTCTTTTTGACAAAGCGGATTGAGCGTTTTATGGATTGCATTCCAAACGATTGGAACAATGGATATGATAATGTGACGGTTGGCTGTACGGTTGAAAATCAAGACAGAGCGAATTACAGACTTTCCATTTTCAAGGAACTTCCCATCAAACATAAAAATATTATTTGTCAGCCTTTGATAGAAGGCATAGACCTTTCGGCTTGCTTGGATAATATCGAGCTGGTGGTGGTTGGCGGCGAGTCGGATAAAAATGCCAGACCGCTTGATTATGAATGGGTACTTGCTATACGGGAACAATGTGTTGCACAAAATATACCTTTTGAATTTCGGCAATGTGGAACGCATTTTATCAAGGACGGGAAAACTTATACTCTGAATGTTCGTGATTTGTGCAGTCAGGCAAAAAAAGCGGGTATCAATTTTTTGAGATAAAGCCCCCTCTCTTTTTTGTGCGAGTATAGAGAGGAAAATTTATAAGAAAAATCTTATAATGATAACGGGCAGGGGTTACTCTGGCATAGTATATCCGCAGAAGAAGAATGTCTTTAGAGGCCATTGTTTGTAAGGTGGCAATGAAAAAATCATTGATGTTGCTGAAACATTTAGAATTGCTGTGAAAGGAGCAACAGAAATGAATGATAGAATTGAAACAAAAGATGCTTTCCGAATTATTGGTGTATCGGCACCGCTTGATAAAGAAATCGAAAATAATTTTATGGTTGTACCGAAGATGTGGCAGGATGCAGCGGTAAGTGGGACCATACAAAAGCTGGCAGACATGATGGATACGCCGCCGACGGGTCTTTTGGGTGTGAGTGCCTGCAACGATGAAGAACAATGACTCGCAAAGCTGTGCCGAAAACCATGGACGCCGACATTAAATCGGTGTCTATGACGGCGTCATAAGGGGAGGCAGGATGTTCGGACACATATGCTTCTAAAGGAGGCAGATGACCAATCGTAAGGGTGTCGCTAAGGTGTCGCTGCCCTTAAATTTATAGGATTGCAGTACCAGTGCGACCTCGATCAAGGTGGCTTTTTTATATTCATGGTGCTCAGATAGTTGAGCATTGCCAATAAGGTACATGCGCTCTCGTGGTGATCGAAAATCTGCTGGACGGTGGTCGTAAGCAGTCGCTCTGCTGGTGAAATGTATATAGGGGACAAGGCAGGAAAGTATTCTACACCACTTTGGAGGTTTACATAAAATTTGGGATGATCTCGCTTCTGCAATACGGTTTGACCGCATCTCGCTTATCAGGCATCCCCGTCTGCTTTGGCAGGCGGGGATGCTTTTGTGCGGCAATATGAGCGGAGCCAATCCGCGATCCGATGGGTTCTCCCTTAAGGTTCCAAGTCAACATCTGAACAAACCAATGGGACAGTTCTCCGTATTTCTACTGCTTCTTTGTTTGTGCTTCAGAACCGTCCAAGCTGTATTCCGCGCCCCATTTTATGATCTCATAGCATACCGGCAGCAGGCTTTTTCCTTTTTCGGTCGGAGTATACTCGACATGGGGCGGAATTTCATTATATTGTGTGCGGGAAATCAGCCCCCAGCTTTCTAAATTGCGAAGTGCTGCCGTCAATACACTGTTCGTGATGTTGGGCAGCCGCTTTTTGTATTCTCCAAACCGCAGAACATCTGCCCTGACTACCTCCAACATAATTTGCAGCTCCCATTTTCCGTGAAGAAGCGGGACAATTTGATCCACATGGGCTTTCTTCTCCGGGGCACTTAATATATGATTGATTTCTTTTATCATTTCTTCTGACGTCATTTTGCGCACTCCTCCGTAACGATAGTAGCCCGTAGCATACTTAGTTGGTTTGAACTGCATACTTGATGGTTTTTAACTACCATGATAAGATTGTAAGCGAAAATTGATTTGGTGTCAAGGAGGGACTTATTTTGGATAAAACAAGGGTACAAACGCTGTCTGAACAGGAAAAAGCGTTTACACAATATTCCGTACCGAAGGTGCTCGCCAAATTCATATTGCCGGCAGCGCTCAGTCAGTTGACGTTTCTCATTTTGAATCTGGCTGACGCTTTTTTTGTGGGCCGCACTGGGGATACATTTCAGATTTCCGCAATGACAATCACATTCCCGATCGTGATGATACTCACCTGTATCGGTACGGTATTCGGCGTTGGCGCCAACGCGAATATGGCTTCGGAGTTGGGACAGGGAAACCGGGAGCGTGTAAAAAACTTTTCCGCGTTTGCGGTCTATGCTGCGGGCGGCATCATCGCTCTTTTGTCCTTTGTCCTTTTAGCGGTAAAAGAACCGCTGCTGCTGATGATTGGGGCAAATGAAGATTCTCTCGGCTTCTGCGTGGATTATCTGTTTTGGACATTTCACATGGGATGCGTCCCGCTGGTGCTGTCACAGGTGTTTTCGCAGCTATTCTTAGCGGAGGGCGAGTCCGGGATTTCCGCAGCTGGGATTGCCGGAGCCGGTGCGTTAAACGTTATCCTGGATCCCGTTTTTATTTTCGGATTCCATATGGGGATTGCCGGCGCGGGCCTGGCAACCTGTATCGCGAATTACATATCCTTTGCGTTTTATCTGCTGATGTACTATATCCGGCGCAAAACTACGGTCGTCTGCTTCCGCCCGCGTTATTTCAAGGTAAGGAACAAAATTTGCACGAGGGTGCTTTCGGTGGGCGTTCCCGCCGGCTTGGTACTGATGTGCATGAATCTCTGCGACTTTGTCCGAAATTATTATTTCAATATTTTCGGAGGACAGGTGGAGCTGGCCGCATGGGGCGTCGTACAAAAAATCGGGAATGCCTTTATGCAGATATGCGTCGGCATTGCGCAGGGCATACGCCCGGTCGTTTCCTATAACCATGCCTGCGGCCTTCAAAAAAGAGTCCGATCGATCATAAACGGCGGCATGGCGGTGATGGGAGCGTGGGTACTGCTCTGTCTGGCACTGGTTGCCGCTATGCCGACCCTGACTGTCAATCTGCTGATCCCGTCAGGGGAATCCGTGCCTGTCGCAGTTTCCTATTTGCGCACCTGGATCTTCTGCATCATCGGCTTCGGCTTTATTGAACTGTTCAACGCAGCGTTTCAATCCATCGGCAGGTGGAAGATTTCTATGGCGAATACCATTATCAACAAGGGCTTTCTGCTGACGCCCGTCATGGTACTGTTAGCAAACCTGTTTGGAATCGACGGTATCGTGGTCAGCCAGCCGATTACGGAAAATCTGACGGCGTTTGTGTTGTTCGTGGTTTATCTGATTGTGGTGAAAACAGAAAAGCAATGCCGGGAAAATACAGCGAGTCATTTGGAAGGAAATGGATGAAAACGATGATAAAGACGCTTGCAAAAAGCATTAGAGAGTACAAAAAGCCGGCTGTTCTGACGCCGATATTCGTATCCTTAGAGGTCGTCATGGAGTGTATCATTCCCTTTTTGATTGCGATACCGGTCAATGAGATAAAGGACGGCTGTGAATTGGGTGTGATAATCCGGTGTGGAGTCGGGCTGGTGGCGATGGCGACCCTGTCGCTACTGTTTGGAGCAATGGCCGGTTCAACCTGTGCCGTTGCCTCCTGCGGGCTGGCAAAGAATCTGCGGCAGGATATTTTTCACAGCATTCAGACCTTCTCATTTGAAAATATTGATAAATTCCTGGTGTCGTCCCTTGTGACCCGTCTGACAACCGATGTTACCAATGTGCAGAACGCTTACATGATGATAATCCGAAGCGCGATCCGCGCGCCGCTCATGGTAATTTTTGCCTTCACCATGGCGATCATAATGGGCGGAAAACTAGCGTGGATCTTCCTGATCGTTATGCCGGTCTTGTTGGCGGGGCTGCTCATGATTGTGTTCAAGGCAATGCCGCTGTTTCAAAAGGTGTTCAAGAAATATGATAATCTGAACGCCTCCGTACAGGAAAATATCAAAGGGATGCGCGTTGTTAAGTCTTTTGTGCGGGAAGATTACGAACAGGAAAAATTTGAAGTCGCCGCAGAAGACGTCTGCAAAGATTTCACAAAGGCGGAAAGGATCCTTGTACTGAATAATCCGCTGATGCAGTTCTGCCTTTATATCGTCATGGTTTTCCTTCTTCCCTTCGGCGCTTATACCATCATTACTTCTCATGGCCTGGGGCTTGACGTCGGCCAGCTTTCCGCCCTTTTGTCCTATGGCTTTATGATGCTCAGCAGCCTGATGATACTTTCTATGGTATTTGTGATGATTACAATGGCTGTTGAGTCTGGAAAGCGTATTACAGAAATTTTGGAAGAACGCAGCACGCTGACGAATCCCCGAAATCCGAAGTATGAGGTTCCGGACGGCTCTGTTTCCTTTGAACATGTGAGCTTTAAGTATTCGCTGCAGGCGGAACGGATGGCTCTGGCAGATATCAATTTGAAGATCAAGTCCGGCGAAACGATTGGTATTATCGGCGGTACGGGTTCATCCAAGTCCTCTTTGATCCAGTTGATCTCCCGGCTTTATGACGCTACGGAAGGTGTGGTCAAGGTCGGCGGAATCGATGTTAAGGAATATGACTTGAATACCCTGCGCGATCAGGTCGCGGTCGTGCTCCAGAAAAATCTCCTGTTTTCCGGCACCATCAAAGAGAACCTTCGCTGGGGGGGATGAGAAGGCGGCGGATGAGGAGCTGATCCATGCCTGCAAGCTGGCCTGCGCGGACGAATTCATCACGCAGCTTCCAGACGGCTACGACACCTATATCGAACAGGGCGGCACCAATGTATCCGGCGGTCAAAAGCAGCGGCTTTGCATCGCCCGGGCCTTGCTGAAAAAACCGAAGATTTTGATTTTGGACGATTCCACCAGTGCCGTGGACACCAAGACCGACGCGAAAATCCGAAAGGCAATGCGGGAATACATTCCGGCAACCACGAAAATCATCATCGCCCAGCGCACCGCGTCTGTAGAGGACGCCGACCGGATCCTTGTGATGGACGGCGGCAGGATCCAGGCGATCGGAACGCACAGGGAGCTGTTGGAGGGAAACGACATTTACCGGGAGATCTATACTTCCCAGAACAGGGCGGGTAATCATGATGGAGAATAAACTGATTCGAAAGGGCGTCATCGGGCGGCTCCTGAAAACCATCCGGGAGTTTTACCCGGTTATCATGCCGGTCACGATCGTCTGCATCGTATTCAGCGCGATCGTGTCCGCTGTTCCCACCATCTTTATGCAAAAGATCATCGCGGTGATCGAAGAGAACTGGGAAGCCGGAGAGTGGAGCGCGATCAGCGAGGAAATTACAGGGATGGTAGCCGTACTGGCGGGCTTCTATGTCCTGTCGCTGCTGGCGGGGATCGTTTATAACCAGCTGATGGCGATCATCACGCAGGGCTCGCTGAAAAAGCTGCGGAGCCGAATGTTCAATGGGATGCAGCTTCTTCCTATCCGGTATTTTGATACGAACAATCATGGCGACATCATGAGCCACTATACCAACGATATCGATACGCTGCGCCAGCTGATTTCTCAGAGCCTTCCGCAGCTGCTTGTGTCGGGAATTACGGTAATCGCCATCTTCTGCATCATGATCTACTACTGTCTATGGCTGACGTTGGTCGTGCTTGCCGGCGTTTTCATCATGCTCATGGTGACGAAAAAGGTAGGAGGCGGTTCCGCGAGATATTTTTTCCGCCAGCAGACGGCCTTGGGGAAGGTCGAAGGATTTGCGGAAGAGATGATGAATGGGCAAAAAGTCGTAAAGGTCTTTTGCCACGAGGATAAAAGCGAGCGGGACTTCGCAAAGCTGAACGAGCAATTATTTGATGAGTCCGTGAAAGCCAACAAATACGCGAATATGCTGATTCCGATCCTAAATAATATCGGCAATGTCCTGTATGTGATCGTTGCCGTCATCGGCGGTATCCTGATGCTTTACAGGCTCCCGAATGTCAGCTTATCCGGCCTGGCAATCAATATCAGCATTGTCGTTCCGTTTCTGAATATGACAAAGCAGTTTGTCGGCGCGATCAATCAGGTATCCAACCAGGTCAATGCCGTCGTCATGGGCATGGCGGGCGCAGAGCGGATCTTCAACCTGATGGATCAGCAGCCGGAACAGGACGATGGATATGTCACTCTCGTGAATGTCCGTGAGGAAAACGGGAAATGGACCGAGTGCGCAGAGCGGACCGGCATCTGGGCGTGGAAGCATCCCCATCAGGCGGACGGCACCGTTACCTACACACAACTGACCGGCGATGTTCAGATGGTTGACGTAGACTTTGCTTATGAGGAGGGAAAGCCGGTTCTTCACGATATCAGCCTGTACGCAAAACCGGGCCAGAAGGTTGCTTTTGTGGGTGCTACCGGTGCCGGAAAGACCACGATTACGAACCTGCTGAACCGTTTCTATGATATTGCAGACGGGAAAATCCGCTATGACGGCATCAATATCAATAAGATCCGGAAAAGCGATCTGCGCCATGCGCTGGGGATTGTGCTTCAGGATACGAACTTATTTACCGGCACCGTCATGGAGAATATCCGCTACGGTAGGCTGGACGCCACGGACGAAGAATGTATCGCGGCGGCAAAGCTGGCCGGCGCGGACGATTTCATCGCCCGTCTGCCGAAGGGCTACCAGACCATTCTCGCCGGCAATGGAGCCAACCTGTCTCAGGGACAGCGCCAGATGCTCTCCATCGCCCGCGTCGCCGTGGCGGATCCTCCCGTTATGATCCTGGATGAGGCGACATCCTCCATTGACACCAGAACAGAGGCCATTGTCCAGCGGGGCATGGATGCGCTGATGGAGGGGCGGACGGTATTTGTCATTGCCCACCGCTTGTCCACCGTCAAGAATTCCAATGCCATTATTGTACTGGAGCACGGAAGGATTATTGAGCGGGGCGACCACGATGACCTGATTGCCCAGAAGGGGCAGTATTATCAGCTTTATACGGGCGCTTTTGAATTGGAATAACGACTGGCTGGCTGTACAGGAGTTCAGCAGCGCGTGGCGCGTATACTGTCTGGCGGTAACGGAGGAACGGATCGACCTGTACTGTGCGCCGGTCAACAGCACAGTCAAAGATTTTATATGGCAACGCTGCGTCCATGGTCGTATTTGTCCAAAATGCCTGGGAAAACTGACAGGCGAATACTGTAATAATACCGATGTATCGAAGGACACAATAGGAAGGATAGAAAGCCAATGAAACGCTACTGGTTCTGACAGGACGAAAGGACACCGACTGCGGTAGTCGGTGTCCTTTAAAACAGGAGAATTCAGCGGAGACTACAGGGGCTGGATCCTCTATACGGTGGCTCTAAGCCGTACAATCGAAAGAGAGCACAGAACCGGAGGGATTCATCTGTTCCTGGGTTTTGTGATAATCTCTATCGCTGTCCGAAACCAGCAAACTGTTGAAAATACTAGAAAAACCGGGAGCCTTGAGGACTCCCGGTTTGGCACGGCATGAGGGATTCGAACCCCCGGCCTTCTGGTCCGTAGCCAGACGCTCTATCCAGCTGAGCTAATGCCGCTTGCGCCAAAGTATAATATCATACTGTGGCGCGGATTGCAAGTGTTTTTTGAAAAAATTTCCCAAAATCACAGGCCGAGCGTATCCGCAACGCTGTCTACGACATCGCCCATGGATTTGAGCGCTTTGCCAATGCGGAATTTGCTCTGTTTCGGCGCGGCCAGCATGCTGATGGCGGCGCCCATGGCGGCGCCGATGCCGACGCCCTTCAAAAACGACATTTTGTTCATGCTTTCCCCCTCTTTCACACCTAGTATTTCCTCGGAATCCGTGTTATATTTATGATAAATCAAAAAATGAGGTACAAATTATGATTATAACGATCCTCGCCATCGGCGATGTCTGCGGCGCACCGGGGCTTGCTTTCCTGGAAAAACGGTTAAAGACCCTTCAGCGGGAGTTCGGCGTGAGCTTCACGGTCGTGAACGGCGAAAACGCAAACGTCGTCGGCGTCACGCCGGAGCAATGCGACCGGATCTTCAACGCCGGCGCGGATGTAATCACGCTCGGGAACCATACCTGGGTGCGCTGGGAGCTACAGCCGTATCTGGCGGATAATGTCCGGGTCATCCGCCCGATCAACTATGCGCCGCAGTGTCCGGGCCATGGCTTCGGCATCTATCGTACGCCTTTTGGGGATATCTGCGTCATAAACGCGCTGGGACGCTTCACGCTCGACAACAATACCGACAATCCCTTTGTCGAGGTCGATCGGCTTTTGCAGGAGCTTGAGCCGGTGCCGAAGATGATCCTTGTGGATATGCACGCGGAGGCCACCAGCGAACGCCTGGCGATGGGCTATTTTCTGGACGGCCGCGTCAGCGCTGTGTGGGGCACGCATACGCATGTGCAGACCTCGGACGCATGTATTCTGCCGGGCGGTACGGGCTATATCAGCGACCTGGGCATGACCGGCGCTTCCCGGAGTGTGCTCGGCATTGATGTGGAGCAGTCCATTAATAAGTTCCTCGGCGACCCGCCCCGGCGGTACAAATCCGGCTCCGGAGCCGGCAAGCTTGAGGGGTGCCTGTTTGATATCGACACGGAGACGGGGCGGTGCGTTCGGGTCGAGGCGCTTCGCGTCGAGTGACGACAGACACGTTGTAATATAATATAGGATAGACAGAGAAAGACTATACGCATGAAAATCAAAAAAATAATCGCGCACCCCGGCGCGGCGGAGGAGCGGACGCTGGAGCTGTCCGCTGGACTGAATATTCTGCTTGCGCCGGATGAGAGCGAGAAATCGATATGGTATGCCTCCCTGCGGGAAGCGCTGTCCGGCGCGGGCGGCGTGCCGCTGGAGCTTGTGACCGAAGATGAGCCGGAGCTTGCGATGTTGGAGGCCCGGCGGGCGGCATTGGATGCGGAGATCCGTTCAGCCCGTTCGGCCCTGCGGAAAAATGTGCTGGCGTCGATGGGCGCGGCGCGGCGCAGCATACAGGACGCGGAGGCGGCTTGCCGGCGTGCAAAGGACGCTCTGGAGCAGGCAGAAGCCGCCCTGCATGCGACGCCTTACGGCGGGATGGGGCCGGAGGAAGCGTCGCGCCGCTCGGAGATCGACCGCCGCAGCGCCGACGAGCTGATGCGTCTTGCGGATAAGCTGCCGCCGGTAAAGTGGGCGTATATCCCGCTGGCGCTGGCGATCGCCGCGTTTCTGACGGCGTTTCTCCTGCCGTGGAAGACGGAGTGCGCCGGGGTGGGATGTGTGCTCATCCTGCTGTTTGTGGTGATGTTTACGCGGCTGCAGGGAATGCAGAAGACGAAGGCGGACACGCTGGCGGACCGGCAGCGCATACTGGACGCCTACGGCGTTGAGGTCCCGGAGGAGATCGACGGATTGATGACGGCGTATCGCGGGCTTTGGAAGGAAAAAGAGCGGGCGGAGTTCCGCTTGGAGGAGGCAGAGGCGGCTCTGGAAGAAAGACGGGCCGCGCAGAGACGGACCGAGGCAAGCGCCGTCAATGACTTGGATTTTGCAGGCGGCGATAACGAGGCCGTGCGGCTGACGCGGGAGCGGGAAAGCCTCCGGGACCAGATCGAGCAGCAGAACGTCCTGCTGCTGGGCGATCCCCCGGCCGGAGCCGACGGGGAGGACCCGGAGAAGGCGCTGGGAGCGATACGCACCGCCGCCGAAAAACGGCAGGTTCTTATGGTTACGTGCAGCGAGCGGGTGATCGCGTACTATGCAGACGACCCCGCAGTGACAAGAATAAAACTCTAAAAGGGAGAAGCTATGAAACAGAGAAAGAAATGGATGATTGGGCTGTCGGTCGGCGCGCTGGTGCTGGCGATCCTTCTGCTTGCGGGGACGGGCCTCGGCGGTTTCCGCGTTATGGCAGGCGCAAAGGCTGTGACGGATGGGGAGGAACTGAAGAAGGGCGATTATGTCCGAGCGGACCTGACCTATATTCTTGATGTGATCGGCGCCGAGCGGAAAAATGGCGAGAACATCGCGTATTATGCAGTCGCTCCGATCGGGAACGAGTTTGCCGTGATCCGGTTCCCGGCCTCGGAGTTTGACAATATGGACGGGCTGAAAAACGCCACGGTCGCTTACCTCTACGGGCAGGCGCAGACCATTGACTTCCACCTGCTCGTCACCGGCGGGGTGAAAAATCTTGACGAGGCTGCCGCGCAGCTTTTTGCGGACTGGTTCAACGACAACGCGGCGTGGATGAGCCAGGCCGGCGTCATCACGGCGGTGGAGAATTACGGCGATTACCTGAGCGGCGTCATGATCGAGTCCGGCCGCATGGGCGGCATGAGCGCCGGCGTGTCGGTGGGCCTGACGGCGGCCGCGCTGGTGCTGGCGGTGTTTTCCGTTGCGGGCTTTGTTGCTGCTGCCGCGGGGAAAGAAGAGCGTCATGGCTGAGTTTGTCGTGCCCTGCCTCTTTGGCCTGGAGGGACCAGCGGCGGAGGAACTGAGGCGTATGGGGCTGGCAGATGTCCGCGCAGAGAATGGCCGTGTCCGTTTCTCCGGCGACGGCCTTGCCTGTGCGAAGGCCAACCTGCGCCTGCGGACGGGGGAAAGGGTGCTGCTGCTTCTGGGCAGTTTTCCAGCAGCCGATTTTGACCAGCTTTTTGAGGGCGTCCAAGCGCTTCCGCTCGCGGATTACATCCCCCGGGACGGACAATTCCCGGTCAAGGGCTACTGCCTGAATTCGGCGCTGTCCTCCGTGCCGGCCTGCCAGCGGAGCATTAAAAAAGCCGCGGCCATCGCGCTTGGGCGGACCTATGGCGTGCAGCAGCTTCCCGAGACCGGCAATATGTATAAGCTCCAGTTTTCCATTATAAAAGACCGCGCGGAGGTGTATCTTGATACGACGGGCGCACCGCTGTTCAAGCGCGGCTACCGGCCCGGGCATGTGGCGGCGCCCCTGCGTGAGACGCTGGCAGCGGGGCTTGTCGGCTTTGCGCGGTATCGCGGGAGGGACGCTTTTTATGATCCGTTCTGCGGCAGCGGCACGATCCCCATTGAAGCGGCGCTGATTGCGCGGAACCGTGCGCCGGGGCTGGACCGAAGCTTTGTCGCGCAGAAATGGGCCTTCGTGCCGGAGCGTATCTGGCGGGAGGCTGCGGAGGAGGCAAAAAGCCTGGAGTACCACGGCGAATATCATATCTTCGCCTCGGACGCCGACCCGCGCGCCGTCGCACTGAGCCGCGAAAATGCCCGCCGCGCCGGCGTGGAGGGCGATATCACGTTTTCCGTCGCAGACGCCCGCACGATCCAAGCTCCTGCTGAAAAAGGCGTTATCGTCTGCAACCCGCCCTATGGCGAGCGCATGCTGGAGCGGGACGGGGCACGCGCGCTCTATCGCGCCTTCGGCGCGGCCTCGGCGGGGCTGGAGGGCTGGAAACGCTTCGTCATCTGCTCGGACCCCGATTTTGAAACGTTCTTCGGTCGCCCGGCGGATAAGAAGCGCAAGCTCTACAACGGCATGCTGCAATGCAACCTATATATGTATTTTAACTAATTATAATCGTTTTTGTTTGTGCAAAATGCCAGTTGAAGAAATTGGATAAGTGGGGTATTATATGTGTGTTAGCACTCGAATTGGTTGAGTGCTAACACACAAAAACTTGTTAATAAAAAATATTCATACAGGAGGCAATCGAAATGACACTGAAACCGTTGGCTGACAAAGTGGTCGTGAAGCGCCTGGAGGCGGAGGAAAAGACCAAAAGCGGCATTTTGCTGGCTGCCGCCGCGCAGGAGAAGCCGGAGATCTATGAAGTCGTGGCGGTCGGCCCCGGCGGCATGGTCGACGGCAACGAGGTCAAGATGGAAGTCAAGGCCGGCGACCGCATCCTCACCGGCAAGTACACCGGTACCACCGTGAAGATCGAGGGCGAGGAGTACACCGTTGTCCGTCAGGGCGACATCCTGGCTATTCTGGCAGATTGATTAGGAGGTTTTTGAATCATGGCAAAGCAGATTATTTATGGTGAAGAAGCCCGCTCCGCCCTGCAGCGCGGCGTTGATAAGCTGGCGGATACCGTCAAGATCACCCTGGGCCCCAAGGGCCGCAATGTCGTGCTCGACAAGAAGTACGGCGCTCCCCTCGTCACCAACGACGGCGTGACGATCGCCAAGGAGATCGAGCTGGAGGACCCGTTTGAGAACATGGGCGCCCAGATGATCAAGGAGGTCTCCACCAAGACCAACGATGTGGCCGGCGACGGTACGACCTCCGCCACCATCCTGGCGCAGGCCATCATCCGCGAGGGGCTCAAGAACCTGGCGGCCGGCGCTAACCCCATGGTCATGCGCCGTGGTATCGCCAAGGCGGCCGCCGCGGCGGTGGACGCGATCAAGCAGAACTCCCAGCCTGTTTCCGGCAGCGGCGATATCGCCCGCGTCGGCGCGGTTTCCAGCGGTGATGAAATGATCGGCCAGCTCATTGCCGAGGCGATGGAGAAGGTCGGCCAGAACGGCGTCATCACCGTCGAGGAGTCCAAGACCGTCGACACCTACTCCGAGGTCGTCGAGGGCATGCAGTTTGACCGCGGCTACATCAACCCCTACATGGTCACCGATACCGAGAAGATGGAAGCCGTGCTGGACGATCCCATGATCTTCATCACCGATAAGAAGATCTCCAACATCCAGGACATCCTGCCCGTCATGGAGCAGGTCGTGCAGGCCGGCCGCAAGATGCTCATCATTGCCGAGGACGTCGAGGGCGAGGCCCTGGCGACCATCGTCCTCAACCGCATCCGCGGCACCTTCACCTGCGTCTGCGTCAAGGCCCCCGGCTTTGGCGACCGCCGCACGGATATGCTGCAGGACATCGCCATTCTGACCGGCGGCCAGGTCATCTCCTCCGATATCGGCATGGAGCTGCGTGACGCGACCATGGATATGCTCGGCTCTGCCCGTCAGGTCAAGGTCTCCAAGGAGAACACCATCATCGTTGACGGCGCCGGCGATCCCGCCGCGATTGCGGACCGTGTGCGCCAGATCACCAATCAGGCGGAGGCCACCGAGAGCGAGTATGACAAGGAGAAGCTCACCGAGCGGCTGGCAAAGCTCGCCGGCGGCGTTGCCGTTATCAAGGTCGGCGCGGCTACCGAGACCGAGATGAAGGAGAAGAAGCTCCGCATCGAGGATGCTCTGAACGCGACCCGCGCTGCGGTGGAGGAAGGCGTTGTCGCCGGCGGCGCTACCGCGTATGTCCTCGGTTCCAAGGCGGCGGCTGCCGTGGCGGACACCCTGGAGGGCGATGAAAAGACCGGCGCAGCCTCTGTTTCCAAGGCGCTGGAGGCCCCCATTATGCAGATCGCCGCGAACGCGGGCCTGCAGGGCGCCGTCATCCTCGACAAGGTCGTGTCCAGCGACGTGCCTACCTTCGGCTTCGACGCCGCTGCCGAGGAGTTCTGCGACATGATCGCCGCCGGCATCATCGACCCGACCAAGGTCTGCCGCAGCGCGCTTGAAAATGCCGCCTCCGTTGCGGGCATGGTCCTCACCACCGAGAGCCTTGTGACCGACATCAAGGAGCCTCCCGCCCCCGTCGCCGCGGCGAACCCGGACATGGGCGGCATGTACTAAGAAACACACCTGACCCCTTGAAAACGCTGGATTTTGGCGCACTGTAAACGCCGTTTACGCCAAATTTACGCCAATTAGAGCGTAATTCGTACGCCAGTTGAAAGCACTTGGTATGATATGGATCACCCCCGATCGAAACAGCGACCGGGGGTGATTTTTGCCTTCAATTTGTGATTGAAACTGCGTCGTTATGACGGCTCCCAATGCCAGAGACTTTGCGTATGTCCCGACGATGAAACCTGTGGAGTGAGGGAAATCTCAAAAACCGCGTAATATCAGGCGTCAGCGGGTTCGGCAGAATGGCGAAAGCCGCGATTGTACGCCCAGGTTACTCCCAAATTCAAAAATCGTACAGAGAATCGGGCACAATAACAAAGCAAGAGAGAACACTATAGGAAAATGACTTCCAAGGTGTTCTCTCTTTTTGACTTCCTTGTTGTCAGCCTGGGGCGGCGTTCACAAAAAATCCAGCAGTCCCCGGATGGAGTCCAGATTCCAGTTTCCCACGCCGGCATGGGCTGCGTCGCCGACACAGGCGGCTATCATTCCGGCTCGGTGTGCGGCTTCGGCACCGGAAACGGCGTCCTCGACCACAAGACAGTCGGTAGGTGCATCTCCCAGCATCTCCGCCGCCTTCAGAAACACCTCCGGGTCCGGCTTGGAGCGGGCGATACAGTTGCCGTCGGCCACGGCGTCGAAGAAATCGGAAAGCCCGATGCGCTCCAGTATCAGCGGCGTGTTTTTGCTGGAAGAACCAATGGCGAGCTTTAACCCTTTTTCTCGCAAAGTATGAAGCGTATGTTGGACGTCCTCGGGAAGATCGGCCGGCGTCATGCGGGAAAGGTGTTCTCTGTATATCTCATTCTTTCTCGCGGCGAGTGCTGCTTTTTGTTCTGCGGTCAGAACGGGCCCGTCATAGCGCTCCAAAATGATTTCGAGGCTTTCCATCCTGGATACACCGCGCAGACGATTATTGATCTCCCGGTCAAAATAGACACCGATGCTGTCTGCCATCTCTTTCCATGCGAGATAGTGGTATTCGTCGGTGAAACAGATGACCCCGTCCAAGTCGAAAATGACGGCGCGAAACTCTGCGGTCATGCGGATGCCTCCGCAAGCTGCTTCTTGAAGATCAGATTGAAAATGCACTTGTTCAGCGGCGCGAGAAGCCAGACCTGTACGCAGAAGGCGAAGATCCAGTTGACGGGCGTCTTGGAGATGACCGCTGTAAGGAATTGTCCCAAGCCCCAGTGAAACTGGATCATGTTGATAATATTGGAGTAGATGCACATCAGGGGCGCCATGATCATGACGGTGTGGCCCACGCGCAGGCAGGTGTACTCGATCTGGTTCGAGACCTTATACTTTCCGGCCTGCTTGCCCGCCCATTTCTGGACGAATAAAAACTGCATAATGAAGGCGAACGGTGCCTTCTGACAGAAGGCGATGCCTACCTGCCGGAAAAGCTCCGGGGAGAACTCCTTTAAGATGAGATACTTGTTGAATGTCGCCATGGTGGTGGCCATGAGGAGCACGCCTGTGATGGTGAAGATAACGCGCTGGAAGGTTGTTCTCGGCATGATGATATCTCCTTTTCGATTTTTAAAGGTTGTCAGGCCAAAAGCAGCTCGCGAAGAACGGAGCGCATGCTTTCGGGTATATAGGTTGCCTGCAGGGTGGAAAGAACGGCGTCCGTGCTCCGCCCGCTCAGGAGCAGCTTATAAACACTTTCTTTGGTGGCAAAGGGGATTTGCGCCCGATTGATGGCGTCGTAGGCAAGCTCTGGCAGATTGTTGGCGATAAGTTCGGTGCTGTCGTCAAAGACAAGCGTGAGATACTCATCCGTGGGACAGTCCGAAATATGAACGGTGAGGATACCGCGCTTCGCGTCGTACTCCTGTGAACAGGCGACATCCGTCCCGCCGCGCAGCACCTGCCGCAGACTGTTATCCGGTACACCGTACAAGCGGATGGTATAGCGCCGGACGGAGGGAATGAGTGTGCCGTCGCCGGATACTCCGTTTAGGATGAAACGCTTCTGTCCGGACCAGGAAAGCTTCATTTCGGTATAGGCGGCGCTGCCGTCCATGTAGTCCATGGAAAGCCCGTCGTCCTCATAGAGGGTGAAGCGGCCGTCGGTGCCGGCAAAGACGCAGATCTCCAGCGCCTCCGGATTGTCCGTGCGGGAGGAGAGTGTGTCGATGGGCTGCATGGGAAGGATGCCGCCGGCCTTTGCCAGCACCGGGATACTGTCGATGGTGCGGTGCATCGCAAGAACGCGGTCACCGTGATAGCGTACGCCGGTGAAAACGTCGTACCACAGCCCATCCGGGAGCCAGGTTTTCACCATGCCCGTGCGCGTTTCCCGGTCGGTGGGGGCGGTGATGGGGCTGACGATCAGCGCCGAGCCGAACCAATACTCGTTGCGGAAGCGATAGGCCTCCTCCGCGTCGGGGTGGCGGTAGTACATGGGCTGCACCAGCGGCTGATCGTCCTGCCAGGCGCGGTGATTCATCGTGTAAAGATAGGGGATCAGCTGATGCCGCAGCTTCAGAAAACGGCGCATGACCCGCTCGGAATCGGCGCAGAACTTCCATGGCTCCTTCCCGGTAAAGACCTCGTCCGAGCTGTGCAGGCGCATGATGGGGGAGAACACGCCGAACTGCACCCAGCGGGTGGTGAGCTCGTCCTCACGATAGCCATGGCGATGTCCGCCGATGTCGTGGCTCCACCAGCCGTAGCCGACGTTGGAGGCATTCGCCGTGAAATAGGGCTGGAAATCCAGCGATTCCCAAGTGATGAAGGTGCTGCCGGAAAAACCGATGGGATAGCGGTGACTGCCCAGCCCGGCAAATCGGGAAAAGTCCATAGGCCGCTTGCCGCTCCGGGCGTTGTCCGTATAGTGGTAGTGGTTCAGCATCCACAGCGGATCATAGCCGGGAACGCGGGTATTGCTGCCCTGCTGCCAGTCCAGCCACCAGAAATCCACGCCCATCTCCTCGTGGGGATGGTGGAGGTATTGGAAGTAGGCATCCATGAACTTCCGGTCGGTCACATCGAAGGCGATGGGGATCTCATGCTCGTGGTCCACGCCCAGTGCCTCCGCCATGGGACGGTAGGCGTCCTCGTGTGCCCGGACGCCGTCTGCCGGATGGACATTCAGAGAGACGTGAAGGCCCCGGTCGTGAAGCTCCTTCATCATGCCCGCCGGGTCGGGAAACAGCGCCCGGTTCCAGGAATAGCCCGTCCAGCCCTTGCCGTATTTCGGGTCGATGTCCACATAGTGCCAGCCCATGTCCAGCACGGAGACGGCGATGGGGATATCCTCGTCCCAGAAGCGATCCATCAGCGCCATATACTCGTCCTGGGTGTAGCTGTAGTACCGGCTCCACCAGTTGCCCAGCGCGTACCGGGGCAGCATGGGCGTCTTGCCCGTGAGATGATAGAACACATGGAGGCAGCCGAGATAGTCCCGGCCGTAGCTCAGAAAGTAGAGGTCGATATGCCCGTCGGGGGCTGGCTGCACCCAGCCGTCCTCCCGGAGGAGCAGGGAGCGGCTGTCGTCGATGACGGAAAACCCGTTTTTGGACATGAGTCCATAGCACAGCTCCACGGGCTTGTCCGGCTCACCCCAGACCTTCGTCTCGTCCGGTGAGTCGCGATAATACCATTCGCCCACGGCGTTATCCAGTGTGGTGGCGGTGCCGAGGAGATTGCCCTCCCGCAGGAAGCTCTCGTCCCCATAAAACCAGATGCCCGTCTTGCGCAGGTAGGGGTTGCCCAGCACCTGCACGGTGAGCCCGTTGGGGGAAAAGGGCTTTTTGTCATAGGTGACGATAAGATTCTCGGTAACGATCTCCAGTTTGTCCTCCGCATCCGAAACAGAAAATGCCGGCACGGGGAACCGACGATTCAGTACGATCTGGGTCGGGGCGTCCGTAAAGACCCCGTCGGGGCTGTACTCCATGCGGATCATCCGCTCGGTAAGAACAGTGAAGCGGTAGTTTTTGCCCTGTACGACGCTGCGTGGGTCGGAGCGGGCCAGAGAGAAATCGGTATAGGCAGTGTCCATAGCGGCCTCCTTCCGTCCGGAAAAGAGCCTTGCTTTTGCCGGAAGGATATTATAAAATTTACTCACAGCTTATTTGACAGTGGAGACAGGGATATGACGAAACAGCAGCTGGAATACTTCCTTTCCGCCGTGGAGTTCTGCAACCTGAGCAAGGCGGCGGCGTTTCACTATGTGAGCATCCCGACGCTCACAAGACATATAAATGCCCTGGAGGAGGAGCTTTGTACGAAGCTCTTTAACCGCAGCAACCGCGGCCTTGTGCTGACGCCCGCGGGGGCGCTGTTCCATTCTTTCGCCCGCGACACGCTGCTGCAGATGTACTCCTACCATAAGACGCTGATCCGAAAGGGGTATCTCATCGGCGAGCCGGACGAGGAATTTTTCATGGGCTACCATGCCTTCGGCGGTATGTATACGGCCTACGCCGGGCTGATCGACCGGTATGTGAACCTCTGGGTGAAGAAAAACTGCATCCTCAAGTGCGTGAAGGGCGGCAGTATGACGGAGCTAGTCCGAAACGGCGATCTGGACGTGGGAGCGGTCTCCACCTTCCAGCTGGATAAATACGGAGACTTTTTCGAGTCCCGAAAATTTTTCCGCTCCCAGTGCGTGCTGCTGGTGGACCCGTCCCACGAGCTGGCCGAGCTGGACAGCATCACCGTGGACGAGATCACAGAGCGCTACGGCTCCTATGCCCTGTATCTGCCAAAAAGCCCGGAATACGAGGCCCTGCGGCAGAAAACGATCCACCGGCCGAGGGACATCGTGGAGCTGTGCCGGATGTTTATCGAGGTGCTGCCCGCCTGGGCGGCGATGCAGGACGGAAGCGGCGACTTTGAGCCGGAGGCGAAGATGATGTTCATGGCCTCCAACATTCAGCGCCCGGAGCTGCGGCGCAAGCACATCCTGCGCATCGAGGGCGGGGATGTATCCATGGACGTGCGCCTGTTCTGGCGGCGTGACAACCAAAGCCCCGCCATCGCCCGGTTCAAGGAGGCTCTGGACTTCGCAGAGATCCGATAAGTACAAGACGGTCACAGGGCCAGTATGTGGGTTCGAGCACTCACATACCGGCCCTCTTCTTATTGTAAAGACTGCTTTTTTTTGCCATCCAACATATTCTATATATATAAAAACCGTTAAACAGGATTTGAATATATGGCTTGTCCGCAAAAACGGTACCATAAGAGCGTAAAACTAGGAATGGATGGTGATAACGTGGCCTATCAAGTCAGTCTGGGAACAGAACGTTACGAATGGCCCTACAAGGTGGATTACGACGCGGTGAACCGGGTCCAAACGGACGTGCTCGTCATCGGCGGCGGCCTGGCCGGATGCTGCGCGGGGATTGCGGCGGCTCGTCGGGGGCTGAAGGTCGCCATCGTAGACAAAGCGCCCATCAAGCGCTCCGGCTGCGGCGGCGCGGGCATGGATCACTGGAACGGCTGCATGTCGAATCCCCGCAGCCCGATCACGCCGGAAGAGTATATGAATCTCCCCAGCAAAAAGCATGGGCTGGGCTATACGGAATACATATTCCAGAAGGGCAGCTACGAAGCCCTGATGGAGATCGAGAAGATGGGCATGCCCATACGGGATGTGGACGGCGACTTTGCCGGCGCGGGGACGCTGGATGAGGAGACGAAGCTGTTCAAGGGCTTTGACTATAAGAACTTTGTGAACGTGAAGCTCCGGGGCGGACACTATATCAAGCCCATCCTGTTTGAGAACGCCCGCAAGGAGGGCGCGGAGCTCTACGAGCGCATCATGGTGACGAACCTGCTGACCGAGGACGGTAAGCAGGGCGGACGCGTCATCGGCGCCATGGGCGTCAGCATGGAGACGGGCGAGTTCTACGTCTTCGAGGCAAAGAGCGTCGTCATGTCCTCCGGCTATATCGGCAGTATCTGGATCTATTCCACGGAGCTCACGGGCCACAGCTTCCACTGGGACCCGAACGACGTGGGCGACGGCTTTGCCATGGCGTGGAAGGCCGGCGCGAAAGCCACGGGGATGTTCAACAACGGCAGCGACCGGGGTGCCCATCCCTTCGCGTGGCCCCGCTTCGGCGTGGGAAATCCGGACAACACCTGGTTCCCCTGCACCATCGTGGACAACAACGGCAAGGAGATCCCCTGGGAGGACAAAGACGGGAACCCGGTCACGACCATCGAAGCCCGCAACCTGCCCGTGGAGGGCCAGCCGTATATTGGCTCCAACTTTGGGCGGCCCATGGGCATCCAGAAGCCGCTTCTCATCCACGACCTGCCCGAGTGGATCAAAAACGGCGAGTATGAGCTGCCCCTCTGGGCAGACCTGAGCAGTATGCCGGAGAAGGAGCGCCGAAGCATCTGGGGCCTGATGGTCGGAAACGAGGGCAAGACCCGCTATACGCTGTACGATTATTACACCCGTCTGGGCTTTGACCCGGACCGGGATATGCTGTGGGTGCCGGTCATGTCGCCGGACAGCTATGGGGGCAGGAACATGGACTGGTTCCAGGGCGAGAGCAAGATCGTGAAGCCCTGGCGCACGGAGAGCTTCGGCGGCCAGGGGTATCTGCTGGTGGACTGGAACCTGAAAACCAGCCTGGAGGGACTGTACGCCGCGGGGGCGTCCGGCGGCTTCGGAAGCTGCGCCATGGCGTGCTCCTCCGGCTTCTATGCCGGCAACCGCTGCGCCGAGTACGCCATGAAGGCGGAGTATGTCGCTCCGCTGGAGGCGCAGATCGAGGCGGAGCGGGAGCGGGTATACGCCCCCGTGCGCCGGGAGAAGGACCCGAAAGCGGTCATCAGCTGGAAGGAGCTGTGGGGCGGTACGGCCCGCGTCATGCAGGTGTGCTGCAACGAGTATCTGACCGAGCCCATCCTGAACGAGGGCCTGGACTGGATGGCCAGCATTCGGGCGCAGGAGATGCAGATGACCTATGCCCGCAATCCCCACGAGCTGGTGCGGGTGCTGGAATGCGAGACGAGGGCCACGGTGTCCGAGGCGTATATGCAGGTGTGCATCGCAAAGCTCCAAGCGGACAAGCAGGGGCTCCGAAGGGATCAGTTCCTGTTCAATCACATGGAGGGGAACGAGGTGATCTCGGAGATCCGGGAGGACGAGTTCTGGCTCAAGCCGCCCTACGCTCCCACCTATCTTGAAAACTATCAGCGCTGCCGCGCGGGCGAGGGGGAGAACTACCGTGGATGACAAGACCTACATCGTGCCCAATCCCACCGGGCCAACCATCGCCATTTCCATCGACCCGGAGCTGTGTGTGGGCTGCAATGCCTGCGCCAACATCTGCCGGATGCAGACGATCCTGCCGAACCCGGAGCCGGGCAAACCGCCTCTGGTGGTGTACCCGGACGAGTGCTGGTACTGCGCCTGCTGCGTGGAGGCATGCCGCACCGGCGCGCTGCAGATGCGGCTTCCCATCAGCCAGCGGGTGATGTTCAAGCGGAAGGACACGGGAGAGATCTTCCGGCTCGGCCAGAAGGACGCGCCGCCCAAGAGCTTCTTCAACCCGCCCTACGGCTGGCGGTAAGGGGGAACGAGCATGGGGAAACAAAACATCATCGAGGCCCTGCAGGACGTACAGCGTGCCGGGGGCGATATCGACATACAGAGCATCGCCCGGGCTGCGGAAACTGTGGGCGTACCTCTGGCGGAGGCGGCGGGAACAGCCAGCTTCTATGCCGCGTTCAATAAGGACCTGGCGGCGGAGACCTACGATTTTTCCGGGTTCACGGATTCCCTTCTCGGACGGGATTCCGACTACGCCGCGCTGGAGAAGGTAAAGGCCGTTCCGGAGGAGATCCTGAACATCCTGCGGGACAGCGGATTGCGGGGGCGCAGCGGTTCCGGCTTCCCCGTCTGGCGTAAATGGCTTACCACGAAGGAAGCGCAGAGCGATATAAAGTATGTGGTCTGCAACGGCAGCGAGGGCGAAATGGAGACCTATAAGGACCTTGTGGTCTTCACGAAAGCGCCCCGGGCCGTGGTGGAGGGCATGACGATCTGTGCCCTGGCCGTGGGTGCCGCGCAGGGATACATTTATGTCCGCGCCGAGTATCAGGAGGCGTACAGTGCCATCACCGCCGCCGTGGCGGATGCGTATGACCGGGGCGTGCTGGGCCATGGCTTCGACCTCACGGTAAAGCAGGGCGCGGGAGCCTATGTGTGCGGCGAGGAGACCGGTCTCATGGAGTTTCTGGAGGGCAAGCGGGGCGAGACCCGCCTGAAACCTCCGTTCCCCGGCGTGGCGGGCCTGTGGGGCAAGCCCACGGTCATCAACAACGCCGAGACCTTCGCCAATATCTCCGGGATCATCCTGGGCGAGCGGAGGGGAGAGACCCGCCTTTTCACCGTGACGGGCTGTGTGGAGCGTCCCGGCGTGTATGAGTGTGACAATCATATGACCGTAGGCGAGCTGTTCCGCAAGGCCGGAGGCCGTGATTTCAAGGGCTTGCAGATTGGCGGCGGCGCCTCCGGTATGATCGTCGGAAAGGATATCTCGGGTATGCCCCTCGATACGGACAGCTTGAAAGAACGCGGCATCCCCATCGGGACGGGCAGTCTTATGTTTTTTGACGATGCGACAAGCGCCGTGGCGGTCTGCCGGCACGCGCTGGGGTTCCTGTCGGCACAGTCCTGCGGCAAATGTGTCCCCTGCCGGCTGGGTACGGCCCGGGCGTACGAGCTGCTGTGCAGTATCGCGGACGGACATGGAAAACACAAGGATATAGAGGAACTGCGGAAACTGGCGGCGTACTTGAAGGATTCCGCCCGGTGCGCCATGGGCGTGGCGGCAGCGACCCCGATCGAATCGGCTCTGAATAGTTTCGCAGCGGATTTCGAGACCCTTTGCGGCGGGAGGTGAGGATATGGTAAAGATCACGATCAATGGGCAGACGCTGGAGGCGTCTGACGAGAGCACGATCCTTGCCGCCGCGACAAACGCGGGCATCCATATCCCCACGCTCTGCGCCTTCAAAGGCGAGGGTAAGGACGCCCTCTGCCGCATGTGCGTGGTAGAGATCGAGGGCATGGGTAAGCTGATGCCCTCCTGCATCACCAAGGTAAAGGACGGTATGGTGGTGAGCACGGATTCGGAACGGGTCAGGGCGAGCCGCCTGCGCACGCTGGACCTCATCTGTTCCCGGCATCGCATGGACTGCGAGACCTGCACCCGGTACTCCAACTGCGAGCTTCACGCCCTGGTGAGGGAGCACGGACTGGACGACCGGAAATATATGCGGCACGAGGTACCGAAGTCGGAAGATACCTCCTCGGCCTCCATCGTCCGGGATACGTCAAAATGCGTCCTGTGCCGCCGGTGCGTCAACGCCTGTCGGAAGCAGGGGATCGACAATATCTCCGTGCTCAATCGCGGCGCGGGCACCCGGGTCACGCCGCCCATCCCCCTGGGACAGACCGGGTGCATCGGCTGCGGTCAGTGCCTGGCCGCCTGCCCCACCGGGGCGCTGCGGGTGAAGGACGGTGCGCAGCCCGTATGGAACGCTATCCGCAATCACGATAAGACGGTGGTCGTCATCGTCGGGCCCCGTGTGGCGGAGAACGTGGGCCGTCACCTCCACGGAGAGACCGGTGCGGCGGGAAAACTGACCGCCCTGCTGCACCGTATGGGCTTTGACACGGTGCTGGCGAGCTCGTATCATGGCATCGAGCAGGGATACGCGCAGGGCGAGAGTTTCCGAAACGGATTGCCTGCCATCTCGTCCGCCTGTCCGGCGGCGGCACACTGGGTGCGGGAGCACCGCCCGGATCTCGCGGGGAATCTTGTGGCCTCGCCCCTGTGCAATGGAGCGCTCGCTGCGGCGTATCGGAAAGCGCATCCGGAGAAAGATGTCTTCGCTGTGGAGATCAGCCTCTGCACGGCGGGGAAACTGACGCCGGATAGTGCGCTGGACGCGCAGATCACCGCTGCGGAGCTGGAGGAAATGATCCACCGGGCCTGCCTGAGCCGGTTCACCATGCTGGAGGTCTGGAGCACGCTGCCGGAGGAGACTTTTGACGAGGCTCCGGCGACGGAGAAAGCGGTCTCTGTCCCCGAAAACGTCCGGCGCGTGGAGGGTATGGCGGAGATCAAAAAGATACTGGAAGCGTTGGAAGAAGGCTCGGCGCAGCGTGACGCGCTGGAGCTGTGGGCCTGTCCCGGCGGCTGTGCCGGAGGGGGCGGACTTATAAAATGAGGGGAGACGGTAACATGATCGACTTTTCCTGCAAGCATGACCGCTGGATACGAAACGACGACGGGAGCCTGTCCCGCATGGATGAGCCCTATTTCAAATCCTGGAAGCTGGCGGAGGGCACCTGGCGCGTACTGTCCAGCGGCGACTATTCCTATCTCATCGAGGGCGACGACGAGGCGTTGGCCATCGACTCCGGCTATGGTGCCGGGAACATCCGGGAGTATATGCAGAGTCTGACGGCAAAGCCCCTGTCCCGCATTGCCAATACCCACGATCATTTCGACCACACGGCCATGAACAGCTATTTCGACATGGCCTATATGTCCGAGGCGACCCGGGAACTGGCCACGAGGCCCTTTCCCAGCTTCGCGGGAATCGACTTTCCCCGGGACTACCCCGTGACGATCCTGAAGGACGGCGATACCGTGCCGCTGAAGGGCCGGGATTTGACGGCGATCCTCATCCCCGATCACGCCGTGGGCTCCATGGCGTTTCTGGACCGGAAGATGCGCATCCTCTTTTCCGGGGACGAGTTCATGGGGCCGCGCAAGATGGTGTCCCGAGGCTTGACCAGTTGGATGCACAGCCTGGAGCGGCTGGAGGCCGTCCGGGGTGATTTCGACATCATGTACGGCGGTGCCTTCACTGTGGAGGCGGATGTCGTGGATCGGATGCTTATCTGCGCCCGCAAGGCGCTTCAGACCGGCGGCGAGCCCATGAAGGGCGGACCGGGCGGTCCCGGCGGGCCGGGGGGACACGGACCTCACGGCGGACCGGGGAACGAGCCGGACTCCGAGGGGCGGATCATCTACGACCGTATGATGCCCCATCCGGAGGATAAGGGAAAGCCCCATTTCAGCTCCCCGGACAACCTGCGACGTCAGGAATACGAGGGGACGGAAGTCATTTTCGATATCACAAAGATCCATGAATAAAGCAACGCCGCCGCGGAGCAATTTTCCGCGGCGGCTTTATCATTAGAAGAGAAGGGATTTATAATTGCATCTCCCGGTATTCGGACGGGGTGAGACCCTCCAGCTTGCGGAAATTCCGCGTCAGGCTGGGGGTGTTGTTGTAGCCGACGATCTCCGCAATCTGGGCCACGCTCAGCTTGAGATTATTTCGCAGAAGCTCTTTGGCCTGTTCGATCCGGCGGGTGTTCATGTACTCCGCGACCGTCATGTCAAAATGGGCCTGGAACATACGGGTGAGTCGCTGGGGACTGACATCTACCGCCTCGCAGATAGCCGACACATTCAGGTTGTGGTCGCTGGTATTCTCTTTGATGTATTCGCAGGCCCGGCGCACAAGCTCGTTTTCATCGGCCGCCTCCTCCGTGAGGGCGCTCAGACGGCCGAAGTATTCCTCTGTGACCGCGTTCAGCTCATTGACGGAATCTACCCGGCGGAAGCGCTGGATGACATCCATGGAGGGAATATCGTTCCGGTTGGCGCTGATGACCGACTCGGCCAGGAGATTGGCCACCGTGCGAAGGCGGCTGCGGGCCAGGTCGTAGTCCTTTTGCAAGGGGGATACGCTTTTTGCCAAAATGGACCGCACCATCTCCGGAATTTGATCGTATTTCTGCGCCAGCAGCGTGTTTGCCAAAATCTGTTCTTGCCGGACAAAGTCCACGGCGACGGTGGCCCCATCCGGCCCCACCAGCTCTTCCTGACTGATGATCCGCTGGCGGCTGTTGGTGGAGCGGGCAAATTCATTCAGGTCTCTGGTGCTGTTGAATGCCTCCGGCAGGCCGTCGATGTCTGTGAAGCAGTTGCTGACCATGACCTGGATGGAAACGCCGTAGTTTTCCAAAAGCATGTCGATGGCCTCCCCACAGGCTTGCATGACCTGCTCCTTGAAGCCGTTCGTATCATCAGCCCAAAAGACGGCGATGAAGCTGTTGAGGTCCGAGCAGGAGGCAAGACCGATCCGCAGCTCTAGCAGACCGACCAGAGCGGAATGGAGCACCACGCGGGCGAGGGTGTTGTTTTCTGAGCGCTTGCCCGCGTCAAAGGCGGGGTTCACGGCCACATTCTGAAGGTAGAAGGTGGCGATGTAGTAGTGCCTCCGGAAGGGGAGTGGGATACCGGCGGAAACGATGAAATCATCTGTGACGATGCTGGGATTGTGTCCGTACAGAAGATAGCGCAGGTTTCGCTCCTGGATCTGCTGATCTGCGTTTTCCTGCTGATGCTGATACTCCGCCAGAGATTTTTTGATGGCGGGGATGACCGAGGAATAGGCCGCCTCGCCGGTATACTCCGGCAATGCGTCAATGAGCGCGGCGATCTCACCCCGACGTTTGAGGGCAAATCTTCGGATGGATATGCCTCCGGCCAGCAAAACGGCCAGGGCATAGAGCAAAAAGCAGGCGATGATCACGAAAAGGGGCTTATTATAATCGGAGTTGGACACCGCGACTAAATAGGTGTAGTCATCCGCCTGCCTGTATACGCACGTAACAGGTTCTCCGATCAAGTCCGCCACAGCGGCCATGTCCCGCCAGTCAAAGTCCCGGCCGCTTGCCATGCTCAAAGCGGAGGAGATGAAAAAGTTTTGATTGAAAACACAGCACAGACTGGCGTCCAGAGCATAGAAATTGCGCAGAAAGCTGGTCATGTTCAGGGTAACGATGGCGGTGCCCAGAGCCTCGCCGCCAGGGGAGGTGATGGGAACGACACAGTAGGGCGTGAAGGAGGAGACGCTCAGCTGCCGCGGCTCCGCTGTCTCCTCTGGGAAGGAGGATGTGGCATATTCATCCGCGCCAATACCGATCCTGGACAGGATCGAAGCCAGAGAGCGGTTGGAGAAGTAGCCCTCGTCAGAGTATATGTGGTCGTGCTTTTCACTTATGATATATACATGGTCGATATAGGGACTTTGAGACAGAAAGCCCCAAATGGTGTCGCACAGGTCCAGCGCGTCCAGGGCCTCTGAGGGATCGCGGCCCATGGCCTCCACAAGACCGGCGTCGTTGGCCACGGCCTCCCCAAGTTGATTCATCTCCCGGAGCATGGCGGAGGATTGAAGGTAAAACTGGGTGGCCGTCTGCTCAGCGTGATCCTGGATCTCGCCGCGGATCACATAGTGTACGGCTAGAAACAGGATAAGGCAAAGCACGAAAGGCAGCCCAAGCAAAAGGATAAACGACTGGCGATCCTCTCGGCGACCGGCGGCATATACGCCCTTCCGGCGCTGAAATACAGCGGTCATGGTACCGGCCTCCTTCCTGTGGACAAGTTTCCTAAAAATATTGTAACACTGATTTTTGAATTTGTACAGTTTCCATAAAACCCAATTTTTGCGTAAAATAGGAAAAAATTAAAGAAAAAACAACCCGCGGAGAAAAACGACCCGCTGTTTTTGGCCTGTTTTAAGGCAAAAACGGGCCACGGATTTTTTGCTTCTTTACGTTTGAGAAAAAACAAACTATGCTAGAGCCAGCAAAAAGCTCCGTCGCGGATAGGGCGAAAAATCGAAACAAATTTTATTTAAGGAGGACCCACGATGAAAAAGAGAAGCATACTTGCCCTGATGATGGCGCTGTGCATGATGCTGGCCCTGTTGGCCGGCTGCGGCGGCAGCGGCAATGAAGCTCAGGCCCCGGCCGAGGAACCCGCCGCCGCGCCTGCGGATGACGCGGCCGAAGCCGCAGAAGAAGCCACGGCTGAGGATGTGCCTGTGGAGGCGGAGGCCTTGGAGAGCGCCGACACCGGTCTGCTGGATCACTACCTGCGTGATACGCTCACCATGAGCGCCACCAGCGACGGCGGCACATTCGATCCCTATTCTCACTCCAGCTTCACGGCTGCCAACCTGATCTTCCAGACGCTGATCCGCCAGGACAACGACGGCAACATCCGTTATGAACTGGCCAAGTCCATTGAGAAGGTGGATAACCTGCACTATACCATCACCCTCTGGGACAACATCCGCGACAGCGAGGGCAACCCCCTGACCGCTTCCGATGTTGTATATAGTATCGACAAGCTCATCGCCGCCGGCAACGAAAGCCAGGTCAGCAAGCTGGATCACCTGGAAATCGTGGACGACTACACCCTCACTTGGGTCTGCAAGGAGCCTTTCGCCCAGGGCGATCTGGAAAAGCAGATGTCCGACCCCAAGATCATCACCCAGGCCGCTTATGAGTCCCATGATTTTGTCAGCGATCCCATCGGCACCGGCCCCTACGTCCTGACCCAGTATGTCCCCGGCAGCACCGTGGTCATTGAGGCCAACGAGGATTACTGGATGAAGGAACTGCCCGAGGATATCAAGGCCGATCTGTGGGTCTATTCCGTGCAGAACGTGCGTGAGATCAAATTCTCCATCATCGCCGACGCCGCGACCCGCGCCATCGCTCTGGAGACCGGTGAGATCGATATCGCCGATACCCTGGACGGCTCCGACGCCGCCGCTTTCGCCACCCGCGACGATCTGACCACCATCAACAAGCCCGTCGATCCTCCCGCTGCCTTCATCTTCAACTGCAGCGACCAGAGCCCCTTTGCCGATCTGAATCTTCGTCAGGCTGTTTGCTACGGTCTGGACAACGAGGCCATTCTGGACGGCGTCACCTGCCCGGCCTATGTGGTCTACGGCATCTCTCCCAGAATGTATGACGCTCCCGACGATTGGACCACCGGCCGTGAGTACTATGATTATGACCCCGAGCTGGCCCAGTCTTTGGTGGACGCCAGCGATTACGACGGCGAAACCATCACCCTGATGTATTCCAGCAGCGTGGCCAACGACGGCCTGGCCCTGCAGATGCAGTCCCAGCTTCGGAACCTTGGCATCAACGTTGAACTGTATGCTGTTGAGAACTCCGTTATCCGCACCGCTATGTATGATGATACCGCTTGGGATATCCGCATCGACACCATGGGCGGCGGCAACTATCTGTCCAAGATCATCTACAAGTTCAGTTCCATGGATTCCGAGAACAACCTCCACGGCCGCAACATCATGATGGTGGAGGACCCCACCCTTGACGATCTGTGCATCGCCGTCAACGATGCCGCTTCCGGCGAACCCGGTGATGTCACCGACGCCACTGCCATGACCGCTGAGAGCGTTGCTGCCTGGGATGATTACTTCACCTATGAGCAGTGCTATGCTTACGCCGTGTTCTGCTACTCTGAGCAGACTGCCTGCCAGGCCGGTATCGTTCCCGCCTTCGGCTCCCGGTATGCCGTCATGCCCAACGCCTGCACCTTCGAGTAACAGCACACCAACATAAAACCGATGCGCGCCTTGCGCAGAACTTCGGGCTGCGTGTGATCCACGCAGCCCGTTTTTAAATCAACAAGTCAGAAAGGGAATGTCATGCGAAGATATATCATCCGCCGCCTTCTGATCATGATCCCAATCATCTTCTGCGTGGCCGTGCTGGTCTACACCATCATGTTCTTCACACCTGGCGACCCGGCGCTGATGATCCTGGGAGAGACGGCCACCACGGAAGAGCTGGACGCCATGCGGGACTATCTGGGTCTGAATCAGCCTTTCATCGTTCAGTTGGGCCAGTTTTTGAAGCGGCTTTTCATTGAGAGAAACCTGGGCGAGTCCTGGATCTACCGAACCAACATCACCTACGAGATCGGCCTGCGCATGCCGAGGACCTTTGCCATTTGCGTGTACAGTATTCTGGTCAGCGCCATTGTGGGCATTCCTCTTGGGGTGGCCGCCGCGGTACACCAAAACGGCATTGCGGACAAGATCATCCTTGTCAGCTCCAGCATCATGATGTGCCTGCCGGGCTTCTGCATCGCGCTTTTGTTCATCGTCATCTTCTCCCTGCAACTGGGCTGGCTTCCGTCCTACGGCATCGGGAGCTTTAAGCACTACATACTGCCATGTCTCACCATTATGATCACGTCCTTTGCCAACATCGCCCGGCAGATGCGCTCCAGTATGCTGGAGGTTATCCGCTCGGACTATATCATCAGCGCCAGGGCTCAGGGCTTTTCCCGCAACAGCATCAACTATGTCCATGCGCTGCCCAACGCCCTGATCCCCATCGTCACCATCATGGGCACTAACTTTGCCAGCGGCCTTGGCGGCACGATGATTTTGGAGACGGTTTTCTCCATCCCCGGCATCGGCCAGTATGTTCAGGGCGGCATCTCTAACCGGGACTACCCGGTGGTCACAGGATGCGTGGTGTTTTTGGCGATCCTCTTCTGCGTCATCATGCTGTGCATCGACATTGCCTACGCCCTGGTGGACCCCCGTATCCGCGCCCAATATGAGGAACGGAGCAAGGGCCGCAAGAAAAAAGCTGTGAAGGGAGGAGCGGAGGCATGAGTAAAGCCACGAAGGAAGTAAAGATCGCGGAGCCTTTGAACGATGAATATTTTGAAAAGCAGTCCTCCACAAAGGTGTTTTTCAAGCGCCTGGTTACCAACCGGCTGGCCATGACCGGCGGCATTATCTTCTTCATCCTCTGTCTGATCTCCATCTTTGCCAACTACATCGCACCCTATGAATATTGGGAGATGGACACCGCTCACAAATTTATGCGTCCCTGCGCCGAGCATCTGTTTGGCACGGACGAATATGGCCGGGACATCTTCAGCCGCGTGGTCTACGGCGGCCGGTGGAGTCTCACGCTGGGCGTGGCGGCATCCTTCTTCGGCACCTTTTTGGCCATCATCGTCGGCTCCATCGCCGGCTACTTCGGTGGTCTGGTGGACAGTATCATCATGCGCATCATCGACATCCTGCAGTGCATCCCGCCGATCCTGCTGACCATCTGCATCTCCACCGTGCTGGGACCGGGCCTTGTGAACACCATCATTGCCATGGGCTTTGGCGGTATATGGGGCGGCGCGAGAATGCTACGCGGACAGATCCTGGCCGTGCGAAAGCAGGAGTACGTAGAGGCCGCCCGGGCCACGAATGTGTCCCAGTTCAAGATCATCGTGAAATACATCCTTCCCAATTCCATCCAGTCCACCATTATCGGTGCCTGCTCCGGCATCGGCGGCACCATCATGAGTGCGGCGGGCCTGAGCTTCCTGGGACTGGGCGTCCAGCCTCCTTTGCCGGAGTGGGGTGCCATGCTGTCCAGCGGGCGGCTGTATCTGCGGTACTATCCCAATATGCTCATTGCGCCCATCGCCGCCATCGCCATCACCGTGCTGTCCATCAGCCTGTTTGGCGACGGCCTGCGGGACGCTTTGGACCCGAGACTGAATGAGTGAGGGGGACGGTCATGAATACACAGAATATGAACGATAACGATACCCGCCGCGAGCACCACGAGCACCATGAGCGTCGTGAGCACAAGGGCGGCTGGGGCCGGCACAAGCATCACCGTGAAACCGCCCATCATGAGAAGGGTGAGGAGCTTTTGAAGGTGCAGGACCTGCGTGTGGAGTACACCGCCGGTAAAAAGGTGGTCCACGCGGTAAACGGCGTGTCCTTTGAGATCAAGAGAGGCGAATCCCTGGGCCTGGTGGGTGAGTCCGGCTGCGGCAAGTCCACCATTGCCAAGGCCATCCTCCGTATCCTCCCGGACCACGGCGCACGTATCTCCGGCGGTCAGGTCATCTATGAGGGCGAGGATCTGGTCGCTATGCCCGAAAAGGAGTTGGAGCAGATCCGCGGCGCGAAGATCGCCATGGCGTTCCAGGACCCCATGACGGCCCTGAACCCGGTCCGCCGGGTGCTGACACAGGTGTCCTCCGTCATCCGGCTGCACAACCCGGAGCTGTCCAAGAAACAGGCGGAGCACCGGGCCATCCATATGCTGGAGACTGTGGGTATCCACCCCGATCGGGCGCGGGAATATCCCCATCAGTTTTCCGGCGGCATGCAACAGCGCGTGGTAGTGGCTATCGCCCTGTGCTGCCATCCTGATCTGCTTTTGGCCGACGAGCCGACCACAGCTTTGGATGTTACCATCCAGGCACAGGTGCTGGACATGATCACCGACCTGATGAAGCGGAATAACACGGCGCTTTTGCTCATCACCCACAACCTGGGCATCGTGGCGGAGACCTGCGGCCATGTGGCGGTGGTCTACGGCGGCGAGATCGTGGAGTGCGGCACCAAGCGGGAGCTTTTCAAAAACCCCACCCATCCCTATACCATCGGCCTGTTCGGCGCCATCCCGGATATGAAGTCCGACGGCAGCCGTTTGACGCCTATCGACGGCATCATGCCGGAGCCCTCCGATCTGCCCCCCGGCTGCAAATTCCACACCCGCTGCCCCTATGTCACCGATGTGTGCCGGGAAGGTCCTGTGCCGGTGGTGGAGCTGGGCGGAAGCCACAAATGCCAGTGCCACAACATTGAGGCTGTGCTGGCCGCACAGAAGAAGGAGGTCACGGTATGAGTACCTTGCTGGAGCTGAAAGGGCTCAAAAAGTATTTCGATACCCCCCGCGGGAAGCTGCATGCGGTGGATGACATCAACATGCGCTTTGAGGCGGGCAAGACCATGGGCGTGGTGGGGGAATCGGGCTGTGGTAAATCCACTCTGGCCAGGACCATCATCCACCTCCAGGAGCCTACAGACGGCCAGATCCTGTTTGAGGGACAGGATATCACCTATCCCAATCGGAAGAAGCTTTTCAAGCTGCGGGAGCAGATGCAGATCATCTTCCAGGACCCTTATATGACCCTGAATCCCCGCTACACCGTGGAGGATACGTTAAAAGAGGCTCTGATCAATTCCGGGGATCACGACGGCGAAAGTCTGGACAAACAGATCCGCAAGCTCATGGACATGGTGGGCATCTCCGGCCGTCTTCGCATGGCCTATCCCCATGAGCTGTCTGGCGGACGCCGGCAGCGCATGGGCATCGGCCGGGCGCTGGCGCTCAATCCCAAGTTCATTGCCTGCGACGAGCCGGTCTCGGCGCTGGATGTGTCCATTCAGGCCCAGATCATCAACCTTTTGCAGGATATCCAGGCGGAGTATGGCCTGGCCTATATGTTTGTGACCCACGACATGTCCGTTGTACGCCATATCTCCCACGATATCAGCGTCATGTACCTGGGTCAGCTGGTGGAGACCAGCCCCTCCAAGGAGCTGTTTGAAAAGCCCCTGCACCCCTATACCAGAGCGCTCATCTCCGCCATCCCGTCTCTGGATATCGACAAACCCAAAAAGCGCATCCCCCTCAAGGGCGAGCTGGTCAGTCCCATCGACCCCAAGCCCGGATGCCGCTTTGCGCCCCGCTGCCCCTATGCCACTGAGGCCTGCCATCAGCCCCAGCAGCTACGTGAGCTTCTGCCTAAGCACTTTGTTTCCTGCTGTCGGGCGGAGGAACTGAACGGGGATATACTGAATCATTAAGAGGAATTACAAATATGAGTGCATTGAAATTGAAAGCCGGTGCCGGGAGCGCGAAAATATCCTTCCCACTGGAGATGTTCCCGGTGGAGGGCTTCAACGGCACCATCCACGACGATCCCTTTGCCCGTGTTCTGCTTTTGGACTGCGGCCAGCGTGTCGCCATCGCGGCCTTTGAGCTGGTGGGCCTTTCCGGGGACGGATTGGAGCAGTGCAGAGAGACCATCGCCAAGATCACCGGCACGAAAACAGAAAACGTCTGGGTCCACGTGACCCACGCGATCTCCACGCCCCACGCACCCCATGTGCCCACAGGGCCGGGACCGCAGACGCCTCCTCCCGGAGGCCGCATGCCCGACCCGGATGCAGGAAAGAAAGCCGCTGCGCACCTGGCGGCGGTGAAGAAAGCCGCAGAGGTCGCGGCCAAGGGTGCCGCAGACAGCTTGCAGGAGGCTGTCATGGGCGTGGGAACCGGTACCTGCGATATCAACGTGAACCGGGACGTGGAGACCCCCGCCGGCTGGTGGATCGGTTTCGATCCCAATGGCCCCTCCAATAAGACCGTCACCGTTTTGCGCTTGGAGGATACGGACGGAAAGCCCATTGCCGATCTCATCAGCTACGGCCTCAAGCCCTGCGCCATCGACAATTCCGAGATGGAGGAGGGGACGAGACAGGTATCCGCGGATATCCCCGGCCTGGTGTGCCGCCGTCTGGAGGAGGCCACGGGAGCTCCCTGTATGTTCATTATGGCCGCCGCCGGCGACCAGGTGCCCAAGGAGCAGGCGCTGTATGAGACGGTGACTGCCGACGGCAAGGCGGAGAAGGTGGATCTGGGCGTTGCCAAGGGCCTGGAGATCGTGGAGCGGCTGGCCGCTCAAATGCAGGCCGATGTATCTGCCATCATTGACAATACCGCCTGCGGTCAGACCGCGGCGGCGATCCATACGGCGGCAGTATCCCTTCGCTGGCCCGCCAAGGGCCGCATGGAGATGCGCCCCCAGAAGAATGCGAAATTTAAGCAGCGGGGTACGGCTGATATCGGTGCGGAGATCATCACGATCGGCGATGTGGCCTTGGTGGCCCTCAAGCCGGAGATCAACACGGTCACAGAGGCTCAACTGCAAGCGGCATCTCCCTATGGTCATACGCTGGTTGCGGCCATGACGAACGGCGGACAGAAGTATATGCCGGATCAGGCGGGCTATGACAAGGGGACCTGGGAGGCCCAAGGTTCCCTGATGATGCCCGGTGCCGCCGAGGCATGGGTGGCCATGACAGGTGCCATTCTTACCGATATGAACAAGGGCCGCGAGATGCCCACGATCACGGCGTTGGCGGAGCCTCGTCCGGATGGTGAGCGGATCGTCCGGGCCATTGTGGATGTGCCCAACGCCGCGGAGGTCGCCGATGGGATCGAGGTCCTTGATCGGAAAATCACCGCCCGCGAGGTGGTGGATGGAAAGGTGATCCTGACCCTGTCGGAAGATGACTCTGCCGCAAAGGTCGTGACCATGGGCGGCGGCGGTCCCGGTGGCCCCGGTGGTCCCGGTGGTCCTGGTGGCCCTGGTGGTCCTGGTGGCCCTGGTGGTCCTGGCGGCCCTGGCAGGGACAAGCGCGGCCCCATAAATATCC
>CAYOSI010000010.1:57515-62960 GCA_964406615.1 uncultured Oscillospiraceae bacterium
GGCCCTGGTGGTCCTGGCGGCCCTGGCAGGGACAAGCGCGGCCCCATAAATATCCCTCAGCACAAGCGCAAACCCATCGCCGTGGATATCTCTGTGCCGGGCTTTACGGGCTATCTGCGCTCCACAAAGGCAGTGGAAAAGATCATCGACGACTTCAAACAGTATCAGTACAAGAACATTCCCTACAATCTGTATACGCCGAAAAATCTGGTGCCCGGGGAGAAGTATCCCATTGTCATGTTCATTCCCGACGCCTCTGTCAACGGGGCGGACCCGAAGCTGGCCCTGTCCCAGGGCATCGGCGCCACGGTATGGGCGGAGGCGTCCTGGCAGGCCAAGCATCCCTGCTTTGTCCTGGCGATCCAGGTACCCAAGGAGATCAACCTGGTCAATGACCTGTTTGAGGCAGCACCGGAGTTGGAGACCATCAAGGAAGTGCTGGACAAGGTGATCGAGGAAAATCCCATCGACGTGGACCGGGTCTACACCACCGGCCAGTCCCAGGGCTGTATGTCCTCCTGCGAATTAAATGTCCGTTATCCGGACTTCTTTGCCGCCTCCATGCTGGTATCCGGCCAGTGGGACCCGGAAACCGTGGGCAAACTGACAAAGGCCCGCTTCTTCATCGGCCTGTCCGACGGCGGCATGCGGGAATATCCCGGTATGAACGCCATCACCGAGGAATTGGAGCACAACGGCGTCAAGGTGACACGGGTGAAGCTGAACTTCCGGGACGGTTGGGATGTGAACAATGCCAAGGTCAAGACTGCCGGAGAGGGCGAGCAGGTGGTCTACGCCATCTTTGACGCCGCCACCGCCTTCCCCGATGACGGCTGGGAGCGTCCCCGGCCCATGCACCATAACCGTGGCTGGGAGCTGACCTATCAGATGGACGCGGCCAAAGAGTGGCTGTTTGCCCAGAAGCGGAAATAATATGGATCCATTGACTTTTCATCTGGAGCGTTTCCTCCCAGAGGAGATGCTCCTGGATGGAGCGCCGGTGCGCTATCGCGCCGCACGGGAGCTGCCCTATGTGACAAGGGCGGCTTGCCCGGAATATCAGAAGTTGAATATTTTTGTGTCGGAGGCGTTCTTTCACGGCGGGGCTGTGAACGGCTATACCGCCCAAACAGCCCCGGTGTTCGTCCCCAATATGGTGAACGGCTACCGGGCCTCCAAGCCATGGGGTCCGGGCATTGACCCGCACCGGAAACAGCCAAACGCGGCAATCCGGGCTCTGGCCCACGGCTATGTGGTCGTTTGCCCCGGCGTTCGCGGCAGAGATCTATATGGAGAGGACGGAAGTCATCCGGGCGCGGCACCTGCCTGCATCGCGGATATGAAGGCGGTCATCCGCTTCCTGCGCCATAATGCCGAGGGCATTTACGGCGACATGGAGAAGATCGTGGCGGACGGCACCAGCGCCGGCGGCGGACTGTCCGCCCTGCTTGGCAGCAGCGGCAATGCTGACGACTATGCGCCGGCGCTGCAAGCCATCGGTGCGGCGGAGGAACGGGACGACGTGTTCGCCAGCGTGTGCTACTGTCCTGTGACGAGCTTGGGACACATTGACGAGGCGTTTGAGTGGACGTTCTCCGCCTGTTCCGGATATATCCGGCCGGAGCGATTCGGCATAGATATGACCGCGCTTCCGACGATACCCTTTTCTGACGAACAGAAGCGGCACCATGAGGCGTTGGCAAAACGCTTCCCGGCGTATTTAAATTCTCTTGGTCTGAGATCGCCGGACGGCAGCGCCCTCACGCTGCAAGAAGATGGGACAGGGAGCTTTTCCGATCACCTGCTGTCGCTTCTTTGGATGGCCCTTGACGACGATCAGGAAAAACCGGGCAGCTTGACGGAGTATGCGACCGGGCTTCAGCGGGTCAAGCCGCCGGTGGGCTATGACGCGACCGACGCTGCGTCGGATGAAAATGAATTATTCGACGGCTGCCACTTTTCCGCATATGGCGCGGAGAATGACACGGTCAATGCGCCGATGGCGGAAAAAGCGATCATAAAACTGATGGACCCTATGGAGTTTATTGGAAAGCCAGGAACGGAGATCGCAAAGCACTGGCGGTTTCGGTATGGCGTTCTGGATCGCGGATCTTCGCCGGCTGTCGCGCTGATCCTGGCATTAAAAGCCATGGAAGCGGGAGCGGATGTGGACTTTGCTTTTTCCCGTGGCGTGGGACACATGGGGCATTACGATCTGCCGGAGCTGTTTGCCTGGATCGACCGAATTTGTAAAAGAGGATAAAACACAATGACAAGACAGGACCTTTTGAAACGGCCCTTTTATCTGACCGAGGCGCAGGCGGACTGGGTGATGGACAGCCTAGCCTCGATGGACACCCGCCAGAAAGCGGGGCAGCTTTTTTGCGTTAACGGCACCTCCTATGCAGAGGACGAGCTGCTGCGTTTGGTGGCGGAGGATGCCATCGGCGGCGTGCTGTTTCGGCCCATCTATACCAAGGCGCAGCTTCGGGAGTGCTGGGCGGCTTTGGATGCCGCCGCACCGTGGCCCTTGCTGAAAGCTGCGAATCTGGAGGAGGGCGGCAATGGGGCCGTCTCGGACGGGACGCGCTTTGCCACGCAGCTGGGTGTGGCCGCCGCGGCGGACATGGAGGAGGTATCCCATTTTGCCCAGGTGTGCGCCAGGGAAGGGATCGAAGCGGGGTATAACTGGACGTTTTCCCCTGTGGCCGACATCGACCTGAACTTCATGAACCCCATCATCAATGTGCGTGCCTTTGGCAGCGACCGTGATCGGGTCATAGACTTCAGCGGCGAATATGTTCGGGTGATCCAAAGTGCCGGTATGGCTGCCTGCGCCAAGCACTTCCCCGGAGACGGCGTGGACTTTCGGGATCAGCACCTGCATCCGACCTATAACACGCTGTCCGCACAACAGTGGTATGACAGCTTCGGCAAGGTGTACGAGCACCTCATTGCACAGGATATTCTGAGCATTATGACAGGACACATCGTGCAGCCGGCTGTGGAGCGGGATATAAACCCCGACTTGGCGGATGATGAGCTGCTTCCCGGTTCTTTGAGCCGTGAGCTTCTTACCGGTGTGCTGCGACAGCGGTATGGCTTCAACGGCGTGATCGCCAGTGACGCGACAATCATGGGTGGCTTTTGCATGGCGATGGAGCGGAAAAAGGCCTTGCCCACAGCCATTCAGGCAGGTTGCGATATGCTGGTGTTTGCAAACGACATCCGGGAGGATATCCAGTTCATCCTGGATGGCCTGGACAGCGGCATCCTGACACGGGAGCGGCTGGATGAGGCGGTGACGCGTCTGCTGGCGTTGAAGGCAAAGGTCGCGCTGACGCCGCCGTCACAGCCGGAGAATATCCCGACGGAACAGTGGGTGAGCCAATGTGCCGACAAGGCGGTGACGCTGGTGAAAAACACTGCCGGCATCCTGCCGGTGAAGCCCGGAAAGTATCAAAAGGTCCGTCTCATCTGCTTTGGCGATGACAAGACTCCGGAGGGGAGCCTGAAGGGGATGGTAACGGAACTGCTGGAGAGGGAAGGGCTGGAGGTGGAGGAATATATCCCCACCTTTAAGGATGACTTGAAGCCGATCGGGACGCTGGATGACAGGGTGTTGACCCTTTACATCTGCAATATGGAGGCCAAGAGCAACAACACATCTGTACACATCTATTGGTTCCCCAAGCATGCCCTGCAGATCCCCCGGTACATGGAGGCGGAGGACGCGGTGTTCGTCTCCTTTGCCAACCCGTATCACTTGCAGGACATCCCCCGCATACGGGCGTTCATCAACGCCTATACCGCCAACCGCGCCACCGCGATTGCGGTGATAGAAAAAATGTTCGGCCGCAGTCCTTTTGTGGGCGTCAGTCCGGTGGATCCCTTCTGCGGTCTGATCGATACAAAACTGTGACCCAAAATTTTGAAGCGAGGTAAGAAAATGAAACATCGGACATGGAAACGAGGAATGTCGTTGCTGCTGGCCGTCATGATGACGGTGACGCTGGCCGCTTTTGGCGGAACATGCGCCCTGGCAGCTGACGCAGATTCGCTGGATCTGGATGATTACAGCGATCAGTGGGTTTTCATCTCGGCCAGAGAAGGCGGCAATCCGGACTGCTATGCGCTGCTGGACGTGGTCTACTGCGCCGACCCGGCGGACGCCGCTGTACAGCAGTTGGATATCTATGTCCCGGCTGTGTACATGGACGCTGTGTCCAATGGCGACAGGACCTATACCTGCACAGTGAAGCCTGACGCGGTGTTTGAGCGGGAAGATGGTGTTTCCTATACGGCGGCGACTGCTCCCATCATCTATCAGAACACCATTGATGGTTACCGGCAGGGTGACTCCATTTCTCTGAACTCTGACCGAAAGGGTTCCGGCGTGGGTCAATATTACAGCTATCTGAACAGCGGCTATGTGCTGGTGAGCATCGGCACCCGCGGCCTGAACAGTGCCGTGGACGGTACCGCACCCGCCTGTGTGATAGACCTGAAGGCTGGCGTCCGTTTTCTGAAGGCCAACGCGGGTAAGTTCCCTGGCGACACGGCCAAGATCATCGCCACTGGCGCCAGCGCGGGCGGCGCGGCCACGGCCATCCTGGGCGCTTCCGGCAACTGCGATCTGTATGATCCCTATCTGGAGCAGATCGGCGCGATCATGGATGCCGAAGATGATATTTACGGTGCCATGTGCTTTTGTCCTATCTCCGATCTTGATATAGCCGATGCCGCGCTGGAGTGGCTGCACAGTTCCGAGCTGGGTATGGATCTGAGCGCTCTGATCGGCGGCATGGGTGATGCCAGCGGAGAGGGCGGTGCCAGCGGTGAAGCTGGTGGCGGCCCTGGCGGTGATGGCGGTGATCCCGGCGGTGACGGGGGCGATCATGACGGCGATGGCCCTCCGGCCTTTGTGGAATTTGACGCATTCGAGGTTGCGGCCCACGATGAGCTTCTTGCGGCTTATGACGCTTATCTCACGGAGCTTGGCCTGAATCCGAACGAGTACTATGACGGCTTTATGTCTGTGATCAACGACAGCATCCAGTATTACGTGGAAAACCATGTGGATGATCTGGACGCCTTTGCGGAAGAGAATCCCACGCTCATCTATGACGGAGGCGGGTTTTCCGTGGCGGCCGTTGAGGACTTCGTTGGTGAGTATATGTCTCGGATGAAGCCGCCCCTGGCCTATGACTCCATCGACTACACAAACTCTGAAAGTCAGCTCTACAATAATCAGCATTACAGCGAGATGGACGCCGCTGTGATCGAAAAACTGGCCAGTGAGCACACGGAGGCGGCGGACGCTCTGGAAGCATACCAGACGCAGATCACGGATGAGCAGCGACAGATCGTGGCGTTGATGAGTTCCATCGGCTTTTTGAGCGGTGAGAACGAGGGCACAGTCGCTCCCAACTGGCGCTTCCGCAA
>CAYOSI010000011.1:0-59488 GCA_964406615.1 uncultured Oscillospiraceae bacterium
TACATTTATATCCATGGTTACAGTTCAACCTTGGGTAGTTCATAGCTTACTCAATGTAAGATAACTTCCAGTTTATCGCTCCGTCCCACAGACACTTTCCGAGAAAATGTCATAGTGGGTTACACAGTATAAAAAGGGCAAGGCAGACCGTTTTGGTTTGCCTTGCCCTTAACTTCTTTACGAAGCTTCTCCCTTGGGGATGTCGATTTTTTGCTGTAGGCTGTGGGCTTACTTGCCGAACAGACCGCTGAAGAAATCAAAGATGGACTGGAAGAAATCCGCGACCTTCTGGCCGAAGGAGGAGGCCTTCTCAGCGTATTCCTGCACGGTGGCGGCGTACTGCTGCATATTGGCGACGCCGTTTTTGAACTGCTCGACCTTGTCGGTCAGATCGGCAATGGACAGCCCCTCCATGCTGCGGCAGAGGTCGATGAGGCGGTTGATGAGATCGTCGTCAAGCGTATAGCCGTAGTTGCCGGCGATGATGATGATCTGCTCGCGCAGCTCTTCGTCGCTCATGTTCTGGGTCTCGTCGAGGATGAGCTTGAGCTCGTTTACGATGGAGACGGCGTCGGCGTTGGAGATCTCCTCGGCGATCTGGTCGACGTCGACATTGCTGGTGTCGATGTCGCTCATGTCCACGCCGGCCTCCGCGAGGGCGTCGGCAAGCTCTGCCGTGATGACAAGCTCATCCGCCGCGGCGGCCTTGGCCTCCTCGTCCAGCGTTTCGCCGGTGATGTCCTCGTAGGCCTTATAGATGCCGGTGAGGGCGGCGGTGCCGGAGACGGCGAAGGGAGCGCCGACCTTGACCTCGGCGTCAAAGATACCGGCGGTCATAAGGGCGGATTTGTACATATCCTGGGTACACCAACTGATGTTGTTGGTGTTGACGGTGAGACCGTCGCCCTCCGGGAGAGTCTTGATATAGATGCAGGAGATGCTGCGTGTACCGATGACGCTTTCGGAGACGATGCCCTCGAGATAGCTGCGCTCCTCGGCGTTTGTGACCGTCAGCTCCGTGACGGAGCCGCGCATGAGGCCGAACTGGCCGTAGACGGTGAGGATATCATTCTCCCCGAGGTCGGCGCCGATGACGACGCGCTCCTCGCCCTCGTTCACGGCAAGGGCCGGGGCGCACAGGGCAAGGGTCAGGCACAGCATAAGAAGGATGCTTACAAGTTTTTTCATTGGTTTCTCCTTTCCAGAGACGGCGGGTTACTCCTTTCCCAGCTCCGCGGCGGCCACGGCGGCGGCTTCGGCGCGCTGCCGGCTGGTTTCGGCGTCTTTGCCGCGGGCCAGGACATAAATCTTGATCTTCGGCTCGGTGCCGGAGGGACGGATGGCAATATTCACGTCGTTTTCCAGCTCAAAGTAGAGAACGTTCGAGCCGGAGAGAGGCATGGTCTCCACAAGGCCGAGGCCGGGTACGGAAATCGTACCGTCGCGATAGTCGCGCATGCGGATGACGGGCTGGCCGGCAAGCTCCGCCGGGGGGGCTGTGCGGAGCCGGGTCATCAGCGCCGCCATGCGCGCGGGGCCGTCCACGCCCTCCATAAAGATATTCAGCGTGCGCTCGGCGAAATAACCGTATTTCCGGTAGATGGCGTCGACGGCGTCGAGCAGGGTCATGCCCTTCCGGTAGTAGTTGGCGGCCATCTCGGTAATCATCATGCTCGCGGTGACGGCGTCCTTGTCGCGGACGTAGTCGCCCATCATGTAGCCATAGCTCTCCTCGAAGGCGAGAACGTAGCGGTAGCTGTCCGTCTCGGCGTACTGGGCGAGCTTCTCGGCCATGAACTTAAAGCCGGTGAAGGTCTCCTCGTAGTGGACGCCGTTGGCCTCGCAGATGGCGCGGGTCATGCCCGTGGACACAATGGTGGAGAGCACGGCGGCATTTTCGGGCAGCGTGCCGGCTTCGCGGCGGGCGGTGATGATATAGTCGGCAAGCAGAGCGCCCATCTGGTTGCCGGTGATCATGTGGTACTCCCCGTCCTTGCCGAGCGCCATGACGCCTACGCGGTCGGAGTCGGGATCAGTGCCGATGATGAGCTCGCTGCGAACTTTCTTGGCCAGGTCGACCGCGAGATAGAAGCCCTCGGGATTCTCGGGGTTCGGGCTTTCCACGGTGGGGAAATCTCCGTCGATCACCATCTGCTCGGGCACGGGGTGGATCGTTTGGAGCCCCAGGCGGCGCAGCGCCTCGGGAACCAGCTTGTAGCCCGCGCCGTGGAACGGCGTGTAGACGACCTGGAATTTGTCCGCGGCCTCCTTCACGGGGGCGGGGTCAATGGCCTGCGCCAGGACATGCTCGAGGAAAAGCTCATCCGTCTCGGCGCCGAGGTATTCGACAAGGCCCTTTTCGAGCGCTTCGTCCAGGGGCATGACGGAGATGTCGGAGAACATGTCGATCTCGCTCATGCGCCGGGCGACGGCCTCCGCGTGCTGCGGCGGAAGCTGTGCGCCGTCGGACCAGTAGACCTTATAGCCGTTGTATTCCTTGGGGTTATGGCTTGCGGTGACATTGATGCCGGCGGTCGCGCCGTAATGGATGACGGCGAAGCTGAGCTCCGGCGTGGGACGCAGCGCGTCGAACAGGCGCACATGGATGCCGTTTGCCGCGCAGACACAGGCGGCTTCGCGCGCAAATTCGGCGCTGTTGTTGCGGCAGTCGTAGCAGATGACCACGCCCTTGCGGCGGGCCTCGTTGCCCTCGGCGACGATCAGCGCGGCAAAAGCCTGCGTGGCCCAGCGAATGACATGGATATTCATGCGGTTCAGGCCGACGCCCATGCGCCCGCGCAAGCCGGCGGTGCCGAATTCCAGCGGGCCGCAGAAGCGGCTCTTGATCTCGGCCTCGTCCCCGCGAATGGCGCTGAGCTCCTGCCATTCCGCCTCGGAGAGGGCGGGGCTGTCGAGCCAGCGGTCAAATTCCTTCTTGTAATCCATCGTCCGGTTCTCCTTCCAAAAGCTCCCGCGCCTCGTCCAGACGGGGACGGGGAACATAGATGTCAATGCCGTTTCCGCTCATGCCCAGGATGAGCTCGCCGAAGGCGCCGTCGCCGGGTGCGCGGCGGAGGCTGGGAATACCAAAGGACTCCAGCATGGACTGCACCATCTCGGCTTCCAGGTCCAGCGGCCCGCAATGGGTCAGAAACGCTGCCTCCACGGGTTCTCCGGTCCCGGTGCGGGGCCAGGCGTCATAGGTTTTGCCGTATTTGCGGCGACCCCAGGATTCCATGGTGATACCTCATTTCCTATTTGTGATATTTCGCGCCGGCGTTGATCGTGAACGCGCGGTAGATCTGCTCCAGGAGCATGACCCGGGCCAGATGATGGGGGAAGGTCATGTCCGACATGGACAGCCGCCAGTCGGAGAGCTTCTTCTCGGCGTCGGAAAGTCCGTCCGAACCGCCGATGAGGAAGCATATCCGGCTCTGCCCCTCCATGGCGCAGGAGGCAAGACGTGCGGCCAAGCCGGGGCTGTCGGTCTTTTGCCCCTCGATGCACAGGGCAATGACATAAGAGCCCTTCGGCACACGGGCGGTCAGGTCGCCGTTTTCGGGCAGCTCGATGACCTCCGGCTGGCAATAGGCCGCAAGACGCTTTATGTATTCACCGCAGGCGTCGATATAATACTTCTCTTTCAGTCTGCCGCGGCAGAGAACGGTTATACGCAGCATGGAGAGGTTTCCACCTCCAAAAATCCCAGCTCGGGCGCGACAACGACGGATGTGTCGGAGCCTTCCAGGCCGCGGTGCACGGTCCGCAGGGCGAGGCCGGGAACATTGTTGTGCGCGGAGAGGTGGCCGAGCACGATCTGCTTTGTGCCGCTGTGCGCCAGAACCGCGGCAAGCCAGGTGCATTCCGCATTGGAAAGGTGCCCGTTGTCCGACAGGATACGCCGCTTGAGCGCGGCGGGATACGGGCCGTATCGGAGCATCTGCTCGTCGTGGTTTGCCTCGATCAGGGCAATATCCGTGCCGGGCAGGTAATGAAGCATGGCGTCGGTGACGCGGCCGGTGTCCGTGGCGATCGCGATGCTGGCGCCGTCCGCCGTGAAGCGGTAGCCCACGCTCTGCATCGTGTCATGCGAGGTGGGAAAGGCGAGCGCGGTAAGCCCGCCGAGGACGAGAGTCTCCTCCGGAGCAAAGGACTGAAGATAAGGGGAAACCCCCGAAACCAGACGGCGAAGGGCCGCCGCGACCGTTCCAGGGGCGTAGACCGGTACAGGAGTGTTTTTCAGAAGGATCGAAAGCCCCTTGATATGGTCCGAGTGCTCGTGCGTGATAAAGACGCCGGAAAGCTCCGACGGGGAAAGGCCGGCGCGGGAAAGCGCGTCGCGGATGCGCTTGGCGGAGATGCCCGCATCGACAAGAACGCTCTCTCCGCCGCCCTGAACGAGACAGCAGTTGCCGGAGGAACCGCTGGCAAAGACCGTGAGCTTCACGGTCAGGCGGGGATCCAGGCGGGGGGCATGGAGACCGGTTCGTCCGGCTCATCCGTGCAGACGATGTCCGCGCCGAGGGCACGGAGCTTGCCGACGATATCCTGGTATCCGCGCTCGATGAACCGGATGTCCTCCACGCGCGTCGTGCCGCGGGCAGCCAGCCCGGCGACGATAACGGCGGCGCCGCCGCGCAGGTCGCAGGCCCGGACGGTCGCGCCGGTGAGCTGCTTGACGCCCTGGATGAAAGCCGAACGGCCGTCGACCTGGACCTGAGCGCCCATCTTGCGAAGCTCGTCGATGTATTTGTAGCGGTTATCCCACACGCCCTCGGTGATGCAGCTCAGACCGGCCGCGCAGCAGAGCACGGCGCTGATCTGGGGCTGCATATCGGTGGGAAAGCCGGGGTAGGGCATGGTCTTGATATTCGTGGGGCGCAGCCTGCCCTCGCGGCGAACGAGGACATAATCGTCGCCCTCTTCGATCTCCACATTCATCTCCCGCAGCTTGGAGGATATGCAGTCGAGATGCTTCGGGATGACGTTGGCGATGCGGACGTCGCCGCCGGTGGCCGCGACCGCGGCCATGTAGGTGCCGGCCTCGATCTGATCGGGGATCAGCGCGTAGGTCCCGCCGTGGAGCTGGTGAACGCCGCGGACCTTGATGACGTCCGTGCCGGCTCCGCGCACATCGGCGCCCATGGAGTTGAGGAAGTTTGCCACGTCCACGATGTGCGGCTCACGGGCGACGTTTTCGATGATGGTCCGGCCCTCCGCCGTGGCGGCCGCGATCATGATGTTGATGGTCGCGCCGACGGAGACCTTATCAAGGTAGATGCGGCAGCCCTTGAGACGGCCGTCGCGGGCACGGGCCTGAATGAAGCCGCTGTCCACACGGATCTCGGAGCCGAGGGCGGTCAGGCCCTTCAAGTGCTGATCAATGGGGCGGACGCCGAAATTGCAGCCGCCGGGCATGGTGCTGCATGCCGCGCCGAAGCGGCCGAGCATCGCGCCGATCAGATAATAGCTTGCGCGGATGCGCCGCGTCATCGACCAGACCTCGTCCGAGAGATTGTCGATGCGGACGTTCGTGCAGTCAAGCTCCACGGTGGAGGGGGTGATGGTGCGCACCTCCGCGCCCATCAGGCTCAGGATGCGCAGAAGGGTGTCGGTGTCGCTGATCTGCGGCAGGTTTTCAAGACGGCATACGCCCTTGACCATAAGGGCGGCGGGGATGATGGCGACCGCAGCGTTTTTCGCGCCGGAAATCTCCACCGTACCGTGAAGCGGTTTCCCGCCGTTTATAACATACTTTTCCATATAAACTCTCCATGCGCTCGGCGCATAAGCCTTTTTGAAAGCCTCGAAGGAGGCCTGAAATCAAACACTATTCCCAGGGTAAGCGATATTATAGCATATCGGGACGGGAAAATCAATTCCCGCGCAGTATGCGCTCGGCGCGAAGCGCGCCGACGACGGTTTTGGCGTCGCGGATCTCGCCGCTTTCGATCTGCCGGATAAGCTCGGCAAGAGGAATGCGGGCGACGTCGAGAAATTCGTTGGGATCGGGATGCGCCCGGCCCTGGCGCAGTCCCGTGGCGAGGTACATATGCAGCGTCTCCGTGCAGTATCCGGGGGTGGCGTAAAGTGCGCCCAGCTCCGTCCAGCGGTCGGCCTCCAGGCCGGTCTCCTCGCTCAGCTCCCGCTTCGCCGCCGGAAGGGGGGCCTCGCCGGGTTCCAGCTTACCGGCGGGCAGCTCCCAGAGATGGGTACGGAAGGGGTACCGGAACTGACGGACCAGGGCGATCGTGCCGTCCTCCGCCACCGCGGCGACGCATACGCCGCCGGGGTGCCGCACAACCTCCCGCATGGTGATCTTGCCGTTCGGAAGCTCGATCATATCTTCTTCTACGTCCACGATGACGCCCTTGAGGGTGTTCACGCGGCGCAGTGTTTTTTCTGTATAGTCCATTGCCGGCCTCTCATGTTGTTATGTAAAGCTTTTGTATTTCTCAGTATACCATGCCCGTGAGGAAATTACCACATTTTTATCCTATACAGCTTCGGAAGAAATGTTCTATAATTTTATTGCATTTTCGGAAAAACAGGAGGTCGGGCATGAAAACGGTACAGGTGACGGATAAAGCGGTGACCATTCGATGCTCGGGGGAGGAAGCGCCCACCGGGAGCAGTCTGCGGAAGCTGGTGCGCCGTGCGCTGGCAGAGAATGGCTGCGAGCCGTGGCCGGGCATGGAGGCGGAGTGCTTCGAGGCGGCGGGGGATGTGCTCGTGATCGTCCGGCCGGGATCGGTGCGGCGGGCGTTTTTCTTTCCGGGGACGGAGGAGCTCTGTGCGGCGGAGCCGTACATCCCGGCAGGAGAGAGCGCGCTGTATCGGCTGCGGGACGGTTTTCTTCTGACGCTGACGGCGGAGACATGCTCTCCCGGGCTGTATGAGTACGGTGAGGCGATGCGCCTGGCCGGCGGCTGGGAGGAGCATGCCCGGGAGCAGGGCCTGTGTCTTGCGGAGCGGGACGCCGCGGCCTATCTGCGCCGACAGCTTATGACTTGACACATGTGCTATTATATTATTCTGGTGTTTGCCAAATTGACAGAGCTGTAGTATAATATATGCCAGAGGGACGATTCCCGACTTTTTTGCCGATCCGAGGTGAGGTGCATGGCTGTCAGGGGTGAAGGAACAAAGCAGATCGCCGTCAATCGCAAGGCGCTCCATGACTATTTTGTTCTGGACCGCTTCGAGGCCGGCATCGAGCTGACGGGAACAGAGGTGAAGTCCATCCGTGCCGGCACGCTGAACCTGAAGGATTGCTATGCCCGTGTGAAAAACGGCGAGCTGTGGGTCCACGGCATGCATATAAGCCCCTATAAGCAGGGAAGCTATTTCAATGTCGATCCCGACCGCGACCGCCGGCTTCTCATGCATAAGCGGGAGATTATCCGGCTGGGCTCCCGTGTGCAGTTGGAGGGCCTGGCGCTGGTGCCGCTGAGTTTGTATTTCCGCGACGGCTATGTAAAGGTAGAGCTGGGCCTGTGCAAGGGCAAAAAGCTGTATGATAAGCGCAGCGACGCCGCGGAAAAGAGTGCGCGGCGCGAAATAGACCGCAGAATGAAGGAGGCAAATTCATGAGCAATCCGGTTGTTACCATCAAAATGTTTGACGGCGGCGTCATCAAGGCGGAGCTGTACCCCGAGATCGCGCCGAATACGGTCAATAACTTTATCTCCCTGGTGGAGCAGGGCTTTTATAACGGCCTGATCTTCCACCGCGTCATCCCCGGCTTCATGATCCAGGGCGGCTGCCCGAAGGGTACAGGCACCGGCGGGCCCGGCTATGAGATCCCCGGCGAATTCGCGGCCAACGGCTTTGCAAACGACCTCAAGCACACCCGCGGCGTCCTGTCCATGGCCCGCGCCATGCACCCCGACTCCGCTGGCAGCCAGTTCTTCATCATGCACGAGGACGCGCCGCATCTAGACGGGCAGTACGCCGCGTTCGGGCAGGTGCTGGAGGGCATGGACGTGGTTGACCAGATCGCCGCGGCCAAGACCGGCTGGGGCGATAAGCCCTTGACCCCGCAGATCATGCAGAAGGTCACGGTCGACACCAAGGGCGAGACCTATCCTGCGCCCAAGAAGGCGTAAGCCGTAACAAAACATTCCCCGGTTCGTACCGGACCGGGGAAAATCGCTCTCCCTTTATACCCATGGGGCTGCAATGGTTTCGACGGGGGTGTGGGGGCGGGATAAGCGGGCGGATGCCCCGACCATCCATAAAATCGGGAACCTTTCAAATTAACTGAGAACGATAATCTCACTCTGGCCGCCGCTTAAGGCAGGCCCGTCCAGCCCGGGAGCGCTGCGGCCCGGGACCTGGGCGTCGATTAGCAGCGTCCGTGCGTGCGCAAAGCTTTGAGCGCACCATGCATCATGAAGCTACCTGACCCGGCCGGCGTGACGGCTTGCTCCGGGAAAGGAAAACGCGCGTAAGCGCAAAATAACCGTCTGCGCCCGGAGAAAGTTCCGCTGAAATGCTTTCGGACAGGGGTTCGATTCCCCTCAGCTCCACCAACTGACAATCCCCGCAAAGCCGAGAGAAAGGCTTTGCGGGGATTGTCTCTGTTTTGAAAGGGATGCATATCCCATGGGCCGAAAGGCCCTCACTCACGCGCCAATCCGGCATTCATCGGATCGGCCTCCGCGTTGACGCAGCGGACGGTGACGCGGTACTGTCCGCCCAGGGTGCAGGTGAACAGGGTAAGCGCCCAGCCGCCGGACTGCATCTGCTCAACGGCGGCGCCGTCGAGCTGCTCAAGCTCCGCGGCAGTATACGAAAAAACATTCCCGTCCGCATCGGTAAAGCGCACCTCGTCGCCCACGGCAATATTTTTTAGACCGCCGAAATGGCTGGCGTAATTATGTGCGGCGATGATGAGGTCATCCCGGTAGGCGGAGCCTGTGTAGCGGCAGGGCGCGATTTTCAGATTCGGGTAGCTCCATTCGCTGAGCACGGGCAGGGCCAGCCCCAGCGAGGGGACCTCGATGGTCCCGATATACTCATGCCCGTCGAGCTCCAGGGTGGGCATCTCCATGTTCGGGTCCAGGACGTAGTCGGGGTACACGACCGCCCCTGCGGCCATGTCCTGACGAACGGCATCCGCTTCCGGGAGAAGCGCCTCGAGCTGCTCATAAGCCCTGCTGACGGCGGCCGCCGCCCGGGCGTCATCCCACAGATTGTAGCCTGTCAGACACAGTGCCGCCGCGATGAGCATAAGCCCCGCCGCCAGGAAGGCTCCACCGCGCTTATTCCGCATCATCCGACCTCCGCCGGACACAGCCGATGAGGACCAGCGCAAGCCCCGCTGCCAGCAAAACCGGCACCGGCCACCAAAGCGCGCCGGTCTGCGGCAGCTTGGTGTCATCGGGCTTGTCGGGCGTATCCGGGCTATCCGACCCGGATGCGCCGGTATTGGTCACGACAAAGGCCGCCCCCTGCCGGGAGACGGTCACGGTGTAGCCTTCGACCGGCCGCTCTGTCAGCGACCATTGGGCGGCAGCGTCCAGCCCGTCCCACTGATACCGCCAGTCATTTTCTGCGCTCAGCGTGACGGTGGCATACAGCGTACCGCCGCGCATCAGATCCACGGTCACGGAAGACGGACGATCGTCGGCGCTGTCATCGGCCCACACCTTCAGCGTCCGCAGACTGGTCGTTTCACCGATTTCATGCCGGGTATATTTTGGGGCCACGATCACATCGTAGGCCCATTCGCCCTCCACCTCGTCCGGAAGGGAGACAAGAAACGGCTCCACTGAGTAGACGACGTTCCCGTCCGTATACTGCCCGCCGGTGACGAGGTAAAGCCCCGGCGTCAGGTCCGGGAAGAGAAGCTGTCCATAGATGTTTGTCGTACCGTCGCTCAGGGGCGGCAGCCCGTCCCGGCGGACATAGCCCGTCAGGGTGCCGGCGCGGTCGCGCCACGCGTCGGCGTCGGCCGGGGTCAGCGGCACGGGATAGTCCCGAAACGCACCGCAGGGCGTGAACGTGCCGTCCTCCGACAGGTCCGCCGCGCGGTAGATCTGAAATTCCACGTCCCGGGCGGGCACGGCGTCGTCCCCGACGGCGAAGCGCACCGTCAGCGAGGCTGTCTGCGCGGTGTCGGTGGAAGCAAACGCCTGCACGGGCAGGAGCACTGCCATAAGCAGCGCCAGCAGCACGGGTATGATATTTTGCCTGCGGCGCTCCATGCGCTCACCTCCGGTTCTTTTTTCGTCCGGTGCTGACAGACAGCCAAACCAGCAGCGCCAGCAGCATCGGGATCGCCACGATGGGGGCGACGATCAGGGGCTCGATCAGGAGCGCGTCCGACGTCACGCGGACGGCCGCGGCCGTCTCCTCCGTTGCGATCCGGTGTCCCCGCACCGGCATCCGGTGGCTGTTGACGCCGTAGGGCGTACACGTCACCAGCGTACAGTAGTCCTCGCCCTCGGCGATCTCCAGGGCGGACACATCCTCCGGCTCCACGATCAGGATCTGATCGATCTCATAGGTCAGTTTTTCGCCCAGCACCGTCAGCACGAAGGTGTCTCCCACCACAAGCCTGTCCAGGTCGGTGAACAGCCTTGCCGAGGGAAGCCCCCGGTGCCCGGACAGGACGCAGTGCGTGCTCTCTCCGCCCACCGGCAGGGATGAACCCTCGACATGGCCCACGGCGATTTGAAGCACGCTGTCGCTCACGCCGTGGTAAATGGGCAGGAAAACATCAATGGCTTCGATCTCGATATAGCCCATCATGCCGGTGCCATCTACGTCCAGAAGGCCCTCATACAGCGCGTGGCTGTCGTCGCTGGGATAAAAGCGGGCGGCATCGCCCATCAGGCCCTCGTTATAGGCCCGGGCGGCCTCCAGAAGGGCGGTATAGTCCTCCGGGGAAACGCCCTCCAGCGCCTGGGTATAGCTGGCGACGGCACGGGTCTGCACCCGGGCGTTCCACCAGTTGGACACGGTGGGGTACAGCAGCAGGGACAGCCCAATGAAAAGGATAAGTATTAAGATGAGATTGGTCCATACCTTTTTCATCCGGCTCTCCTTGCGGTTGTACCCCGGGGAGGGGATAAACCCTCCCCGGGGCTCGATTTGCCTGGGGAAATTGCGGTCGGGATATTACTCCTGGTTCATGCGCTTGCGGGTGACGAGCACGACCACCGCGCCGATGACCAGCACCGCGCCGACCACATAGAAGATGGTGGTGCCGATGCCGCCGGTGGAGGGCAGCTCAGCGCCCTTGTTGTTCTCGATGGTAGCGGTAACGGTGTTGGCGTTATTTTCAATAGTGCCATTCTCCGCCGTGCCATTGTTAACAGAGATGGTGAGCTTCTCCAGCCCGTCTCCAGCCTGATTTACCTCAGCGACGATCTCCAGCGTGGAGGGTTCGCCCAGATTGTACCCATCGGGGGCTTTGGTCTCCGTCAGGGTATAAGTGCCGGCAGCCAAGCCGACCACTGTGATCTGGCCCTGGTCATCTGTTGTCAGCGTGCTGGCCTGCGCTTTGTCGACCCAACCGTTGACCTTACCATCGGCGGTTACCTGGAGATATTTACCATTCTCGTTCATTAGCTGGAACTCCGCGCCTGCCAGCACTTTATCCGTATCCGTACCGTCAACCTTGTTGATCTGAAGGGTGATGGGGAAAACGTTTTCCGTGATGGTGGTAGTTGTGTAATCCCTGGTAACCAGGGTCACCCTGTTGTCCACTACGCTCCCGCCGGTATAGCTGTTATTGATCGTCGCGGCGTATGTAACGGTAAACACACTGTCAGCGCTAACGCCTTCGATCTCCGAAATGTCAGCGCAGCTCACGGTCAGCACATGCTTTGCTTTGTCATACCGGATCGTGAACGAACCGGTCACATCCGTGTCACCCATCTTCACCGTCACGCCCGAAAGCACTTCGCTGTCATTGGCCTGTGACGTGTAAACCAGATCAAGAGCCGAGTTCATATTATCGGTGAACGCAAGCTTATACTGGTAATCTTGTGTTTGATCGGCTGCGGCCTCGGCATTATAGTCCGGCACAGTGGCGGTCAGCGTGTAGGTGATCGTATCGCCGATGCCATAGGAGTCGGCGGCCGCTTTCTTGGTCACCTCGGGGATCTCGGCCTTGGCTGTAACAGCCACATCGCCGACTACCTCAAGGATCATATCGGAGGCCTTCACACCGGTAGCACCCTCCGCGACTGTATCCTTTACCAGATAATAGCCCACAGACAAGTTACTAACCTTGTACTTTCCATCATCCGCTTTCGTCAACGCCGTACCAGTACCCAGAGTGATATTCTCTAACGCACTGGTAAGCACAGCCGCGGCCTCGGCTTCGCTCTTGTCTGTTATCAGCTTATCCAGCGCCTCGGCCACAGAAGCGGCGGTGGTGCAGTTCGTAAAATAGGCGCTGTTGGTCTGATTTGCTTGCAGGGCCGCAATCAGCGTGGCGCCACTGTCGGTAATAGCGCTGCCCCATACAACGTTGGACAGCACGCCGCTGGCGCTCAGCTCACCAGCGAAGATCTGATAGGCAGTGAAGGTGTGAGTGCCGTTGTCCTTCGGCGTGATGGTAATACTGCCGGTCTCGCCATCCGCAAGCGCGGGGGCGGCCAGGGCCAGCACCAGCATAACAGCCAGCAGCATGGCAAACAGTCTCTTTGTGTACTTCATTTTTATCTCTTTTCAAAGATAAGGTTTACAAAATGGGAATATATAGGGTGGATATCGTTTCGGCGCCAGCGTTTCGCCGGAAAAAGAGGCTTATCGCTTTGACCTCCTTTCCCTTGCTCGCCTCAGCCGGTATCCATACAGCAGGCTGCCCAGCAGCAGGCACAGGCCGCCCGTTGTGTATAGGGTTGTGCCGGTCCCTCCGGATTTGGGAAGGGTATAGCTTCCGGTGTTGGTGATCGTGACCGTATAGGCCTCGTCCATGTCCGCCAGCAGCACGCCCTGGAAGGTCTGGCCGTCAGACGTTCGCAGCGTCTGCACCGCGCCGTCCGGCGTGACGCCCTTGGTATCGGCGCAGGCATAGGAAACGGTGAAGCCGTTTATCTGGACGTTCTCCCGGACAAAGTAGTGGTAATGCTCTCCTTTGAGATCGCCGTCGCTGTTGTAATTGTCCGCGTCGGCAGAGGGCAGAGCCAGCCATGTGGCCGTCCAGGGAGCGGATTCATAGGCTGTGATAGTGCCTGCGTTTCCATCTCCCGCCGGTTCCTCGTCCGCTGTGCCGTCCAGCGTGACCGTGCCGACCAATTCGGCTTCGACCTCATCCTCCAGCGGCACGTTCCTTTCATAATGTTTCACGCGGTACAGCTCCAGCGTGACCGTCGTACCGGACGGCGCGCCGGGGCTCCAGAGCTTTACGGCGTCCAGCGTGCGGTGGACGAAGTTTTCTTCTTTGGTATTTTCCGCCGTAAGGGTCAGGATACCGGCGTCATACCCATCGGTTGTGCCGTCCGAACGGACCGTGACCGATACATAAATCGGCTCTTCCAGCGTCACATAGCCGTCCGGGGCCTCCCATTCGCTGAGATAATACACAAAGGTGGCGCTGTCCTCACCGGAAAGGCTGAGCCCCTTGTGGGTCGCTACGCCGTCGTCGTCGGTCGTGATGGAGCCGATATAGTAATAGGTCGCTCCGTCGATCACCTTTTGATCGCTGGTATCGGTGGATTGTCTGTACGGTCCGTATATTTTGAAGGTCGCGTCCGCCAGCTTCCGATCCGGGTCAGAGCTGTCAACCTTCTGTATCTTGAGATCAAAGGTGTTGATATAGCGGTTGGTCACCAGCACCGTGTCGCTGATATCCGGGTTAAACTGTATCTTTGAAATATCCGCCGTGGTGTTCTGCCGGTCAATGTATACAGACTGTTCCACTCCATTCACCGCCATCGTCACTACCGTATCCATATAGTCAGGGCTCAGGTAGTTATGTTCGCTGATCTGGTAGCTTATGGGAGTCCCATTCTGATCCGTCATGGCCAGGTTCGTCACCATCCAGGTGAAGGTGAAGCCGTCCTGGCTGCGGGCGGCCTCCTGGAGATACAGCTCCGCTTCGGTAGCATCATTCGCATCAATGATGCCGCTGCTGCCGATGGTTCCCTGCAGCTTGATATAATAGGGGTTGGCTGTACTGTCCTTCGTGCTGTTTTTGACGATGGCCTCCATCTGCAGGGCGGTCAGCCCCTCAAAGGTCTTGGTAACGCGGACGGTGCCGGCCAGGGGCGTGTTGGTAATGGAATAGCTGTTTTGGATGCCGTCGTCGTAGCAGACGACGCCTTCGTCGTTCTGTACAAGATTGCCGTTTTCCATATACCGGGATACCGTTACCTTGATTTTCTGCCGGGGCGTGCCGTCCGAAGTCTCCTCCGTGCCGTTTTCCGCCACGAGCACCTTCCAGACAGCGGTTTCGTCCGCCAAATAGCCCTCGGGCGCCTGGGTCTCCTTCATATAGTAGGTGCCCGGCGACAAGTTGCCGAAATAGGCGGAGCCACGGCTGTTGGTGGTGGAGGTAACGGACATGTTGTTGTCGTCTTTCAGCGGGGTTTCACAGGCCTCGTCTGTATACAGGGCGAACACCGCCCCTTGGAGCGCGCTGCCCACGTCGCTTTCGCCCCCACGGTTGTCGGCGCTTTTGTGAACGGCGAACGCGCCGGTACCCGTCTTTGTATAGAAGTTATTGAAGGATACGGCGGTGGTTATGCCGCCGACCATCTCCTGCTCTAGCCCCTCGGTGGTCGGTTTCGCCTGGTAGGAAATCTGCGTATCCCCGGCTTCGTCCTTATAGTAGTGGACAACGACGGAGCTGACGTCGTAGCCGTCCAGCTCATAGTTTTCCTCCGAAAGGGTGTACTGCTCGTCCGTGATGGCGTTGAGCGTCCAGGTATAGCTTTGGCCGCCGGTCTTCTCCTGTCCATAGTAGGCATACTGGCCGTCGATGTCTTGTGTGGTTATGATGATGTAGGGGGTTCGATTCACGCCCAGCTTTACCGGCATGGCGTAGCCATCATTGCTGTCCTTATTCAGCAGGGTCTCGACCTGAGTGGGCGTCAGGCCGGAGAAGGTCTTTGTAACGGTGACCTCCTGGGTCTTGGCGACCATGACGCCGTCAATATGCCAGCCGTCAGTTTGCTCCTTCATGACATACCAGCGCACGGAGTAATTGTCCGGGGTGGCGTTCTCATTTTCAATCTCCGGGTTATTCTGGTTATCCGCCGTGGAGACCTTTATGGTGACGTTATCATTTGCCTGGATAAACGCGAGCAGGGCCTTTTCCAGCTCCGTGTCATTGATGCCTTCGGCCCCCGAATAAAGATTATAGCCCTTGCCTCTTGCCTGCGGGTCGCTGGCAGTGTCATTGCTTGGAACCTTTTCATCATAGGCCGTCACGTATGCCATGACAACCTGTGTCTCCGGATCGTCCGGATTGAACCGATTGGTAAACTTAATCCGGATGCTCTTATTGGCGTCGTTGCCGAACACATCGTCCTGGCCGGCCTGCTGCTTGCCGTAATAGATCCGGCCAATGGCGATGATGCCGGTGAAGTCCTTCTGGTTCCTGCCGGAGACATTGCCCTCCGTATCCAGGATGGTGCCGCTGTAGTTGACAAAGAAGAGTACGATGTCGGAAACCTCGGTCCACTGGGCGGTCAGCGTCGTGCCCGGAGACAAGGTCCGCTCCACACCATCAACATCTGTGATGTGGATGCCATCTTCCTGCAAGCTCGCTTCCGCGCCCTCGCTGAACAGACAAGCCGTACCGTCAATATCCTCGGCGGCCCAGCCGTCAAAGCGGAACTCCTTGCCTGCGTTGCCCAATTTCTCCCGGATTTCCTGCCTATTATCCGTATTAACAATGAGAGTGAAATACCCGTCCTCCCCCGGTGTACCGGGGCTGTAGACATAGACGCCGTCCTGTGTCACTGTCTGGATCGGACTTGTGACCGCACCCCCTTCGGAGGTGGTAAGTTCCGGCGTATTCTCCCAACTGCCGCTGATGGCATGCCCCCCAACGCTCTGTGTGGAAACGGCAAGGTCGTAGAGCAGGACGGCCTTACACAGGGTCTGCCATTCATTAGCGCCGCTGTCATTCCAGCTTCCGAAGCCCTGGCTCGCCAAGCCGCTATAGAGGTTGACCGCCTGGCCATTCGCCGTCAGCCGCACCATGCCCGCATAATCTCCGGCGCCTTCCGTTACCGTAATGCTCTGCGGGGCGCTGTCAAGGGCAACAGGGGCATTATAAGAGGACCCAATCGTCAAATATTTTGTAACGCCGTCCACTTCGGTGGAAATATAATAGGTGCTGTCCGACTGCTTTTCAAAGTGCCAGAATGTCACGCTGCTGTCCGTAACGCAGCAGACGCCCTCCGACTGCACCACCGTTACAGTCCGCCCGCGCGGTTTTCTCCCGTATCGTTGCCGCTGACGCCCGCAGCCATCATGGCAACGCCGCTGCTGGCGCCGCTTTTCAGATTGACGATGGCCCAGTCGCCGGAATAGTCGGTGGGCTCGGCGGTTTCAGAGATGTAGGTCAGGGTGATGGTGTAGGTATATCCGTAGCTAGGGTCTCTTGTATAATACGCTCCCGCGGTAGGCGGTTCCGTCGTGTAATATCTGAGGTAATTAAATGTTCCGCCTACGCCGTCCGCATATCCGGCAGTCGCCACGGAATAAACAGTGTGTCCTTCGAATGTCGCACCACTGTATGTATAGCCTTCTATCGGTGGTACGATATTCTCCTCAATAGCCGACTCCGCGGCGCTTTCCTCGCTCGCCGTGCCAAATATGTATCTTGTGGCGTCCTCGGCGGTGATATTAAAGTCGCTGTAATCTCCCTTAATGGCCGTTCCGTTCTGGTCCACAACAGAAAAGGTAATGGTAAGGCCTTTGTAGGTCAGGGTGAAGGTATTGTCCCCATCCGCCTGGGCCGAAGGCTCGTCCTCGGAGGTGTAGGCGGCGGCTGCGCTTTCCGCAGGGGAGCGGAAGCACTCGTCGCCGTGGACGTGCTCGAGGACCTCGAGCATGCCGCAGACAAGGCGGTGGGAGAGCAGCTCGCCGGTCTGCGCGTCATAGGTGGATTCATAGCAGTCGTCCGTGTGCTCGTGGAGGATGATCTCCTCCTGCCCGCAGGTGAGGACGGACGTGAGCGTATAGCAGTCGTCGGAGTGGATATGGCCGGCGGGGCGTTCCTCCTGGCCGCAGGCAAGCTCCTCCGTCCAGGCATAGCAGTCGTCGGAGTGGGTGTGGCCGGGCGTCTCCTCCTGGCCGCAGGCAAGCTCCTCCGCCCAGGTATAGCAGTCGTCAGTATGCGTGTGCTCGGCGTCATCCTCCTGGCCGCAGGTCAGCTCGCCCTGCACGAGGGCATAGCAGTCGTCGGTGTGCGTGTGCCCGGCGGTCTCTTCTAGGCCGCAGGCCAGCTCGCCCCGCACGAGGGTGTAGCAGTCGTCGGTATGCGTGTGGCCGGGGTCCTCCTCCAGCCCGCACGCCAGGACGGTCTCCTCGGTGAAGCAGCCGTCGGTGTGGGTGTGGGGCTTATGCTCCGGAAGGGGGCAGACGAGAGAGCCGTTTTCATCATAGCAGCCGTCCGCGTGCTCATGGACGGCGAAATCGGCCTGTCCGCAGATGAGGTTATGGTCCTCGTCATAGCAGCCGTCGGTGTGGGTATGTACTTCGTAGGAGCAGTCCAGCACCTGCGGGACCTCCATCGTGATGGCGGGCAGGATCAACGCATAGGTGGTGCAGAACACGACGACGCAGGCCAGAGCGCTTACGATCTTGTACCAGCGCTGACGGCGGCGCTTCCGCGCCCGGCAGCCGGCCGCCTGTCGGTCGAGATTCGACTTCGTTGACTTCACCCCCCTTTTCGTGAGATCGGGAATGTTGTTATCAGAATGGTCCGAATTTGGACAGCGGCCATACGCGGAAGGCCAGCTTCCCGACGATCTGCTCCGCGGCTACATAGCCGACGGCGGAGCTGCGCGAGTCGGATGACACGCTGCGATGGTCGCCCATCACGAACAGCCGTCCGTCCGGCACCTGATAGGGAAGCTCGATGTCGCAGATGCCGAGGGCCTTCTCCTCCAGGTACGGCTCGTCCAGCTCCTCGCCGTTTACGCGGACCGTGCCGTCCGCGTCGATGTCCACCCAGTCCCCGGCCTGCGCGATCACGCGCTTGACCAGGATCTTGTTATTATAATAGAATACGATCACGTCGCCCTGCCGGAAGTCGTCGTTCTTAATGGAGACGACGATGTCGCCGTCCTCCAAAAGCGGCGTCATGGATGAGCCGTAGATCTGCAGCACCGGCAGCCACAGCGTGGCCACGAGGACCGAGACGGCCGCCACTACAATCAGCGTGTAGACCGTGCTGCGCAGCACCCGGCGATACCGGCGCGTGTATTTCAGCCGCTTCAGCTCCGCCTCCATCTGCTCGATGGCGGGTGGTTCCCCGCGGGTTTTCCTGTGTTTCCTCATGTCATTTTGTGCCGGACGGGTCGTCCCACAGAGACCGGTAAGCGTCGTCCAGGCCGATGTCGTCCAGATAGGACCGGAGCCCGGCGTCCGAGGGGCCGCGGTCGGGCTTCGGCGGCGTCTCCGCATCCGCGCGGGCGCCGAGACGCTTGATATTTTCTATGTACTGCGCGCAGGCGGCCTCGGCTGCCTGGAACACGCCGTTGAGCCGGAGCGCCGCCTCGGCGATGGAGCCGGCCTCGTCCAGCAGGATACGGCGGTCGGCAAGCTGCGCCTGCGCCGTGTCCAGCTCCGCCCGGAGGCGTTCGTTTTCTTTCATCTGATCGAGCAGCAGCTCCAGCAGATCCGTGCGGCTGAGTTTCTTCAATTCACGGTCCGTCATGAGGTTCCCCTCCCATACTTTATCCGGCCGCACCGGCTGCCACAAAATGGTTACTCTTAACTATTATATATTAAGAACGAATAAAATGCAAGAACATTTCAGCCAAAAACTGGAATTTAGTGAAATAATTTTCTTAAAAAGTTTGATATATATATATATATATATATATATATATAGGTTTTTGCGGCGGAAAATTAAAAATCTATTTCGAGAGAGACGGACGATCTGCCCTGGAAGCAAGAATCCCCGGGCAGGTAAGCTGCCCGGGGAAGCCGCGTTGGCGCACTAAATCGTCCCGCGGCTGCCGTACATTCTTTCGTAGTAGTTCCGGTATTCGCCGCTGATGATGGTCTCCCACCAGGCGCGGTTGTCGAGGTACCAGCGGATCGTTTTTTGGATGCCGTCGGCGAAGCTCGTTTCGGGCAGCCAGCCCAGCTCCCGGTGGATCTTGGCCGGGTCGATGGCGTAGCGCATGTCGTGGCCCTTGCGGTCGGTCACATGGGTGATGAGGCTCTCGGGCTTTCCCAGCTCCCGGCAGATCAGACGGACGATGTCGATGTTGCGCATCTCGTTATGGCCGCCGATGTTGTAGACCTCGCCGACGCGGCCGCCGTGAATGATGAGGTCGATCGCCTTGCAGTGGTCCTCGACATAGAGCCAGTCGCGGACGTTGAGGCCCTCGCCGTAGACCGGCAGCGGCTTGTCGTTCAGGGCGTTTGCGATCATGAGCGGGATGAGCTTTTCCGGAAAGTGATACGGGCCGTAGTTGTTGGAGCAGCGGCTGATGGTCACAGGCAGGCCGTAGGTCCGATGGTAGGCAAGCGCCAGCAGGTCGGCCGCGGCCTTGGAGGAGGAGTACGGGCTGCTGGTATGGATGGGCGTCTCCTCCGTGAAGAGCAGGTCCGGCCGGTCGAGCGGCAGGTCGCCGTAGACCTCGTCCGTGCTGACCTGATGGAAGCGTTCGACGCCGAAATCACGGCAGGCGTCCATCATGGCGGCCGTGCCCAGGATGTTCGTTTGCAGGAAAACGCCGGGGTCCTCGATCGAGCGGTCGACATGGGATTCGGCGGCGAAGTTGATGACGATGTCCGGGTGCTCTTCCTCGAAGAGCTTATACACTGCCGCGCGGTCGCAGATATCCGCTTTCACGAAGCGGAAATGCGGGTCGTCCATGACCGGCGCGAGGGTGGAGAGGTTGCCCGCGTAGGTCAGCTTATCGATGCAGACGATCCGGTAGTCCGGATGCGCTTTCCGCATATAGAATATGAAGTTCGAGCCGATGAATCCGGCGCCGCCGGTTACAAGTACAGTCATAGCTTTTTCTCCTGCGTCACAATAAAAGCCGGAGGATGTTGCCGTGTATTTCCTCCTTGCTCCGCATAAGACCGCCGGTACAGCACGGGATCTCCTGCCAGCCGAACCGGCGGCTGCAGTACGCCGCGGCGCGTCTTGAATGCTCGAGATAGGAGAGGTTTCCCTCGTGGATGTCCTTTTTGCTCTCGTCGCCCTCGTAGCGTGTGGTCATAAGACGCTGGCTGACCGCCGTTTCGACGTTCAGGTACACGACGGTATCCGGCGCGGGGATGCCGAGCAGGCGGTACTCGAAGTCGAAGAGCCAGTCAAGAAAGGTGTCCCACTGCGCCTCCGGCAGCTTGCTGCACTGGTGGACGGCGTTCGAGGTGGTGTAGCGGTCGGCGACGATGACGCCGCCGCCGGCGTAGAACGGGGCCCAGTCCTTTTTATAGGAGGCGTAGCGGTCCACCGCGAAAAACGCCGACGCGGCATAGGCGTTCACGTCCCCCGGCTCGCTTCCGAACGCGCCGGCAAGGTACATCTTCACAAGCGCGGAGGAATCCGACGAATAATCCGGGAACGATACCTTCCGGACAGGCATTCCCCGGCTTTGGAGAGCCTCGTACAGCAGTGCCGCCTGGGTGGCCTTTCCGCTGCCGTCCAGACCCTCGATCACGATCAGTTTTCCGCTCATGCTTTCACCTCCGCCGCACGGTTTATTTGCGCATCCGGCCTTCCGCGACGGCCGTCAGATGCTTGCCGTAATTGGATTTGCCGTAAATAGCCGCCGCCTTTACAAGCTGCTCCCGGGAGATCATGCCGTAGCGGTATGCGATCTCCTCCGGGGCCGAAACGATGATGCCCTGCATATTCTGGATCATCTGGATAAAGGAACCCGCCTGGATGAGGGTATCCATCGTGCCTGTGTCCAGCCAGGAATAGCCGCGTCCGAGGATCTCGCAGTCCAGCCGGCCGCGCTCCAGGTACATATTGTTCAGCGTCGTGATCTCCAGCTCGCCGCGGGCGGAGGGCTTTACCTCCTTTGCCAGCCCGCTGACGCCGGAGGGGTAGAAGTACAGGCCCGTCACGGCGTAGTTGCTCTTCGGACGGAGGGGCTTTTCCTCAATGGACAGAACGCGCTCGTCATCGTCGAATTCCACGACGCCGAACCGCTCCGGGTCGTCCACATAGAAGCCGAAAACCGTCGCCCGCCCGGCTTCGGCCCGGGCGGCGGCGCTTTGGAGCTTGCGGCCGAGGCCGTTTCCGTAAAAGATGTTGTCGCCGAGGATCATGGCGCAGGGATCGCCGCCGATGAACGCCTCGCCGATCATAAACGCCTGGGCGAGGCCGTCCGGGGACGGCTGCACCGCGTAGGAGAGCGTCAGGCCGAACTGGCCGCCGTCCCCGAGGAGGGACTCGAACCGCGGCGTGTCCTCCGGCGTGGAGATGATGAGGATATCCCGGATACCCGCCAGCATCAGCGTGGAAAGCGGGTAGTAGATCATGGGCTTGTCATAGACGGGCAGAAGCTGCTTGGAGGTTACCATGGTCAAGGGGTACAGTCTCGTCCCGGCGCCTCCCGCCAAAATGATTCCTTTCATAGCTTCTCCTATGGTATACATTATACAATTATGTGGATACGCTTCGGGCGATGAGAGACCCCGAAGGCCGTCTGTCTGTGCTTACCATTATAAACGCTGCGCGGCGGAAAGTCCACTGCTGAATTCGACGTTTTTTGCCCGGGCGGCGGAAACGGCAGTCCTGTGCGCCGGGAAGGCGGGGAGAGGGAACGGATTTTGTTTAATGTTAAACATTTTGATTGCTATGGCGGACAAAATGTACTATAATTTCCTCATTGGCAGGTGATTATGAATTGAGCGATAATATTCTGGAGATCCGACATCTGAAAACGAGCTTCTTCACGGAAAACGGCGAGCTGCGGGCCGTGGACGATATGAGCTACAGCGTTCGCCGGGGCGAATTCTGCGCCATTATCGGCGAATCCGGCTCCGGCAAATCGGTCAGCGCGCTTTCCGTCATGCGGCTCATCTCCTATCCGCCCGGGTTTATCAAGGGCGGCGAGATCCTCTTTGACGGCCGCGATCTGATGGAGGTGAGCGACCGGGAGATGGAGGCTGTCCGCGGCAGCGAGATCGCTATGATTTTTCAGGAGCCCGGCACAGCGCTGAACCCGGTCATGACGATCGGTGCGCAGATCGAGGAAAACATCCTTCTGCACAGCCGGGTGAGCCGGGAGGAGGCCCGCCGGCAGGCGGAGGAGCTTCTTGCTATGGTGGACATCCCAAATCCCGGCGCCCGGCTGAAGGACTACCCTCATCAGTTCTCCGGCGGCATGAAGCAGCGTGCCATGATCGCCATGGCGATGAGCTGCAAGCCGAAGCTTCTGTTTGCGGACGAGCCGACCACGGCGCTCGATGTGACCGTGCAGGCGCAGGTCCTCGAGCAGCTCAATGCCATGCGCGGCCGTTTCGGCACGTCGCTTGTACTTATAACGCATAACCTCGGCGTGGTGGCGCGCTATGCCGATTCCGTAAAGATCATGTACGGCGGACGCATCGTGGAGTCCGGCTCCACGGAGGATATATTCGACCGCCCGGCGCACCCCTATACGATGGGGCTGATCCGCGCCGTGCCCCGGCTCGATCTGCCCCGCAGCCACGGGCTCTACACAATCGAGGGCGAACCGCCCGATATGTCCAAAACACCCTCGGACTGCTGTCCGTTTCATTTCCGATGCCCCTATGCCGCAGACGAATGCATCGAGCATCGGCCGCCCGAGGAGGAGGTATCCGAGGGTCACTTCTGCGCCTGCTTCCGCCGGGAGCTGGCCGCGGAAAACTGGAAGGGGGCGGACGCATGAGCGCGGTAAGTCAGCATAAGGACGATTTTTTGGTCGTCCGGGACCTGCGCGTACATTTTCCGGTGACACGCGGGCTTCTCAAGCGCACCGTCGGCTATGTCAAGGCGGTGGACGGCGTGTCCTTCACCATACGGCGGGGCGAGACGCTCGGCATCGTCGGCGAATCCGGCTCCGGGAAGAGCACCGTCGGAAACGGGCTCCTCCGCGCCACGCCCTATGCCGAGGGCGAGATCATTTTTGACGGCATCAACTACAAGGACGTCGGCCCAAGCGAGATGCGCCGCCTGCGCAAGCGCATCCAGCTCATCATGCAGGACCCGTATTCGAGCCTGGACCCCCGCATGTGCGTGCGGGACTGCGTTTCGGAGGGCATCCGCATCCACAAGTCCATGAGCCGGGCCGAGGCCGACGAGAAGGCGGAGGAGCTGCTGGAGCTTGTCGGCATCAAACGCCAGTTCAACTCCCGGTATCCGCATGAGTTCTCCGGCGGTCAGCGGCAGCGCATCTGCATTGCCCGGGCGCTGGCCATGGAGCCTGATTTCATCGTCTGCGACGAGGTCGTCTCGGCGCTCGACGTGTCCATCCAGGCGCAGGTCGTGACGCTGCTTATGGAGATGCAGCGGATGTTTGAGCTGACCTATATCTTCATCGGGCATGATCTGTCCGTCGTGCGCTACATATCGAACGACGTCGCCGTCATGTATCTCGGCAAGTTCATGGAGCTGACCGAATCCGAAACGCTCTATGAAAATCCCCTGCATCCGTATACCCGGGCGCTCATCTCCGCGGCTCCCATCCCGAACCCGCGGGTGGACCGCGCGCGGGAGCGCATCCTTCTCAAGGGCGAGATCCCCAGTCCCATCAATCCGCCGGCCGGCTGCAATTTCTGCACCCGCTGTCCCTATGCCGACGACCGGTGCCGGGAGCAGGAACCGGCGTTCGAGGAGGTCGTTCCGGGGCATTGGGTGGCCTGCCACCGCGTGGCGAAAGGAGGTCAGTGGCTTGGGTAAGTATATCGTCAAGCGCGTGCTGCTTCTGATCCCGACGGTGCTCGTCGTCTGCATCCTGACCTTCTCCATGATGCGCATGCTGCCCGGCAGCGCGCTCGACTATATGGTGAAGCGCCTCACAGCCGCGGGCCAGATCGTGGACGTGGAGAGCCTGCGCGTCCGGCTCGGCCTTGACCAGCCTGCGGTTTCGCAGTTCTTCACCTGGTTCGGCGGCGTTCTGCGGGGCGATCTGGGCGAGAGCCTGTTTCAGTACGAATCCGTCGGCGCGATCATCCGCCGCCAGCTCCCCGTAACCATCCAGCTCGGCGTCATGGAGCTGTTCTGGACGATCCTGTTCTCCGTGCCGCTGGGCCTGTGGTGCGCGGCGCGGCAGGACGGCATCCCCGACTATTCCTTCCGCGTTTTCGCCATCATCTTCATGGCGGTCCCTACCTTCCTCGTCGCGTCGATCGTGCTGGTCTATCCGGCTGCGTGGTGGGGCTATGCGCCGAACATCCAGTATACGAGTATTTTTAAGGGGTTCGGCGCCAATATGCGGATGTTCCTCGTGCCGTCGCTTGTCGGCTCGCTTGCGCAGATCGGCATGCAGCTCCGCATGGTGCGCACCTGCTGCCTGGAGACCATGCGCACGGACTATGTCCGCACGGCCTGGGCCAAGGGCTGCGGGGAAAAGCGCGTGCTCATCCGGCATGTGTTCCGCAACTCCATGATTCCCGTCATCACGGTCATCGGCGGCTCGGTCGCCGCGATCTTTGGAGGCAACGTCATTCTCGAAAACCTGTTCAACATCCCCGGCATCGGCCACCAGCTCGTCACCGCGCTCGATCAGCGCGACTACACCGTCATTCAGGGCTGCGTTCTCGTCATGGCGATCCTGGTCATGCTGGTGAACCTGATCGTGGACATCTGCTACAAGTGGCTCGACCCGCGGGTCGAGATCGACTGAAAGGAGGGGCACCGTGAAAAAGCAAAAGGGGCGTCCCTTCCTGAAAGAGCTCTGCGTCAAAAAACCGCTGGCGGCGGCGGGGCTTGTGTTCCTGGTCCTGCTGTTTGCCGTCGCGATCTTTGCCGACTATATCGCGCCGTATCCCATGGCAGACGGAGCCATGCAGCTTGACGTGTTCAACAAGATGCAGAAACCCTATTTGTTCATGAACAGCGCCGAGAAGGAGACGGCGCAGGTGCTTCTGTCCGTCTCCGGCGGAACGCCGCACTGGCTCGGCACGGACACGCTGGGCCGCGACGTTCTCAGCTACCTTATCTACGGCGCGCGCACATCCGTCATCCTGTGCGTGAGCTGCTGTATCCTGTCCACGCTGATCTCCGTCATCATCGGTACGCTCTCCGCGGTCATCGGCGGCTGGTTCGACCTTATTCTCCAGCGCTTTGTCGACGGCTGGCAGTGCATCCCGTCCATGCTGATCCTGCTCATCATCATGTCCATGCTTGGAAACGGCGTTCCGCAGCTCATCTTTGCGCTATCCGTGCCGAGCGGCATCGGCGGCAGCCGTATGATCCGATCTGCTGCCCTGAGTGTCAAGGACACAGGCTACAACAAGGAATCCGATCTGCTGGGCGGCACCGTGATGTGGAAGACCTTCCGGCATGTCGTGCCGAACATCCTGCCCATCATCATTATCACCGCGGCGGGCTCCCTGGCCGGCGTCATTCTGATGGAATCGTCGCTGAGCTTCCTCGGCTACGGCGTCGATATTGGCACGCCGAGCTGGGGGTATCTCATCTCCAATCAGGGCAAGAGCTATATGTATGTGGCGCCCTGGCTCGCCTTTGCGCCGGGCCTTGCGATCGCGCTGACGGTCTTTGCCGCCAACATGTTCGGAGACGGCGTGCGCGACCTGCTCGATCCGCGGCTGAAGGGCGGCGTCGGCTCCTATGACTCCAAAAAGATCGCCAAAAAGGTCGCCCGGCTGACCGGTATCGTGCCGGAACGCCTGCCCGGCGAGAAACGCCCGCCTGAAGCCTAATATTTTTGTAACATCTTTCTTGACCCGCGCAGCGTAATATTGTATAATTTGTTCGTCAGAAATTTGCTTAACCCAAATCCCCTGAACCCAAGGAAAAATAAGGAGGAACTGTGCATGACGAAACGTATTTTGGCCCTTCTGTGCGTGCTGGCAATGCTGCTCACCCTCTGCGCCTGCGGCGCGAAGGATACGGAGCTGGACGCCGAAGCGCCGGAGGAGGCAACGACCTCGGATGTCGCGGAAGCCGCTCCTGCGGCCGGGGATAACGAGGTCACGTTCTACTATCCCATGTTCTACAACACCTTTGACCCCGCCAACTCGAGCGATTACTGCTATCTGATGATGTATGAATCGCTGTTCGTGATGGATTACGGCTCCGAGGTCAACGACTTTCAGTCCATGTACCTCAACGCCGAGAGTGTTACCGGCCAGATTGCCGAGAGCTATGACTGGGATGCCGCTACCGGCACGCTGACCGTCACCATCCGCGACGGCATCTTCTTCCAGGAAGGCAAGCAGGTCGGCTATTCCGGCCGCCAGCTCCTCGCCTCCGACGTGGCGTACAGCTATGACCGCCTGCTCGGCCTGGACGGCGTGGCGCAGGCCGAGAGCGAGATCGACTGGGCCAGCACCCTGTCCTGCCTGACCGGCAAGGCCGCTTCCGGCGGTGCCTCCGGCGAGGCATCGGATGAGCCGGAAGCTTCGGAGGAGGCTGCCTCCGGGGAGCCCGCCGTCGTCATTGAGGCGGATGATGCGGCCCGCACCGTCACCTTCCACTTCGCCGAGGGAAACTGGAACGACATCGCTCTGACTACCTTCCTCACCACTCCGATCAACATTGTCGGCCCCGAATGGGATGAGCTGACCGCGGCGCAGCAGACGGATGTCGACTATATCTGCGGCACCGGCGCATGGGTCCTGACCGAGTATGTGAAGGACTCCTACATGGTCTTTGAGGCCAACCCCAACTACTACATGACCGACGAAAACGGCGTGCAGCTCCCGTACATCGACAAGGTGACGCTCCAGTACATCTCCGACTCGGACCAGATCGCCGCGCAGTTCATCGCGAAGAAGCTCGACTGGGTCGGCGACAAGTCCAACAACGTCCTGAACAGCACCCAGCTTCAGCTTGTCGAAAGCTCCCTGGATGAGAGCGATTATGTTGAGACGGTCTATGCCGGCAGCAGTCCCGCCGGTATCGGCTTCAAGCTCTGCCAGGATGCCCCCTGGGCCGACCAGCGAGTCCGTCTGGCGCTGCAATATGCCCTCGACGGCAACGCCATCAACGCCTACCTCGGCATCGAGGGCGACGTCCTGTTCACCGGCCTTTGGAGCGACAGCCTCTCCGGCTATCAGTGGGATATGGACGACGAGACCAATGCCGCCTGGACGACCTATGACGTCGAGTATGCCAAGCAGCTCCTTGCCGAGGCCGGCTATCCCGACGGCTTCGATATGGAGGTCGTTCTCGACGAGCTCCAGGATCAGGACCTGTATGTCCTTGTGCAGTCCTTCTGGAAGGCCATCGGCGTCAATGTTACCTACAGCATCGCCGGTGTTATGGAGCAGGGCATGATTGCGGCCGACCCGGATGATGCGCGTCAGTATAACTGCTATGCCGGCGGCTTCGGCGAGTTCATGCTCGTCAAGATGATGGTCGCAAACGGCGGCCTGTCTGCCGGCTACTTCTACGATGACGCCGAGTTCGATGCCGCGATGGACGCTTACGACAGCGCCCAGACCGTGGCCGAGCAGGAGGCTGCGGCGCAGACCCTCGATGAGATCTTCACCACCGGCCACTGGTGTGTTGCCATCGGCGGCGCGTCCAGCCAGACCCAGCTTATCTCCTCCCGCATCGGCGGATACCATGGCGAGACGCTCTACGGCGAGCAGCATCTGCGCACCATGCTCGCGCACCTGTACATTCAGTAATCACCCCCATATAAAGCAAACAGCCGGAGCGAAAGCTCCGGCTGTTTTTATGTACCGGGAAGGGAGTGTCAGCGAATATTCATTGCCGCCGCGAAGCCCTCGCGCACGGCCTTTTGGACATTGCCGAACTTGTTCACGTCGCCGATGAAAGCCATCTGCGGCGCGGAGCCGATCAGCGCCTCCGCGATGTCGGCGTTGCTGGCGGCGCCCACGCACAGCAGTACGCTGTCGGAATCGACCTTTTTCTCGGCGCCGTCACGGTCGATGTATTTGACGCCGTCCGGCAGGATCTCCGTGCAGCGCACGCCGGTGAGGCTCGAAAAGCGCGGCTCGCGCAGCCAGTAGTTATGGACCATGTTCTTGTAATGTGCATGCGGCGCGTCCTGGATAAGCTCCGGGAGCATCTCCATGACCACGCACCTCTTGCCGATCTCGCACAGCCACAGCGCGGTTTCGACGCCGATCTCGCCGCCGCCGATGATGGCGACGGTGCCGCCCAGCTTGTCCTGCTGACCGTAGATGTTCATGCCGTAGAACACATTGGGGAGGTCACGGCCGGGGAAGGGCGGCGCGATGGGATGCGCGCCGGCGGCCACGGCCACCATGTCATAGCCCTCGGCCAGGAGCATTTCTTTCGTTGCACGGGTATTCAGGCGAACGTCCACACCGAGCTTGTCCATCTGGCCGACCAGATAGTCCTTGAAGCGGCGCAGGGGCCATTTGAAGCTCGCGTAATCCGCATGGCGGAGCAGACCGCCCAGCGAATCGGAGGCCTCGTACATCGTGACCTTGTGACCACGCTCGGAGGCGATTTTGGCGAACTCCATGCCGGCCGGGCCGCCGCCGACGACCGCGACCTTGCGGCTGGGGACGGTTTCGGGATACATCTTGCCGATCCGGTCCTCCATGCCGAGAATGGGGTTCACAGTACACATGGTGCGGAACATCTCGCGCCCGGAGGCGACGTGGCATTTGTTGCAGCGCACGCAGGGGACGATATCCTCGCCGCGGCCCTCGTATACGAGCTCGCCGTAGTTGGGGTTCGAGATCCAGCTTCGGGCCATATAGACAAGATCCCCCTTGCCGCTGCGAACGGCTTCGTCGGCGTTTGCGATATCGAACATGCCGGAGCTGACGCCTACGAGCATATTCAGCCCGGCGTCATGGACGCCCCTCGTTACCTTGGCCATGTCCGCCAGGTACGGTTCGGGCGTGTCCTCGCCGGAGGTGAAGCCCAGGCAGTGCTGGGGGTCCATCTCGCCGCCGCGCAGGTGGAGGATATCCACAAGCCCGTCGCAGAGCTTGGCGAACGCGATGCAGTCGTCGGTTGTGTAGCCGCCCTCTGGCTCGCAGACCGAGAATACCAGCTCAATGGGATAGCCCCGGCCGAGCGCCCTGCGCAGGGCGGTCAGAAGCTCGATCGTGAAGCGGGCGCGATTTTCGAGGCTTCCGCCGTATTCGTCGCCGCGATGGTTCGTGATCGGGCTGAACATACGGCTCATGGGCTGATTGCGGTAGCAGGCGTAGATGCTCACGATGTCGAAGCCGAGGGCCTTGAGGTCCTTTGCCTGCTGGACATAGTCGGCAATGTAGGCGTCCATCCAGGCGCGGTCGACCTTGTTGATGTCCACCGCAGGAGGGCCGTCGTCCTCTGCGTTGTGGGGCTGGTCGGGAGGCGGGGGAGGGGGTGCGAACTGACCGCCGATGGGGGCGGGCGGCAGCTCCGGGCCGAGCTTTTTGTCCACCGGGCCCATGATATACCCGGTCACCTTAGTGCCGTAGCAGTGGATCCCGTCGATGAGCTGGCACATATAGTTCTGGCAGGTCGCGTCGTCCAGCTCATACATGTTGAAGTGAGCGGGCGGATCGTCGATGGTGCGGCCCGGCATCTTCATCGTATCCTGGTGCAGATGATTGATGGTGATGGCGGCGGCGCCGCTGCGGGCGCGGTTTGCAAAGTGCGCCACGATCTTTTCCGTGGGATAGGGCTCGCGGCCCTGAAGGAAATGCGGCGTGGAGGCCGAGGACATCATACGGTTTTTCAGAAGGATGTCGCCGACACGAACCGGTTTCAGAAGCGCGTCATATCGCTGCATATGGTTCACCTCTTATTCACATACTCTGGCTCTTATTGTACTACGAATGGCGGGCTGTTATCAAGCCATAACTTCCGCATCGGGGCGGAAACCGGCGACACTGTTTACAGATATTTTATATTTGCGGCGTCCGGCGGTCTTGAAAAAGAAAGCTTCTTACCGTATGATAGACAAACACGGCCTTCTGCGACGGCCGAACCGGTGATGCAAGGATGTGTATGACATGTGGATTTGGAAGCTTCTGCTGAGCGCTGCGATCGGGTATTTTCTCGGTTCAACGAATTTTTCGATTCTTTTTTCCAAGTTGATCGGCGGCGATATCCGCAAAAAGGGCAGCGGGAATCCCGGCGCGACCAATGCGGCGCGTATATACGGCCTGGGCATGGGAGCGGCCGCCCTTACGGGCGATTTCATAAAGACGGTCATTGCCGTGCTGATCGCCAAGGCGCTGATCGGTGACATGGGCATCATCGCCGGCGGCTTTTCAAGCCTGCTCGGGCATTGCTATCCCGCGTTTCACGATTTTAAGGGCGGGAAGGGCGTTTCCTGCGGGGCGGCGATCGCGCTGATGGTTGATTGGCGGGTCTTTCTGTGCGTCGCGGCGGTCTTTCTGGCGGCGGCCTTTGTCAGCCGGAAGGTATCGCTCGGCTCCATCTGCGCGGCGGCGTCGCTTCCGATCCTGACCATGCTGTTTCACCATGACGCGGTGATTACCTCGGCCTGCGCTGTCGGCGCGGCGTTTGTGATCTTCCGGCACCGGGCGAATATATCCCGCCTTATCCGGGGTACGGAGCCGGACTTTCGGCCGAAAAAAGCCGACAGTGCCAAAGAGAGCTGAAAAGCGCCGCAGCGGAAAAACCCGCAAAGCCTTGAAAATACAAGAAAAACCCGCAACCACAAAGGTTGCGGGTTTGGCGGAGAAGGAGGGATTCGAACACTAATGAAATCCGCGGATTTCAAGGCTTGCGGCGTTTGGTACACGATTTTTACACTATATCAACGCCGTACAACTGCTCCCGGACCTTCTTTTTCCGCTGCTCGCGGATATGCGTGTAGATGTCTTTTGTCGTGCTGATCTGCGCGTGTCCAAGGAGATCCTGCGCGTCGCTCTCGCTGACGCCGGCCTCGAAGAGCATCGTCGCAAAGCAGTGCCGTAGCTGGTGCGGCGTACAGGTCACGCCGGAGGCGGCCTGATAGCGGCGCCAGTACAGCGTGAAGCTCCCGTCGCCGATATAGCCGCCTGAATGTGGATTCGGGAACAGCAGACCCTGGCCGCCGGCCTGCAGGTGCGGCAACAGCTTGTCCAGGATCGGCAGCTCGCGCGTGCCCTTTTCGGTCTTTGGCGGCTTGACGAGGACCCGGCCGCCCTCGATCTGATAAATGGATTTGTTGACGGAGATCGTCCGGGCCTCGAGGTTGATGTCGTCCCAGGTCAGCGCCAGCAGCTCCGACCGGCGGCAGCCGGTGTACATGGCCATGTATGCAAACAGGCCGAAGGGGAGGCCGACCGACGCCTTGACACGGGCGATGTCCTCCTCGGACGGCATACCGCGCGTCTTGTGTGGCAGACCACGGGGAACATCCAGCTCGCGGGCAGGGTTTACGTCGATGTCGCCGCAGGCGATCGCATGCTTGCAGATCATCGCGATGATCGACAGCTCCGTCCGCGCCGTCTTGTCCGCAGGGTGGGACGTTTTGACGTACTCCCGCATATAGCGGGAGATGTCCGCCGGGCGGATCTCCGTGATCCGCATATCGCCGAAGTGGGCAAGGAGCCGGTTATAGTGCGCCCGGTAGCCGTGGATCGTATTCGCGGCGAGCTCCTTCTGCGCGCTCTCCCACCAGTCCTCGGCCACGACCCGGAAGCGGCGGCCCTTCTGAGCCTCCTCCTGCTCGGCCCGCCAGTCTGCGATTTTTCGCAGCACGTCAGCTTTTTTGCGCCCGTAGAAATATTTATATTTCGTGCGGCCGTCGACCTTGATCGGGACCGCCTCCTGATATAATCCGTCTTTTCGTTTTACCATGATATTATTCGCCGGTGGTCCAATTTGGACCACCGGTTTTTTATTTTATGCCCAGCATGCGGCCCAGCTTATTCCGGCGGCCGGACTTGGTCGTCGGAATTACGGTGGCCTTTGCGATTTTTCGCTTTGCCGAAGTGACGCCCAGCGCACGCTTCCAACTGAAAGAAAGCCCAGGTATTTTAGCTTTCTTACGTCTTGCCATGTCGCATCCTCCTTAAAAACATCTCCCGCAGTATTCATATCCTGCGGCGTCGGCCTCTTTGATCGTCATGGTCGTATAATACTTCATATTGGAGCAGTCCGGCTTGGAATGAATGATCCCGTTATTGCTCACATAGACCTCAGTGTCCGCATAATGCCCGTGTACGCGCTCCGGCGTGGGCGTGGGCTCTGCGGTAGGCTCCGGCGTATCTGTCGGCTCCGGAGTGAAGGTGGGCTCCGGCGTATCCGTCGGCGCGGGCGTGTCCGTCACGGCCGCGAGCTCTACGCTGCGGGAGACATTGGCGGAAACATCGTCCTTGCCGTTGCCGCCGAAAAGCCCGATCAGGAGCAAAACAAGGATCGCCCAGAACCACCAGCGGCGGAAGATGCTTTTTGTGCCTTGTTTTCTTTTCATCGAGTCCAACTGTGCCCACAGTTCTGGCAGAGACAAACCGTTTTGTAGGTATAGTTTTTTGTAGTCGTTGAGACGCTGGTCGATTTGCCCTTATATTTTTTGCGCCGTCCGGCATGCATAAGCAGGCGGGGGATAAACAGGAAAATCCATAGGAGAAGGTCGAACATCCACCACCACCAGCCAATGAAGATCCACCACAGAAACCCGTGTCCTTTTTCCTTATACTTCGATTTTGTCTTTGTGACAGTTACCTCGCCGTCGTCCTCCTGCATTACCTGCGTCGTTATATCGGCGCCTCCGCAGTGCGGGCAGGACAGCCGTCGTTCGGCTCGCGCTGCAGGCTGCGACCCACTGCGCCCGGAAACACCGGTCCTTATGGATTCACGAGGCGTTACCTCGACGACCGGGGCCTCCCGGCGTGCGACAGACTGCGCAGCCGACCGCAGAGCGGCTGAATTTTTCGGCGCGGAGGTTTCCGACGGCCTATTCCCGGCTGAAGAGCCTGTATCAAGGGAGTCCTTCAGATCGCTCAAAAAGCTGTCGAGATCAAAATCGTCGCTCATATTCTGTCCTCTCCTGTAAGTTGAAATTCCAAATCAAACAGGGCGGCTCGGAATGGGTCGCCCTGTTTTTATATCCACTATGACGCCGCGCTCGCGTCGTGGCTCTCTTTCTTGTAGGGTGCAAGGGCCGTATCCACGATCGCGCGGATCTCCGCCGGGGCGGCATGATAGGCGGCGAGAACCGCCGTGTCCGAATTGGACACAGCTGCATGCGGCTGATTCGACAGGCCGAGCAGGTAGTCGGATGTCACGTTGTAGAATTTACAGAACTTGGCGATGAGGTCAGGCGACAGGGCATTCTCCTCGCGCTCATATCGAGAAATTGCCATAACAGATAAACCGAGAGCCTTTGAGACTTCGGACTGCTTGAGATCTCGATCTTCGCGAAGGTCCTTTAACCTATTCATCGTCAAAATCACCAAATTCTTTTATTAACGTAAATTATAAATCAAGCAGCTTCGTTTTTGTTGATATTAACGAAATTCGTTAATATGAGGATTGATAAGTATTGACTATAACGAAATACGTGATAAATTAATAATTAATAACGTGATCCGTTATTAGAGCTGACCGAAAGGAGAAACAAATGGGACACACAAAGATCCCCGGCCGCTGGTCGGTATTGAGCATGCACATGGACGGCAAGCGCATGTACATCGTTTACCGGAAGCGCGACCGCGACGCGATCGACCATGCGGGGAACCGGGAGACCTACGGCCAGTACACCGAGGACCGAAGCGCCGCGGAGGCCCTGGCGGACTATCTGAACGAAAAGGAGGAATCAGCATGCAGATCTTGATTCTGGCGCTGGCGCTGCTCGCCTGCGCGACGGGCTGCGTGGGCATGATCGCGTCGATCATGGAGCTGATCGTCACGCGGCGCGCCGTCCAGAGAGGGGAGCGGAGACATGATCCCGACCATCGCTGATATGCGCCGGGCCGCGGACCTGACCCAGACAGCGGCGGCGGAGGCGCTCGGCGTCTCCCAGGCCGCCCTGGCGGTCTGGGAAACCGGGAAGGCCTGGCCGACGCTGGACAAGCTCAAACCCCTCGCGGAGCTGTATGGCGTGACGCTCGGGGCGCTCGTCACGGCGCTCGTCGCCGGGAAGGAGGCCGCCCATGAATAGAGAATATCCGAGCCTGGCCCCGGAAACAAGGGCGGGCAATGACCTGCGCCCGATCAAAAGCGGGCGGATCAAGACCCAGCTAACGCAGGAGCGATTCGCGGAGCAGTTTTCCATCGACGTCCGCACGCTGCGGCGGTACGAGACGGGAGAGCTCGAGCCGCCGGACGAGCTCATGCTCGCCGTGGCAGAGAACGTGGGCGATCCGCTGCTCATGTATCAGCACTTCAAACAAAAATACCGCCTCCCGGACGAGATCGTCCCGGAGGTGGAGGCGGTGCCGCTGACGCAGGCGGTGGTCGCGCTGCTGCACGAGCTGGAAAAGCTGGAGACCGGGCGCGTGGCCTCGAAGCTGCTGGAGCTCGCCGCCGACGGGATCATCGACCCGGCGGAGAGATCGAGCTTCGAGGTCATCATGAGGGCGCTCGACGGCGTCCGCCGCGCGGTAGAGCAGCTACGGTATGCGAGGAGGTAGAGCATGGACAACGTCGTCTTTAACACGAATCTAGAGCTGCTCAACGCCCGCTTCCCGACCGGGCAGCTTCTGGAGCTGCGGGAGGTGGCCGAGTACATCGGCTGCGACTACCGGACGCTGGAGGCGCGGAAGGACTTCCCGATCGTCAAGATGGGACGATCCCCGCGGGTGCCGCGGGTGCGGCTGGCTCGGTGGCTGACCGAGGTCGAGGGCAAAGGGTAAAGCAAAACGGCCCCGAGGGCGCAATCCTCAAGGCCGATCTGCCCGCCGGCGCGTCTGTGACCGCGCCGGCGGATGGGATGTTGACACCTGATTTTAGCACGGTTCGGAGGAAACGTCAATGGAAAACAAGGCGCGGAGAGCTGGTTATTGGGCGGTGCTGCCGGCGGACGTCCGGTACGACCGGAGCCTGACGCAGACGGCGAAGCTGCTGTTCGCGGAGATCAGCGCGCTTGCCCAGGAGGACGGCTTCTGCTGGGCGAGTGATAAGTATTTTGCCGAACTGTTTGGCTGCTCGACGGCCACGGTCACGCGAGCGCTCCGGGCGCTGAAAGCCGGCGGGTACATATGGACCGAGTCCACCGCGAACGCGAAGGGCTCCGAGAGGCACATCTACGTCGGCCGGAAGCCCGCGGAGGGGGGTATCGTCAAAAATGACGGTACCGTCGATGGTACCGTCAAAAATGACGAGACCCCTCTAGTCAAAAATGACGATACCCCCCCTTCCACACAATATAAAAAGAATAATAAAAGAGAGAATACGCGCGCGTGCGCGCGAGAGAGAGACGGGATCCCGGAACAGGCGCGGCAGATCTTCGAGACCGCCGCCGGCGAGGATGCTCTCCTGCGGGAGAAGCTGCTCGACCTCGCCGCCGGAAAGAAGTGGAAGAAGCGGCCCGATCTCGCAGCCAAGCAGCTTCTGACCCGACTGCGGAAGCTCTCCGGCGGGCGGCGCAGGATCGCGCTGGCGATGCTCGATAACGCGATCGAACACGGCTGGGAGAGCGTTTTTCCCCTCAAGGAGGACGAGCTCGAGCATCTGCGCCCGCCGAACCGCGGCGCGGCCGGCGAGGCGCCGGACGTGACCTATTGGGAGGAGGGGATGTCTCTTGAGTGAGACAACGCGGTCCGAGCCGACCGCGGAGGAGAGCGTCATCGGCTCGATGCTGCTTGATCCCGGCTGCGCCGGCGAGGTCCTGGCGCAGCTACGGGGCGCGGACTTCCGCGCGGGACGGCTGCGGTCGATCTTCGAGACGATCCGCGCGCTGTACAACGAGCGCCAGCCGATCGACCCGGTCGTGATCGCGGGCCGCCTCGGCGACGATTCCTGGGAGGCGATCACGACCTGCATGGAGCTGACGCCGACCGCCGTCAACGTCAGGCACTACTGCCGGATCGTCCGGGAGCGGGCGGAGCTCGACCGGCTGCACCGGATGGCCGAGCGCCTGCAGGAGATCACCGACCTCGGCGAGGCGCGGCAGCTCGTCGCGCAGGCCCAGGCCGACGCTTCCGACCGCCCGGGGATCACGAGCGCCACGCTCACAGAGATGATGGCCGGTTTTTTCCGGCGGCTCGCCGGGCCGAAGCCGGAGTACCTGGCCTGGGGCCTCGGCATGCTCGACGATATGCTGCAAACCGGGCCGGGGAAGTACGTCATCCTCGGTGCGCGGCCGAGCACCGGCAAGACGGCGCTCGCGCTGCAGTTGGCGCTGAACATCGCCCGAAAAAAGCGCGTGGGTTTTTTCAGCCTGGAGACGCTCCCGGAGGTGCTCGCCGACCGCATCGCGGCGGCAAAGACGAGCCTCACGCTGCCGACGATCAAAAAGCACGACCTCACGAAGTCCGACCTGCAAGTCGTCGGCTCTCAGCTCGGGCAGCACCCGGATCTGCGCGGCGATCTGGAGGTCGTCAGCGCGTCGGCCCTGACGGTCGACGAGATCCGCACGATCACGCTGGCGAAGCGGTTCGAAGTCGTGTTCATCGACTACGTCCAGCTAATCCAAAGCCCGGGGCGCGGCGAGCGCGCGGAGCAGATGCAGCGCGTGTCGATGGACCTACGGGCCATGGCCCAGCTTACCGGCGTCGTGATCGTCGCGCTGGCGCAGCTCCGCCGGCCGGACACGCAGCAGAAGCAAAAAACCGCGACGATGGCCGACCTCAAAGAGAGCGGCCAGTTCGAGCAGGACGCCGATTCGATCCTGCTCATGTATCACCAGGATCCGCAGAACCGGCTAAGCGACCGGATCATCAAGATCGAGAAAAACAAAGAAGGGTACGCCGGCTTTGCCGCGCGGTACCGCTTCGACGGGAAAAAACAGACGTTCTCGCCCGTCGACAGGGACGGGGAGCCCCTCAGGGCGAAATTCGAGGAGATCGAGGACGATGGACAGGAGGAGCTGCCCTTTTTATGAAAATCGGAGACCAGGTGCGCGAGTTCGTTACGTTCGGGGACACGATGCCGTCGGAACACACCGGCCGGGTGGTCTGGATCCATCCGCGGGGAATCTTCTACGTCGTCGAATTCACCCTCGGCGAGCGCGGCGAAAAGGTCCAGGAGAGCTATTTTACCCAGAAGCTGCCCGGACGGCCGATCAAGTATATGCGGGATGCTGACACCGGCCCCGCATGACCCAGGCCAAACGCTACTCCTATAACGGCGAAAGCCTGACGCTGAAGGAGTGGGCGGAGCGGACCGGCGTGACTGTGAACACGCTGAGGGGACGTCTTGCCAGAGGCTGGTCCCTCCGGGAGACGCTGACGACACCGCCGCTGCCGATTGGGCAGCAGCGGCTCGGCCACACCATACGGGACAGGTCCGGCAACTGCGCCGGCTGTCGATACGCCCGCCGTCTGTGGAATACGGGAGGGAGGAGTTCCTGGCTGTACTGCGCCTACCTCGAGATCACGGAGCACAGACGGCCCTGCCCGGCTGACCGCTGCACCGCGCGGGAGGAGGCGGACAAATAAAGGAGGAAAGAATCATGCGAGTAATATCCGTCATCAATCTGAAAGGCGGCGTCGGCAAGACCACGACCGTCGTGAACATGGCCGCGATCCTCGCGCGGGAGTACGGCCAGCGCGTTGTCGTGATCGACGCGGACCCGCAGGCCAACGCGACCGATTTTTTCGGCGCACGGGACGCCACCGGCGGTCTGTGCGCGGTGTTCGACGGCGTGGAGCCCGAGGTCGCGCTCGCTCCGACGCCGATCGAGCGCGTTCACATCGTGCCGGCCGACATGAGCCTGGCGTTTCTGGACATGGACTATGTCCAGGGCGACACGGCCGTCCTGAACCGCGTCCGGGATTTCTGCGGCGAGCTCGACGGCCTGGCGGACACGGTCCTGATCGACTGCCCGCCGAGCTTCACCGCGGCGAGCTGCGCCGCGATCCTGGCGAGCGAGGACATCATCATCCCGGTCAAGCCGGACGGCTTCGTCCTCGGCGGCGTCGCGGAGCTGACGCGGCAGATCCGCGGTCTGCGCGGCGTCAATCCCCTCCTGCGCGTCGCGGGCGTGCTGATCACGATGTGGCACAACGCCGAGGGCGTCACCGCCGGCGAGGCGGCGCTCCGGGCTCTGGAGGGCGAGGGGCTTCACGTTTTTGAGACGGTGATCCGCCGGACGGATAAGGTCGACGAGAGCACCTACGCCCGGCAGACGCTGGACACCTGGAGCCCGTACAGCTCCGCGGGCCGGGACTATAAAGCCTTCGTGGCCGAATATTTCGGGGTGTGAGCATGGCAAAACAGAAACTTGACCTTGCCGCGCTGGCGAGGAAGGCGATGGGGGAGACGGTGTCCAATTTGGACACCGGGCGCGTGATCGACATCCCCGCGGAGAAGATCGCCGCGAACACGAAGAATTTCTACGAGAAGACGGAGCTGGACGCGCTCGCCGCGTCGATCGAGTTGACCGGCCTGCTGCATCCGATCCTTGTGAAGCCGTCCGTTTTATCGGACAGCTACGTCCTGATCGACGGCGAGCGCCGCTTCCGGGCGATGGCCGAGGTGCTCGGCTGGAAGACCGTGCCGGCGATCGTCCGCACGCCGGTCAACGATATCCTCGAGGAGCTCATGCTGATCGAGGCCAACCGCCAGCAGCGGAAGATGTCCGCGGCGGATTTATCGAAGCAGGCCGAGCGCTACACCGCGCTGCTGGCCGAGCTCAAGGACGCGGGCGTGGAGATTCCCGGGCGCCTGCGTGACGCGGTCGCAGAGGCGATGCAGGTCAGCGCCTCGAAGCTGGCACGCCTCGCGGCGATCCGGAGCAACAGCATCCCGGCCGTTCTGGAGGCGTTCGACGACAACGAGATCAACGAGAGCGTCGCCTATGAGCTGTCGAAGCTGCCGGAGGATATCCAGTTTAAGGTTTTCCGGCAGGAAATGCAGCGCTTAGGGAACGACACGTTGAAGGTGACCGCAAATCAGGTCTGTAAATGGGCCGACCGGTATGAGGCCGAGGCCGCTGCGGAACAGCCGGCGCAGAACGGAAAAGCGCAGGCAGGATCGAACGGGAAGGACGAGCCCCCGGCGCCGTACACGGCGTTTTCCCCGCTGTGGCACGAAACCGCGGAAGACGAGCCGCCGGTCCGCATACCGTGCGGGACGGAGCTGGTCTTCTGGGGTCGGAACGGTCTGAGCCGGGCGCCGGGCGGTATGGTTGCAAGCTACATCGAGAACATGCCTTGGTGTACGCTGTGGTGGGCGCTTATCCACGGGCCGACGAACGTGTCCGAATCGGACACCGGGGATGACGCAGAGGAAGAAACGGAATGAAGGTGGAAAAATTCAGAAAGGCAACGCTTTACTGCGGCGACTGTCGTGAAATCCTACCGGAACTCGGGGGGGTGCAGGCCGTCATAACTGATCCCCCGTATGGTATCAACTACCAGACGAGGCACCGCAAGGTAATGGACAAGCCGGACATGCTGGCAAACGACGCAGCGGCGCCGCTCTGGAGCGTTCCGCTCATATTCGACAAGCTGGAGGACGGCGGGGCAATCTACCTCTGCACCCGTTTTGACGTAGCGCACCAATGGCAGCAGGCGCTCACAGACGCCGGGGCGATCCTGAAAACCCCGATCGTGTGGGACAAGGGAAACTGGACGAGCGGCGACCTGACGGGCGACTACGGAAACCAATGCGAGCTGATCCTTTTCGCCCACAAGGGCAGGCACAAGCTCAAAGACGGCAGGCCCTCGAACCTCTGGCGGGTACCGCGAGATCCGGCCGGAGAACACCCGACGCCAAAGCCGGTGGACCTCATGTCACGCTGCATACATAACAGCGTAGACAAAGGCGGCACAGTGCTGGATCCGTTCATGGGAAGCGGCAGCACCGGCGTGGCGGCTATCCGGGAAGGGTGCCATTTTATCGGGATCGAGCTGGAGCCGAAATACTTCGACGTATCCTGTCGACGCATAGAGGCCGAGGACAACCAGCTCTCAATATTTGACTTTATCTAACCAAAAGGGACAAGACCATGAGAAAGCGGAAAAATATTAAAGCCGAATAACGGCGGAAAGGAAAAACATCATGGAAGAACAGAAATATTACATCGTTCGCGGAGATCGTTCGGGGGTTTTCTTTGGACAGATTGCGGAGCGCAAGGACCGGGAAGTCAGTATGCGGAATGTGCGCTGCATCTGGTATTGGGACGGCGCTGCAACCATTATTCAGCTTGCCGCCGAGGGCGTAAAGGAACCCAACAACTGCCAATTTACCATGACGGTTCCGGAGATTACGATAACCGACGCGATCGAGCTGATCCCCTGCACGCAGGCAGCCGTTGACTGTATAAACGGAGTACCCGAATGGAAACAGTAAAGGATTTCTTTGCTTCTCCCACCGGCAGCGGCAGCGGCAACGGCTGCGGCTGCGGCTGCGGCAACGGCAGCGGCAGCGGCAGCGGCGACGGCCGCGGCTACGGCGACAGCTACGGCTACGGCCGCGGCGACGGCTGCGGCAGAGGCAACGGCTGCGGCTACGGCTGCGGCACCGGCACCGGCACCGGCGACGGCTACGGCTGCGGCACCGGCTACGGCTACGGCTACGGCTACGGCCTAAAATCCTATAACGGGGAAGCCGTTTATCGCGTAGACAGGGTTCCGACGATCATCCGTCATATAGCTCACGGCTTTGCGCTTGGCGCGATCGTCAACAACGACTTGACGCTGACGCGGTGCTGGATCGTCAAAGGCGACGGATATTTTGCTCACGGGGAGACGCTCAAAAAGGCGCGGGCGGCGCTATTGGATAAGATCTTTGACGACAAGTCCGAGGAGGAGCGCATCGCCGAGTTTTGGAAGTGCCACAACCGAACGGACAAATACAGCGGGCGGGATCTGTGGCACTGGCACCATAGGCTGACCGGCTCCTGCGAGATGGGCCGGGACCACTTCGCCGCCGAGCACGGCATTGACATCGACAACAGCGCGTTCACGGTCGCCGAGTTCATCGCGCTCTGCGAAAACGACTACGGCGGCGGGACCATCCGGAAGTTGAAGGAGGGCGGCCGGGAACGATGAACGAACACGTCTACCATGGAGGAAAAAACTTGTGAAATACGAGCTTACAAACGAGACGAAAAGGATTGGAGACAAAACCCTTCACCGAATCCGTGCCCTGGCAGGTTTTTCAGATGTAAAAGCCGGCGATCTTGGAGGCTGGGTTGAATCAGTGGCAAATCTGTCACAAGACGGCAACGCATGGGTCTCCGGCAACGCACATGTCTACGGCAACGCACAGGTCTACGGCTACGCACGGGTCTACGGCAACGCAAAGGAGGGCGGATGACCGTGTTAGAGATTGGCGACACCATCCGATGCGCTGACATCAACGACACGGTGAACACCATGTACGAGCTGCAAAACTGCGGCGTGGACGTCTGCTCTCTGTACGAGTTGGATGGTCAAAAAGGGCTGTGGCTAAAGGTCACGGGCCTGGAGGAAACAACAGGAACGAGCGGAAAGAAATCCCCCGGCGCAAACCGGGGGGAAGAAAACCGGGGAAGATTTTACCCGGCTCACAGATTATTGAACGCCCAGCCGCTGGCGAAGACCGTCCTGGAGCACCTGAGAAAAATTTAGGCCGGCTTTTTCTCCAAGCTCGTTTAGATAACTTGGAAGGGTAACGTTGCGGCGCACTGTCCGCATATCATTTGCACGACGATAGGCGGCAAAATCAACATCGACAAGTGTGGGGATTTCATTTGGGGCATGTTCGGGAGAAAGAACGGATGCGGCTGGGATCTCCCGACCGGCATCCTGTTCACAAATGCCCCAAAGGCCAATAGCGTCACGGGCCATATCAATACATTCGGCAATCGTTTCCCCTTGCGTGCCGATTTGAAGGTCGGGGACCAGCACGGAATATCCGCCTTCCTCTTCCGGAGTGAGAATGATGGGATAGACCTGTTTCATATTACAAACCTCCTTGGAGTTGGCGGAGGGCTTCATTTCAAGCCCTGCCGCCGGATGATGGTTTTTGCAAGCTGCTCTTTAATTTCAGAGTGTCGGGGGATTGGCTCTGACTTCTCGCCGTTGGTGTATATATCGTGGTTTGCGCCGCTTCGTAAAAGCCACCAACCGTTTGATTCGAGAAGTTTAATCAAATCTCTACGCTTCATTTCCCTCACCTCTTGAGTATATTATACACATTAAATACACACCTGTCAAGAGGTTTGACAGAAAAAATTAAAATTTGAAATAAGCCTCGCACCCCGGAATTTACACTCCGGGGTGTATTTTTTTCCAACCCCCCTTGCGAGAGTTAACAAGTTTACGCTCTAATTATAGGTATGGGAAAGAATCGACTGAAAACCGTACAAGCGGGGCGGCTGGTGTACAGCGTGTGCTGGTCGCAGGCCCTGCCGTCGGAGGATAAGCAGGAGCGCCAGGCCAAGCGCCGCGTCAGCTCCGCCGCACGGCAGCGCCTCAACTTCCGCCACGCCTGGCAAAAGCTGGAACTGCTGCTCGCGGCGAATTTCGCGCGCCGGGACTGGTTCGTGACACTCACCTACGACGACGCGCACCTGCCGGCCGACCGCAAGGCTGCGTGCCGCGAGATAGCCAAGCTCTGGCGCGCGCTCCGCGCCCAGCGTGCCGCCGCTGGCACAGAGCTGCGGTACATATACAACATAGAGGAGATGCCCGACGAGCCCGGCACGGACGGACGCCTGCACCATCACGCGGTGATCAACTGCGCCGGCGATCCGGAGGAGACGCTGCAGGCGCTCTGGGGCCGGGGGCAGGTGCATATCGAGCCGCTGCTCGACGGGCCGCACGACAGCTATGAGGCGCGGGCACGGTATCTCGTGAAGGAGCGCCAGCCGGGCGAGGTCGGACGCAGGACCGGCCTGCGCGCCTGGATCCCGTCGCGCAACCTCCAAAAGCCCGAGGTCACGAGCGAGCTCGTGCCGGACACGGTCACGATCACCGCGCCGCCCGGCGCGTACATCCTCGACAGCCACAGCGAGCAGAACAGTTTCGGCGCGTACACCTATATCAAGTATCTGCTCCCGGAACGGCGGCGAAAGAGGAAACGAAAAACTTGATTTTTTTGTCCTTGGGGCAATGGATATCTTATGAACGGAGGCGGAGAAAATGAGTTACAAATACGCCTGGGTCGGCTTTGTCAAGAGCATGATCCGTCTGTATCCGGCGCGGTGCGAGACACTGCGGCAGATGCAGAGCGCCCGGATCACGCCGGATTACACGCCCGCGTCCCGCGGCTCGGTGGTCTCCCGAACGACGGAGACGCTTGCGACCGCCTCGCTCGGCCCGTACATCGACGCCGAGGTCGAGGCCGTGCGCCTCGCGATCGAACACACGAAGACGCTCAAAATGGCGGACAAGCGCCTGCAGATCATCGATCTCGTGTACTGGAAGCGTACACACACGCTGCCGGGCGCCTGCGCGATCGTCGGCGTCGGCAGCCGTACCGGCCAGCAGATGCACGCGGATTTTATCTACGACGTCGCGCACTTCCGAAATTTGTGGGGGCCTTGCGTTAAAAACACCAAAAACCGTGCTATTATGATACCGGGCGAAGAGCCGAAGGGGGACGCATGAGCAATCCCCGCTACCGGAACGGAGCCCTCCGGCGCAAGTACCGGGGGAGGTTCCGCGCGATGGCCGCCCCCTGCGGCATATGCCGGGGACGGCTCGGGCCCATCCGGTACGACCAGCCCAGCGACGCGCAGCATCCGCTGAGCTTCGTCATCGACGAGATCAAACCCGTGAGCAGGTGGCGGGAGTACGGCTACGACAGCCCTGCGGCGTGCGCCCAGGACTGGGCGAACCTGCAGGCGGCGCATTGGTGCTGCAACGCGGCGAAGGGCGCGAAGATTGGTTTCGATCTTTCTAGGCGTTGCGAAGCGCGGCGCATGAAGCCGCCGGCCGATGGAGCATGGTGATGGGAGGGGGGAGGCCCCCCGCCCGGCCGCCAGGCGATAAATCGCCGCCAGCGCCGAAATACCCCCGAGGCGACGCGCGAGCGCGCGACCGGTGGTCCAGGGGAGAAAAAACGCATGCCAAAAAAATCAAAGAAAACCCAGGCGGAACGGGCCTCGGCGGAGCGCCTACGGCTGCTCCGCCTGTTGAATTCCGTGCCGGATTCGCGGCGAAAGCTGTTGGAATCGATCGTTGAGAACGTCGCCTGGATGCGCGTTAAGCTCGACGCCGCGCGGGATGAGATCGCGGACACGTCGATCGTGACCACCTACGACAACGGCGGCAATCAGAAGGGAATCCACGAGAACCCCGCCTTCCGCGGGTATGAATCCCTCTGGAAGGCCTATATGCAGGGGATGGACAAGATCCTGAACGCTCTGCCCGCAGAGGAGCGTCGCGGGCGGACCAACACATCGGAGCCGGATGCTGAACCGGCGAAGCCTCAGACCGTGCTGGAGCTCGTGCGCGCGAAGCACGCGCGGGAGGCATGAGAGGCTCGCAGGAGCCGCGGATTTGCGTCGAACCGGCCCGCGTCGACACCGACGGCGGCGATGCCGCGCTGCTGATCGCCGAATACGGTTATACGCTCGACCCGTGGCAGCGGTCCGTCCTGGACTGCTGGCTAGGGAAGGATGCGCAGGGCCGGTACAGCATGACCAGCGGCGGGCTCTCCCTGCCGCGGCAGAACGGCAAAAATGTTTGCCTCGAAACGCGGGAGTTTTACGGCATGGTCGTCAACGGCGAGAAGATCCTTCACACGGCCCACCAGGTGCGCACGTCGAAGAAATCCTTCCGGCGGCTCGTGCAGATTTTCACCGACCGGCGGCATCCAGAGATTATGGAGATCGTCCGGTCGATCCGCTTTACCAACGGTGAGGAATCGATCGAGCTCGATAACGGAGGCGGGATCGAGTTCTCCGCGCGGTCACGCCAAGCGGCGCGCGGCTTCGATGGGATCTCTCTTGTCGTGTACGACGAGGCCCAGGAGCTGACCGACGACCAGGTCGAGGCGATCATGGCGACGCTGTCCGCCTCTGCGACCGGTACGCGGCAGATCCTGTACACCGGCACCCCTCCTTATCCCGGCTGCCCCGGAGACGTCTTCCGGCGGCGTCGGGATGTCTGCATCACGGCGCCAGGCAAGCACGACGCCTGGCATGAGTGGAGCGTCGCGGGCGAATCGGTCGAACAGATCAACACCGGCGACACGTCGCTCTGGTACATGACAAACCCGGCCCTCGGCACGCGGCTGTCGGAGGAATTCAGCGCCGAGGAGCATGAGACGCTCTCAGCGGACGGCTTTGCCCGCGAGCGGCTCGGCTGGTGGTCTCCCGTGCTGGCGGAGCAGGTCGACGCCGCGATTGACGCGGCGGCGTGGGCCGCGTGCGCGTCGGAGGCGGCGAAGCCCGAGGGAAAGACTGCCTACGGTGTAAAATTCTCCGCAGACGGCTCAGAGGTCGTCCTGTGCGGCGCGGTCTGCCCGAAGGACGGGCCGGCGCGGATCTCTATGATCGAGCGCAAGCCCACCGGGCACGGCACGAAGTGGCTCGCCGAGTGGCTGAACCAGCGCTACGGACAGGCCTCGTGCGTCGTGATCGACGGCCGGAACGGCGTTGACGTGCTCGTGGACCGCATCCGCGAGGTATGGAAAAACAAGGCGTCCGTCATCCGTCCCACGGCGCGTGAGATGGTCGCCGCTGTGGGGCTTTTGACGAACGAGCTCGGAGAAAAGACCGTGACATGGTACAAACCGCAGAGCGCGCTGGACGAATCGGCGCTGTCCTGCGTCAAGAGGCCGCTGGCGGGCGGCTGGGCCTACGGCGGCCCGGACAGCGCGCCGGTGGAAGCCTGCGCCCTCGCACTCTGGGGCGCGCGTAATTCCAAGCGGGACCCGACGAGGAGGATGTTAATCGGATGATCCTGACACTAAAGACAAACAGTGTGCGCGGCCTGCCGGAAAAGGAACGCGTCATGTTGTCCCGGCTGATTGCAACCTACAACTTGCACGAGACCGCTAACCGGCAAAAAAACAAGTATTACGAAGGCAGTATTCCTCTGCGGTCCGTCAACCTCGGCATTGCGCTGCCAGACACGCTGTCAAAGCTGTCGATCGGCTGCGCCTGGGGCGAGAAAACGGTCGACGTGCTCGCGGCGCGCTCCATGTTCGACGGCTTCGTCGACACGAACGGAGAGACCGAAACGGCGCTCACCAACATCGTCACCGGTAATCGCCTGATCTCCGAATATCAAAAGGCCTGCCGCGACGAGCTGAAAATCGGCTTCACGGCGGCGACGCTCTGCGCTGACAAAGCCCTTGGCTGCAAGATCCGTTTTCATAGTCCGAATTCCTCGGCGGCCCTGTGGGACGGGGACAAGGGTCGCATATCGTGCGGCATGGCTATTATCGACACCGCGCCGACAAACGAGGCGTCCGTCACCTGGTCGCCATCGATCGTCAATTTGTACACGGATACCGATATCTGGGTGCTGACTCGGCTGCACGGCAACCACTGGCAGGCCGAACGCCATCCGCACCGAATGGGGCGACCGCTTATGGAGCCCATGACGTGGAATGCGACGAGCGACAAGCCCTTCGGGCGGTCACGCCTGAAAAAGCCTATCCGCCGCATGATTGACAGCTATGTGCGGACGATCGCCAACGCGACGATCGGCCTGGAATTTTCCACAACGCCGCAGAAATACCTCCTTGGCGTGACGGATGAGCAGTATAACGCCGTAGTGGATCAGAAGTTCAAACAGTACGTCGGATCGATCCTCACGGCGACGACCAACCCGGATACCGGCGCCATCCCGAACTTTGGGCAGCTGGCGCAGGGCAGCATTACCCCGCATGTGGATATGATGCGGCTGCTCGCGACACAATTTTCCGCCGCGACGGGGCTGACCATATCGGATACCGGCATCGTAAACGACGCGAACCCCACGTCTGCCGACGCGATCAGCGCCCAAAGCGTGACGCTCGTGCAAATGGCGGAGCAGCTCAACACCGGGAACGGGGACGCGCTGCGGGTGATCGCGCTCATGGCGCTCGCTATCGCCCAGAACACGACGATGGAGGAACTGCCAGAGGCGCAGCGCGGTGTTGTCGCGCATTTCAAGAACCCGGCGCTGCCGTCCCTGGCCTCGACCGCGGACGCCGCCGTCAAGATCGCGGGCGCGAGGCCGTCGTTTGCGCAGACGGACGTCTTCTGCGAGATGATGGGCTTCTCCCAGGCGGATATCCGCCGGATCAAGGCACAGGAGAGCCGCGCACGCGGACTGAACGTCCTGGAGGCGCTCGATGCAGATCTCTGAGAACGAGTGGCGGCAGTATATCCGACGGCTTTCACAGCTTGACGCGAAGGCGGCCGACATGCTGGCGCGATATATCGAGGCGAACGGCATCGGCGACCTCAACGACCTGATCGCCTACGCTTACAGCGTGTCCACGACCTACGGCGAGGCAGCGGCGGCGCTGGCGTGTCAGATGTACGACGAAATCGCGCTCGCTTCCGGCATTGCGATCCCCGCGGCGGTGCCGGCCGAGGCCGCGACCTACGGCGAGGTGGCTGCCGCCGTAACCGAGGTGTCAAAGACTTCGCCGGTGCAGCTGCCGAGCGTCGTCGGCCGCATGGTCAAGCGGGCCGCCGCCGACACAACGCTCCAGAACGCGCTGCGGGACAGCGCTCAATTTGCCTGGATCCCACACGGCGACACCTGCGCGTTCTGCATCACGCTCGCGTCCCGCGGCTGGCAGTACATGAGCCAAAAGGCCCTGAAAAACGGCCATGCGGAGCACATCCACAGCAACTGTGACTGCGAGTACGCCGTCCGGTTCGATTCCAAGACCCAGGTAGCCGGCTACGATCCCGACAAGTACCTCGACATGTACGAAAACGCCGAGGGCGGGACGCCGTCGGCGAAGATCAACTTCCTGCGGCGCGAGTTCTACGCCGAGGACAGCGAGGCGATCAACGCCCAGAAGCGCACCGCTTACGCCCGCCGGGCGCAGGGAGCGGAGCTCTATGAGCCCAAGTGAATCACAGCACGGAGCGTTTGCTTCGTGCTCTTTTTATGAAAATTTGATAACGCCGTCGGCGGCCCGATTCGGACCACCGGCGCTTGTTATACCACAATGGACCGGCATGTCGTAAAACTGTCGACCGCGGCGGAGGCGACCCGCGTAACCAAAGCGCAGCGGAGAAAGGACCATTCATGAAACGCGCAGACATCACCGCACTTTTCCCGGACGCCACAAAGGAACAGATCGACCAGATCCTAAACCTCAACGGGGCGGACATCACAAGCGCCAAGCTGGAACGCGACGCTCTCCAGACACAGCTCACGGCGGCGCAGGCGCGCATCGCCGAGCTGGAGGCCAACGACAAAAGCGCCGAGCTGCAGACGGCACAGGAACGCGTCCAGACGCTCCAGACAGAGCTTGACGATTTGAAATCCGCCAACAGCCTGCGGGAAATGCGGGCCTCTGTCGCGAAAGACACAGGCGTGCCGGCGGAGCTTATCACCGCCGACACCGAGGAAGCTGCCCGCGCCCAGGCGCAGGGCATCCTCGACTTTGCCAAGCCCGCAGGGTATCCCGCCGTCAAAGACGGCGGAGATCCCACTCCGGGCGCGGCATCCGGCACGGACTCGGCCTGGCTCTCCTTTGCGTCCCGGGTCGGAGAATCCATATCTTGATTTTTTAGGAGGAACACCCAATGGCAACTAGCACTTCCGCCGCATCTCTGAGCTTCCCCCCGGAGCTCGAGAGCAAAATGTTCAACGCCGTCAAGGGCCACAGCTCCCTGGCCATGCTTTGCGCCTCTGAGCCCATGCCGTTTTCCGGCGTCAAAGAAATGGTCTTTACCATGGACGGCGAGGCCGAGATCGTCGGCGAGGCCGCGCAGAAGAGCCCGAACGACGCGTCCTGGACGCCCGTGACCATCACCCCGATCAAATTCGTCTACCAGCACCGCGTGAGCGACGAGTTCATGAACCTGAGCGACGAGGCGCGGCTTCCGTATCTGCAGGCGTTTGCGGACGGCTTCGCACGCAAAATGGCCCGCGGCCTCGACATCGCGGGCTTCCACGGCATCAATCCCAAAACCGGCGCAGCGAGTACGGTCGTGGGTACCAACCACTTCGACAGCCTGGTCACCCAGACCGCTACCTACACTGCCGGCACCTCCGCTGCGGACGACGTCCTCGACACCGCCGTGCAGACGATCCTCGGCAACGAGCGCGCCGTGACCGGTATTGCCATGAGCGCGATCTACGGCACCTACATGGCCGCCATTAAGGCCAACGGCATCGTGCAGTATCCTGAGTTTCGCTTCGGCCAGCGTCCGTCCTCGTTCGCCGGCATGGGCCTCGACGTCAACACGACGGTCAATAAGAAGATCTCCACCGCCACGAGCCGCGACCTCGCTATCGTAGGCGATTTTGCCAATGCGTTCCGCTGGGGCTATGCGAAGAACATCCCCCTCGAGATCATCGAGTACGGCGATCCGGACGGCCTCGGCGATCTGAAGCGACAGAACCAGGTCGAGCTGCGCTCCGAAGCGTACATCGGCTGGGGCATTCTCGACGCTTCCAGCTTTGTCCGCATCGTAGATACCGTGACTGCCGGCTCCACGAGCTGAGCCGATGAAATACCGTAACACTAAGACCGGCGCAGAGATCGAGGCAGCCTGCCCGATCTCCGGCGGGGATTGGGTAGCCGCCGCCAAAGCAGAGCCGGAAGAAAAGCCGATCCCGAAGCCGGCGAAGAAGGCCACCAAGAAGAAGGAGACCTGACATGGCATACGCAACGGCTGCACAGGTCGCGGCCGGGTTCCGCGTCCTGGACGAGGACGAAATCAGCATCTGCGAGGCGTTGCTGGACGAGGCGGCGGTTCTGATCGACGCCGCGGCGCCTCACGCCTCGGACGAGGCAAGGAGGGTCGTATCCTGCCGGATCGTCCGCCGCGCCATCGGCGACAGCGACACCGCGTCCGTCCCCCTGGGATCGACGCAGGGAAGCATCGCCGCCGGCGGCTATACCCAGAGCTGGACGCTCGGGAGCGGCGCGGCCGGGGAGCTGTATCTCGGAAAGACCGAGCGGCAGTTCCTCGGTCTCGGTAACCGGATCGGCGCGGGCAATCCCCTGCTGCCGGGAAAGGTCCGGGGCCGCTGACATGATCCGAGGAATCACCGTGACGCTCTACGAGCGCACACAGACGGGCACAGACGCTCTGAACGCGCCGACCTATACCGAGACACCGGTCGAGGTCGAAAACGTCCTCGTGACGCCCGTGAGCGCCGACGACGTGGTCAATGACCTGCAGCTTTACGGCAAGCGGGCGGAATACGAGCTTTGCCTTCCCAAGGGCGACGCCCATGACTGGCGGGACCGCCGCGTGGACTTTTTCGGGCAAAGCTGGCGCGTCTTCGGTCTGCCGCGGACATACATCGAGGCGAACGTTCCTCTGCTGTGGAACACGAAGATCAAGGTAGAGCGCTATGAGTAAGGTCAAGATCGAGCTCAACCGCGCCGGCGTGCGGGACCTGCTGCAGTCCACCGATATGCAGAGCCTCCTCCGGGAACACGCGGAGGCCATTGCCGGCCGCGCCGGCGAGGGATACGGGGCGGATTCCGTCGTGCTCAGCACGCGAGCCGTCGCCTCGGCCTACACCGAGACCTTTGAGGCCATGCGAGACAGCATGAAAAACAACACTCTGTTGAAGGCGGTGAAAGGATGATCCTGCAAACCGTGATCGACTATCTGGCCGAGGTCGTAAACCTGCCCGCCTACGGCGAGGTCCCACCGGACGCGCCGGAGGAGTTCCTCGTCGTCGAGCAGACCGGCAGCGGCGGCGAAAACCGGCTGTACTGCCCGACTCTGGCAGTGCAGTCCTACGCGGCGAGCCTGTCCCGCGCGTACAGCATCAATCAGCTCGTACTGCCGGCGATGGACGCGCTGCCAACGCTCGACAGCGTCTTTTCCTGCCGGCTCAACAGCGACTACAACTACACCGACACGGCCGAAAAGCGGTACCGCTGGCAGGCCGTGTTCGACATCACCTGCTAAGGAGGCCAATTCATGGCACAGACAACCACCAATGTTTCCGCGGCGAAACCGCCGGTAGCCGGCGCGATCAGCACGGCCGCGCTCGGCACGACGCTGCCGACGAACGCGACGACGGCGCTTACCAATGCGTTTTCCGGTCTCGGCTATGTATCCGAGGATGGTCTGACCAACAGCAACAGCCCTGAGAGCGAGAAGAAAAAGGCCTGGGGCGGAGACGTCGTACTGACGACCAGCGCGAGCAAGGAGGACACCTTCCAGTTTACGCTGATCGAGGTTTTGAACGTAGACGTCCTGAAAGCCGTATACGGCGACGACAACGTCACCGGCACGCTCGCGGACGGCATCAGCGTCCAGGCCAATAACAACGTCCGGCCCAATCAGTGCTGGGTCATCGACATGATCATGCGAGAGGGCGTACTCAAGCGCATCGTGATACCGAACGCTTCGATCAGCGAGCTCGGCGAGATCTCCTATAAGGACAGCGCCGCCGTCGGCTATCAGATCACGCTCTCCTGCGAGCCGGACACCGCTGGCAATACCCACTACGAGTACATCGTAGCGCCGGTGTCGGCCTGAGAGGCGAGCCTATGGAAAACATAACCCTGGAGCGCGAGGGAAAGACCCTCGCGCTGTCCGTTGCTCCCGACGACCTGAACGACATGGAGCTGTTCGAGGACCTTTGCGCGCTGGACGAAGGAAAGGCGCATTTCCTTCCGCGCGTCGTGCGCCGCTTTCTCGGCGAGGAGCAGAAAACCGCCCTCTATGAATTCCTGCGCGGCGACGACGGGAGGGTGACGATCGCCGCCGTGAGCGCCGCCATCCTGGAGATATTCGAGCAGGTCAATTCCGCAAAAAAATAATGGCCCTGGTCCGGATGGTGCGCACAGATGAGGACGCGCTCGTCTGCGACTTCGCGGCGGAATACGGCATTTTGGACTGGCGGGCGCTGCCGCGGATGACCGCGGCGACGCTCGCCGTCGGCTTATCCGCGGACAGCCGCATCAAGCGCCGCCTGGCCGGGGCCGCACTGACCACGCAGACGGCTCTGCTCGCGATCCTGGCGGACCGTCTCGGCACGCTGTGCTGGCTCTGGAGCAAGGACGGCGCGGACGGCCGAAACCAGCCGGAGAGCCTCTTGCAGGCGCTTCTGGGCGGGAATACAGAGCGCCCCGGCTTCGGCTATGCGTCCGGGGCCGAATTTGAGGCGGCGCGCGCCGCGATACTGGAGAAGGTGAAAAACAATGGCGACTGAGCTCGCGAAAGCCTATGTGCAGATCGTCCCGTCGGCGCAGGGGATGAAGGGAAAGTTAACAACGCTGATGGACGGAGAAGCGGCCCGCGCCGGCGAGAGCGGAGGCGATAAATACGCGACCGGCTTTGGCGACGCCGCTAAGGCCGGCGTCGCCAAGGCCGGCGCCGCCATTGCGGCCGGGGCCGCCGCTGTTGGCAGCATCGTCAAAAGCGCGGTCAGCGAATACGCCGACTATGAGCAGCTTGTCGGCGGCGTCGAGACGCTGTTCAAGGACAGTGCCGGCATCGTCCAGGACTACGCGGCGAACGCTTACCAGACGGCCGGCCTGAGCGCGAACGACTACATGGAGACCGTCACGAGCTTCTCGGCGTCCCTGTTGCAGTCCCTGGACGGAGACACGGCGGCCGCCGCGCAGGCAGCGGACACCGCAATCACCGATATGGCCGACAACGCAAACAAGATGGGTTCCTCCATGGAATCCATCCAGAACGCATATCAGGGCTTTGCCAAGCAAAATTACACCATGCTCGACAACCTCAAGCTCGGCTACGGAGGGACGAAAGAGGAGATGGAGCGGCTGCTCGCGGACGCGGAGGAAATCTCCGGCATCCACTACGACATCTCCGAGCTGGACGACGTCTACGCCGCGATCCACGTTGTGCAGACCGAGCTCGGGATCACCGGCACGACCGCCCAGGAGGCAAGTTCTACAATCTCCGGCAGCTTCGGTATGATGACGGCCTCGTGGCAAAACCTCCTTGTCGGGCTGGCGGACGGGAACGCCGATATGTCGTCCTTGATCGACAGCCTGGTCGGCTCCGCCACGACCTTTGTCGGTAACCTGACGCCGGTGATTGAGCAGGCTCTCCTCGGGATCGGCACCCTGGTGACGGGACTGGCACCGACCATCTCCGAGCAACTGCCGGTCCTGGTCGAGACCGTACTCCCGGGACTGCTGTCCGCCGCCGTATCGCTCATCGAAGCCCTCGGCTCCGGGATCATGTCGGCGCTGCCGTCTTTGATCCCTGTCGCGGTCGAGGTCGTTATGACGCTTGTCAACGATTTGGCCTCCAATGTGGGCCTGCTGGTAGACAGCGCGGCGACCCTGCTCACCGGCCTGGCCGATGGTCTGATCCAGGCGATCCCCCAGATGGTCCCCGCCGTGCTGCAAATCATCCTGGGCATTGTGACGCACCTGCTCGAAAACATCCCACAGTTGATCACGAGCGGCATTCAGCTCATCGTCGCGCTGGCGCAGGGCCTGGTGCAGGCGATCCCCCAGCTCGTCGCGGCGCTGCCGCAGATCGTGTCTGCGGTCGTGCGGGGACTCGGCCAGCTGACGACGCAGCTGCCGAGCATTGGCCTGAACGCGATCCGCGGCCTGTGGAACGGCATGAGCAACGCGCTCGGCTGGCTGATCGAGCAGATCCGGGGGCTGTGCTCGTCTGCGCTCGGCGCGATCAAGAGCTTTTTCGGAATCCACTCGCCGTCGACCGTCTTTGCGGGGCTCGGCGAAAACCTTATGCTCGGTCTCGCTGGCGGCATCGCCGACAGCAGCGGCGCCGTCACCGACGCGCTGCAGGACGTGGCTGGGCTCACGACCGGGACCATGAGCGGACGGCTGCAGGTGTCCGCCGCGCGCTCGACGGCGGCATTCAGCGCTGCGGACGGCTACGGCAGCGCCGGCAGCACGCCGGACGTCACGGTGCTCGCCTCCGCGATCCGGGCCGCGCTGCAGGGGACCGGAGTCTACATTGACGGCCGCACCGCGGTCGGCTATATCGACACCGCGCTCGGCGCGCGGACCATCGCCGCGGGGAGGGGCGTGACCTATGCTTAACGGCGTGTACATCAACGGACAAAATACTAAGTCGGCCTTCGGCTTCGTTGTTCTTGGCGACATCAAGGTCGGCGCGCCGCCGCTACGCAGGAAGACTGTCACCGTACCCGGCGCCGACGGCGTGATCGACTTTTCGTATATCTACGGGCGGCCGATCTTCGACACCCGGGAGATCACGTTCAACCTGTTCGCTAAGCTGGACGAGGAGACCTTCGAGACGCGCCGCAAGGCTATGTTCCTCGCCTACCACGGGCAGCGGGTCAAGCTCCGGCTGCCGAACGACGACGAGGTCAGCGGGATCGCCGGGGACGACGGCTGTTACTACGAGGGAGTCCTCGAATTCGGCGACACCGGCGCCTACGGGGGCAACGTTATCCCGGTGCGAATGTACGCCGATCCGTACAAGTATAAGACCTCAGTCAACCGCCACGGCACCCTGACCGGCGAGGCAGCCGTCACGATCAGCGTTGAGGTCACAAGCGAGGTGCCGGCGCTCGTGACGATCATCAACTCCCAGTACTGCATGATCGGGTACGACGGCTATTTCACGGGGGCGTGGGAAAATGTCCAGTTGGCCGCGGGGACGCATGACACGCAGGAACTGTATCTTATGGGCCTGTGCCTGCAGCCGGGCACCACGGAATTCCAACTGTTCACGCCGGTGGCGTACAGCGGAAGCTGCATCTATTCCATCAAGGTCGCAGAAAGGATCCTGTAAATGTATTCGATCACCTATCTGGCCGCCGGCGCGAGCGAAGAGACCATGATCTTCCACAAGGGAGATTTCAACGAGTTTTTCGACTGTCGCGTGGCGCGCCTTGCCATGGCGGTCAATTCACCCTGGTCGCTTTCGCTGACGATCGGGCCAAGCAATCCGGCCTATTCCGAGATGGAAGTCATGCGAGGCGAGGTGCGCGTCTATGACGGGGAGGAGCTTTTGTTCCGCGGGCGGCCGTTCAAGATCACACGCCTTTTTACATCGGAAATCGAGGTGGACGTCGAAGGACTGCTCGCGTGCCTGTGCGACGTCGAGTTCTCCGGCATGCAATTCTCCCAGAGCGGCAGCGGCGCCGTTACCGCGTTTTTGACGCTGTTGCTTGTGACGCTGTTCAATCCGTATATGACGGACAGCACGCGCCAGATCCTGTTGCAAAACATCGCCGTCTCCGATCCTTCGTACTTGCTGAGTGTCGAGGAGACGGATCCCATCAGCGGCTGGGAACTGCTGACAAAATACACGGTCGAGAATCTCGGCGGCTATCTGCTGCCTGATTACAGCCATACGGGCTACGTCGCGCTGGATTATCTCGCGACGCTGCCGGCGGCGGGGCAGGGCGTCACCTTCGCGCAGAACCTTCTCGACCTGACCGATGAGAAGGACGGCAGCGATATCGTGACGCTGCTGTTTCCCCGCGGCAAGGACGGACTAACGATCGGCATGATCGCCAACGGGACCTACGGCGGCTACGGCAAGCAGGGCGCGTATCTCTACGACAGCAACGCTCGGAGCAAGTACGGGTCGATCGTCCGCTACGTCGACTTTGACGATCTGGAGGCCGCCGAGGACGTGCTGTATGCAGGCGTTGCCTATATGGACCAGCACAGCGGGAAGATCGCGCAGGCAATCACCGCGAGGGCGCTGGACCTGTCTCTGGTCGACACGCGCTTTTCCTCGTTCCGCGCCGGCACGACCGTCACCGTGACCGATCCCTCGGGCTCAGCGTCCTATCCGCTGACGGAGGTCGTGCTGGACATCGTCAATCCTCCGGAGAGCACGATCACGATAAATTCCGCCTCGACGACGATCTCCGGCCGCGTCGCGGGCGGCATATCGGGCACAGGGGGCAGCGGCGGCGCAGTCGTCGTATCCGGTGCTGATCTTACCGCAGAGGAATACAGCGCGCTTTCAGCGCAATTGGAGGGTTAGCATGGAACGGCTTTACAGCTTACTTAGTCAAATGATCACGAAAATCAAAGAGAAGCTCCCCGTCGCGGGCGGCACGATGACAGGCACGCTGGAAATCCAGAGCCCTCATATCACGCTCGGTTCACCGCCGAGCGCCTCACAGACCGGACGCTATATTCGATATAAGGACAGCGCGGACACGACAATCGCGTCAATCTACCCCGTGTACAACACCGCCGGCCGCGTCTCGTTCATCATATCGTCCCGTCTTGCCTCCGGCGGTGATCCGGTCAGAAATGATCTGCAGCTCTCCGTCAACGCGGACGGCTCCCTGTTCGTCTATTTGTCGGCCCCGGCTGCCTGGCGCACGGCTCTTGGCCTTGACGACGAACCGACGATCGACAGTTCCCAATTAGTGTCCTCCGGCGGCGTAGCTTCCGCTATCGAGGCGGAGAGCAGCGCAAGGCAGGAGGCCGACCGGCAGCTTCAGGCCGCCGTCGACGACAAGCAGAACAGCCTCACCGCCGGAGATTACATTGACATCACGGGCGATACGATCTCCGCGTCTGGACTGCTCCCGCTGACTGGCGGTGAGATAACCGGCAGCCTTGTTGCGCTGGATGGGAGGGGCATCGCATCCCAGCGAACGGATGACGGGGTGACGAAGAAGCTATATATGCAGGCCGCCGAGATGGCTGACGGGAGCTATGCCGGACAAATCAACTATAGTGTCGACGAGAGCGACGTCGGGTATCTTCGATTTATAGAGAGCGGGAATGTAGAATTTGGTCGGAATATCCGGTTGCAGCATGGGTGCGGCGTTGCGGCTTATACGTATGACGGAAGCCAGTCGTTATTTCTAATCCGGCGCGTCGGAGATAATGACGCAACGGTCGTCGGCGTTGATTCTCTTCCTACACGCATTTACGGATCTCCAGTCTATTTAGGCAGCGACACAACTCCGGTCGTTACGGCAGATGGTGTTCGGAATTGGGTGACGAAGGACGAGATTGAACCGACGCTGGTAAGCACGACGCAGCTTACCGTGACGGGCGTGGCGATGGAGGGCCTGTACGTTTACACGATCGGGAAGATGGCGTATGTCCGAGCCCAGATTACGCTCAGCGAGGGCGGCGTTTATACGAGCTGGACAAACGTGGCGTCCGGGCTGCCGACGCCGCTCCGCGCCGTATACAACCAGTGCGCGGGGCGGGCGACGACCTATTCGCGCCCGCTGGACATCGTCGTTACAACCGACGGATATCTGCAAATCCGCAACGGCGCCAATAACGGCGGCTATATGTATTTCATCAGCGAATGTTATCCCATCGCGTGAGGAGGTGGAACCTATGAGCGAGGCAATTATCGTTGCGCTGATCACGGGCGGACTGGCACTGCTCGGAACATATCTGGCAAACCGCAAAGCGGCCGCGATCATGGAATACAGGCTCGAGCAGCTAGAGAAAAAGGTCAACCTTCACAACAACGTCATCGAGCGGACGTATCACCTGGAGGAAGCCGTTGCCCGAATTAAGGACGAGGACGTTCGCCAAAATCACCGATTGGACGATTTGGAGCGCGAACCATGAAACAATGGCTCGGATTCATCGCCGTCTTACTTTTGGGCGCGGTGCTCATGGTGGCGTTTATCATTTTTGACACGCCGATAGGAGGTGGCTGAAATGCCGGAAAAAACCATTATCGCAGAACAGGAAGCAGGAAAACAATACGGCCCCCTGGTCCTCGGACGACAGGGCGAGAACCGGGTGACGCGGATCAAATACGCCTATGACCCGGACTGGATCGGCACGGAATACAGCGTCGAGATCTATGCCCGGCGCCCGCGGGAGGCGGCGGCCTACCCCGTCACCTATGTCACGGACGACCGGGGCAGCGGCGTTGTGACCTGGACCGTTTCCGCCGCGGACACAGGGATCCCCGGCCGCGGGCGGATGCAGATCCGATTTGTCTCGGCGGGCGGCGAGATCCTCAAGACCGAGAGTTACGACACGGAGACCTATTCGTCGATCGACACAGAGGTCGGCGACGCGCCGGACGTGTACGAAACCTGGCTCGACGCGCTGCAGGAGCTGGCGGACGCGACCACGTCGAACGCGCAGGCGGTGGAGACCGCAAAGACCGCGGCGCAGACCGCAGCAGCCAACGCGGCGGCGAGTGCGGCGGCGAGTGCGGCAGCCGTAGCCGCGATCGCTCAGGCGGAGCCGGCCCGTGTCGCCGCGGAAAACGCCCGCGTTGAGGCAGAGAAAGCCCGTGCAGAGGCAGAAGCGGCAAGGGTGACGGCAGAGTCGGCGAGGGAGAAAGCGAGCGCGGAGGCGGTGAAAAACTGCGAGGCCGCAACAAACACCCTGCTTGAACAGGTAAACAGGATCGCCTTTTCCCTCAATTCAGAGGACGGCGGCCTTGATATTATCATCTATGAGGGGGTAGCGTAAAAATGGCAACAAACATTTTGGAAACTGTAAATATCCCCCGTGATACAACGATGCAGTCCATCCTTGGAGTCCAGAAAGGATTGCTCTTGTCACAGGGTACAAAAGAGGCCGTCCTTTTTTCCGGGGATCCCGATGTCATTGACCGATTTTATAAGAGTATCGTCAATCAGGCAACGTCCGTTGAGGACGTGGACACCGCTTTCGTGGACTGGTGGGCGGCAAACTGGCAAGAGGGAGTCACCACAAGGAATGAGCTTCTTGCCCGCTGGTTTGGAAACGTGCTGGAGGATGACCGGGTACACGGCGTAAAAATACCCCTTTTCTCAACCAGCACAAGCGCAATCTGCGAGCTGACGGATGACTCCGTGGGGCTTACCTGTACCCCCTCCACGGAAACCACGCCCGGGCAGGATGATTTTGCATACCTCCCGCAGTTCTGGTGTGTGGAAGTATCGGCGGAAAAGAACGATGACGGAACCCATACCATATATGCCGTGGAACACATTGACGATATTGAAACCGTCCGATCCGGCGATCATCTCGGATGGGTACTCCAGAAGAACACCTATACCAGAGAATGGGAGGACGGCGGCTATCGTTATTTCAAGATGCGCTGCCGCAAGGCCGCAGGCTATACGCAGTGGCCGCAGGGTCAGGACA
>CAYOSI010000012.1:0-52821 GCA_964406615.1 uncultured Oscillospiraceae bacterium
AAAAACGAGCCGTTTTCGCCGCTTGAAAATGACTCGTTCTTTGACAGGCTGAAAACGCCAGCTCACGTGAGCTGGCGTTTTTTTCTTATGTATTTACAGGTCGGCATACAGCGGCTCGCTGTATACGCCCTTGTCATGCAGCGCCCGGATCGCGTTCTGCACCACGGGGAGATCCTCCTTGTAGGTGACGCCGAACCAGCGTCCGTCGGTGCTCAGAACCTGCACCGCCGCAGACCCATCCTGAATGTGCTCATCAACGATCGTGGGAAGGAGATATTCGTCCTTCAGCGGATTCTTCATGCTTCCGCGGAACGCGGCAAAGCCCGCCTCCAGACCGTCCAGAAACGCCGGCATGAGCATCCACAGGTTCATGGACACCAGCGACTCCACATCGATCGGGACCGAGGCCCCGTCCTCCTGCACGGCCGCGCCGTCGGCAGTCTTGACGATGTTGCTCGTCTCGACGATCTGCGTCAGATAACCGTCCGCGCTGCAGGCGCACACGCCGCGGGTAACGCCGCCGTTATCGGACAGCGTGTTTTTCAGCACGAACCCGACCATGCCGTAGGCCGAGGTGTTTGCGGGATCCGCCTTTTTCAGGAAATCTGCCGCCTTGACATAGGCCTCCGGGCCATAGTAGTCGTCGGCGTTGATGATCGCAAACGGCTCGTTCACCACACCGCGGCACGCCATCAGCGCCTGTCCCGTTCCCCAGGGCTTGGTGCGCCCCGCGGGGGGATCGACCAGCTCCTGGAAGACGTATTCCCACTTCACGCCGAGGGCGCGGAAGCGCTCCTCCAGGCGGTCGCCCAGGACCTCCTGGAAGTCGTCGAAAATATCGCGGCGGAGAATAAACACGATCTTATTGAAGCCCGCTGCGATCGCGTCGTGGATGGAGTAGTCGATGATGACCTCTCCGTCCGGACCGACCGGCGCGAGCTGCTTCACCCCGCCGAAGCGGGAACCCAGCCCCGCCGCCAAAATCACCAGAGAAATATCTTTTTCATTCGCCATAAGTAAGCTCCTCCCTATTTCAGCGGGGCTTCTCCCGCCTATATGGTCGCTTTTATATTACCATTAACGACCATAGTTTGCAATCGTTATCGCCCCGGATTTATTCCCGGTTCAGGAGCTTTCGCAGCTCCGGGTCCAGTTCCTCCTCGGGCTCCTCCTCAAAGGCCGCCGTACTGCGCTCCGGCATCAAAAACACGAGAAGCGTGCGCAGGATAAGCTTGATATCCAGCCATACGCTGTAATTTTCGATATAAAGCAGATCCATAATGAGTTTGTCGCGGGGACTGGAGTTATACCCTCCGTAAACCTGCGCAAGCCCGGTCAGGCCGGCCCTTACGCGTAGGCGGTATGCGAACCGGGGCAGTTCGTCGGTGTATTTGTCCATGTTCTCGAGCATCTCAGGCCGGGGTCCGACGATGCTCATCTCGCCCCGGAGCACATTCCAGAGCTGCGGTATTTCGTCGATGTGGTATTTCCGAATCACACGGCCGACTTTAGTTATGCGGTCATCGTCGCTGATAACGGAGCGGTGGTCGCCGCCCACCTCCGGACGCATGGAGCGGAATTTGATGATGTTGAATACCCGTCCGGCGAAGGTAGCCCGCTTCTGCTGATAGAAAATATCCCCGCCGTCCTCGATTTTGATTGCAATCGCGGTAATCAGAATAAGCGGCGAGCAAATAATCAGAGCAAGCGCCGAGATCACGATGTCCACGATCCGCTTGAGGATCTCCTGCTCCACGCTCATTTTCTCCGCCGCGGCAAAAATCATGGTGGAGTCATCAAAATAGACCCGCTTTCCGCAATACATAATGACGTCCGCCATCTCCATGCTGAAATACAGGTCCTTGTGGTTCCGGTAGCAGTATTCCACATAGGCAGCGCGCTCACCCTCCGCCAGATCGTAAATGAACACCGCGTCCGCCGCATCGATCCACGAAAATATATCCTCATCCGAGGTATAGGCGATGCGCTTGATATTATATTGCCTGCGAAATTTCGCAATTTTGCGTACCCAGCCTGCGTAATCGTCGCCCTCCCGGACGATCATCACACAGTTCTGCGGCTTTTTGATCGAAAAATACAGCCCGTTCCCCAGATAAGCCAGGCCCGTGGTGACAGCGACCTGCACGATATAGGTCAGCAAAAGAAGATGCGGGTGCTCATAGACAAAATGGCCCTTGTTGATAAGCGTGTAGTCCATGATGCAGAGAAACAAATGCGCCGTCAGGTCGGCAAAAAGCATAACAAGAGCCATGGAAAACGCGATCGGAGGGCTTTTGCGCGTGCCGATATCAAACCCGCCGTACACATTCAGCATCAGCAGATATACGATGGTATATGTCAGCGACACAATCACCGAGGTGCGGTTCAGCACCAGCAAAAAGCGATTGCCGCGGGACATGATAAGGATAAACACGGCCAGGCTAAGCACCCACGCGCACGCGCGCATAAACAGTACAAAAAGGCGTTTTGGCCTGCGATTCACGGGCGTGCACCTCCCCTTCTCTTCCGCTTTCTTCGGGACAGTGCTTCTATTATACTCATTTTCCGCCATTTTTCAACCCCGCTTGCCACACGCCCGCCGGCGCGGTATAATAGCCGCAAGACAAGCAAGACCGAAAGGAGACGGGCGGATGCTGACCGTATATCCGGATTATTACCCCCGGTTTCAATGTCTGGCCGGCCGCTGCCGGCACACCTGCTGCGCCGGGTGGGAGATTGACATCGACGCGGACACCCGGGAGCGCTACCGCTCCGTCCCCGGCGATACCGGCGCACGTCTCGCCGCCGCCGTCAACGACAGCGAAAAACCCGCCCGCTTCCGCCTCACCGCGGAGGAGCGCTGTCCTTTTCTGAACGGGGGCAACCTCTGTGAGCTCATTCTGACCGCCGGAAACGACTCGCTTCTCAGTCAGGTATGCCGCGACCATCCGCGCTTTCGCAGCTTTCTCCCCGGCCGGACCGAGGTCGGCGTCGGTCTATGCTGCGAGGCCGCCGCGGCGCTGGTCCTTTCTCAGGCTGCGCCCGTCCGGCTGCTGGCCGAAGGCCGGGAGCCGTCCGAGGATGACGAGGCCGCCTCGCTTCTTGCGCTGCGCGGCACGCTCCTGGCCGCCGCGCAGGACCGCTCCCGCCCGCTGGAGGCACGTATGGAGCACATCCTATCCCTCTGCGGGGCGGAGCTTCCGGAGCGCTCCATGGCGGACTGGGCCGTATTTTACCGGCGGCTGGAACGGCTGGACGAGGCCTGGACCGCGCTTCTTGACCGTCTGCACAAGCGCGGCGATTTAGTTGACATAATTTTCTTCCGGCATTATATGGATGGACGCGAAACAGAATATGAACAGCTTCTTGTCTATTTCCTCTACCGCCATGTCTTGAAGGCATACGATGACGGCGACGTGACAAGCAAGGCCGCCTTTGCGGTGCTGAGCACCCGTCTGCTCTTCACGCTCGGGGCCGTGCATTACGAGCTGTACGGCGCCTTTTCCCCGGCCGATCAGGCCGAGTATGCACGCCTGTACTCAGCGGAGATCGAATACTCCGAGGAGAATATGAACGCGCTCTTTGACGAGCTTTGCACCGGCTATGGAGACGCTTGAACTGACCGTTGCCGCCGCGCAGGAGGGCCGCACCGTGGGGAGCCTGCTGCGCCGGGAGCTGTTTATGAGCGACGGCCTTATCTCCTCGCTGAAATTCCGTCCCGGCGGCATTCTGTTAAACGGCGGACCGGTGCGCGTGACGGTCCGTGTCCGGGCCGGGGACCGGCTGACCGTCCGCATCGCCGACCGGGGACGCAATCCGGCCGCGCCGCTCGATCTCGACGTTCCCATACTATGGGAGGACGACGCTCTCGCCGTTCTGAACAAGCCGGCTGGCGTCGGCGTATATGGAGAGGGCACCCCCAATATTGCCGGGTTTTTGTCCAGAAAGTGGGGGAATACCATTAAATATCACCCCGTTAACCGCCTCGACGTGGGGACAACCGGACTTATGGTCGTCGCAAAGGACGGGTATACGCACGACCGCCTGCGGCGGATGCTGCACACGGAGGACTTCCGGCGGGAATACCTCGCCGTCGCGGAGGGGCTGATCGTCCCGGACAGCGGCCGCATTGAACTGCCCATCGGGCGCGGGCCGGCGGAGGGCGCGAAGCGCGCCATCGACCCGGACGGACGCCCCAGCCGCACCGACTATCTGGTTCTGGCCCGCTCGGATGACCGCAGTCTTCTCCGTCTGCGCCTCCGCTCCGGGCGCACACATCAGATCCGCCTGCATCTGTCCGCCCTCGGCCATCCCCTCGTCGGGGACACACTGTATGGCCGCGCCGACCACGCGCTTTCCCGCCCGGCGCTCCACTCCGCGCAGCTTCATCTCCTTCACCCCATTACCGGCGAGGTCCTTGACCTGACCGCTCCGCTGCCGGACGACATGGCGGCCTTGTGTGCAGCAGAGAATTTTTGTTTGCAATAACGCCCGATGTCCGGTATAATATTAGGCATACCGAACAAAGGAGCTTTGACCATGCGCATGCAGGAATCCGCGGAAGACTATCTGGAGGCCGTCCTGATGTTTTCCCAGACGAAAGAATTTGTCCGTGCCGCCGATCTGTGCCGGCACCTAGGCTTTTCCCGCCCTACGGTCTCGCAGGCCGTCAAGGAGCTGTCCGCCGACGGGTATCTCGCCGTGGACGCAGCGAACCATATCAGCCTGACCGAGAAGGGCCTTGTCATTGCCGAGCGCACCTTCGAGCGGCACAACGTCATCACCGCAATCTTCAAAAGCCTCGGCGTTTCCGACGAGACTGCCCGTGAGGATGCGTGCCGCGTTGAACACTACATCAGCGAAGAAACCTTCCACTGCATGAAGCGTTATTTTGAAGAAAACACATGATCCGGGAGGCCCGCCATGGCAGATACAAAGCATGAGATCCATTATTCCCCTATGACCGAATACGCCAAAGAGGAGTCATACCTCGCCCAAAAGCACCGCGAGGGCTGGCGCCTGGCGGCGCGGCCGCTCGGCATCATCCACCGCTTCGCCCGCTGTCAGCCCGAGGACGCCGCGTACCGGCTGGACTTCCGCCCCCTGCGGGGCGAGGATGAGGAGGCGTACATGCGTCCCTATCGCGAGCATGGCTGGGAAGCCGTACAGGACGCCGGCATCTACCGCTGCTTCCGAAAGCCCGCCGCCCTCCTGACCGGGGAGGACGAAGCCCTTTTTACCGCGCCGAAGGACCGTCTGCTCTCGTTTCAGCGCATCCTGCGCATAAGGATGCTGGTCATCGCCGTCATCATCCTTTTCATGCTGGTCCCGCAGATCCGCGACATAATGGCAAACGGCCTCCCCTCGCCCGGCATCCTTGCCGTCTGCGCTGTCTGGTACGCCGTGCTGCTGGCCTTCACCGTCTGCCATATCCGCGACTGGATCGGTTACTATCGGCTGATGAAGGCAGCCTCCGCGCCGACCGAATAAGCATACATATCCCCGGCCGTCCGCACAGGACCAGCCGGGGATATGTTTCGTCTATAAGTTTACATAATCTTTTCAAGGCGTTCCCGGACGGATGAAATAAAGGTCTCCGTATCCACACTCGACAATGCGCCCGTGAGCGCCGCCATATCGCCCGTGACGACGCCGTCCGTGATGGCCGCGATGCTGGCCTGCTCGAGCTTATCCCCGAAGGCGGCCAGGGCCGCGTTCCCGTCCAGCTCGCCGCGCTTACGCAGCGCCCCGCTCCATGCGAAAATCGTCGCCATCGGGTTCGTGGAGGTTTTTTCGCCCTGCTGCCGGCGGTACCAATGCCGGGTCACGGTGCCATGCGCGGCCTCGTACTCGAAGCAGCCGGACGGCGAGATCAGCACGCTCGTCATCAGCGCCAGCGCGCCGAAGGCGGCGCCGATCATATCGCTCATAACGTCGCCGTCGTAGTTTTTCAGCGCCCAGACAAAGCCGCCCTCCGAGCGCATGCAGCGCGCCACGGCGTCGTCGATGAGGGTGTAAATATACCGGATACCCGCCGCCTCGAACGCCGCTTTATATTCGGCGTCGTACACCGTCTGGAATATATCGCGGAAGCGACCGTCGTAGACCGTGGAGATCGTGTCCTTGCAGGAGAACCACAGGTCCTGCTTCTTGTCGAGCGCGCAGGAAAAGCAGCTCCGCGCAAAGGACTCGATGCTCTTGTCGGTGTTGTACATGGCCAGTGCGACGCCGGGACCGTCGTAGCGGTGGAGAAGCTTATCCTGCCCGTCCGCAGTCAGGTGCGCCTCGCCGGGGGCGTCAATGCGAAGCTCCACGTCCTTATACAGGTCCGCGTTTGAGTGCCGCGCGATGGTGATCGGTTTTTTCCAGGTCGGCACGAGCGGAGTCGTGCCGGGGAGCAGGATCGGCGCACGGAAGGTCGTGCCGTCCACGGCGGAGCGGATCTGTCCGTTCGGGCTTTTATACAGGCGGCGGAGGTGATATTCCTCCATACGCCCGGCATTGGGCGTGATCGTGGCGCACTTGACGCCGACGCGGTGCTTTTTCAGGGCCTCCGCGGCGGCCTGCGTGACGGCGTCGTCCGTCTCGTCGCGGTGTACGAGGCCGAGGTCGTAGTATTCGGTGTTCAGCGCCACAAACGGCGTAATAAGCTCCTGCTTTATCATCCGCCAGATAAGGCGTGTCATTTCGTCGCCGTCCATCTCGACGATGGGCGTCTGCATCCGGATCTTATCCACGGCTCACACCTCCCCGTATTCCTTGTACCAGTTCATGAGGCAGCCGGCAAGCAGGATCTGACGTTCCTTTTCGGAGAGGCTGCCCACACGAAGCCGGATCGCCTCGCCGCCGATGTATCCCGTCATCTCCTCCGCGCCGGACTCGATCGCGGCCCGGATGCCGGGCACGCGCAGCACGGCGCCCGGCTCCCAGGTGAACGCGCCGTCCCAGGTAAAGGGTACGATGCCCCAGTTGATGAGGTTGGAGCGATAACGCTTCGTGGCATACTCCACGGCCAGGTTCGCACCGCCGCCCAGCACGCGCTGGCAGGACGCCGCCTGCTCACGGGCGGAGCCGTCGCCGGGCTTTACGGCGTAAATCGCGCTGGCCTTGCCGTCGGCCTGCAGCGCCTTGCAGCGGCCGACATACTCCGGCACACGGCGGCTGAGCGCAAACTCCGCGAGCTTCATCGGGTTCGAGCGGTAGCTCGAGGTCTCGCCGGAGGGGATCAGCTCGTCGGTCGTCGTCACAGGGTCGTGGATGACCGCCGTGAAGGTCACCTCCAGGTCCTCCGGCATAGCGGGGATCGCAGGCCACGGACGGATGTTCGGACCATAGCGCAGCTCCTCCTCCGCCAGAGGCTTTCCAAAGCCTTTATACACACGCTTTTCATACGGCGCAGGGTCAAAATCATCATACGGCGCGGGGACCTCATAGCCGATCTCTGTAGCCGGGGTGATGACGCCGCCGTTTGCCGCGGTCGCGGCGATGGAGCGGGCGTCCATCAGGATGACCTCGGCGGCTTGGCCCTCCGACGGCTTCGAGCCTTCCCGGTTCGGGAAGTTTCTCGTGGAGTGGCGCAGGCTGACCGAATCGTTCGCGGGCACATCCCCCGCGCCGAAGCACGGGCCGCAGAAGCAGGGCTTCATGACCGCACCGGCCTCCATCAGCGTCTGCACCGCGCCGGCCTTCATTGCGGCGAGGCTCACGGGCATGCTGGACGGGTACACGGACAGGTCGAAATACCCGCTGCCCACGCTTCGCCCTTTCAGGATCGCCGCCGCCTCGAGGATATTCTGCAGCGTACCGCCGGCGCAGCCGGCAATGACTCCCTGACCTGCGGTTTTGCCCGCCAGCTCCGACACCGGCGCCGCCTTCGAAGGGTGAAACGGCAGCGCCGCCATCGGCACGAGCTTTGACAGATCGATCCCGACCATTCCGTCATACAGCGCGCCATTCTCCGGCTCCATCCGCTTATAATCGCTGATGCGGCCGCGCAGGGCAAGCCACGCCTCGGTCTTTTCGTCGGTCTGCCAAAGGCTCGAAAGGCAGGCCGTCTCCGTGGTCATGACATCCACGCCCATGCGCCAATCCATCGTGAGCCCCTTCACGCCGGGACCGGCAAACTCGAGAACGGCATTTTTCACAAAGCCGGAATCGAACACCGCGCCGCACAGCGCGATCGCCGCGTCATGCGGGCCGACACCCGGACGGGGCGTGCCGGTGAGGTATACGAGGATCACGCGGGGCCTCGGCAGCTCATACGCATCGCCGAGGAGCTGCTTCACGATCTCCGGGCCGCCCTCGCCGAAGCCCATCGTGCCGAACGCGCCATAGCGGGTATGGCTGTCGGAGCCGATAATCATCCGGCCGCAGCCGGCCAGCGTTTCCCGGGCGTACTGGTGAATGACCGCCAGGTTCGCAGGGACATATTCCCCGCCGAACTTGCGGGCAGCGGACAGTCCGAACACATGGTCGTCGGCGTTGATCGTGCCGCCGACGGCGCACAGGCTGTTATGGCAGTTCGTCAGCACATAAGGCACGGGGAATTTTTGCAGGCCTGATGCCATCGCGGTCTGAATAATGCCCACATAGGTTATGTCATGGCTGATAAGCGCGTCAAACGTGATTTTCTCTCCGCCGTGAGCCGCCAGCACCTTTGCCGCCATGGTTTTATCCGCCGAGGCCTCCGGCGTCGGCTGGACAGGCGCACCGCCCTGCCACATGACTTTACTATCGGTGATCGTTATCATAGCTTTGTCTCCCTTTTCTTCATACAAACCGATTATACAACCGTTCAGGCGCCGCGTAAATTCTTTTTTCTTACAAAGTGATAAAGCTTTTTGCCAAATTCATTGTGCATAAATTTCAAAAATATCGGCGGCTTGTTCATTTTTTCCTGTATAACACATAAATTTTGAATTTTCAAAAATAAAAACTTGCAAATTCGGAATAAGCCGTTATAATAGAAGACATCCCATAACTTCAGCGAGGTGTCTCTTATGTCGGAAGAGAAATACATCATTGATAAATATATGCCCGCCCTGTGCGCCGATGTGGCGGGGCGCTATGACATCCCCTCCGCGGTCTTCACGAGCGCCGTGCACCGCGGCCTGCGGAACGAGGACGGGACCGGCGTCCTCGTCGGTGCGACCCGCATCGGCAGCGTCCGCGGCTACTACATGGAGGACGGCGAGCGCGTGCCCATGGACGGCCAGCTCCTCTACCGCGGCATCAAGGTCAGCGACCTGGTGGAAAACCACTGGCAGACGGGGACCTTCGGCTACGAGGAGGTCGCGTATCTGCTCCTGCTCGGCAAGCTTCCCAACCGGCGGGAGATGGAGCTTTTCTCCGCCATGCTCGCGGAGGCCCGGCCCCTGCCGCAGGGCTTTTTCGACGATATGATCCTGAAAAATCCCAGCCCGGACGTGATGAACGGACTGGCCCGCAGCATCCTGGCCCTTTACACCTATGACGATGACCCGGACGACCGCTCACTGGAAAACCTCATGGCGCAGTCCGTCAGCCTGATCGCCCGTCTGCCCGTCATCGTCGCGCAGACCTACCAGGTAAAGCGTCATGTCTACGATGGCAAGAGCCTTTACATCCACCGGCCGAAGGATGAGCTTTCCCTCGCCGAGAACTTCCTGCGCCTCATCCGCAAGGATAAGGCGTACACCCCGGAGGAGGCAAGGCTTCTCGACCTTATGCTGATCCTCCACGCCGAGCACGGCGCCGGCAACAACTCCGCATTCGTATGCCGCGCAATGTCCAGCTCCGGCACGGATACCTATTCCGCCATCGCCGGTGCGGTCGGCTCCCTGAAGGGCCCCCTGCACGGCGGCGCAAACGCCAAGGTCATGGAGATGTTCGCTTATCTCAACGGAACCGTCCGGGATAAGGAAAACGAGGGAGAGATCCGCGACGCGCTTGCAAAGCTCCTCGCCGGCGAGGGCGGCGACGGCTCCGGCAAGATCTACGGTCTCGGCCATGCGGTCTACACGCTGTCCGATCCCCGCGCCGTCGCCATCAAAAAGCACGCCCGCTCCATGGCGGAGACCACGGGGCGGCTGGAGGAATTTCAATTTATGGAGCGCGTGGAGCGCCTCGGCCTCGAGCTTCTGGTGGAGCGGAAAAAGGACGGCTTCCCCATGTGTGCAAACGTCGATTTCTACTCCGGCTTTGTCTACAGCATGCTGCGCATCCCCGCAGAGCTTTTCACGCCGCTGTTTGCTACCGCCCGTATCGCCGGCTGGTGCGCCCACCGGATGGAAGAGGCAGTGACCGGCGGCCGCATCATGCGCCCGGCCTACCGCGCCGTCATGGACCGCGCCGGATATGCGCCCATCGACAAACGGCCCTGATAATCCCCCGTATCCGGGACGGAGAATTGTCTTCGTCCCGGTTGTTTTTTGCCCGGATACATGGTAAAATGATGAAAAAATATTATAAATATGGAAGAGGTGCGCCCATGACCATTCTGCTGACCGGCGCCGCTGGCTATATTGGCTCTCACACCGCCGTAGAGCTGGCAAACGCCGGCTTTGACGTCGCCATCGTGGATAACTACAACAATTCAAGTCCCGTCGCCGTCGCCCGCTGCGAAGAGATCACCGGCCGAAAAATGCCGCTCTACGAGGCCGATGTCGCCGACAAGGATGCGCTGCGCCGCATTTTCACCGATACAAAGCCCGCCGCAGTCATGCACTTCGCCGGGCACAAGGCCGTCGGCGAAAGCGTCGCCAAGCCCCTTATGTACTACCGCAACAATCTCGACTCCACGCTGTCCCTGCTGGAGGTCATGGCGGAGTTCGGCGTCGGGCCGTTCATCTTCTCCTCCTCCGCTACGGTCTACGGCGAGGACACACAGGTCCCCTGCGTCGAGACCGCCCGCGTCGGCGGATGCACGAACCCCTACGGCTGGACAAAATTCATGATCGAGCAGATCGCCCGCGACGCCGCCGCCGCCGATCCCAACATGAGCGTCGTCCTGCTGCGCTACTTCAACCCCGTCGGCGCGCATGAGAGCGGCCGCATCGGCGAAAATCCCACCGGCATCCCGAACAATCTCATGCCCTACATCACCCAGGTCGCCGTCGGCAAGCGCGACCATCTGAGCATTTTCGGCAGCGACTATCCCACCCCGGACGGGACCGGTGTGCGCGACTATATCCATGTGGTCGACCTGGCCAAGGGCCATGTCGCCGCGCTCCGATACGCCCTCGATCACAAAGGCACAGAGGTGTTCAACCTCGGCACCGGTCACGGCGTCAGCGTGCTGGAGCTTGTGAATGCGTTTATGAAGGCCACCGGCGTCAACGTCCCCTATGAGATCACCGACCGCCGGCCGGGCGACCTCGCGGAATGCTGGGCCGACCCGACCAAGGCGCAGACCATCCTCGGCTGGCGCGCTGAAAAGACCGTCGAGGACATGTGCGCCGACGCATGGCGCTGGCAGAGCCGGAACCCCAACGGCTACGAGACCTGACCGTCCCGATCACGAGGTGCGCCGATGCTGCCTGAAAAACGAACCATCGAGCCCATCGCCCACATCGAGACCGATCTCCCCACCAAATTCGGCCTGCCCCGGCAGAGCGGCCTGGTGGAGGAGCTGACCGCGCGGATCGTGTTCGAGCCGCTCTACCGCGACCCGGTGGCCTTCCGCGGTCTGGCCGGCTACTCTCATCTCTGGATCATCTGGGGCTTTTCCGAAAATCACCGCGATTCCTGGGCCGCTACGGTGAAGCCGCCGCGCCTCGGCGGAAATAAGCGCATGGGCGTTTTTGCCACGCGCTCACCGTACCGCCCGAACGCGCTGGGTCTGTCCTCGGTGAAGCTCGCTGCCATCGAAACCGATGAAAAGCGCGGCGTTGTGCTGTATGTCACCGGCGCCGACCTCATGAACGGCACACCGATCTACGATATCAAGCCCTATCTCCCCTTTACGGACAGCCACCCGGACGCCGCCGACGGCTTTGCCGGGGACGTTCTCGGCTATCACCTGGACGTCGATTTCCCCGACGAGCTTCTCCGCAGGATTCCCGAGGACAAGCGTCCGGCCCTCATGGGCCTGCTCGCGCAGGACCCCCGCCCTGCTTATATTGACGACCCGAGCCGGCGCTACGGCTTCAATTACCTCACCTATGACGTGCGCTTCACCGTGGACGGCAGCCGCCTCACCGTGGTGGAGATCGCCGAATTACAGAAACCAAGCACAGGAGAATACTTATGAGAGCTATCGTATCCGTTTTCGCCAAGGACCGCATCGGCATCATCGCCGACGTCTGCGTGCTCATCTCGTCCATGAACGTGAACATCCTAGACCTGAATCAGACCATCATGGACGGCTTCTTCACCATGGTCATGCTGGTCGACACCTCCACCTCGGACAAGCCGTTTGACGAGATCCGCACCGCGCTGGAGGCCGAGGGTGAGAAACGGGAGCTCTCCATCCGCATCCAGCGGGAGGACATCTTCGACGCCATGCACAGAATTTAAACGGAGGGCCGCTCACTGTCATGCTGAATACATTCGACATCCTGCAAACCATCGACATGGTGGATAATCAGCACCTCGATATCCGCACGGTCACAATGGGCATCAATCTCCTCGACTGCGCACACCCGGATATCGACGAGTGCGCCCGCCGCGTTTATGACAAGATCTGCCGCTCCGCGCGGGATCTTCTGCCCGTCTGCGAGAGCATCGAGCGCGAGCTCGGCATCCCCATCGTGAACAAGCGCATCTCCGTAACGCCCATCGCCATGGTCGCGCAGTCCTGCTCCGCCGACGACTACACCCCCATCGCGGCCGCCCTTGACCGCGCCGCCAAGACCTGCGGCGTGGACTTTATCGGCGGCTTCTCCGCGCTGGTGCAGAAGGGCTTCACCGACGGCGACCGCCGCCTCATAAACAGCATCCCCCGCGCGCTGGCTGAGACCGACCTCGTCTGCTCCAGCGTGAACGTCGGCTCCACCAAGGCCGGCATCAACATGGACGCTGTCGCCTCCATGGGCCGCATCGTGAAGCTGACCGCCGCGCGTACCGCCGACCGCGGCGCCATCGGCTGCGCCAAGCTCGTCATCTTCTGCAACGCCGTCGAGGACAATCCCTTTATGGCCGGCGCCTTCTGCGGTCCGGGTGAGCCGGAACGCGCCATCAACGTCGGCGTCTCCGGTCCCGGCGTCGTATATCATGCGCTGCAGGGTGCAAAAGGAAAGCCCTTTGACGAGGTCGCGGAGATCATCAAAAAGACCGCGTTCCGCATCACCCGCATGGGTCAGCTCGTCGCCCAGACGGCCTCCCAGCGGCTGGGCGTTCCCTTCGGCGTCGTGGACCTGTCCCTCGCTCCCACCCCCGCCGTCGGCGACAGCGTTGCCCGCATCCTGGAGGAAATGGGCCTGGCCACCGTCGGCACGCACGGCACCACCGCCGCGCTGGCGCTGCTGAACGACGCCGTGAAAAAGGGCGGCCTCATGGCCTCGGGCCGCGTCGGCGGCCTGTCCGGCGCGTTCATCCCCGTCAGTGAGGACGAGGGCATGATCGCCGCCGCCCGTTCCGGCGTTCTGACGATCGACAAGCTGGAGGCCATGACCTGCGTCTGCTCCGTCGGCCTTGACATGATCGCCGTGCCCGGCGATACCAGCGCCGACACGATCTCCGCCATCATCGCCGACGAGGCCGCCATCGGCATGCAGAACAGCAAGACCACCGCCGTCCGCCTCATCCCCGCCGGAAGGGTCGGGGACATGGTCGATTTCGGCGGTCTGCTCGGCTCCGCGCCCGTCATGCCCGTCCACGGCGAGAGCGCGGCGGACTTTATCGCCCGCGGCGGGCACATCCCCGCCCCCATCCACAGCCTCAAAAACTAAAGGAAAACCGGCCCGAAAAATTTCGTGCCGGTTTTTCAAAAAAAGATGTTGACAAAAATGTTAGGTTGTGCTAACATATAGGCAGTTAGGGAAACCTAACAAAAACATGAGCGCTGCGGTTTGTTTTGCTCCCCGGGCGGGGCCTCAGGGAAATCGCTCCATCGGGCATCGTGAGCGATTGGTTCCGAACGCGGGAAAATCACCTCCACACTCCTAGAAATGCAGACATTTATGACACACTCTCTCCTATACACATCTTTCCTGTTAAAAACAGCCGCATCATAAAATGACCGGGGCCTGTCCCCGGTCATTTTATATTGAAAACATAGCGGTCCAGGCGGTCGAACGCCTCCTCAACCCGGGCAAACGGCAGCGCCAGGTTCAGCCGCAGATGGCACGGGCCATGGAACATCCGCCCGTCCTGCAGCGCCACGCCCACCTCCCAGCAGGCATGCTCCACCTCCTCGATCGTTTTGCCATGCTCCGCGCACCAGCGCGTGCAGTCAACAAAAAGCATATAGGTCCCCTCGGGCTTCGCCGCGGACACGCCCGGGAAATGATCGCGAATGTAATCGCAGGCATAGGTGATATTCCGCTCGACCGTCTCGATCATCTCCCGCATCCAGACCCGTCCCTCGGCGCTGTAGGCGCCGAGCAGAGCATACATGGACAGCAGGTTCATGCTGTTATAATGGGACAGCGAGCCTTCCTTGCGGACCCGGTCGCGGAGCGTGTCGTTGTAAATGATGTGATAGCTTCCGACGAGGCCGGCGAGATTGAAGGTCTTGGAGGGGGCGTACAGCGCCACCGTATGCTGCCGGGCGTAGCCGGAGACCGACTGCGTCGGGATGTGCCTGTGGCCCGGCAGGATGATGTCCGACCATATCTCGTCCGATAGGATGGAAACGTCGTATTTTTCAAGCAGGGCCAGCATGGATTCCAGCTCCCACGCCTCCCAGACGCGGCCGAGCGGGTTATGCGGCGAGCAGAATATCATCGTATGGATATGGTTCTCGGCCAGCTTTCTCTCCATATCCGCCAGATCCATGCGGAACACGCCGCTTTCATCGGCGCGGAGCGGGCTGTGGACGATGTGATAGCCGTTGTTTTTCAGCGTGTTCGTGAACCCGATATAGGTGGGCGAATGGATCAAAATGCTTTCCCCGCGCGAGCACAGCGCGTTCAGCGCGCTGGCGACGCCGCCGAGCACGCCGTTTTCATAGCCGATATGCGCCGCCGTCAGGCCCTCGACGCCATTCTGCCTTGCCTGCCAATCAATGATGGCGTCAAAGTATTCGCCGCGGGGTCGGAAATAGCCGAAGGCCGGATGCTCGATCCGTCGGATCATCGCCTCCTGTATCGTCGGAACGACCGGGAAGCTCATGTCCGCGACCCACATGGGGATCACATCAAAGCCCTCCCGCGGCGCGGCCGGCGCAAACCCGGACGGGTCATCCCCGACCGCGTCGACCGCCAGCGCATCCATGCCCCGGCGGTCCAGAATGCTCGTAAAATCGTATTTCATTCCCTTCCGGCCTCCCGTCTGTTTTTTGCCCCGGCGCCGTCCCAATTCAGAAGCACGACCGCGCCCAGCACCAGAACGATCCCGACGACGCCCAGCACGGATGGCGTTTCATGAAAGGCCAAAAAGCCCACGACCGACGCCACCACCGGCTCGACCGACGCCATGACCGCGCCCTTCCCGGCCTCCTCGCCCCGCAGGCCGAGGCTGTACAGCAGCGCCGGCAGGAACCCGGAGACCACGATGAGCCCGGCGCAGAGCAGGGCGTTTCGTCCGCTTTCCAGCATCGGCGCCGCCGGCGCAAGACCCCAGGCAGCAACACCGGCGGCCGTGCAGAGGCTCCAGCCCCAAGCGTTGATCGTCAGGGTATCGTACCCCCGGTTCGTCAGCGCCTTGATGCACACGCTGTAACACGCATAGCCGATGCCGGCCAAAAGCCCGTAGATCACGCTCGAGATGCTGAGGCTCGTTTCGCTCTCCAGGAGCCCGGACACCAGCGTACAGCCCACCACCGCGCACAGCAGCGCCACGAGCTTCCGGCGGCTGAATTTCTCACCGAACGCGAACAGGCTGATGACCATGACGAAAACCGGCGCGGAATACATCAGCGTGCAGGCCGCCGAGAGGCTCCCCAGTTCGATCGAGCGGTAATAGCAGTAGGTGAAAAAGAAGGTCGAAAGAACGCCGAAGCAGAAAAACAGCCATGCGTCCCTCCAACGGAGCTTCAGGAGCTTCGGGTCACGCAGGAGCGCCCACAGCACAAACAGCACCGCGCAGCCGCCCGAGCGGATAATCAGCACGCCGCCGGAGGTTACGCCGGCCGCTGAAAGCTGCCGCGTGAACAGGCCGATCATGCCCCAGAAGCAGCCTGCGGCCAGAATCGAAGCATCATACTTTCTCAAAACAAAAACACACCCTTCCAAAGTCATAAGTCTACCGTTTCCGGTAAAACTTGTCAACCTCGGTCCGGTGTGTTTTTTTGTTACGATTGGAATTGATGCGCGTCCTGCAGCACCATGTCCTTGACCTTCATGAGGCGGACCTTGGTGGAGGACTCGTTCTCCGCAAGCTTCATCGTGATATAGCGGATGTTCTCCTGCAGCTCCGGGATCATGACGTATTCGAGGGCGTTTACGCGGCGGCGGGTCTTTTCGATGTCCTCCGCGAGAAGCTGCATGGTCTTTTCGACCTCGGCCAGCTTCAGCATATCCTCAAAAACCCCGTATAGCTTCGTGAGCGCATCGTCCAGCTCGCCGCTTGTCTGCGCAAAGCCATACGGCAGCGTGGACTCCCCGGAGCCGGAATGTGTCCGGAAGTCATAGACCGGAACATTGACGCTCATGATGTTTTTATAGGAAACCCCCAGCTCCACGCTGCGGTTGGCATACAGGAGGCTCTGCTCCAGCATTTCCGGGCTCATGACCGCGCTGGCCATGCTCATCGCGGCAAACGCTTCCGTGAGTCCCTGCTCCACCTTTTCGCGCAGGATCTTATTGAGGCGGACGATGTCCATAAACTGGCGCATTTCCTCATCGCGCTTATCCTTGAGCAGCTTATGACCGCGGCTCGCGGTACGGAGCCGGCCCTTGAGCTGGTTCAGCACCATGCGCGTAGGCGTTACGGCTTTTTTCGGCATAGGATCACCCCGCTCTTACTCTGCTTCTGCCTTCTGGGGCATATATTTTTCGATCTCGCTCAGCTTCAGGCGCTTCAGCTCCGATCGCGGCAGGATGCTCAGAAGCTCCCAGCCGAGATCAAGCGTCTCCTGGATCGTGCGGTTCGTCTGGCTGCCCTGATTGACATACCGCTTCTCAAAGGCGTCCGCAAACTCCGCAAACTTTTTATCGGTCTCGCTCAGCGCCGCCTCGCCCAGGATCGTCATAAGCTCCTTGGCCTCCTTGCCGGCGGCATAGGCCGAGAAGAGCTGGTTCATGGTGCCGGCATGGTCCTCGCGGGTCTTGCCCTCGCCGATGCCCTTATCCTTCAGACGGGACAGGCTCGGCAGCACGTCCACGGGAGGCACGATGCCCTTGCGGTACAGCTCGCGCGAGAGGATGATCTGCCCCTCGGTGATGTAGCCCGTCAGGTCGGGGATCGGATGGGTCTTGTCGTCCTCGGGCATGGTCAGGATGGGGATCATCGTGATCGAGCCCTTTTCACCCACGCGGCGGCCCGCCCGTTCATACATGGTGGCAAGGTCGGTGTACATATAGCCGGGATAGCCGCGGCGGCCGGGGACCTCCTTCTTGGCGGCGGAAACCTCGCGCAGCGCCTCGGCGTAGTTCGTGATATCCGTCAGGATGACGAGCACGTGCATATCCTTCTCGAACGCCAGATACTCCGCGGCGGTCAGCGCCATGCGCGGGGTCGCGATACGCTCGACCGCGGGGTCGTTTGCCAGGTTTGAGAAGACGACGGTGCGGTCGATGGCGCCGGTGCGGCGGAAGTCGTTGATGAAATATTCCGACTCCTCGAAGGTGATGCCGATGGCGGCAAATACGACGGCAAACTTCTCATCGGAGCCGAGAACGCGCGCCTGGCGCGCGATCTGTGCCGCCAGCGCCGCATGCGGCAGGCCGGAGCCGGAGAAAATCGGCAGCTTCTGACCGCGGACCAGCGTATTCAGGCCGTCGATGGTGGAAACGCCCGTCTGGATAAACTCAGCGGGATAAGCGCGGGCTGCCGGATTCATCGGCAGGCCGTTGATGTCCTTATACTCCTCGGGCAGGATGGCGGGGCCGCCGTCGATGGGCTCACCCATACCATTGAACACGCGGCCGAGCATATCCTCGGACACGCCCAGCTCCAGCGGATGGCCCAGAAAGCGGACCTTGGAGCCGGCAAGGTTTATGCCCTGCGCAGACTCAAACAACTGGACGACCGCGGCATTGCCGTCGACCTCCAGCACCTTGCAGCGGCGTTTTTCGCCGGAGGGAAGCTCGATCTCCGCCAGCTCGTCGTAGGTGACGCCCTCGACGTCCTTGACGATCATCAGCGGGCTTGCGATCTCACTGATCGTCATGTATTCACGAATCATCAGTCGTTGCCTCCTTCCGTAAGAGCGTCGATCTCGGCGGCCATCTGCTTCTCGATCTGCTCAAACGCAGCCTCATATTCGCCGGGCAGGATCATTTTGGCGCGGCCGATCTTTTCCCGCGCGGGGATCCCAAACAGCTTGGAAAGCTCGGCGCCGCGGCCCATGGCCTGGCGGCAGAGCTCGTCGTATCTCAAAATGAGGCCCAGCAGCCGGAACTGCTTGTCATAGGACGAATAGGCGTCCTCCTCCATGAATGCGTTCTGCTGCAGGAAATCCTCGCGCAGCATTTTTGCGGTCTCGAGCGTCATCTGGTCGTTCTCGCTCAGGGAGTCCTTGCCCACGAGCTTCACGATCTCATTCAGACTCTCCTCCTCCTGCAGGATCGCCATGGTCTTTTCCTTCTGGCGCATAAAGCCGGGGAATTGCTGATCGTACCAGTCGCGCAGCGTGTCGTCATACAGGCTGTACGAGGTCAGCCAGTTGATCGCCGGGAAGTGGCGGGCATAGGCCAGCGAGCTGTCCAGGCCCCAGAAGACCTTGACGATGCGCATGGTCGCCTGAGAGACCGGCTCGGAGGTATCGCCGCCCGGAGGCGACACCGCGCCGATGGCGGTGATGGAGCCCTGCCGGCTGTCGGAGCCGAGGCATTCGACCACGCCGGCGCGTTCGTAATACTGCGCCAGACGGCTCGCAAGATAGGCGGGATAGCCCTCTTCGCCGGGCATCTCCTCCAGACGGCCGCTCATCTCACGCAGGGCCTCCGCCCACCGGGAGGTGGAATCCGCCAGGACCGCCACGTCATAGCCCATGTCACGGAAATACTCCGCGATCGTAATGCCGGTGTAGATGCTCGCCTCACGCGCCGCTACGGGCATATCCGAGGTGTTCGCGATGAGCACCGTGCGCTGCATCAGGGACTCGCCGCTGCGCGGGTCGATAAGCTCCGGGAACTCGTTCAGCACGTCGGTCATCTCATTTCCGCGCTCGCCGCAGCCGATATAGACGACGACGTCCACATCCGACCATTTGGCGAGCTGGTGCTGCACGACGGTCTTGCCGCTGCCGAATGGGCCGGGAACGGCCGCTGTACCGCCCTTTGCGATCGGGAACAGCGTGTCGATGACGCGCTGCCCGCTGTTCATCGGACGGCTCGGGACGTATTTATGCTTATAGGGACGGGCCACGCGGACGGGCCAGCGCTGGATCATGCTGACCTCATGCCGTCTGCCCTTGTCGTCCTCGATGACCGCGACGGTCTCGGCGACGGTATACTTGCCGCTTTGGATGCTCTTCACAACGCCGGACACGCCCACGGGCACCATAATCTTATGCAGCAGCGCCTTCGTTTCCTGCACCGTGCCCAGCACATCGCCGGGCTTGACGATGGCTTCGGGCTTTGCCACGGCGTTGAACTGCCATTCCTTCGCGCGGTTCAGCGGCGCCACGTCCACGCCGCGGGCGATGGTCGATCCGGTCAGCGCGCGGATCTCCTCCAGCGGGCGCTGGATGCCGTCGTAAATATTTGTCAGAAGTCCCGGCCCAAGCTCCACGCTCAGAGGGGTGCCGCTGGTCTCCACCACCGCGCCCGGTCCCAGACCGGAGGTCTCCTCATAGACCTGGATGGAGGCGCTGTCGCCCTTCATGTTCAGGATCTCGCCGATGAGCCGCTGGCTGCCGACGCGCACAACGTCGGAGACGTTGGCGTCCGCCAGGCCCTTGGCCACCACCAGCGGGCCGGAAACTTTTGTGATCGTTCCGCTCATATCGTTACCTTCCTTTGGGATAAATCAGAGTATATTCGCGCCCACGGCGCGTTCCACCGCGGCCTGCAGGGCCGACTGGCCGAGACCGATGGAACCCTCCTTGCCGGGAATGAGGATGACGGCGGGGCTGGGACTGTCCTTGAACTTGTCGATGTCCGCCGCCAGCGCCTGCGCCAGCCGTTCTTCCATATAGATGATCGCGTAGGTGTCCTCACCCTCGGATCTCGTGAGCTTTTTCAGGACCTTCCGGGCCTCGTCCGCCTCCCGCACGGGAAAGGTATCCAGTCCCAGCGCCTTGAAGCCGATGACCGTGTCCGGTCCGCCCACTACCGCGATTTTATACATAGCTCTCACGCAGCCTTTCTTTCAGCGCCTTGTGGCTCAGGCCGCCGCGCTTGCCGAGAAGCACCATGCGCGCCGCCACGATCTCCCCCTCCAGCGCCGCGATGTAAGCCACCGCCGGCTCCGGACCGAAGGAGACGTATTTCGCCTCGTCCAAAAAACGGGTGAGCGCGTTATCGCAGGCCCGCTCAAACGGGGCCAGCGGAGCGCCCTCCACCGCCTGCTGTCCCAGCTCTGCGGCCTTTTGAAGCCGCCGGTCCGTGAACACCGCCGCCGGTCCGTCGCCGTAGACCTGCCGGGCGATACGCGCCGTCGGCACGTCGCCGCCCTCGATGAGCGCCGCCCGCAGGACGCCCTCGTCCATGTGCCCGCGTATGCAGCGCACCGCGCTGCGCAGGTTCGCCGTGTCGATGGACAGCCGGACATAGCGGGTGTAGAAGTCCGTGGACAGCGTTTTGGTCAGCGCCAGAAGCTCCGCGTAGTATGCCTTGTCGAGCCCCATATCCGCAAGCTGCGGATTGGAGGTGCGGGCCAGCACGCTTCTGGCCTCCCGGATAGCCGCCGCAAGCGCCGTCGGGACGCCGCACCAGTTATCCTGTTCCCAGGCCTCGGTCAGCCCGGCCGCGGACACGCGCCCGCTGTCGGACAAGATCGCCTCGCCGGGAACGTTTGCCCCCTCGGCTTTTACCAGCACCTTGGCGTTATGGTAGTCGTACCGCAGGCGGAAGGCCTCCACAAGCGCAGGCTCCGGACACAGGCTTTCCATGTCGTCCAGCACCGCCCGGCGCCGGGCGGCAAACGCCGCCTCCAGCTCCGCGTCGGACACGCCCTCCAGCTCGGGATAGCCGCACTCGGTCAGGACCTTCGCCGCTTCGTCCGCATCCGGCGCGGCCGCCATGCGCTCCAGGCGCTCACGGCGCAGAAGCCCGGCCTCCTTGGCGCGGATATAGCTCGATAGGTAAATGTAGTCCGTATCTTTCATTTTTGACAAGCACTATCACCCCTTGTCAATGCAGTTTCCGCGCCATCAGGAGAACAGCTCCGCTGCGACGGCGGACGCCTGTTCCTCCCGCGCCTGTGCAATCAGCGTCGCGATGGTGCAGTTGACGGCGATATTGCCGTCCTTCAGAAGCAGGCCGCCCTCAAAATCGCCCGCCCTGCCGGCGAGCGTCAGCGCACCGGTCTTTCCGGCGGCGTTCAGGGCCGCGTTCGCCTTCTTGACGACCTTTGTCCCGCAGGTTTCGCGGTCCGCCGCGCCAAGGACGATCTCTTCCCGGCCGGTGACAGCGGCACGCGACGCCAATCTCGCCAGAAAATCAATATATGCGTCGCCCGACAGGGCGCGGAGCTTCTCCTCCGCCTTGTCGAAGGCGGCCGCCACGAGCGCCTGCTTATAGCTCAGCACGCTCTTGCGCGACTCCATATCGGCGGCCTTCTCCAAGCGCTGGACGCGGTCCTCCGCCGTTTTCACGCCCGCCTGCAGTTTCTGCCAATAGGCCTCCTGCGCCTTGGCCTCGCCGGCGGAGCGGACCGCCTCGGCCTGTCCGGCGGCTTCCTCCGCCATACGCGCGGCGTCGGCCACGGCGTCCGTCTCAATACGGGCCGTGATCTTTTCGATGCCGTTCATATCACACCGCCTGCATCACCATCAGGATGGAGGCCAGCAGCGACAGGATCGCGTAGAACTCCACGATGCCGCACATGATGATGCCCTTGGAGAACTGCTCGGGGTTGCGGGCCATGAGGTTCACGGACGACGCCGCCACCTTGCCCTGCGCGACGGCGCTGATGTAGCCGCCGATCGCCATGGGCATGCAGGCGCCGAACACGGAAAAGCCCTGCGCGAGCGTCAGGTCCAGGAGCCCGTTTCCGCCGATGAGGCCGATCTGGATCATCGCCATGAACCACACGACGAGACCGTACAGGCCCTGCGTGCCGGGAAGGACCTGAAGGATCAGGCACTTGCCGAACGCCTCCGGCTGCTCGCTCAGCAGCCCCGCCGCCGCTTCGCCGGCAATGCCGGTGCCCTTACCGGAGCCGGCGCAGGAAAATCCGACCGCCAGCGCGGAACCAAGAAAGGCCAGACCAAGGCCGCCATACGTAATAATGAAATCCATGTTATATTTCCTCCTTGATTATATCTACGTATTGGGGATCTATATTCAGCGGCTTATAAGGCTTGCCGCCGTCTTTATAAAAGCGACTGAAGAATTCGAGCACCTGCAGGCGCAGATCGTGGACAAAGCAGCCGATCAGGTTCAGCGCGAAGTTCAGCATATTGCCGCACATCGCAATGATGAGGAAGATGACCACATTCCCGGTCATCGCGCCGAGGGTGTTGAACACCATCGCGATGACGCTGCCCGACAGCATCAGCGCCATCAGACGCAGGTACGAAAGAATATCGCTGAGGTAGCCGGTAACGCCGTTGTAAATGCCTCCGAACAGGCCCATAAGAGCGCCGCCCAGGCTCCTCTTTTCATAGAACTGGCCGACGACCAGCAGCACGCCGCCCGCGATCAGGAGCCACGGGCCGAGCTTCAGCACCGCCAGCGCCGTACCGATCAGGATGCACCACCACGCGCCCTCGGAGAAGAGCGCGCTGAGCGCTTCGCCGTTTTTGCACTTGTGCACAACGCTCACGATCATGCCGGTGAAGATCTGCACCGCGCCGAGAGCCATCGAGCCCACCAGGATCGCCATGATATCGTTCATCGGGGTGAACAGGCTCGGCAGCGCCGTGAAGGTCGTGCCGGGGTCGATCATCTTCGCTGTCTGCGGCAGCAGATCACCGAAAAAGCCGCCGGTCAGCGCGCCGAACACAAACGTGCTGACGCCGCACATGCCGAGCAGGCGCAGCAGGTGGCCCGTGCCGCCCTTGGGTTTCATCGCCTTCACGGCGATGACCGAGGCCAGCATCATCAAAATGCCGTAGCCCATATCCGCCATCATAATGCCGTAGAACAGAACGAAGAACGGCCACATCAGCGGGTTCGGATCAATGCCGTCGTAGGCCGGCATCGAATACATCTCCGTAATGAGGCTCATCGGCTTTACGAAGCGCTTGTTTTCAAGCTTCACCGGTACCTCGGGGTATTCCTCCTCCGCCGGGTCCGTGGCCTCCCACGCGCAGTCAAAGCCGGAAAGCGTTGCCTCGAGCTTGGTAAGCTCCGGCGCGGAGCACCAGCCCTCCAGCACGACGACCGAGCCGACGCCGCGCATGCGCTCGATGGATTCGGCCTTGGCGACCTCCGCCGCTATGCGGTCGGCGGACAGACGCAGAGCCGCCGCACGGCTGCCCTCGGCCTGAAGGCTTTCCGTCAGCCCGGCCTTTTCCGCTTTCAGCTCCGTGAGCTGCTGCTCAAGCCAAGCGATCGTTTCTTTGGCGGAGCCCTCCACGCCCGGGAAGGTCACCTGCGTCCCGCCGATGGCGCGGATGGCGTCCATGACGGCCGGCAGCTCCTCCCGGAACGCCACGACCGCAAAGCAGCGCTGCGTCTCGTCATCGGATACCGTCACGAGCTGCACCGCCTCGGCGGCGCTCTCCGCGGCTTCCCGCACGGATTCCGGCTCAATCTGCGCCATCACGCTCGCAAGGCCGACGGCACAGAACCTCGTCCCGGCGCCGTTCAGCGGCAGGTCAAGCGGCTCCCAGGGCCAAAGGGATTCGATCTCCGTGCGGATGCGGGCCTCCTCCGCCGTGATCCGGCGGATACGGGACTCCCGCTCGTTGATGCTCTCCGCAAGCGCCCGATCCGCTTTCAGCGCCTCTCCGTCGAGAAAGTCGCTTTCGCGGACCTCCGCACGGGCGGACAGCAGCTTTTTCTTCTCCGGAGCGTACTGCGCGAGCACCTTCAGCGCCGCGTTCAGCTCGTTCTGCCCCGTGCGCAGCCCGGGTAGGTCCGCCCGCTCCGGCATGAGCCGCGCCGCCGCATCCGGATCGGAGAGTATGCCCTCCGGCTCCGTCACCTGCACGCAGCCCAGCCGCATCAGCGCCTGCATCAGTTCGTCCCGCTGCTGCCGCAGGACGACGATACGGAGCTTTTTCATCTTGACTATGGACATATCAGCCGTTCACGATCCTTTCCACGATCCCGTTCACGACCTGCTCCATCCTCCGGTCGGCACGGGCCTGCATGGCGGCTTCCCGGTTGCGGGTATTCGACGCCAGCGTCGCCGCATCCTCCTTGGCCTTCTCATCCGCCTTGCGGATCAGCTCATGAATTTCCGCGTCGGCCTTTTCCTCCGCCGCGGCAATCATCGCCGCCACGGCGTCTTCGGCCTCCTTCAGCGTTTTTTTCGCCTCCGTACCGGCCGCAGCGCGAATCTGACGAGCTTTTTCCTCCGCCAGAGCGATGGTATCCAGCACTTCCAACGACATGTAAACACCTCCAAGCTTGGGTCTTAAATAAGTGAAAACTTAAACTAATATATAAGCAAAATTTTCCTCATATATAATAATACGCCAACTTTTCGACAATAACAACCGTCATTTCCCCGAAAAATCTCTCCTGATGACCCGGCCGTCCTGAGCACATTGTACAACTTTTTAACAATCTTTGCCTTTTTCGACGCGCTTTTGCCTTGTATCTTGTCCTTCCGGGAAATTTCATGTATAATAGCAGCGCAACCCCAGAACAGGAGGTATCCCATGGCAGAACCGTATTCCCGCCGCCACATCGGCGACCGCCGGGACGGACGGCGCTTGAACACCCTGTCCCCGATCTTTCTGCTGACGCCCTTCTTCATGCGCTCCCCCGCGGACGCGGTGAGCAGCTTCACCGACCGGATCGAAATCAGCTCCATGGAGCAGTGGGTCCTGGCCCGTCGGGAAAAGGGCCTGGCCGACATATCCATCATGCACATTTTCATCGCCGCTTATGTACGCACGCTCGCTCAATATCCGGCGCTGAACCGCTTTGTGGCCGGGCGTTTCCTGTACTCGCGCGATTGGATCGAGATCGTTCTGAGCTCCGGACGCAACGGCTCCGCCGACGCCGGCGCCATCACCGCCAAGGTGCGCTTTCTGCCCACCGACACCGTTTTCGACGTCTGCCGCAAGATCAGCTCCCAGATCGACAGCATCAAGGCCGACGAGGAAGCCAGCCGTCTTGAGCGGCTGGCCGCAACGCTGGTAAAAACGCCGCGCTTCGTGCTCCGCCTCGGCATGAGCGTCATACGCTGGCTTGATTATCACGGCTGGCTGGGCGAGACCTGGACCGGCCGCAGCCCGTTCCACGGCTCCGCCGTCATTTCAGACGAGGGCGCGAGCGGTCTGCCCTCCTTCACCCGCAGCCTGAATAGCATGGGCAGCCTGCCGCTGAGCCTCTCCATCGGCCGCCGCCGCGCGGTCATGGAGATGACCGGGACCGGTCAGATGCGTGAGGCCCACAACGTCGACTACACCGTCTGCTTCGATTCCCGCATCGCCGACAGCGCTTATGTCGGCTCCGCCTTCAAGCTCTTCCGCCACCTTCTGCAGCACCCGGAGGAGCTTGAGACCATGCCCGATCGCGTCAACGACGACGCCCTGTGACGGTGCCCGCACAGAAATGACCGTCGGTCACTTCTTATGGTCACATCTTAAACCAGGATGAAAACAGTTAATATATACAAACTCGCCTGAATGCATAGTTTTTGTGCATCCGCCGAAAATTGTCGTAACCGTCTGTCTCCCGTTCCGGCAAGCCGCCTAAAAATACCGCCGCCGTATGGTCTGCTCCATACGGCGGCGTTTTTATTCGCTTACCTCGCCCGCGAAGAAGCCGGCCGCCTCGGCGGCGAGCGCGTCCGCCTCCGTTTTGGGCACCAGCAGATACCGGTCCCCGCCGATGATGCACAGGTCATGCGCGCTGTCATAGCTCCGCAGCTCCAGCTCCGCCGGAACGCCCTCCGGATCCTTCCACGCCAGCGTGACGGTCAGCAGCGTCCGCCGCCCCTCCCCCGCCGGCGCGGTGTCATCCGCGGTCAGTCCCGCCAGTGCGGTCAGCCATTTTTCCACCTTGCCGGTCTCCAGGACCCAGCCGTTTGCCGAGTAGATCACATCCGTCACGGAAACGGGCTCCTCTCCCTCCTCCGCCGGAAGCTCCTCCGTCTCCTCGAGCCGCAGGATCTCCAGGCTCTGTCCGTCCAGCCCGATGCGGATGGAGCTTATATCCTCCGTGTCCAGCACCGTCATCACCGTCGCCGGCTCCATCGCCGACCAGTCCGGGTACATGAGCGCGTCCGGCACGGACGCCGACATGAGATAAACCATTTCCGACCCCGGGAAGCGGACATACACCTCACTGCCCGCATAATCGCCGAACTCCAGCGTAAAGGACGACTCCCGCCCCAGCTCGTCCGCATAGGACAGCGTCGAACGGACGAGCGGCTCCGTAAACCCGTACTCCGCCGGGTCGGCATTCCATGCCACGCACTCGGAAAACGCCGCTTCCCGGAGAATATCCGTCAGCATCCGCACCCGATCCTCCTTCAGCGGCGCGGCTGTCTCCCCCTCCAGCCGGTACCAGCCCGGCTCCGGCTCGAGACAGTACCGTATCTCATAGTCCCCGGCCTCCGAGGCGACCTGCAGGCCCGTCACCTCCGCGATATCCTGCGGCACGCAGTCCAGCTCCAGTATATCCTCGAGGCCGACCTGAAACGCCGCGAGCGTGCCGCTCTCCAGGTACACGGTGCTCTCCCCGGAGCGGCGCATATAATACTCCCCCGTGATGCTCATGTTCCCCACCTCATAGGCGGCGGTATCCTCCTCCGTTGCCGCGACCACCGTCAGGGCCGGCTTGTCCAGCCCATACTGCCCGAACTCCGTCACGTTCTCGATCGCCATGGAGGCCTTTGCCTCCGCCGCCGCACGGGCCAGCGCCAGCGCCGCGGCGTTGTTCACGGGGCAGTCCGCGTCGTCGGCGTTCATCCACCGGGCCGCGGCGTCGTCCCAGCGAAGATTCACCGTCCGCCCCTCCCACGACCACGAGAGGGCCGTGATCTCCCGCGCCCGGCCTATGGAGAGGTCGATCGTCTCCGCCGTCTCATCCACGGAAGCCAGCACCGGCTCCGCCGGCATCCGGATCGTATACTCCGCGAGGAGCCATGCCCCCGCCAGCACCGCCGCCGATAACGCCAGCACGGCAAATTTTTTTCTCGTTTTCATCGTCATGTCCCCTCCCGTTCATACGGCTTCCAACCGAATATACCACGCCTCCCACGTCAAACCTGTCGAATCCGTGATCTTTTCCGGGATGACTTCAAAAACGAAAAATATATGGTATAATATCTCCGAAAACAACTTCTTCGGAGGTACAGGAACCAATGCGTATGCGCAACAAGAAAAATCTCATCCCGCGCATGGAAAAATGCGCCGCGGTGCAGATATATGACCCCGCCGGGCTGAAAGGCCGCTGGGCCTCGCTCCTGCCCGGCTGCGCCGAGGTCCGCGCCGAAATGGGCTGCGGCAAGGGGCAGTTCACCGCCGGGGCCGCCCTCTGGGACCCCGAGGCCCTCCTCGTCGCCCTCGAAAAGGTCCCCAACGCCATGGTCACCGCCATGGAACGGGTCATTGCCGAGGGCATCCCGAACGTCCGCTTCATCGACACCGACGTCGCCACCCTGCGGGACATCTTCGCTCCCGGCGAGGTCTCCGTTATCTACATAAACTTCCCCGACCCGTGGCCCCGGAAGAAGGAGGCCAAGCACCGCCTCACCGCGCCGAGCTTCCTCGCCATGTACTGGGATATCCTGCCCGTCGGCGGCCGGATCGAGTACAAGACCGACCAGCCCTGGCTTTTCGATTGGTCCCTCGAGCAGTTCGAGTTCATGGGCTATCAACTCTCCGAAGTCACGCGCGACCTGCACGCGGACGGCGTCACCGGCATCATGACGAATTACGAGACCCGCTTCCATGAGCAGGGCGTCCCCATCCATCGCTGTGTCGCGACCAAGACCGAGGACCGCCCCGCCACGCCCGTGCCGGAGAAAAAGCGTTCCCTGCCGGACGAATCCCCGGAAGCATAATGCGCTCCCGCGATCCGGGCTATCTCGCCGCGGCGGACGTCCTGCGCGTTGTGTGCATCGGCCTTGTGGGCTGGTACCACATCTGGCAGCAGAGCTGGCTGGACCCCAGTTTCTCGATCGGTTCATATTATGTAAACTTACAGCAGATCGTCCGCAACGGCTATATGATGGTCGATGTTCTCCTGGTTTTATCCGGATTTTTGCTGGCGCTTCCCTATGCGCGCTCCGCCCTGTCCGGCGGGCTGCCTCCGTCTGCAAGGGAATTTTATGTCAAACGATTTTGGCGCATTTTCCCCTCGTACGCCCTCGCCATCGGGCTGGTATTCCTGTTCCGGGCGCTGCCCCGGGGAGAGTATGAATCGGCCGGCTTCCTGATAAAGGACCTCATCACGCACCTGACCTTTACGCACAACCTGTCGGCGGACACCTATTTCTTCACGCCGCTGCCGGGCGTGCTGTGGACGATGGGCGTCGAGGTGCAGTTTTATCTGCTGTTTCCGCTGATCGCCCTGTTTTACCAGGAGCGTCCGGGCCTCACCTGCCTGGTCCTGGGCCTCTCCGCCTTCTGCGTCCGGCTGTGGGTATATTCCGGCGGCAATACGGTGCTCTGGGTCAACCAGCTCCCCTGCATGCTCGACCTGTTCGCCTGCGGCATGGCGGCGGCATGGATCTACGCCCGGCTGTCGGAAAAGGAGCTTTCGCCCGCGCTGCGATGGGGCATGGCCCTTGCGGCCCTGCTGGCGCTCGGCACGATATTCGGTATCCTGTATAAGCAGACGCTGGGCGACGGCGACGCCGTCCGCCGCAGCCAGCTTGTGCTGCGCTTCCCGCTCGGCCTGGCCGCCGGGACCTTCCTCGTAAGCGGCTGCCTGCAGCCGCCCGGTCTGTCCCGCGTCCTCGGGAACCCGGTCACGCGCTTTCTGTCCGGCATCAGCTACAACTTCTATATCTGGCATCAGCTTCTCGCCGTCCGCCTCAAGGATTGGCATATCCCGCCATATGCCGCGGAGCTGCCGAACCATGCCGGCGAGCAGCCCTGGCAGAGCCGGTACACATTTCTGTGCTTCCTCGCGGCCATCGCCGCCGGCACGGCAGTCACCTATCTGTGGGAGCGGCCGATCTACCGACGCGCCCTGAAAGCAAAACAGCCCCGATAGTGATCGGAGCTGTTTTTAATCAAAAGGTCAGGCGCATATCGTACCAGACCGCACCGCCATGGCTTGAATCCGCCACACCGCGGCCGACAAAGCCGAACCGCGTGTAATACCGGATCAGGCGCTCCTTGCAGGTGAGCACCACCCCGGCGCATCCGCGTTCCCGGGCCAGCGCGATCATCGTGTTCAGAAGCCGGGCCGCCACGCCGTTCCGGCGGTATTCCGGCAGGACGCTCAGACCAAACACGGTCTGCCATGCGCCGTCCGGACGGTGCAGCCCGGCGTCATGGTACAGCGCATCGGGCAGGACCGGCGCATCGGTACGGGCACCGTTTATAAAGCCGACAGGCATGCCGTTTTGCTCTGCCGTGAGAAAGCATTCCGGGAACACCGCAAGCCGCGCGGTGATCTGCTCCCCGGACGCAGCCTCCGCTGCCGGGAAGCTGACCGCCTCGATATGGGCAAGCGCCGCGCCCTCCTCCACGCGGGACGGACGGATCGTTATATCGTTCACCATGCGAGATAGTACCTCTCCAGCGCCTCGATCTCGTCCGGGCCGATGCCGAGCGCCAGCTCCAGATAATTCATCACCGAGCCGTATTCGATCTCAAGGCAGCGCCGGTACAGGGCAAGATTTTCCGGAAACACCCAGAACACCTCACGGGCCATATCCATCGGCATGGGCGGTTTTTCCATCGCGGCCAAGGAATCCAGAACCGTCTGCATGAACACATTGGTCTGCATATACTCGCGCGTGATGGTCTCCTCGTCGATGCCGAGCGCCGTCAGAAGCAGCAGCGCCGCCACGCCGGTGCGGTCCTTGCCCTGCGTGCAGTGCCAGAGCACGGGCCTTCCCTCCGATGCAAGCAGCACCTGGAAGAACGCCGTATACGCCTCCTGCGCCTCGTTCGACTGCGCGAGAAAGCGATAGATGCGCCGAAAATCCTCATGGATTTCCTCCGCCGTGTAGCTCGGATCGTTCACGGGCTTGAAATGCTCAGAAAGCGGCGGCAGCGCCTGATAATGATGATAGGCGGCCCCAGTCACCTCGCGGTCCGGCGCGTGCAGGATCTCGCCGTCGTCCCGGAAATCCACGATCGCCCAAAGTCCCATCTCCCGCAGCCTCGCCACATCGGTGTCGGCAGCCTCCCCGAGCCGTCCCGTGCGCAGCAGGACGCCGGGCTTCACCTTCGCGCCGTCCGCCCGGAGCAGGCCGCCGAGGTCCCGGGCATTTTCGATCCCTTCAAAGTTTAAATGCATTATGTAAACTCGCCTTTCTCACAGCTCAAGCATTCGTCCCTTACACAGCATGCCTCGCACCGGGGCGAGCGGGCGGAACAGACGGCCCGGCCGTGGAGCACCATCCGGTGACAGAAATCGCTGCTTTTCTCCGGGGGCAGGATTGCCCGGAGGGCGGTTTCGATCCAGGCAGGGTCCTTCATGTTGTCCACAAGGCCCAAGCGGTTCGTCAGCCGGATGCAATGCGTATCCACGACTACGCTGCCGGGGATATGATAGACGTCGCCCAAAATCAGATTCGCGCTTTTACGCCCGACGCCGGGCAGGCGCAGAAGCTCATCCATGGTATCGGGCACCCGGCCACCGAAATCCTCCACGAGCATTTTCGCCGCGCCGACGATATCGCGCGCCTTGCCGTGGTAGAACCCGCAGGAGTGGATGTATGGCTCGACCTCCTCCGGCGTCGCCTGCGCCATCGCCGCCGCGTTCGGGAAGCGCGCAAACAGCGCGGGCACTACCTGATTGACCCGCGCATCGGTGCATTGGGCCGCGAGCCGCACCGAAACAAGAAGCTCCCACGCCTCGGTAAAATTCAGGGAACACTCCGCCAGCGGATATTCCCGCTCCAGCTTTTCAATGATCGCCGCCGTTTGTTCAGCCGTTCGCATACCGTATCTCTCTTTCGTAAGTATTCGACACTACAAATCTTACCACGCCGTATTGAAAAATCCAAGTGGTTTCATTATAATTAATATGTTATGGAATTTATCAATGAGACGACAGCTGAATCCTCTTACCGCCCGCTCGCCGATGAGCTGCGGCCGCAGGAGCTGGACGAGGTTTTCGGGCAGGAGCACATCCTCGGCCCGAACGGCATGCTGCGCCGCATCGCGGACAGCGGGCATATCCCGAACATGATTTTTTACGGGCCGTCCGGCACCGGGAAGACCACCGTCGCCCGCATCATCGCCCAACGCTCAAACCGGCCCCTGCGCCGGTTAAACGCCACGACCGCCGGTATTGCGGACATCAAGGCCATTATCGACGAGCTTGACACCTTTCTCGCCCCGGACGGCGTGCTTTTGTATCTTGACGAGATCCAATACTTCAACAAGAAGCAGCAGCAGTCGCTCCTGGATTTCATTGAAAACGGGAAGATCACGCTGATCGCCTCAACGACGGAAAATCCGTATTTCTGTGTGTTCAACGCGATCCTGAGCCGGAGCACGGTGTTTGAGTTCAAGTCCCTCGCTCCGGCCGATATCCGCAAAGCGCAGGAGCGCGTCCTGCGTCTTTTGCAGGCTCGCGACGGCGTCCGCCTCGCCATGGACGAGGGCGTGCTCGACTATATCGCCGCCGCCTGCGGCGGGGATGCGCGCAAGTCCATAAACACCGTGGAGCTTCTCTATTCGACCGCCATCCCCGGCCCGGACGGCGCGCTGCGCTTCACGCTCTCCGACGCAAAGGCCGTCACGCAGCGCAGCTCCATGCACTACGACCGGGACGGCGACCAGCACTACGACATCCTCTCCGCGCTCATGAAGTCCATGCGCGGCTCCGACCCGGACGCGGCGCTGCACTATCTGGCCCGTTTTCTGGAGACCGGCGACCTCATCGGCGCATGCCGCCGCATCCTCTGCTCGGCAAGCGAGGACATCGGTCTTGCCTATCCTCTCGCCGTTCCGATCGTGAAAGCCTGTGTGGACTCGGCCCTGCAGCTTGGTCTGCCCGAAGCGCGGCTCCCGCTGAGCGAGGCTGTGATTTTCCTCGCCACCTGCCCGAAATCCAACTCCGCCTACGCCGGCATCCACGCCGCCATGGCGGATGTACAGGCCGGGAAGGCCGGGCCCATCCCCCGGGAGCTGCAGAACGTCCACGCCGACGGCACGGGCTTTGAGCGGGAGCAGGGCTATCTCTACCCGCACGATTATCCCGGCCACTGGGTCCGGCAGCAATACCTGCCCGACACGCTCCGGGACGCGAAATACTACGAATTCGGCGAGAATAAAACCGAACAGGCCGCCAAAAAATACTGGGAGCTTGTCAAAGGAACGCCTTAAAGCACCCGGCCTTTCACGGTGGATATGATCTCCCGCGCGCGCAGGACCTGATCCGTCCGCACATTGAGCGTCAGCCGGGCCTGTCCGGCGGCGGCGGCGCTGCGGCGCGTCACGGCCCGGGACCCCAGCACCGCCGCGTACATTTCCCCGGCGGAAACGCCGTCCGTCATCGAAAGACCATAGCCCGGACTCATGTTGATGAGGGGCATATCCGATTTCACGCTCCGGTCCGGCGCACGAAGCTCCGCGACGGAATACTCGATCCCGTTCCGGCGCAGACGCATCAGCGCAAGATCCGCCCCATCCCTGTCGTCAAATACCGCTGTCAGTTGTGTTGTCATTGCGATCACCTCTGACATTAGATTACCCCATTTAAAGGAGGAAAATACCATGCGCTACGAAGGCGATATCTATCGTCCGCCCGGGGAGTGGAAGAGCTATCTGCTCCAATGCACGGTGGGCTGCTCCAACAATACCTGCACCTTCTGCTCCATGTACAAGTCCAAGCGCTATCACGTCCGTCCGCTGGAGGACGTGCTCGAGGACATCGAGATGGCCAAAGCCACCTGGTACCGGGACACGGAAACCGTGTTCCTGTGCGACGGCGACGCGATCAATCTGCCGATGGACTATCTTCTCACGGTGCTGAAGGCGCTTTACGCCGCCTTCCCCCGCCTGCGCCGCGTCACGACCTACGCAGGCCCGCTCTCCACGCTCCGCAAAACCGAGGAGGAGCTTCGCACCATCCGCGAGGCCGGCCTTACCCGCACCTATCTCGGCGTCGAGACCGGCGACGACGCACTTTTGAAGCATGTCCACAAGGGCGTCGGCGCGGACGGTATGCTCGAAGCCGGACAGCGCCTCGTCGCCGCGGGCTTTGACCTCTGGGCCATCATCATCACCGGCCTGGAGGGCGGCGGACGGGAGGCGCTCGAGCGCAACGCCTCGCTCACCGCAAAGATGATAAATGAGATGAAGCCGAAGCATCTGTCCTCCATGACCCTCATGGCCATCGAGGGCACGCCGCTGTACGCCGAGGTGCAGCGCGGCGAGCTGACGCTCCAGACGCCGTTTGAGACGCTGCTCGAAACGCGGGAGCTGGTCCGCCGGATCGAGCTGAGCGGCCTGCACTACACCTCGAACCACGCCTCCAACTACCTCCCCATCAAATGCACGCTCAAGGAGGACCGGGAAAAGACGATCGCCATGCTCGACGAGATCATCGCCAAGGAGGACCCTTCCGTCCTGCGCCCCGATATGTACCGGGGCCTGTGACCGGCCGTTCCATGGAACAGATCTACCTTACCACCGGACGGAACAACTGCGGCGGCTGCTGCCGCCTCCGCGTACATGTGGAGGACGGCCGCATCGTCCGCCTGTCCGCCGACCCGAACGACCCGGAGCCAGGGCGCAGACCCTGCCTCCGCGGTCTCCACTACGCCGATACCTTTCTGAACGACCGCCGCCTTCTCACCCCGCTCAAGCGCACCGGCGCGCGGGGCGAGGGGCGGTTTACGCCCATTTCGTGGGACCAGGCGCTGGACGAGCTGTGCGAAAACTGGGTCCGCATCCGGGACAAATACGGCCCGCAGTCACGTTATGTAAACTATGCATGGGGCGAAAACGGCGTTCTGAACGGCACGAGCCTGTGCAAGCGGCTGCTTCGTCTCGACGGCGGACATCTCGACTACTACAACTCCTATTCCACCGCCTGCAGCGCGTATGCGACGCCCTATGTCTACGGCACGGCGGAGTCCGGCAGCAGCTATTCGACGCTGACCGCCTCCAAACTCATCGTGCTCTGGGGACACAACCCGGCCGAAACGGTCTTCGACGACCTCCTGTACTGGCTGCGCAGGGCGAAGGAGGCCGGCGCACGGATTCTCGTGGTCGATCCACGCCGCAACGCGACCTGCCAGACGCTGAACGCTGAATGGCTGCCCATCCGTCCGGCAACGGACGGCGCTCTTCTCGCGGCGATGGCCTATGTCCTGCTGACAGAGGACCGGTACGACCGTGCGTTTGTAGAGACGTTCTGCCTCGGCTGGGAAGAATGGTTCTCCTACCTTCGCGGCAGGACGGACGGCATACCCAAGACACCCGCGTGGGCCGAACGCATCACCGGCCTGCCTGCGGCGGATATCCGCGCCTTTGCCATCGACTGCGCCTGTGCGAAGCCGACGGCGCTTCTTGCCGGCTACGGCGCCCAGCGGCACGAAAACGGCGAACAGTTCACCCGCGCGCTCTGTGCGCTGGCTGCCATGACCGGCAATGTCGGCGTCCGCGGCGGCTGGGCCGGGGGCGTTGGCTAGTGCCACACCCATCCGCTTCCGAAGCTGCCGCCGCTTGAAAACCCCGTCCGGGCGGAAATCCCCGCCTTTCTCTGGACGGACGCCATCCTGCGCGGCCCGGAGCTTACCGAAAAGGATGGTCTCGTCGGCGCTGACCGGCTGGATACCGGTATCAAGATGCTGTTCAATCTCGCCGGGAACCAGCTCATGAACCAGCACAGCGACCTCAACCGCACGGCCTCCATCCTGCGGGACGAGAGCCTGTGCGAATACATCGTATGCTCCGACCTCTTCATGACCGCGAGTGCGAGATTTGCCGACCTGCTCCTGCCCGGCACGTCCATGTTCGAGCAGGACAACCTGACTACGCCGTGGTCGCAGGACGATTTCATCGGCTTTTCCCAAAAGATCATCGAGCCGCTGGGTGATTGCCGCTTTGAATACGACTGGCTCGCCGCGCTTTCCGGGCGTCTCGGGCTGGCGGACGGCTTCACCGCCGGACACAACTCCACAGAGGAATGGCTCGAGGATATCTACAACGACCTGCGCCGGCAGGAGCCGGAGCTTCCTGCATTTTCCGCATTCCGCACCATGGGGACCTACCGCTACCAAACGCCTGTCGAGCGCATCGCGTTCCGGGAGCAGATCGAAGACGGTGTGCCCTTTCCCACGCCGTCCGGGAAAATCGAGCTTTACTCCCCCGCGCTGGCGGCAAAAAACGACCCCAGAATCCCCGCCGTCCCCGCCTATGTTCCCGCCGGCGAGGGCTATGGCATGGGCGCGGAATACCCCCTCCAGCTCGTCGGCTGGCACACCATCGCCCGCTGCCATTCCGTTCATGGCAACAATCCCGCGCTGGCGGCACTGCACCCGCAGCGGCTGTGGATGCATGTATCGGACGCAGCCGGGCGCGGTATTGCCGACGGCGACACGGTGCTCGTCTTCAACGCCCGCGGAGCTCTCCGCACGACCGTCCATGCAACGGAGGATATCGCCCCGGGCGTCACGGCGCTCGCGCAGGGGGCCTGGTACGCGCCCGGCGAGGACGGCGTTGACGGCGGCGGCAATATAAACGTCCTCACCGGGCAGACGCCCACCCCGCTCGCCCACGGGAACCCGCAGCACACGATCCTTGTTCAGGTGAAAAAGGCATGATAAAACCCGCATCCGGACAGATGCGGGTTTTGTTTATCCGGCGAAACAGCCGGTCAGGTCTCCGCCGGCTTTCCGGCCAGACGGTCGAAATACCGGTCGTGGACTTTTTGATAGACTGCGTTGAACGCCTCGTCGCCGCCGGCATGGAGGCCCTCGAAATAGAGATGCTCGTGGTCGGCAAGCTCAGGATGCACGCGCACCACCGTCGCCACGCCGACATTGGAGCAGACGCCGGCTATGCGCCGAAATTCCACCATGAGGTTTGTAAAGCTCACATCGGCATAGACATTGCATTGGCCGGTGCTCATGCGGTGGAGATGGTTCCGCTTGAGCTGAGAGACGAGCTCGCCGATGATCTGCACCTTCGGTTCAATGCGGTAGGCGGCGGCCAGATCACGCTTGCGGAAAGTCTGATCGGTATCGTTCAGAATATCCGCAACGGCGTCCTCCAGCACGCTCAATTCCGTCATGGCGGTATGCGAAAACACCGTATTTTCCTTTTTCATGCTCGCCGCCGTGTCCGCGATGCGTACGGCATGGTCACCGAGACGTTCAAATTCCGTCACAACCTTGTAATATTGGTTCAGGATGGCTACATGATCCTCGAGCTGCAAATGCGGCAGAAGCTCGACAATATAGCTGTTGATCCGGTCCGTCAGCCGGTCGATCCGCGACTCTTCCTCCATAATGGTCTGGTACAGCGCCTCATCGAAGCTCGTCAGCAGGCGCAAAGACCGGTCGATATTCTTTCGCGAGGCCGTAAGAGAAGTCAGCAGCAGGCTGTGGCAGCTCCGCAGCGCCAGCGCCGGCGTGTCGAAGAACACGGGGTTCAGCGCGTCGAGCTCTTCCTTGTATTTATCCTCCGGCTCGGGGTCGTCTTTCACGAGCCGGCGGCTCAGCTTCTCAAACTCGTTGATGAGCGGGAACAGGAGCACCGCGCAGGCAACGTTGAAGATCGTGTTGGTGTTGGCGATCACACCGGAGTTGACGGTTTTGTCCCACAGCCCCCCGAGCAGGCCGAGCTTATGCGCGGCGGCCACAACGATCAGCACCAGGGCCGACTTAAAGAGGTTGAAGATGATATTTACAATGGCCACGCGCTTCGGCTCCGCCTTGGCGCCGATGTAAATAACGATCGCCGTCGTGACACAGTCGCCGAGATAGATACCGACGATCACGGAATAGATCGCCTTGAACGTCAGCATATCCGACGCTGAAAAGGCCTGCAGAATGCCCACCGCCGCGGAGGAGCTTTGCAGCACGAAAGCGACGCCCGCGCCGGTGATATAGCCCAGCACCGGGTTCGCGCCCAGACCGGCAAACAGGTTTTCGATGCCGCCGGACTCGGCCAGCGCATTCACCGCGTTCGTCATGCTCAGAAGGCCTGAGAACAGGATGCCGAAGCCAATGGCGATATTGCCGACGGACCGGGCGTTTTTCACGAAGTTGCCCATGATGAGCACCATGCCGAGAACCAGCGCCAGCGGCGCCAGCGTGGACGGCTGGAAAAATTGCAGCCAAGACGCGCCGGACGCATCCACGTCCAGCAGCCGGATAATCTGTCCCGTGACCGTCGTACCAACATTTGCGCCGATGATGATGCCGAGGGACTGGTGCAGGGTCAGAATCCCCGCGCCCACAAGGCCCGCCGTAATGACAATGGTCGCTGTCGAGGACTGGATCAGCGCTGTGACAAGCAGCCCCAGGAAAAAGGCCTTAATGGGGTTATTCGTCACCTTCTCCATAGCCGCTTTCAGCGTACCGGAGGAGTTTTCCTTCAGCGCGTCTCCCATCAGCCGCATACCGTACAGGAACATGGCCAATCCGCCAAAAAGGGAGATTACATCAAAAACACTCATGTAAATGCCTCTGTCTAAACGTCATACTCACCAGAATAGAATATAAGCATATACGGCCCGATTCGTCAAGATTTTTTGCCGTTTTTTTCCTCTTTCAGCCGTTTGCGGACATAGGAAAACGCCGCTTCCTCGCCCTCGTCCCGGAGCACGCGCAGCATTTCCTCGATCTCGGCGCTCGTCTGTTCATGGATCAGAATATGGACCTTGGAGCGGACGTAATACTCATAGGGCGCAGCGTCCGTATATGCCGCTCCCAAATACGTCCGGCTCGCGGCGATCCGGTCGCAGAACATCTCCGCGACGTATTTCATCGGCATCCGGCACCCGCCGTAGCCCGCCGAGCCGTCCGGCATGACGAAGTAATCCGTCCAGTATTCAAAGTGATGACGGTTGCGGCCCTTGTGATGCAGCCACGCGATGGAAACGCCGTTTTCCCGGCGCTCGGCGTCATTCGGGCTGCGGAAGCCCTGATAATACTTCGCGCCGCGCCAGAACTCCACGGGCGCATACTTGCTCAGGTCATGCGTCAGGCCCTGCCAGTACAAGCCCAGCCGGAAGCAATACCGGCAGACGAGCATCCGATGCTTCGTGATCGTTTTCAGATGGGCAAACACTCTCATGCAGCCGCCCCCTTCCCGTTTTAATATATGATATGATTATACACCGAAACGGCGTCTGTTCACAAGATGCGAAAAAGCCCGTCACGAATAAGGGAGCGTGCCCATTCAAATTTACTCATTCTCCGCCAGCTTCACTCCCCCCGAAATAAGTAAATGCCCAATACGGCATTAAACCCCTCAGCGGCCAATACGCTGAAACGCTCCTGGCCGCTATCGGATAACGGGAACATTACACAGCCGGCATTCGACACCCACGATTTTAAGGCAAAAGACAAGAGGGTAAGGTACTGAAACCCTGCCCTCTGATTTTAATGCTTTATGCGCTACCGCTGCGCGTATATACTTTTGTTCCCCACAATCATACTCGCACACGCCCGGGCGAAGCGCATAAAAAGAAGGAGCGGAAAATTCCGCTCCTTCCTGGGCCATATTTCTTACCGGAAGCCGTCTATCCTCCGTATTTCGGCTTGATAGCCTTGCGGTAGTGGGCATAGGTGCAGGAAGCGCCCTTGCTCAGAACCCTGGACTCGACGACCTCACCGATAAACATCATGTGACTGCCCAGATCCAGTTTATGCTTTACCTCCGCGGAGAACATGGCATTGACGTTTTCCGTCGGGTAGTAAATGCCATTGTGACTGCGTTTCAGGTTGGGGAAGTCCGTAAACTTATCCACATCCCTGCCGGACTGCATCCCAAAGCGGCGGATGGTCTCAAAGGGAACATTCTCCTCCAGCACGCTGATGTTGAACCGACCGGTCTTTTCTATGATCTCCCGTGTCAGATTGCCCATCTGGACGGATACGGCAAGGCGGGTGGGACCCGCCCCCACTTGAACCGCGGTGTTCACAATGCAGCCGTTGTCCTTATCCTGGTCCCTCGCGGTAAGCATGAACAGGCCATAGGTCAGATTGTGCAGGGCCGCAGGATCTTCCCCGGGGATATCCTGCTTAGCGAAAGTACCGCTCCAGCAGGCCCTGGAAAGCCCGGCCGTGACGGGCCTCGTCGCGGGCCATCTCATGCACGGTGTCGTGGATGGCGTCGAGATTGAGCTGCTTGGCACGCTTGGCCAGGTCCGTCTTACCGGCCGTCGCGCCGGCCTCGGCCTCAACGCGCATCTCCAGGTTCTTCTTCGTGGAGTCGGTCACGACCTCGCCCAGCAGCTCCGCGAACTTCGCGGCATGCTCGGCCTCTTCAAACGCGGCGGTCTTCCAATACTCGCCGATCTCGGGATAGCCCTCGCGATAAGCGACGCGGCTCATCGCCAGATACATGCCGACCTCGGAGCACTCGGCCTCGAAATTCGAGCGCAGATCCGCAATGATATCCTCGGGGGCGTTCTTGGCCACGCCGACAACGTGCTCGGCGGCCCACTCGATCGCGCCCTCCTGCTTTGTGAACTTGGAGCCGGGAACCTTGCACTGGGGGCAGAATTCGGGCGGCTCATCTCCCTCGTGAACATATCCGCAAACCGGACAAACCCATTTAGCCATCATTTGTACCTCCTAAAAATCAATGTTATAAAACGGCAGGGAAGCCGTTGTTTACAAATCATTGGCCCCAAGGCACCGGGGACAGAACCCGTTGAAGCATACGTCCGCCGCCAGGATCCGACAGCCCGTCGCCCGCTCGGCAGCCGCGATCTGCTCTTTTGAAACGGGCGTCTCACCGGCGTCCAGAACCGCCCGGCAGCCGGAGCAGAAAATATGCGCATGGGGCGAAACATCGCCGTCAAAACGCTCGTGTCCGTCAAAGACGCCCACCGAGACGATCCGTCCGGCCTTCTTGAGCTGCGCCAGATTGCGGTACACCGTTCCCAGACTGAGGTCCGGATAAACCGGATGCAGCTTCGCATAGATCCAATCGGCTGTGGGATGGGTATCCGTGCTGCACAGGCAGTCATAAATGGCCTGCCGTTTCCGGCTGAAGCGCTGCATAGCTCTCTCCTTAATGAGAATGATTCTTATCTTTAGTTTTACTATAGCACAAAATTTCCCACTTGTAAAGAGAAAATTCCTGCGGATGGATCAAAAAAACAGAGCGGCCCGGTCCGCTCCGTACGACAGCCGGAAACGCGCTCGTTTGGGCGGGCGGTTTTCCGGCTGCAAAGCAATATTCCCTTGTCAATCGTAAAAAGAGATATCCCGCCGGAACTCCGCGACCCGGATATCGTACGCCTCGCGTACCTCCGCCTCCCACGGGAGAGTCGGAGCTTCCGCGCCGAGGAGCGTTTCGAGCGCCAGCGTGAAGTCAGGGTTTTGGATGAGCAGCGGGCCGAGAAGATGCGTGCCGAAGAAATTGTTTTTCCGGACCCCCTCGCGCTTTTCCGTCTCGTTCATGCCGTAGCCCTTTTCCACCGTGAACAGCGGCTCCGCGCCGTCGAGATAGGTCGATTCGGCAAACCGGCTCGTATAGCCGACGATCGTCGTATCGCCCCACGCGCCGAGAAACAGCGAATTTGACCGGCGGGGGATATGCCGCCGCGTATAAATCGGGACAAGTCCCAGCCCCGGCAGCTCAGCCTCCGTTTCGGTTACGATCTTCTCGCCGAAAATCTCAAAGGCGTTGCCGGTCGCCAGCATGACGCAGCCGGCCTCGATCAGCGCCGCAAGCCGCGCCTTATGCGGCGCGAGCGCATCGGTCACGAGCTGCTGGCTCGACTCCGACATGGACGCGAGGTAGAGCATATCCACATCCTCCCGCACAAACCGGGGCTCCTCGTTCAGCGCGGTATAGACAAACTCCGCCTCCGGCAGGGTCGCCGCAAGATACCGGGCATTGGCCTTATCCCCGAACAGGCAGCAGATCTCCGGATACAGCACCTCTATGGTCATGCGGACACCTCCTTGCCGTCGGTAAACTTCTCCACGATGCGGTCCGCCACGCGGCAGGCGAGGTCATAGGTGGAGGTATCGTACAGCACATAGACACGCTCGACGCCGTCCGTGCGCATCTTCTCCACGGCCGAAAACTCCTCCGCGCCGCACAGGATGCGTTCCTCCGGGACGCCCGCCATCAGCAGGCGCACCTTGTAGTCGGCGCAGCGCGGGCCGAGCGCCAGCACCTGCATGACGTCATCCTTTGCCAGCACCTCGAAATCGGTGTCGTATATCCAGCCGATGAACTCGCTCGACTCCTTGCGCTCGTAGTAGTCGTCGATCACGAGGACGACGGTCTTGTTCCCGGTCTCCTTCGAGACAAAATCCAGCGTCCGGCAGCTCGAGACGGCGCTCTGTCCCTTCGCCATGGCCTTCACGACCACAGCGCCGCCGGCCGGCGCCTCGGACAGGCGGGAGCTCACGACCCCCATGCCGCCCAGCGCCTCGCGGATGCGCTCGCGCCCGATGCCGAATTCGGACAGAACGGTAATGACCGCCAACTCGTTGTAGACGTTGAACAGGATGGGGTTAATGAGCGGGAACGCCGTCTCCTCCCCGTCCATTCGCACGCGCAGCGTGCGGTTCTCCTCGTCGATGCCGGTCGCAAAAACATCCGCCTCGGGCGAGCGGAAATCGCAGTTCGGGCAATAGGCATTGCCGATGTGGTGATACCGCAGATAACGGAACCGGAGCCCCGCATGGCACCGGGGGCAGAGGCAGTGGTCGGCGATGAGGTTATACGGCTCGGTCACATCCCCGGGCAGCTCGCCGATGCCGAAGTACACCCGCTCGTTCCCCGGACGAAGCCCGGCGGAGCAGAGCTCGTCCGCGTTCAGGATGAGCTTCGTTTTCTCCGGGGTGTAGTCGTTGATGACGCTGAAAATATACTCCGGATGCGCGTTCCGCTTGAGCGAGTCGCGGAAGATGTTCGTCACCACGAGATAATCCGGCTGCAGCGCGGGCAGGATCAGGCGGGAATACCGCTCGTCCACCTCGAACACCTGCACATCCGTCCGCAGACGGTTGAAAACCGACACGCTCTTGACGAGGACGGTCGCAACGCCCGTCGCGATATTCGCGCCCATGGCGTTTTCCTGCACGCGGTAGCCGAGACGGCGCAGCATCCCCGCCGTCATGTTCGTCACGGTGGTCTTGCCGTTCGTGCCCGTCACGCAGATGACCTTGTCGGTTTTTTTCGCGCGGGCGTTGAAGTCCGGGCAGAGCTTCAGCGCGACCTTGCCCGGGAAGGTGCTTCCGTTTTTGCGGAACAGCTTCAGTCCGACCTGGGACAGCTTGGCCGCCCACAGCGCCAGCAGAAAACGTAATGTACCCATATCTGATCTCCGTTTTGATTCTCTTTCGTCGCAGGCAGCGCCGCCCCGCTTCGCTGGGACGGCGCTGTTCACTTTCAGTTCCTCTCGGCCTTTTTGGCGTATTTCGCCAGGCCGGTCTCGGGGCTTTCAAAGTATTCTTTCTTGAGCTTCACGACCTCGCCGCTGAGCAGCAGCAGGCCGATGAGGTTCGGGATAATCATGAGGCCGTTGCACGTATCGGCAAGGTCCCAGGCAAAGCCGAGCGTGGTCTGGCTTCCGACCAGGATGATCCCAACCCAAAGGATCTTTACGATCAGCTTGCTCCTCGCGCCGAAGATATATTCCACCGCGCGCTCCGCGTAGGTATAATAGCTGATAAGGCAGGAAAAGCCGAACAGGACGACCGAGCCGATGCAGATGTACGCGCCGATGCTGCCGGGCAGGAGCTTTTCAAACGCCGCGACCGTCAGGGTCGCGCCGTCCAGGCCGGAGGTCCACAGGCCGCTCATGACAATCGCGAGCGCGGAGATCGTGCAGACCACGATCGTATCGAGGAACACCTCCATTACGCCCCACACGCCCTGCTCTACCGGGTGATCGACCTTTGCGCCGGCATGGATCATCGCCGCTGTGCCGAGGCCGGCCTCGTTTGAGTACACGCCGCGGGCAACGCCGGTCCGGATGCACATGAACACGCTGCCGACCGCGCCGCCGGCCAGAGAGGTCGGAGTGAACGCACCCTTCACGATCTCCACGATCGCGTCGGGCAGAAGCTGAATGTTCAGAAGGATGATGAGAAGCCCGGCCAGCACATACGCGCCGCCCATGAACGGCGCCACGATCGAGCAGGCATAGCCGATGCGCTTGACGCCGCCAAAGACGATGATGCCCGTCAGCACCGCGAGGACAATGCCGGTCGCCAGCGTCGGGATATCGAAGCGGTCATACAGCGTCAGGGCGATGGTATTCGTATCCACAACGCCGGAAATGACGAACGCGAAGGGGATGACGAGGATTGAGAACAGAATACCAAGCCATTTCTGCTTAAGGCCCTTGGCAAGGTAATACATCGCGCCGCCGGTAATGGCGCCGTCGGCGTCCTTCTCACGGTATTTGATGCCGAGGGTGATCTCCGCGAACTTCGAAGCCATGCCGAACAGGGCCGCCACGATGATCCAGAACAGCGCGCCGGGCCCTCCCACCACGATGGCCGTCGCCACGCCGGCTATGTTGCCGGAGCCGACGATGGCCGCCACGGAGGTCATGGCCGCCTGGAAGGAGGTCAGCTCCCCCTCGGCGGGCTTTGCCCCGTCCTTCCGGCGGAAGGCCTTGACAACGGTGTCGCGGAAGATGAACCGCGGATGCCGGAACTGGAAAAAGCCCAGCCGAATGGTATAGTAGATGCCGACGATGAAGATGAGCGCCAGCAGAGGCATGCCCCACACGATGCCGTTGATAAAATCATTGATCCTTACGATCGTATCCATTTATTTTCCTCCGCATTCCCGGCAGATATATAGTTTGCATATATGGGTGGGATTATAACACACCCCGGCCATTGTGGCAAGTCTTACCGGCCGCCGGCATATACGCGGGGGACCCGCTTGGATACGCCGCATACGATCTCATCTACGTTGCTGCCGAGCATATCCGCCATGCGGAGGATGGTCATATTGCCGCCCAGCAGGTCGGCCGTGTCGCCGCGTTCCACGCCGGGGATATCGGTCACGTCCACCATCATCTGATCCATGCAGACCCGGCCGATGACCGGCGCCTCCTGCCCGCGGATAATGACCGACCCCAGGTTCGACAGGCGCCGGCTGTATCCGTCGGCAAAGCCCACGGGCAGCGTGGCGATGCGGGTATCGCGCCGCGCGGTGAACGTCCCGCCGTAGCCCACCTGCGTTCCCGCCGGGACCGTCTTGACAAGCGCCACATAGGTGTGCCAGGTCATAACCTCCCGCAGGCCCGACCGGCGCCAGTTCTCCTCGTCGACGGGGCACAGCCCGAACAGCACGTCGCCGACGCGCACCGCGTTCAGCTGCACCTCCGGGCGCAGCAGCGTCGCCGGACTGTTCGCCGCATGGATGCAGGGGATGCTGATCCCCCGTTCCCGCAGCGCGGAGATCGTGCTCATGAACCGCTCAAACTGCCGGGGCGTCGAGTCCGAGCCAAGCTCATCCGCCCGCGCAAAATGCGTGAACGCGCCCTCGATTTTCAAATTTTCCATCGCGGCGATGCGGGCGATCGGCTCATAGCAGCGCTCGTCCGCCGGAAATCCGATGCGGCTCATGCCGGTGTCCAGCTTGATATGGACAGGATGAACAACGCCCGCTTTCCGCGCCAGTGCATCCAGCTTCTCCGCCGTCTCCACGGCAAAGATCGTCGGCGTGATCTGCCAGCGCAGAAGCTCCGGGAGCTGATCGTCCCACGTATCGCCCAGGGTCAGGACGGACTCGGTCCGCGCACCCGCCTGGCGCAGCGCACAGCCCTCCTCCCAGACTGCCACGGCATAGCGCACGACGCCGCAGTCCCGCAGCGCGGGATAGACGCCCGCGATGCCGTGCCCATAGCCGTCCCCCTTCAGGACCGCTATCATTTCCACGCCCGGCTTCAGCCGGGCGCGTATATTCTCCACATTGGCCGCCAGCCGGTCAAGATGTATCACAGCCGCCGTTCTCTGTCCGAGCTTCATGGGCCCGTCCTCCTGTTTTTGCAAAATCTTTTACGGCTGGTTCAGGACCGCCGCGCCGACATCGGGGATATCGGTCATGATCGCATCCGCGCCGATGGACTGCAGCCGCGCCATCTCGTCCGCGTCGTTGATCGTCCAGTACTGCACGGCGATATTGTGCTCGTGGGCGTAGTTCACGATCCGCGAGGTGCCGAGGTTGACCACATAATCCGTCGTCGGGATCTGCAGGGCCTGGAAGCCGAAGTGGTCATCGCCGACATTCCGGTCCAGCATCGCGCAGAGATAGAAGTCCAGCACCTCATTGACACCGGCGCTGCGGAGCATATCGGGATAATACCGATCCATATAATCTGTGACCTCGTTGTGGAAAGTACCGATCACAGCCCGGTCGAGGCAGTCATGCTGCTTGAGGATCATATACAGCAGATCCGCCGCGCGGTAGCCGAGCTCCCCGCTGTTTTTGATCTCGATGATATAGCCGTAATGACCGTTCGCTTCGAGGTATGTAAGCGCTTCCGTGAGGCTGATGATGCGCAGGTCGTCGGGCACCTCGCTGCCGGACAGGCCGGCATAGGGCATGCTGCCGTCATCGGCGACGAACTTCGCGCCCATATTGAGCCGGCGAAGCTCCTCGTAGGTTTTGGAGCCGACGTCCACATTCCCCTCGCCGAACACCTCCTCCGCGTCGCTCGTGCGGTCAAGGGTCCCGTCATGCAGCAGGACCAGCACGCCGTCGGCGGTCAGATGCAGGTCAAACTCGAAGATGTCCAGCTCATATTCCGTGCTCTCCACGCAGTTTTTGAGCGCCATCATCGTATTTTCCGGCGCAATGCCGCCGCCGGCGCGGTGGCCCGAGAGCATCGTGACGCCAAGCTCCGTGATGAGCGGATTTTCCGCGCCGTCCGTGGAAATAGGCGCATCCTTCGTCTCATGGGTCACGTACCAGAAGAGGAATGCCAGCAGCACCACGAGGACCAGCAGGACGATGCCGACGGCCTTCAGGACCTTTTTCCCCTTCGCTCCGATCGGGCAGCCCTTGGCAAACCACGGGAAGGTGAGCGGCCAGACCAGCATCGCGAACAGGACAATGATGCCGTAGCGGATCGCCGTCGCCACGCCGAGGCCGGGCATCAGCCGGCTCAGCAGCGGCTTGAGCCCCGCGCGGAGCGCCAGCACGATCACGAGGCCCAAAACGACCTTCAGCACCTGCGCCCACAGGGGAGCTTCGGTGTCAAAGCATATCTTCTTCCGCTCGATCGGGGCCCCGATCAGCACCGCCGCCGAGCAGCCGAGCATCATGTTCAGGTTCTTGACCGCCGCCGCGAGGTTATCCGCGTCAATATCCGCGGACCACGGGTATACGCTCACATAGATCGTGCATCCCAGCGCCAGTATCGTGGCCGCCGCAAAGACGATCGTTATATTCCGCGGCTTTTCATCGCTCTTTTCAAAAACCGGCCACAAAACGAACACCAGCACAAGGCCCCAGACCAGCCCCACGCCTACATCCGCCGGCGTGTGCACGCCGAGGTACATCCGGGAAAAGCCCACGAGCAGTATAGCGGCCGCCGCCGCGACGCGCACCCAGGTCTTTTTCGAGGCGCGCCCGACGCCGCCGATGATCGAGGCTGCGTTCTGCGTATGGCCGCTCGGGAAGGAATAATCGCCCGCATCCGCGCGGGCACTCTCCACGATCGTGAAATCCGGGTCCTTCACCCACGGGCGCGGCACATGGCAGAGGATCTTCAGAAACTGGCTCGTGATCGTGCCGATAAAGCCCGTCGCCATCAGATAATAGCCGGTTTTTTTGCTCACACACCAATACGCGATGATCGCCGCCGCAATAAACAGCAGCTCGCTGCCCAGATACGTCACCGCCGACAGGACCGCGGTCATCACCGGATTGCGGATCGTCTCCAGCGCATATAAAAAACTCATATCCCACCTCATAAAACTATGGTATACTTATCTGCAGCACGATTTTACCACATTCTACAGAAAAACAAAACCCATTTGCGAGGTCACAGCTATGAAAACCACGCTGAAAGATCAGGTTTACGCACTCGTCCGCTCGATTCCCGCGGGACATGTCACGACCTACGGCGACATCGCCCGGGCCCTCGGGAACCGGGGCCTTGCCCGTGCCGTCGGCAACGCCCTGCACAAAAACGACGACCCGGTCCGCACTCCCTGCTGGCGGGTCGTAAACCGGCAGGGGCATCTGGCCGCGAATTTCGGCATCGGCGGCCCGGAGATGCAGCGGCTCTTCCTGGAGGAAGACGGCATCAAGGTCTCCGCCGACGGCTTTGTCGACCTTACAAAATACGGCTATTTCTTCACCGAATGAATGCAAAAACGCCCCGGGAATCCCGGGGCGTTTTTTCTGCGTTATCCGGTCGGTCCTTACGAGGCCTCGCCGGAAGCGGTGTTGTTGGTGGTGATGCCTTCAGGCTCGGCAGAGCCGCCGACATTGCCCATGCCCTGGCTCTCGGCGACCTCAGCCACGATCTCCGTGCCATACTCGCCGGCGGGGACGGTGTTGGCGGAGGGAACGATGGACAGCGTGCCGTCCGCGTTCTCGGTGATCTCGCCGTAAACGGTGCCCTCGACCTTGAGGTAGTTGACAAGGCTCTCGCCCGCAACGGTCCAGGTGCCGCCAGCCTCAACGGTCACGTTGACGCCGGAGTAGCCGTTGTTGTAAACGTGGTTCATCATGCGGCAGAGCATGTAGTACTGGTCGATGGTGAACTGGGTGAACTGGATGTACGCGGCGTCCGCCTCGTTCTCGGTCACGTTGTAGTTCGCGTCGATCAGGACATACTCAACGCCCTCAGTGGCCTGAGCAAAAGCCAGAGCCTCCGCAGAGAACGCAATGCCGTGGAAGGTCTCGGTCAGAGCAATAGCGCCCTCGAGAGAGGCGTTCTCAGCGACGGTGACGTTCATGACGTCGCCGGCCTGGCCATAGTAGCCGGTGCCGTTGTACAGGTCGCCGACATACTCGCCGTTGGCGAAGACGGCGTTGACTTCCTCGCAGTTGGCGGAAGCGCCGGTCTCGTTGCCGTTGGTGCTGGGCATACCGGCCGCCTCGATGAGGGAGGTGTTGAAGCCCATGGTGGTGAAGTCGCCCATGCCGACGGTGGAGTCGTCATCGTCGATCATCTGCACGATGATGCCGTTGCCGGGGTTCAGGACCGCGTTGTCGAAGGTGAAGTTGCCGTGGCCGGAGGAACGATAGAGAATGGTCTCGGCCTCGGTGTTCACGATGGTGCCGTCGGTGTAGGTGAGGGAAACGTCCTCGGAGGAATGGGTCATCGCGCCGATGACAGTCTCGATAACGGTCGGGTTGCCCTGACCGGCGACGGTGCCGAGATCCTCGCCCTTCGCGGAGACGACGTCGATATCGCCGTTGGAGGAAGCGTAGATCGCGTTGCCCTCACGGGCGATGGCGCCGAAGGTAGCGCCGGTGATGGTCGCGCCATAGTAGTACTCGTCGACATTGCCGATGACGTAGGAGCCGTAGCCGGTGCCGTAGGCCGCGGGATCGTAGCCATAAAGCTCATAGCCGGAGGTCATGCCGCCTTCGGGCTCGGAGAGGATGCGAAGCTCGGAGTCGATGAAGTAGATGACGGGGTTGGTGCAGCCGTCCGTGGAGACAACGCCCCAGCCGCCGGAGGCGAGGGAGGAGTTCACCAGAACAAAGGTAGCCTCGGTGTCAAGGATGTTGACCGTACGGATGCCGCCCTGGATGCCCAGAACCCAAGGGGGAGAGAGCATCTTGCTGGTGGTCGCGGAGTTGACGTAGCCGTCATAAGCCTCGGTGAGGGGGTTGGCGCCATAGGTGACGACATTGGCATTCTCCAGCCAGCCCACCGCGCCGTTGTCGATGATGAACGCAGCGCGGACGAAGCCGTCGGTGGTCAGGTCGACATTCTTCACGGTGAGGGTGGCGTTGTCGGCCGCGACAAACGCAGCGCCCATGCCGGTGAAGTCGGAAGCATGCTCGCCTTCGGAGTCGTTCACGCCGTTGGTGAGAACAAGGGTGCCGCCGCTGACGGTCACGTCGCTCAGCTCACCGGAAGCGTGGACGGCGGTGAAGCCGGCGCCGGTGACAACATTATTGAGGGTGATATCGCTGGTGTCGCCGGTCCAGTTGGACTCAGCGGTCAGCTCGCCGTCGACTACGTCATAGCCGACATAGATGTAGCCTTCGTCCTGGGGACGGGTGGCGACAGCATCCAGCGTCGCGTAGGAGGATACGTTCATGTCGTCGATGCTTTCGACCGCGACATATGTTTCCTCTTCGGGGGCGCCGGAGGGTTCGCCGCTGGCAAAGGCAGACAGGCTGAGCAGCATGGCGACAGCCATCACCAGAGCGAAAATGCGGGTGGTGTTCTTCATGTATATACCTCCAGAAAATTTGCCCGGCAAAGCCGGATACAGTATTGTTATTATATTAATAAACCGTAATTGCGTCAAGTGCTTTTCCGCAAATTTACGCAAAGTTAATGTTTCCCGGCCGCCGTCCCCTATATCCCCGTGAGATCGAACGGCGGCGTGTACTCCGCCGCGGCGCTGGAAAGCTCCTGCGTATAGCCCTCCAGCAGGCCCAGGGCCTCCATATAATCGACCGCGCGGCGGTACTCCTCCGCCGTCAGCCGCCGGGCCGGGCCGCCGTGTCCGTTCGGCGTATACTGTCCCATGAGGCTCACGAGTATGTCGCCGGGCCGGAACGTCTCCGCCAGCCAGTCCAGCACCCCGAAGGTGTTGTCAAGCGACCCGGGCAGCACAAGATGACGCACCATCACGCCCCGCGTAAGCATGCCGTCCCCGTCCAGCTCATACGGCCCGGTCTGGCGGAACATTTCCCGAATGGCCGCCTTAGCGGCCGCCGGGTAATCCGGCGCGGCGGACAGCGTTCCTGCCAGCGCGCCGTCGGAATACTTCATATCCGGCAGGTAGACCTGCACCTTCCCTTCCAGCGTCCTCAGCGTTTCGACGGATTCATAGCCGCCGCAGTTCCAGACCACGGGGATCGGCGGCGCCGGCGTCAGCGCCTCGCGGAGCACATCCGCATAATGCGTGCCGGTCACTATATTTATATTGTGGACGCCCTGCGCGGTCAGCTCCGCGAAGATCTCCCGCAGTCGTTCCACGGTGACGGTCCTGCCCCGCCGCAGCGCGCTGATATCGTAGTTCTGGCAGAAAACACAGCGCAGGCTGCATCCGGCAAAAAATACCGCGCCGCTCCCTCGCTCCCCGCTGATGCATGGCTCCTCCCAGTAATGGGGCGCGGCACGGCTGACGACCGGCTCCGCCGGCATGCCGCATACGCCGCCCGGGCGCACGGTCCCGCACCGGCGCGGACAGAGCCGACACGGGGCGTTATTCGAGGTACTCATAGGTAAAGTCCTCCGCCTCCGTTTCAGCAAAGTTGTCCCGCAGGCCCGGCGTCACGATCACATGATCGTCCTTCGTGATGAGCACAAGCTCAAAATCCTCATGCGTCCGGTAATAGTCAAGCGCACCGTCCTTTCCGAGGACGAACAGCGCCGTGGAAAGCGCATCAGCCAGCGTGCCGTCCGCGGTGACGACCGTGACGGAGAGCAGATCGTTATCCACGGGACAGCCCGTCTCCGGGTCAAGGATATGGATATAGGTCACCCCGTCCTGCTCAAAATAGCGCTGATAGCCGCCGGACGTTACCGCCGCAGTCTCTCCGACGGATAGGACCCCGATATACGCACCCGTATCATAGGGGTTTGTCACCGCAATCTGCCAGCGTGAGCCGTCGGGCTTTGTATCGCCCAGCGTCTGTACATTCCCGCCAAGAGACAGCACCGCGCTCTGCACGCCCATTTCCTCCATCAGGTCACAGACCGCCTGCGCGGCATACCCCTTGCCGACCGCGCCGAAGGAAACCTCCATCCCTGCGGGGAGCGCCGCCGCGCAGGCCGCCTCATCGAGCCGGATGCCGCCGGTGTTTTTCATAGCCAGAAGACCGTTCAGCTCTGTCGATGACGGCACGCGGTAATCCCCGCCGATGAAGCCCCACGCCCGGGAAATCGGATACATCCCCGGGTCAAGCGCCCCGCCGGTGGAGGCCCAGACCGATATGGTAGTTGACATAATATTCATACAGTCCCGACTGACAATTACCTGTCCGCCTGCGGCGGCATTCAGCTCGTACACAGAGCCTGTGACTGTCTCCGGGTCAAGGTCGGCCTCCAGCGCCAGGATCCGCGCTGCGGCCGCATCCAGCGCCGCTTCCGCATTCTCACCGTAGGCCGTCAAAATCATGACCGTGTCCATGGCATAGACCTGCTTTTGGTGCTTCTCCATCGCCTCTTCACCCGGCGCGGTCGTCGGAGCGGTTGATTCCTCCGATATTTCGGCGGGATCAGCGCCGCAAGCGGTTGACATAACTAAAACCAGTGCCGACAGGAGGATTGTAAAGATGGTCCTTATGTGCTTCGCCCCCTCTTGCAGACTTCATATCAGAGGAAGTATACCACACCGCACGCCGGATTCCAAGACCGGACGGCACAGCTCCCGCCGGCATCCGACATAAAACCGCCGAACAAAACACTTGCTATTCCGCCCTGTTTGCGCTATAATATGTGAGCCCGTAGGCGGGCAAAACAGAATAAGCGGCTGTAGCTCAGCTGGATAGAGCGTTGGCCTCCGGAGCCAAAGGTCGTGGGTTCGAATCCCGTCAGCCGTACCAAAAAGAGACAAACTTGTTTTTGGACAGGTTTGTCTTTCTTTTTGTCTAAGAGTACCCCTCAAATAAATTGAAGCAGCAGGTTTTCCTTTGAAATCTGCTGCTTTTTTAGTTGTGAAGTGTTATTCGGCAGAGATAAGCTACTAATAAAAATATTATAGGTACTTGCACGCAAGGCTAATTCCACTAATATCTGTATTTAACCTTGTAAAAGTTACAATCATTCGATACAATTCAAGAAAGGAAGACGCAAATGAGATTGTCAGACTTGGAATCAAAAATTTTCGGTAAGG
>CAYOSI010000013.1:0-52675 GCA_964406615.1 uncultured Oscillospiraceae bacterium
AACATTCTCGATAGAAATGATAAATCCGAACACACTACCCACTTGGATAATGTAGTTCGGATTATCATTGTTTGGTCCGAGTGACTGGACTTGAACCAGCGGCCTCCTGAACCCCATTCAGGCGCGATACCAAACTTCGCCACACCCGGATATTGACGCTTTTCGTTTCAGCCTTGATATACTAGCACAGTCCGGGCAAAAAAGCAAGAGGTAATTTCGGTTTTTTTCAAAAACCGCGTTGGGGGCGCTCCCTCACCCCGTAAGCTTTTTCAGCGCGCCGCCCGTAAGGAGCGAGACAACGAGGCAGACCGGAACGCAGACGCAGACCATCGTCCAGATATTCGACTCCGGAAACAGGTACATATACGGATAGATAACCACGATATTGTTGAGAAAATACGCATAGCTCTGCCTGCCGAGCCAGGCGGACAGCCGGTTGTCAAACAGGCGCGTAAACAGGCTCTTTCCGCGGAACACGCTGATCGTGAAAGCGAAGAACAGCGGCACGAACAGAAAATCCAGCTTTCCGCTGAAGCGGTACATATACCGCGCCGAAGCAAGGAACACCGCCGCCTCCAGCACGGTCGCGGCAGCCCTCTCCCCCGGCAGCTCCACATCCGACATCCACTCGTATGCGCGGAAGGCCAGCACACCCACCGTCATATCCGCCAGCGAGCGCATGAAGCCGAGATGCGGCGCGTAGCGCGTGAACACGATCGTCGCGGCAAGGCACTCGGCGCGGTCAAACAGCGTCCCATAGCACACCACCAGCAGGACCGGCGCGATGACCTTCACGAAGCCGTCCTCATCCCGCAGAATAAGGTAGTGGATAATGAGCGACGCGAATACAAGGCCGCTCAGATACCAGCATACAATGTTTATGTACTGGTTCCGGACAAAGCCGAAAATGTTTACGAGCAGAAGTTCCGCCCAGCCTATTTGGAACACCTCGATGGGCCACAGATCGCCGATCAGATAAAACTCGAGCACCGCCACCAGCACCCACGACAAAATATGGTGCGGAAAGAGCCGGCGCAGGCGCTTTTTCATGTAGCGCATGGTCATGGCCGCCGGGTTTTTGCGCTCCTCCGGCGTCACATGGCGGCGGATGGCGCTCATCATCAGAAAGCCGCTCAGGATGAAAAACAGCTCCACGAACAGATAAAAGCCACGAAACTCCTCTCCGTCCGTCCGGAACGCGAACCAATGGCAGTGATAGCACAGGATCATGACCGCCGCTGAAAAGCGGTACAGCTCCATGGCCCGATTTTGCTTAATCATTCGTTCTCTCCTCCCGGACGGATCAGCGGACCACGCCCTTGATAAACGATGCGCGTGTCACGGGTTCGTCCGTGATGGTATAGCAGGCCGCAAAAAGCGCCGCCGCTTCGTCCGCATCCGCCTCGGTGCGGGCATGGATGACGCCTAGGCTCTCCCCCGCCGTCACCGGGTCGCCGGCTTTTTTACGCAGCACGACGCCGACAGACAGGTCGATCTTATCGTCCTTCGCCGCACGGCCGCCGCCCAGACGCATGCTGACAAGCCCGACGCCGCGGGCGTTGACCGCCGCGACATACCCCGCCTTCGGCGCGGGAACACTCCGCGTCACCGGGGCCTGCGGCAGCAGGCTTTCATCCCGCACCGCCGCCGGGTCGCCGCCCTGCGCCGCGATAAAGCGCTCAAAGCGCCGGAGAGCCGAACCGTCGTCGAGCGTGCGCTGCATCCGGACGCGGGCCTGCGCCTCATCCTCTGCCTCCCCAGCGGCGATCAGGAGCTGACTGCCCAGGGTCAGGCAAAGCTCCGTAAGATCGCCGGTATAGTTCCCCTTCAGCGCGGCAAGGGCCTCCTTCACCTCGAGGGCGTTGCCCACCGCGTTTCCGAGCGGCTCATCCATATCGGTCACGACCGCGATCACACGCTTGCCGGCACGCCGCCCGACCTCCACGAGCAGCCGGGCCAGCTCAAAGGCCGCCTCCTCGGTCCCCATGAACGAGCCGGAGCCGCATTTGACGTCCAAAATGATCACATCCGCACCCGCCGCAAGCTTTTTGGACAAAATGCTGCTGACGATCAACGGACGGGACGCCACCGTCGCCGTCACATCGCGCAGGGCGTATAGCTTTTTATCCGCCGGCACCAGCTCCGCAGTCTGCCCGGCAATGGCAAAGCCGTTTTTCTCCACCGAGCGCAGAAACGCCTCCATGCTCATCGCCGTCGAGAAGCCCGCAAAGCTCTCCAGCTTATCAATTGTACCGCCGGTGTGGCCCAGTCCGCGGCCGGACAGCTTCGCCATCTTCACCCCGCAGGCCGCCATCATCGGACAGAGAACGAGACTTGTCTTGTCCCCGACGCCGCCGGTGGAATGCTTATCCGCCTTCACGCCGGCCACGCCGCTCAGATCCACGCGCTCGCCGGAATCCAGCATGGCCATTGTCAGCTCATAGGTCTCCTCCACGGTCATATCCCGAAAGAAGATCGCCATGCACATCGCGCTCATCTGGTAATCCGGGATCTCTCCCCGGGTATAGCCTTCGATCATCCAGCGGATCTCCTGCGCCGTCAGCTCACCGCCGTCCCGTTTCTTCTCAATAAGCTCGCTCATCCGCATATCCAAACACCTCCGAGCCGGATTTTTCGTTTATCTGCAATACATTGTAGCACATTCTGCCAATCTTGCCTAGCCCGCGCCAGAGGGATGCATATTATTTATTTATTTTTTGTAATAATTTGTAATAAATTATTTGTTGACACAAAATGGGGCATCCTGTAAACTTTTCTATAATTAGGTAAATTGTGCACTTCATTTTTGAAAGGGGTCCATCGCGCAATGAAACACTCTACCCGCATCCTTTCAATTCTGCTTGTCTTTGCAACCTGCCTCTCTTTGCTCACGGAGGCGGTGTTCGCTCTCGACGAGTCCCTGTATATGACGGAGGAAACGGCCGTCACGGAAACGCCGGAACCGACGCCGGCTCCCGCCGATGAGGAGGAGCCCGCCGAAACGCCGGTGCAGACCGAAGTACCCGTTGAGATCCCGGAAGTGGAAACCACGCCGGCTCCCACCGAGACGCCGGCCGAGACCACCGAGCCGGAGCCCGACGAAACGCCGGCCGAAACCGCCGAGCCGGAGCCGACCGATACGCCGGCTGAGACTGCCGAGCCGACTCCCGACGAGGCGCCGGTCGAAACCGCCGAACCTGCCTTCACCGAGTTCACGGACGAGGTCACGGAGCCGGCAGAGACCGGAGATCCCACGCTGACCGACACGGCCTCTCTCGACGGCGCTTCCGCCGTCACGCTCGCCACCCCGGAGCTCAAGACGATCCAAAACACCGCCGCCGGCGTGAAAATCACCTGGGCCGCTTCCGAGGGCGCCGTGAAATACCGCGTCATCCGCAAGGCCAAGGGCGGCGTATGGGAAAAGGCCGGCGACCCCGTCACCGGCACGAGCTTCACGGATACCACCGCTGTCTCCGGCACGACGTACTGCTACAGCGTGCGCTGCACCGACGCGGCCGGCGCCACCTATACCAGCGGCTATGACGCCGAGGGCCTGACCATCACCTTTCTCTCCGCCCCGGTGCTTTCCGCCGTCACCAACACCTCCACCGGCGCGCTGGTTTCGTGGAAAGCCGTAACCGGGGCCAACACCTATCGCGTGTACCGCAAGGTCCCCGACGGAAGCTGGAAGAAGATCGCCGATACGACCAAGACGTCCTACACGGACTCGACCGCCGTTTCCGGCACTACATATTATTACTCGGTCCACTGCGTGAACGATGCGGGCACAGCCCTCACGAGCGCGGGCTATTGCACCCCGAAGGTCTGCTTCATCGCCGCGCCGAAGGTCTCCTCGGTCTACAACCTGCTCCGCGGACTCAGCGTCAGCTGGACCGCCGTAAAGGGCGCGGCGCAGTACCGCGTTCTGCGCAGGACGGAAGGCGGCGAGTGGGAGCGCATCAGCGATCTTACCACCGAAACGACCTTCGTCGATACGACCGCCGTTTCCGGCCAGCGTTACTACTACACCGTGCGCTGCGTCAGCGCCGACGGCGCCTCCTACACCAGCGGCTATTATGCCGGCACGGGCTTCACCCGGATCACCGCGCCGACGCTGTCCTCCATTGCGAACACCGAAAACGGCGTAAAGCTCACCTGGAAGAAGGTTTCGGAAGCCGGAGCCTACCGCATACTCCGCAAAACCGCAGGCGGTGAATGGCAGCGGATCGCCGAGACCACCGACACAACGTTTTATGATGCGACGGCCCCTGCCGGCACCAAGCTGTATTATACCGTGCGCTCCGTCACCGCGGACGGCAACGCATGCCTCAGCTCCTATGACCCCTCGGGCCTGAGCGTTACAACGCCCTCGTCGACCTACTACAACGCCCCGCTCAAGCAGACCATAACCACCCTCTCCGGCGGCTCCTGGAAGAAGGTCAGCGGGAGCTGGTACTACTACGTTGACGGCACGCCGGTCAAGGACGGTCTGTACGGCATCGGCGGCTATAACTACTACTTCAACAAGAGCGGCGTCATGCAGACCGGCTGGGTGATCACCTCCTACAAGACCGCCGACGGCAAGTCCCATACGGCCCGCAGCTACTTTGACTCCTCCGGCGCCCGCAAGGAATCCGGCTGGGGAAAGCGGAACAGCCAGTGGTGCTATTTCGTCAACGGCTTTACCGTGGTCGACTGCGTGTATAAAGTCTCCGGCGTAAATTACATCTTCAACGCCGACGGCATCATGCAGACCGGCTGGGTCCAGACCACCGCTCCCAACCAGGACGGCAAGCTGACCTCCGTCTGGAGCTATTTCAATTCCTCCGGCGCCCGTATCGAAAGCGGCTGGTCGAAGATCAACAGCAAATGGTATTATTTTGTGAACGGCTCCTGCCTCGCGGACACAGAGCGTCAGATCAACGGAACGTATTACCGCTTCAACGCGGACGGCTCCATGTTCACCGGCTGGCTGACCGTTACCTACACCGGTACGGACGGCAAGACCCATACCGGCTCCCGCTATTATGCCTCCTCCGGCGCCCGCTGTGAAAACGGCTCCTATAAGATCGGCAGCTACTACTATTATTTCACCGATTCCATTCTGCAGCACGGCTGGATCAACACCGCAAACGGCAACCGCCTTTACGCCTATGAGTCCGGACGCCTGAGAACAGGCTGGTGGAAGAACGATGGCTATTGGTACTACTTCAACGCCAACGGAATGCTCGCTACCGGCTGGAAGACCATCAACGGCTACACTTATTATTTCTATAAGGGGACCGAAGCAAACGGCGGCCCGAAATGGACCATGGCCTCCAGCACGACCATCGACGGCTACAAGATCAACAGCAGCGGGACCGCGACCATCCCCACCAAGATGAAGCTTCTTTCCGAGGCGCAGAACCACATCAGCTCCACCTCGTACCTGATCGTCATCGACTCCGTCCAGTGCCGCCTCGGCATCTTCAAGAAGACCTCCAGCGGTTCCTGGGCGTACTACGACTACATCAGCTGCGCTCCCGGCACGTCGTCGACCCCCACCTATAAGGGCGTTTTCGCCATCACCTACGACCGCGGCTATTACTTTGACTCCGGCAGTGTGCGCTGCTTCTGGTACTCCACCTTCAACGGCAACCAGGCCATTCACAGCGTACTGTACTATCCCGGCGGCGGTCTGGCGGACGGCCGCACGGGCTATCGCCTGTCCCACGGCTGCGTGCGCGTGAGCTACTCCTACGCCAAGTGGATCTATAACAACATCCCCGTCGGCACAACGACCGTCGTCATCTGACGCACGAACCAAAAGGCAAAGGCTTGGGGCACCCTCCGTAAGGAAGGCGCCCCAAGGTGGTTTTTGTATTAAAACGAAATAATGGATTTCGTTGAACGGTGTAGCCATATCGGTTATGCCGTTTTTGTGCTTGTTTTCGGGTATAGAGTTATTTTTGGCGCACTTTTTTCAAAGCACGTAACCCACTATGACACTTTCAGCCTTGCGGCTCCAAAGTGCCAATGCGCTCTGTGGTTTGCTTGCTGTTGATATTCGGCCCGTTAAACTGGAAGTTCACGCTGCTCTGATCTTCATCATCTTAATAAGTTTTATGCTCATTACAACCATACATATAACCAGCAGGTCAGACATTATTAATTGAAGTATTGCTGCCCATGCCACAGGTTCTAATGGCCACGGCTCAATAAATGTAGCAAGCGCTGCCCGAATAAGCCATACAATCGTGTAAAAGAAATATAATTCCTTAGATTCCTTATTGTCGGTAAAAACACGTTTCCCCCAAAACACCAAAAGCAGGCTGCCTCCAAATAATAATGTTGAAAAGCAATAATTGGTATAATCAATCCCCACAATTAAATTTTCATATTGCATTGGTAGATAATCATACCATTGAAACATTTTTGGCACAAAGAAATGCCATAGACCAACCAACATACTTATAACTGTTGTCAAATAATATAAGACTTTCCATCTTTTCATTTTTTGTTTCCCTGCAAATCTCAATTTGTTGCTCAGACATGGAGCGATTATATCACGGCTTTGTGAAAAAATCTACTGCATGGAAAAGGAAAAGAAGCGGCATGAACATTCCAAACTGCTTCCAGAGTGTGCTTATGCGTAAATGATGTCTGTATCAGCAAGCTGCTCATCAGTCAAAGGATGCCTACTTCCTTACGTAGCCTATCCCTTCTCTCTGTCTTTTACTTTGTCAAAGAAGGCTTCGCCGTTTCCCCTTGCCGAAAAAGGCCATAGGACCTTTTCGACCGTCTAGGTCAGAAATAATACGCCCGTCCCCTGAAACGGAGGACATGCCGCGGTGCGTCGGCCTCCAGGGGCGCTTCCGCCGCATAGACCGGTTTTTCCGGCAGCCGGCGCGCTTCCGTCGGCGTCAGCTTCCGGCTCAGACGCAGCTCCCCCTCCTCCGGCATCGGTATCCCGAGATAAAACGGCTCCCCGTCGCCATATATTTTTAACCGAACCACCCGGTCCGCCGGACGCAGCCTCGCCGTCAGCACCAGCCGCGCCGCCTGCTTCGCGATGGTCAGGCGTCCCGCCTCTTTCCCGTCGATGTAAATCGGTATCTCCATAAAAAGACCTCCGTTCTCAGTCATTCAAGACTATGAACGGAGGTCCTGTTTTTATTACGACAGGGTGTTTGGGAGTCCAAAGCTGACGGCAATCGCGCCGTCGACCTTATCCATGGTCGGACCATCGAGCTTTCCCATCCGCTCCCGAAGCCGGGATTTGTCCAGCGTGCGGATCTGCTCGAGCAGGATCACGCTGTCCCTGGTAAGCCCGCTGTCGGGCGCCGGGATCTCGATATGGGTCGGCAGTCGTGCCTTTCCCACCTGCGAGGTGATCGCAGCCGCGATCACCGTGGGGCTGTGACGGTTTCCCGTGTCGTTTTGTACGATCAGCACGGGCCGCAGCCCTCCTTGCTCCGAGCCCACCACAGGACTCAGATCGGCATAGTAAATATCGCCCCGTCGAACCGGATTTGTCATAGTTGAGCACCGCTTTCCTGAGAATCGCCGCCCGTATCATTCTATGTACGGACATGCTATTATTCTCCCACGATGCGGAAAATTTTATACCGGTTCAGTCAACATATACACGCGGCACACGGGCGCTGACGGCACAGGTAAGCTCATAATGGATCGTTCCCGCCTTGTCCGCGACGTCGTCGATGGGCATTTCCCGGCCGAAGATCTCGACCTCATCCCCCGGCTTCATGCCGAGGCCGGTCACGTCCGCCATGCACATGTCCATGCAGATGCGGCCCACCTGCCGGGCCTTTCTGCCGTTTATGAGCACCTCGAGCTTGTTGGACAGCGCCCGGTGCAGGCCATCCGCATAGCCGATGGGCAGCACGGCGATCTCCGAGGGCCTCTCCACCGTGAATGTACGTCCGTAGCTCACGGTATCGCCCGGCTCATGCTTCTCGACATACGCCACCCGGGTCTTGAGCGTCATCGCAGGCACAAGCCCGATCGCATCGCGCACCGGACCGGGATACAGGCCGTACAGCGACACGCCGGGCCGGACCATATCCATATACGTCTCCGGAAAAGCGTGCATCGCGCCGGAGTTCGCGCAGTGCCGGATGGCAAAACGATGGCCCGATAGGGTCTCGATGGCGCGGACGCCCTCCTGAAAGCGGGCAAGCTGCTCGTGCGTGAAATCGCGCACGCCCTCGGCGCCGTCGGAGACGCAGAAATGCGTGAACACGCCCTCGGCGTCGATATGCGGCAGCTCCACCGCCTCGGCGGCGGGAAGAGCCTGCCAGCTTCCGAACACGCGAAAGCCCGTGCGGCCCATGCCCGTCTCGAGCTTGAGATGCACCTTCAGCGTTTTGTCCGTCCCCTCCAGCGCCCTGCTGAGCGCGGCGGCGGCCTCCAGGCTGCCCACCGCCTGCGTGACGCCGAGGTCGGCAAGCTCCGGCGCGTATTCCGGCATTGTATAGCCGAGGATCAGCACCGGAAGTCCGATCCCTGCGGCGCGAAGCTGCCGGGCCTCGTCGAGGCAGGCCACGGCGAGATAGTCGCAGCCAAGCTCCTCCAGCCGCCTTGCGACGGCGATCGCGCCATGGCCGTATGCATCCGCCTTCACCACGCCGAGAAAACGGCATCCCGCCGGCAGGTGCGAGCGCATCGCGCGGTAATTGTGTTCGATCGCGCCAAGGCTTATCTCCGCCCAGGTGCGTTTTTTTCGGTCGTCCATTGTCTTTCCTCTGTTTCTCTCTTTTTCTATTGTCCGCCGGGCGTAAGCTCCCAGTCCGTAAACGTACAGGATATGACGCGCTTTCCGTCCGAGCTGATCTCCGCATACTGCGGCACGCACGTCTCCGGATCCAGCCAGACCGTGCAGCGACTCGTTTCTGAGACATACAGCCGCGCCGCGACAAGCTCGCCGTCCCACCACAGCAGCTCCTTATAGCCCCCGGCCATGGCCTCCAGCATCCGGGGGATCGCCGATACCGGCGTAAGTCCGTCCTCGTCGAGCGCGCCCGCGCCGAGTATCACGCCGTCATAGGAGAGCGTCGATTCACCCCATTTTCCCCTCGCAGTCACCCCCGCGATCAGCGCAGGCTCCGTGATCGTGACGACCGTCTCCTGCCCGTCGTAGGCGACCTCCAGCTCGTAGTCGGCCACCGTGTCGCCGGCGTCCGCCGTGAGCGAGGCATGCGCCGTCACGCCGGCGGTGTCAATGAGCGCGTCACGAAACGTCGTGAAGCTGTGTTCCATTCTGGCCTCCCGCTCCCCGCAGCCCGCGAGCAGCAGAAGGGGTATCATCAGTACGGAAGTCAGACCTTTCCGCATGATGCCTCCCAATATGGTATGATGATTCGGCCGCCCCGGAAGCGGCCGGGAAAACGGGACTAGCTGATCTCCAGCTCCGCCCGGAACAGGGTGTCGATCAGGTCGCCCGCCTTGAGGGCGTATTCGCCGAATTTCCCGGCCGCTATATCGCCGGTCCGGGCATGGAGCCAGCAGGCCGTCACGACCGCGCGGCGGCACGGGAGCTGGCCTAGCATCGCGCCGATGACCCCCGCGAGCACATCCCCGCTGCCGCCCTTCGCCATGCCGGGATTTCCGGCGTCGATGACATACGCCTTGCCGTCCGGAAACGCGCAGATCGTCCGGTGCCCCTTGAGCACCACCGCGCAGCCATGCGCGTCGGCAAAGCTCAGCGCGTCGTTCAGACGGTCCTGCACAGGCCGGCCCAGCAGGCGCGCAAACTCGCCCTCATGCGGCGTGAGCACCAGCGTGGTTTCGGTATCATCCAGCAGCGCAGGCTCCTGCGACAGCGCCCACAGCGCGTCCGCATCCGCGACGACCGGGCGTGTCCCGGCGTTTTCCAGCACATACCGCGTCAGGGCAAGGGTGTCCTCCCCCCGGCCCATGCCCGGGCCGATCACACAGACGCTGCACTGCGAAAGCCTCTCCTCCACGAGCGCCGGCGTTTGCGCGAAGGGCATAGCCTCGTCGTTTTTTACCGCCGTGACGGCGTAAATATCCTCCGGCACGCCGAGATAGACAAGTCCCGCTCCGGCCCGCACGGCCGCATGGGCGCACAGGCTCGGCGCGCCTGTATACCCCGCGCTGCCGCCGAGGATCAGCAGCTTCCCGTGGTCGCCCTTGTGCGAGAGCCGGTCCCGCGCCGGCAGACGCAGGTCCTCGCCGTGTATGGCATAGACGCCGCAGCCGGCCGTTTTCAGAAGCTCCGCCGGAATACCGATATCGCACACGCGCAGCTCACCGCAGTATACGCAGCCCGGCTCGATAAAATGCCCCGGCTTTGCCATAGAAAAGGTCACGGTGCAGGCGGCGCGGACCGCCGCCCCGCGAATCAGGCCCGTATCGGCACAGACGCCGCTTGCAATATCCGCCGATACGACCGGCGCACAGGCGCGGTCCATAAGCTGCACCGCCGCAAGCGCGTCTCCGGAAAGCTCCCGGCTCAGGCCCACGCCGAAAATCGCGTCCACGACAACGCCCGCTTCCTTCACCGCCGCGGCCCCGTCATCCGCCTGAAAATCCTCCAGCACGCCGCCGGCCTCGAGAAGCCTCCGCTCCATGGCGCGGGTATCGGACGTCATTTTTCCCCTCGCCCCGACGAGGAACGCCCGCACGGGGATGCCGCGCTCCATGAGCAGACGCGCCGCCGCCACGCCGTCGCCTCCGTTGTTGCCCGGGCCGCAGAACAGAACCGCCGGGCCATCCGACAGACGGTATTCTGCGGCGGCCGACGCAACAAATCCCGCCGCGCGCTCCATCAGCAGTAGCGAGTCGATCCCCCGTTCTTCGATCGCCGCCTTGTCCGCGGCTTTCATGCCCGCCGCCATCGCCAGCTCCATGCGCCTGCCTCCCTTCTCGGTACGATCCGGATGCGCTTATTATAAACGCACCGGAAAAATACGTCAATTTCCAAAAGCCATTTTATTGGATAATAGTTGCGAAAAGAGTGGTTTTGTGATATAAGTTAAGGTTGTATTTCGTATTTATATATTTTCATATACAGGCAAGGAGCAAGACACTTATGGAACAAAAACTGCGTCAGCTTCGGGAGGAATCTCTCAAGGCGATCGCGGAGGTCGGCGCGCTCGACGCGCTCGATGCGCTCCGCGTCAAGTATCTCGGCAAGAAGGGCGAGCTTACCGCCGTTCTGAAGCAGATGGGCAAGCTCTCCGCTGCGGAGCGTCCCGTCATGGGCCAGCTTGCAAACCAGATCCGCGAGGAACTGTCTCTGGCCATCGAAAACAGCCGCGCGGCACTGACCGAAAAGGCCCTGGAGGCCCGCCTTGCCGCGGAGTCCACCGACGTCACCATGCCCGGCCGGGCCGTGCATATCGGCCGTCAGCACCCGCTGAACAAGGTCATCAGCGAGGCCAAGGAGATCTTCATCGGCATGGGCTTTACCATCGCCGAAGGCCCCGAGGTCGAGTTGTCCGACTACAACTTCACGCGCCTCAACACCCCGGAGGGCCATCCCGCCCGCGACCGCCAGGATACCTTCTACTTCGATGACAACGACGAGGTGCTGCTGCGTACCCAGACGAGCCCCGTGCAGGTGCGCGTCATGGAGACCCAGCCGCTGCCCATCCGCATTATCTCCCCGGGCCGCGTTTACCGCAAGGACGAGGTCGACGCCACGCACAGCCCGATGTTCCACCAGATCGAGGGTCTTGTTATCGACGAGGGCATCACCTTCGCCGATCTGAAGGGTACGCTCAACGAGCTTGTGCATCGCCTCTACGGCCCCGATACCCGCACCCGCTTCCGTCCCCACCACTTCCCCTTCACCGAGCCGAGCTGCGAGGTGGATGTGGAGTGCTTCGAGTGCCGCGGCCGGGGCTGCCGCACCTGTAAGGGCGAGGGCTGGATCGAACTTCTCGGCGCCGGCATGGTCCATCCCAAGGTCCTCGAGGGCTGCGGCATCGACACCGAAAAATACTCCGGCTTCGCTTTCGGCGTCGGCGCGGAGCGCATGGGCATGTTCCGCTTCGGCATCAGCGACCTGCGCCTGATGTTCGAAAACGACACCCGTTTCCTTGAGCAGTTCTGATAAGGAGGGACGAGAAAATGAATCTTTCCAGACAATGGCTTTCTGATTTCACCAAAATCGACGTATCCGACAAGGAGTTCTGCGACGGCATGACCATGTCCGGCTCCAAGGTCGAAACCGTCTCCCGCACCGGAGACGGCATCGAAAACGTCGTGGCCGGCCGGGTCACTTTCATGAGTCCCCATCCCGACTCCGACCATCTCTGGGTCTGCAAGATCGATGTCGGCGGCGAGCACGAGCTCACCATCGTTACCGGCGCGCAGAATGTCTCCGTGGACGATCTCGTTCCCGTAGCGCTCGACGGCTCTACCCTCCCCGGCGGCAAGGAGATCCATACCGGCAAGCTCCGCGGCGTCGTGTCCGAGGGCATGCTCTGTTCTCTCGGGGAGCTGGGCCTTGACGCCCACGACTACCCCTATGCCATCGAGGACGGCATCTTCATCATGCAGGAGCCCTGCGAACTCGGTCAGGATATCCGCGAGGTCCTGGGCCTCAACGACAGCGTCGTTGAGTTCGAGATCACGAACAACCGCCCCGACTGCCTGAGCGTGATCGGCCTGGCCCGCGAGGCCGCCGCCACCTTCGGCACGGAGTTCACACTCCGCGAGCCCGAGGTCGAGGGCTGCCATGACGGCGACCGCATCGAGAATTATCTCGAGGTCCGCATTGACGACCCCGAGCTCTGCCCGCGCTACACCGCCCGCATGGTCAAGAACATCAAGATCGAGCCTTCTCCCGCCTGGCTGCGCCGCCGTCTGCGCGCTTCGGGCATCCGCCCCATCAACAACATCGTCGATATCACGAACTATGTCATGCAGGAATACGGCCAGCCCATGCACGCTTTCGATTATAGCTGCGTCGGCGGCGGCAAGATCATTGTCCGCCGGGCCGAGGCCGGCGAGAATCTCATGACCCTCGACGGCAACAGCCGCGCCATTACCCCCAACATGCTCGTCATTGCCGACGCGGAAAAGCCCGTCGGCCTCGCCGGCATCATGGGCGGTGAAAATTCCGAGATCGTGGACGACACCACCACCATCGTGTTTGAGTCCGCCAACTTCAACGGCACCTCCATCCGCAAGACCGCGATCGCTCTCGGCATGCGCACCGACGCCTCCTCCAAGTTCGAGAAGGGACTTGATCCCGAAGGCACCATCCCCGCCGTGCAGCGCGCCTGCGAGCTTGTGGAGCTGCTGGACGCCGGCGATGTGATCGACGGCATGATCGACGTGGTCGCCGCCCCGGCGCAGGAAAAGAGCGTCACGCTCCGTCCCGACCGCATCAACGCCCTGCTGGGCACCGACTTCACCCGCGAATACATGGTCTCCGTCCTGGAGAAGCTCGGCTTCACCATGCGCGGCGACGAGGTGATCGTCCCCTCCTGGCGCAGCGATATCGCGCACTACGCCGACCTCGCCGAGGAGGTCGCCCGCTTCTACGGCTACGACATCATCGAGCCGACCATGTTCCGCGGCCGGACCGCGCAGGGCCGATGGAGCGAAAAGCAGGCGTTTGAAAACCGCGCCGCCAGCCTCTGCCGCGCCATGGGCTTCAATGAGATCCTGACCTACTCCTTCGGCAGCCCCGGCGCGTGGGACAGGATTCGTCTGCCTGCGGATTCGCCTCTGCGCGACGCCTTTGTCATTCAGAACCCGCTCGGCGAGGACCGCAGCGTTATGCGCACCACGCCGATGCCCTCCATGCTAGACGTTCTCTCCCTGAACGCCGCCCGACGCAACCCGGTCGTGCGCTTCTATGAGACCGCGACCGTCTACCGCAAGCAGACGGACAGCCCGCTCGCGGATGAGTCCGCCTGGCTCACGCTGGGCGAGTACGGCGGCGACGCCGATTTCTTCCAGCTCAAGGGCTGCCTTGAGGCCCTGCTGAAGGATCTTCGCATCGAAAACGTCCGCTTCACCGCCCGGAAGGACGATCCCTCCTTCCATCCCGGCCGCTGTGCCGATATCACGGCTTCCGGCACGTCCGTCGGCGTGATCGGTCAGGTGCATCCGCTGGTCGCGGAGACCTACGGCCTTGAGGGCGAGGTCTACTATGCGCAATTGAACCTGCCCGTCCTGCGCTCCCTGCAGGCGGACGAACCCACCTACAAGGCGCTGCCCCGCTATCCCGCCGTGCAGCGTGACATGGCGCTCGTCTGTGCCGCGGACATCCCCGCGGCCGACCTGGAGGACACGATCACGACCGCCGGCGGCCCATATCTCGAATCCGTGGAGCTGTTCGACGTCTATACCGGCGCCCCCATTCCCGCGGGCTTCAAGAGCGCCGCCTTCTCGCTGACCCTCCGTGCGGCCGACCAGACGCTGACTGAGGAGCATGCAAACGAGACGATGAACGCCATTCTCGCCGCACTCAAGGAAAGGCACGGCGCCGTGATCCGATAACCCGGCCCGATTCCAATTCTTAATATATTTGTAACAATTCAACACTTTTCTTTTTGAAAAAGCATGGTATAATGTTTTTATAGAAATGTTATACCATGCTCACTTTTTCCGAAGGAGGGATATATCATGGAGGAATCCACCCGTAAATTTAAGGTCCTCGATCACAGCGCGGAAATTCGTGAGATCCTTTCGAGTGTGTATAATTCTCTGATCGAGAAAGGCTACAATCCGATCAACCAGATCGTCGGATATATCCTGTCCGAGGACCCTACATACATCACAAACTACAACAATGCCCGTGCGCTGATCTGCCGCCTCGACCGCGATGACCTGCTGCAGGAGCTCCTGACCAGTTATTTGCAGAAATAATTGCCGTTTTGCCCATTTTTCTATTGACTTTTGGGCAATTTCGGGTATAATACCATTTGTTCATAACTGTAGCGGAATTGTGTAAAGGTAGCACAGCGGACTCTGACTCCGTATGTGAGGGTTCGAATCCTTCTTCCGCTGCCACAGGAAAACCTCTTTTGTCTGTCATGACAAGAGAGGTTTTTTCGTATACGCAGGAAAACCTCAGGATCAAAGGACCATAGCAACAGCCGGTTGCTTGCTCCCCCTGATGAACGGTAGTATAATGGCCGCGAGGTGGTGATTTATATGGAAACAAAGCATGTTATCTTTGACCTCCGAACCAAGAACGGATTATCTCAGGATGCGCTGGCCGAAAAAATACATGTTACCCGGCAGGCCGTATCCCGTTGGGAGACGGGTGAAACCGTGCCAAATACGGAGACACTGAAGCAGCTTTCGAAGCTGTTTGACGTTTCCATCAACACTCTGCTCGGCTCTCCCCGGAAGCTGATCTGCCAATGCTGCGGCATGCCTCTCGATGAGGCTTCGATCAGCCGGGAGCCTGACGGTACTTTCAACGAGGAATACTGCAAATGGTGTTACGCGGATGGAAAATTCGTTTACACAAATTTCCAGGAGTTAATCGATTTTCTGGTTGAGCATATGTCCAATGAAAATTGGCCGCCGGAACAGGCACGGACCTTCCTGGAATCACAGTTACGAACGCTTAATTACTGGAAGCAGCCATAAAAGGGACCGCCTCCGCGCACCGATTGCGCGTTCTTGGGCAAAAAACGGCACTTTTGTCAAACAGACAAAAGTGCCGTTTTGAATGTTATCCCCACCCGCCGGAACGGGGATTTATCCCCGCTTTGCCATGTCAGCTCTCTGCCGTCGGATGGGCCTCTAATAAACGCGGCTATTCCGCTTTCTCCGCCGGCTCCTGCTCTTTCTCCGCCGGCACAGGCTCAGGATCCGGGTTCTTCGACCGCAGCCAGGGAATGAACCGCTCCCGGTACAGCATGGCGATGACCGCCATGGCCGGGATCGCCAGCAGCATGCCGAGCACCCCGGCAAGTTTGCCGCCGACAATGATCGCGATCAGCGTCCACACCGCGGGCACGCCGAGCGAGTCGCCGAAGAGATTCGGCTTCACGACGTAACCGTCCAGGGTTTGCAGGACAAGTGTAAATATGAAGAACCACAGCGCATACACGGGCCTTATCAGAAGCAGCAGCACGCCGCCGATCACAAGGCCGACGACCGGGCCGAAGGTCGGCACGAGGTTCGTCACGCCCACGATCACCGAGATCAGCGCGACATTCGGCATACCGCAGATCAGCATGAAAACGGCATTGGCCGAGCTGACGAGCAGCGCGTCAAGCAGGTTGCAGCCGATATACTGGACAAAGATCTCGTGACACCGGTGCCAGAACGAGGTATGCGCCTCATAAGTCGCCCCCGTCATCGCCGCGCGGCGCAGCCGGTTGAGGGAGCCCACAAGGCCTTTTTTCCCGCCGAGGAAATAGATCGCTATGATGAAGCCGATCACGACGTTGAACATCGACGCGCCGATATTCCCCGCTTGGCTCAGGATAAACGACAGCGTGCTCTTCAGATCGCTGAGGGCATCCTTGAGCATTTCCTCCGCCCTCTTGATCAACTGGTCCAGATCCAGCGTCAGGCCAAGGTCAAAATCGTTGATTTTCTCAATCAGCCGCTGCGCCTGAATATAGTAGTTGTCCACATTTTCAACGATGCCCGTAATGCTGTGGATGACCGAAGGCACGACCATGAGGATAAACAGCGTCAGCACCAGCAGCACCAGGAGAATCGTGATAAGAACCGCCAGAGACCGGCGGCAGCTTTCGCTCTTGATCCAGCGGAGCAGATTGCACTCGAACCACACCGCGACCGGGTCGACGACGTATGCGAGCACAAGGCCGATCACCACCGGCGAGAGCATCTTCGCCGTTGAGCGGAGCCACAGCAGGATCGGGCTGATATGCACGAGCAGCACATACAGGAGCACGCCCGAGCAGACGGCGATCGTGTACGCGGCCCAACGCTTTTCCAATATTTTCGTGAGCTTGTTCATAATTTCTCCCCGCCGCCGCACGCGGCGTTTTCCATGCTTTTAGCCTACCGCGTCCGCCGCCTTTTGTCAAGCCGTGCCAGGTACAACTGCCCGGAAACAGCCATGTTTCCGAGCAGTTCAGCTTGTATTACCAGGTGACCGCAATGTCGACCTGGGTCGGATTCGACTGCGCAAAGGAGCCGGTGTCCACAACGACCGCCAGGCCGAGAGACGTGCCGATGATGCTTCCCTGCGGATGCACATCGCGGTTGGCGGCAACCATGATGTAGTCGCCGAGCATTTTGCAACCGTCCTCACGCACCCAATATTCGCCTTCAATGCCCTGCGAATGGGCGATCTCAACAACGTAGTCCATGTCCAGGTTGTAGTAGGTCTCCTTCTGGTCAAAATAATAGTTCACGCCGCCGGACATGGTCAGAACAGAGCCGTCCGGGTCCTGCTCCCAGACGATGGCTTCCTCTTCCCCGTTTTCTTCGTCGGAGGATGCCTCCGGAAGCCGCAGCTCATGCCGCGGCAGACAGGCGCTGCGGCCCAGAGGCTCCTCTGCGGTGCTCTCCGCCGCGAACGCCGGCGCTGCACACAGCAGAAAGGCCGTGACGGCAGCAAGAATGGATCGGACTATTTTCATTGGCAAGTACCTTCTTTCCCTTTTTGAGCCTCTGCGCAAGGCACGGGGAAGAAAATACCACGTAATTGTGTCTATTTTGTTTCTGTTTTGTAAATTTTAGTCATTTTTATTTCTGTCCGGATGCGGTTTGGCGCTGTTTTCGCGCACCGGCATGTCCGCCGCTCTGCTTTTCGTTGACATTGATAAATAAACTGCGATATAATATGGGTGCAATCCGGGGACGCATCATACCGTCCCTATTTTATCTTCCGAAAGGAGCAGCAGCATCAGCATGAAGAAATTGTTGAGCATCCTTCTGTGCGTCACCATGGCGCTCAGCCTCGGCATCGGAGCATTCGCCTCCGGCGAGGTCAGCGACTCCACCGCCGCCGAGCCCACCGTCACCGATTCCGCGGCGGCCAATCCCGATCAGGCCATCACCCTGGACGGCGTAGCCATGGGCCAGGTCCAGCGCCTCGTCACCACCGCCTCGCAGTCCTATGACGCCGGCGAAGCGGACGAGGCCCACTCCACCAATGCCGGCCTTACCAAGGACGGCAGCACCACCGTTATCACCTCCGAGGAGGACAATGTGGTCGGCGTCGCCATCCGCAATACCGGTGCGTTCGTCCTCGGCGGCACCTCCGATCCCACTCTGGTCGCGGAGAAGATTAACTTCTCCTACATCACCAGCAGCTACTATCCCGACTGGGACGCTTTCTGCGAAGCGCTCGGCTATGACGCCGGCATGAGCCTTGAGGAGATCGCGCAGCAGCTCGTTGACAGCGGCAGCGCCAGCAGCTACACGAACCTCGGCCTGGCCGAGCCTGATACCGTTGTTCTGAGCGACTATGTCATCGACATGGCCGGCATCGGCACAAACGACATGGGCGGCTTCGGCGCAGCGGTCTATGTGAGCGACAACGCCGTAGCGGAGCTCAACAACTTCCGCATCATCACGAGAGGTCCCGGCCGCGGCACCATCTTCACCCGCTTCGCCGCTACCCTCACCGTGAACGACTCCACCATCTATGCCGTTTCCGACCCCAATCTCTCTACTATGCAGGGCTGCCCTCCGGGACTGTTCCTCGAGGGTGCTGTCCGCGCCACCAACGCGGTGGGCGCTTCCTGCGTCACCTATAACAACTCCACCGTCATCTCCCAGGGCTGGGGCGCGCTCAGCACCGACAGCGACGACCTCTACACCGCCAGCGACGAGCCCACCGAGCTGCACATCAACGACAGCTATATCGCCGTCCTCACCAGCGGCTACGGCGCGTACTCCGACGGCGGCGCCCGGGACTACTTCACCGACTCCGTCATCGACGTGCCCGACTATGCGGCTGTCGAGACCGGCCGCGGCATTGTCTCCTTTGACGGCTGCATCATCAACGCCGGCATATACGGCGTCATGACCCACTCCGGCAACAGCGTCGGTGATATTGTATTCACCGACACCGAGCTCCATGTCGGCGAGGCCGGCGTCATGCTCCGCGACACCGCGAATACCGTCGTCTTTGACAACTGCACCATCGCCTTTGACGGCACCTACACCATCGATGCTGAGCTTGCTGCGGCGCACGGCGTGGACATGGCCGACGTCGACGCGCAGTTCGGCACCGTCAACGGCGTGGACACCGCTTACAACCACACCGTCTTCAACGCCGCCGACTCCAACTGCATCGTGAAGCTCATCCACAACTCCGACTCCGGCTCCGGCTCTGAAAGCTCCGGCGAAGCCCCCGTCGTCACCATCAAAAACTCCACGATGGCCGGCAACATCCTGAACACCGCCGCCATGGAGGGCGATGAGTACACCGCGACCAGCGGTCCCGCCGGTGAAGGCGTCCGTCCGGCCCGCAGCCTGGACGTCACGCTTGACAATGCCGCCGTCACCGGCGCGATCTCCCTCGGCACCGATAGCTGGAACGTCACTCACTTTGCTTCCGGCAACACCGCCTCCCAGGAGATCGGCTATGCCGCCGGCACCGAGCTCGGCATGTACTGCGACGGCGAGCACGGCCTGAGCCTTGCCGTTACGAACGGCTCTGTCTGGACCGTCACCGAGGACTCCTACCTGACGACCCTCACTCTGGACGCTGCCTCCTCCATCGTGGGCGCGGACGGCGCCGCCGTCACCATGACGGTGAACGGTGTCCCAACCGCCATTGAGGCCGGTACTTACACGGGCGAGATCGTCATTGCACTCGGCGGCGCTTCTGCCGAGACCGCTTCCGGCGAGCCGTCCTGATCTTCGCAAACCTCATACGCAAAGCCGAGGGCACTATGCCCTCGGCTTTCGCTTTGCGCTACTCTTCGCTCCAGACCACCTGCTGCATTCGGCCCATGGACGCATCCCACGGAACGCGGATAAATTTCCGAAACGTCTCTGCAGAGAAGCGCCGTCGGTATGCGCGATGGTGGGCCGCGCACAGCGCCTCGGTTTTGGGCGGTTCCTTCGCCCAATACAGGGTATGATACGGCACGCCGAAAAGGCAGGTGTCATAATCCGCTATCCGTGCGCCGCTGCGAAGATAAAAGCCGATCCGGCGTTCGGCTATGGCCGCGTCCTCCGCATAGGCCGGGATCTCCGACTCACCGAACAGGATCGAATCCGCCTCCGCCTTGCACACCGCAGCCAGAAGCTTGGAGCCCAGCCCGCCGCTGCGCACTTCAGGCGCCACGCACAGGTATTCAAGCAGACCGAATCCCGGCTCAAAGGCGTACACAAACGCCTCGCCCCGAATCGTCTCCCCGTCAAAGAGACACCACGGGCGATAGGTACCTTCCTCGTACAGCCTCTGCAGCGCCCACAGCGGCGCAAGCTCCGCCGCCGGAAACGAGCGCTTCATATGCTCTCTGTATGCCCACGCCATCTGCTGCGGCGAGGCCAGCTTTATTTCCATGGAGCTTCCCCTTTACATTCTCGTTTCTCCTGATTATCACATTCCCCGCCTGCAAAGTCAAGGACCTCTGAAATCACTTGGATCTCAGAGGTCCTTTTCGTATGGTCCGAACCATATTCAGAGGTTCGAATAGCCTTCCAGAAACCGATCTACGGCTTTGGCGCAGGCACGACCGTCGGCAATGGCGGCGGCGACCAGCGATGCGCCGCAGCGCATATCGCCGGCGGCAAACACCTTTGGGTTTTCCGTGCGGTACGCCGCGTCCCCGATGCGTTCCGCCGACGGAATGCCGAACGCATCCGGCGCTTCCTCCTCCGCGCCGGTGAAGCCGGCAGCTATGAGAAGCATCCCCGCAGGAAGCTCCCGCTCCTCCCCGTCCTGCTCGATCACGACGGAGCAAAGAGCGCCGTTTTCATCCCCGACAAGCCGCTTGGCGGCGGCGCGGTACAGGCGGGGATCATGGCCGAGGACGGCGACGGCCTCCTCCTGCCCGTAGTCGGTCTTTTCACCCGTGCTCTTATACGGCCATACGCGCCCGGCCGTCTCCGGCTTCGGCTTTCGCACAAGCTGGGTCACTGATCCCGCGCCCTGCCGCAGCGCCGTCGCAACGCAGTCCGTAGCGGTGTCACCGTTTCCGACAACGATCACATCACGGCCCCGTGCGCTGCATGCACTTTCCTCCTGCGCAAGAACCGCCTTCGTCGCGGCGGTCAGATAAGCAAGCGCCGGATACACGCCGGTCACATCCCGGTTCTCTACCTCGATATCCCGCGCCCTGCGCGCACCGCAGCAGAGCACAACAGCGTCAAATTCCTGCAAAAGCGCCTCGCCGGCAAGGTCCGTTCCGACGGACACGCCGGTGCGGAAAACGATCTGCTCGGCCCGCATCTTTTCAACGCGGCGCAAAATGACGTTTTTGTCGAGCTTCATGTTCGGGATGCCGTACATAAGAAGCCCGCCGGGCCGGTCGTCCCGCTCGAACACGGTTACGCTGTGGCCGCGCTGATTGAGACAGTCCGCCGCCGCAAGTCCCGCCGGCCCGGAGCCGATGACGGCTACGCGCTTTCCCGTGCGGACAGCGGGGATTTTGGGCTGCATGAGCCCATGCTCCCAGGCGTATTCAATGACGGCCAGCTCGTTATCCCGGACGGAGACCGGGGCGTTATTCATGCCGCAGACGCAGGCCGTCTCGCACAGGGCCGGGCAGACACGCCCGGTAAATTCGGGGAAGTTGTTGGTTTTGAGAAGCCGTGAGAGCGCATGCTCCCAGTTGCCGCCGAACACCTCGTCATTCCACTCGGGGATGAGGTTATGCAGGGGGCAGCCGTATTCGCTCTGACAGAACGGCACGCCGCAGTTCATGCACCGCGCTCCCTGCTCCCGGCGTTCACGCTCGGTCAGCTCGCCGTGGAACTCGGCAAAGCCGCACAAACGCTCCTCCGGCGCAGCGCATGGCCGTTCCATGCGGGTATATTCCAGAAATCCTGTCGATTTTCCCATGTCAGACCTCTCCCTTCTGCACAGCGTAGAACGCATCAAGCTCCGCCTGCGCGCGCGGGATGCCCTTTTCCTCAAGCCGCCCGATGGCGGTGAGCATCCGGCTGTAATCGTTCGGCAGGATCTTCTTGAACAGCGGCAGCGTTTCCTCCCAGTGTTCGAGGATCGTCCCGGCCCGGGGCGAGCCTGTCTCCGCAAAATGACGCTCGATCATGCCGCGCAGCTCGGCAACATCGTATTTCGCCGTGACGGACGACATCGTGACGAGCTCCTTGTTGAGCCGCAGATACAGCTCATGCGTCTCGTCAAGCACATAAGCCACGCCGCCGGACATGCCCGCGGCAAAGTTCTTGCCCGTACTGCCGATGACGACGACGCAACCGCCGGTCATATATTCGCAGCCGTGGTCGCCCACGCCCTCGACAACGGCCCGCGCGCCGGAATTGCGCACACAGAAGCGCTCACCGGCAACGCCGCTTATATACGCCTCGCCGCCGGTGGCGCCATAGAGCGCGACGTTTCCGATGATGATGTTCTCGCCGGGGTTGATGGTGCTGTTTTTCGGCGGACGAACAATCAGGCGGCCGCCGGAAAGACCCTTGCCGAAATAGTCGTTGCTGTCGCCGGTCAGGCGGATGGTCATGCCCTTCGGCAAGAATGCCCCGAAGGACTGTCCGCCGCCGCCGCCGGCGCATATGACCGCCGTATCATCCGGCAGGGTGTTTCCATGCTTTTTCGTGATCTCCGAGCCGAGGATCGTGCCGAAGGTGCGGTCGGTGCTGGAAACCTTCACCGAGACGGTCTTGGGCGTACCGTCCCGGAGCGTCTTTTTGAAGGCCGGGAGCAGCACGCTCTCGTCGAGCGTCCTCTGCAGCGCAAAGTCATAGACCTCGGCCGGATCGAAATGTGTGGCGTTGTTCGCACCGCTGCCAAGGAGAGCGTCCAGCGTCACCGCCGCCGCGCTGCCGGCCAGATCGTCACGCCGGCGCAGAAGCTCCGTGCGGCCGATAAGCTCATCGACGGTCCTCACGCCGAGCTTTGCCATGATCTCGCGAAGCTCCTCGGCGACAAAGCGCATGAAGTTCACGACATACTCAGGCTTACCCGCAAAGCGGCAGCGAAGCTCCGGGTTCTGCGTCGCGACGCCGACGGGGCAGGTATCGAGGTTGCAAACGCGCATCATGACGCAGCCCATCGCAATAAGCGGCGCGGTGGCAAAGCCGTACTCCTCCGCGCCGAGGATGGCCGCGATCGCGACGTCCCGCCCGGTGAGAAGCTTTCCGTCCGTTTCGAGCACCACGCGCTTGCGCAGACCGTTCGCGATCAGGGTCTGGTGCGCTTCGGCCAGGCCAAGCTCCCAAGGCAGGCCCGCGTTCTGGATGGAGTTGCGGGGCGCAGCGCCCGTGCCGCCGTCATAGCCGGAGATCAGCACGACCTGCGCACCGGCCTTGGCAACACCGGAGGCGATCGTGCCGACGCCGGCCTCGGAGACGAGCTTTACGGAGATACGCGCATCGCGGTTGGCGTTTTTAAGGTCATAGATAAGCTGCGCCAGGTCCTCGATGGAGTAAATATCGTGGTGGGGCGGCGGCGAGATCAGCGATACGCCTGGCGTGGAGTAGCGTGTCCGGGCGATCCACGGATAGACCTTTTTTCCAGGCAGATGTCCTCCCTCGCCGGGCTTTGCGCCCTGCGCCATTTTGATCTGGATTTCCCGGGCCGAGCAGAGGTATTCGCTCGTCACGCCGAAGCGTCCGGAGGCAACCTGCTTGATGGCGCTGTTTTTCTCCGTGCCGAGGCGCTCGCGCTCCTCGCCGCCCTCGCCGGAATTTGATTTGCCGCCAAGCCGGTTCATCGCCTCAGCCAGGCATTCATGCGCCTCCTTGGAGATCGAACCGTAGGACATGGCGCCGGTCTTGAAGCGTCGGACAATGCTCTCCACCGGCTCCACCTCGTCCAGCGGGATACCGGTCCCGGGGAACGCGAAGGTCAGAAGTCCGCGCAGGGTCTGCGGCGCACGCTCCTCGTTGATGCGGCGGGAGTATGCCCGGAACCGGTCATAGTCCCCGTTCTGCACGGCCTCGCGCAGCGCGATGATCGTGCCCGCGTCAAAGAGATGTTGCTCGCTCTCCTCACCCGCGCGCAGCTTATGGAAGCCCACGCTGTCGAGCGTCGTGTCCACGCCGAGGCCCAGCGGGTCGAAAGCATGGCTGTGGTGATACTCCACGGCTGCGCCGATCTCCTCCAGGCCGATGCCGCCGACACGGCTGACGGTATGGGTAAAGTACTTGTCGATCACATCCTGCCGAATGCCGACCGCCTCGAAAATCTGAGCCGACTGGTAGGACTGGAGCGTCGAGACGCCCATCTTGGAGGCGATCTTCACGATGCCGTGCAGAATGGCGTTGTTGTAGTCGTTTATGGCGGTGTGCGCATCCTTGTCGAGCAGGCCGAGCTCGATGCACTCCTCGATGCACTCATGCGCCAGATACGGACAGATCGCACGGGCGCCGTAGCCGAGCAGCAGCGCGAAATGGTGTACATCCCGCGGCTCCGCACTTTCAAGGATGATGGAGACCGCCGTGCGCTTTTTGGTGCGGACAAGGTACTGCTCCATCGCGGACACCGCCAGGAACGACGGAATCGCCACATGGTTCTCGTCCACGCCGCGGTCGGAGAGGATGAGGATGTTCGCCCCCTGCTTATACGCTTTGTCGCACTGGATGAACAGGCGGTCCAGCGCGCGTTCCAGCGGCGTGTTCTTGTAGTACAGCAGCGAAACGGTTTCGACATGGAAGCCGTCGCGGTGCATGGCCTTGATCTTCAGCAGGTCCGTGCCGGTGAGGATGGGGTTGTTGATCTGCAGCACCGTGCAGTTGTCGGCGCTTTCCTCGAGCAGATTGCCGTCGCGGCCGACGTAGACCGTCGTATCGGTGACGCACTCCTCGCGGATGGCGTCGATGGGCGGATTGGTGACCTGCGCGAATTGCTGGCGGAAGTAGTCAAACAGCGGCGGATAACGCTTCGACAGCACCGCGAGCGGCGTATCGGAGCCCATCGCGGCCGTCGCCTCGGCGCCGGTGCGGGCCATCGGGAGGATGGTGTCCTTCACCTGCTCATAGGTATAGCCGAACGCACGGTAAAGACGGTCCCGCACCGCCTGCGTGTGATGCGGCACCTGCCGGTTCGGGATCGGCAGATCGCGAAGCTGCACGAGGTTCTGGTCGAGCCACTCGCCGTAGGGCTTGCGGGAGGCGTAATACTCTTTGATATCGTCGTCGTCCAGCACCCTGCCGCGCTTCGTGTCCACGAGGAGCATCTTGCCGGGACGCAGCCGGTCCTTGCGCGTGATATGCGCCTCGTCGATGTCGAGAACGCCGACCTCGGAGGCCAGGATCAGACGGTCGTCGTCCGTCAGATAATAGCGCGACGGACGCAGGCCGTTGCGGTCCAGGATCGCGCCGACCAGCTCGCCGTCAGAGAACAGGATCGACGCCGGACCGTCCCACGGCTCCATCATCGTCGCGTAGTAGCGGTACATATCGCGCTTTTTGCGGGATATGGTCTTGTCGTTTTTCCAGGGTTCGGGGATCGTTATCATCAGCGCGAGCGGAAGCTCCACGCCGTTCATGACAAGAAATTCGATGGTATTGTCAAGCATCGCAGAGTCCGAGCCGGAGGTGCTGACAACCGGGAATATCTTGTCCATGTTCTCGCGCATGACCGCAGAGGACATGGTCTCCTCACGGGCAAGCATACGGTCCACATTGCCGCGGATGGTGTTGATCTCGCCGTTATGCAGGATGAAGCGGTTCGGATGCGCACGCTCCCAGCTCGGCGTCGTATTCGTCGAAAAGCGGGAATGTACCATAGCGATCGCCGAGGTGTAATCCTCGCTCTGCAGATCCTTATAGAACCCGCGGAGCTGACCGACCAGGAACATTCCCTTATAAACCACCGTGCGGCTCGACAGGCTCACGACATAGGTATTGTCGTTCGACTGCTCAAACTCACGCCGCGCGATATACAGCCGGCGGTCAAACTCAAGTCCCCGCGCCGCATCCCGCGGACGTTCGACAAAGCACTGCTGGATGTACGGCATACAGGAGCACGCCGTCTGGCCCAGGATCTCCGGGCAGGACGGTACGTCGCGCCAGCCAAGCAGACGCATGCCCTCCTTCTGCAAAATGATCTCAAACATCTTCTTCGCCTGACTGCGGCTGAGCGCTTCCTGCGGGAAAAAGAACATGCCGACGCCGTAATTGCCCGCAGCCGGCAGCGATATGCCGACCTGCCCGGCGGCCTTCTGGAAGAAACCATGGCACACCTGCACGAGGATGCCGACGCCGTCGCCGGTCTCACCCGCCGCATCCTTGCCCGCGCGGTGCTCCAGCTTCTCGACGATCTTGAGCGCGTCGTCCACGATCTGCCGGCTTGCCCGGCCCTTGATATCCACCACCGCGCCGATGCCGCAGGCATCGCGCTCGGTGACGCTTCCATAGCTGTTCCATGTGGGGTTCATGACCGCACCTCCATGCCATTAAATACCGCTGGCGCCGTAGTTTGCCAGCACACGTGCCGATGGGTCGGACACGTCGCAGCCCTCCCATTCCTTGTTAGGCATCCAGAAATCCTTGACCATCCGCGCCTGCCCGGGATAATATTTCTCAAAAATCTCCCGGTATAACAGGCTCTCCTTTGTGAAGGGCCGCGCAAAATCATACGCCTCGCGCCGGGCCTCATACGCCTCATCGGTGTAGGCCTCCTCGGCATAGGCCTTGAGGTCGTCCACCATCGAGTGGCCCACCGCGTCGGAAAACGCCGCCTTCTGCCGCCAGAGGATGCTCTCCGGCAGGAGCTCATCCTTCTCAAACGCATGGCGGAGAAGATATTTGCCCATACCGTAGGTGTTGACCTTCTTCTTCGGGTCGATGGACATGACATACTTCACAAATTCCAGATCGCCGAACGGTACGCGCGCTTCCAGCGAGTTCACGGAAATGCAGCGGTCGGCGCGGAGAACGTCGTACATATACAGCTCGTCAACACGCTTTTTTGCCTCCCGCTGGAACGCCTCCGGCGAGGGGGCAAAGTCGGTATACTTGTAGCCGAAAAGCTCATCGGAGATCTCGCCCGTCATCAGAACGCGGATATCCGTCTGCTCGTGGATCGCCTTGCAGCAGAGATACATGCCCATGCTCGCGCGGATGGTGGTGATATCGTAGGTCCCGAGCATCGCGATGACCTCCTCGAGGCTTGCAAGGACCTGCTCGCGGGTCATGTACACCTCCGTGTGGTCGGCTCCGATGTAGTCGGCGACCTGACGGGCGTATTTGAGATCGATCGCGTCGGTGTCCATGCCGATGGCGAAGGTGCGCACATGCTTGCCGAGGATACGTGCGGCAACCGCGCAGACAAGGCTCGAATCGAGGCCGCCGGAAAGCAGAAATCCGAGCGGTGCGTCCGCGTCCAGGCGCTTGTCAATGCCGAGAATGAGCTTTTCACGGATACCGGCGCAGATCTCGTCGAGATCGCCGGTGACGTACTTCTCCACGGTGGTCAGATCGGCATACCGGGTAAACTTTCCGTCCGCGTAGTAGTGCCCGGGCGGGAAGGGCATAATCTCGCCGCAGAGCCCGACGAGGTTTTTCGCCTCGCTGGCAAAGATCATGCCGCCGTCGGCCCCGACGCCGTAAAACAGCGGGCGGATGCCGATGGGGTCCCGGGCCGCGATGAGCTGGTTCTTCCGGCTGTCGTAAATAATCATCGCAAACTCCGCGTCGAGCTTCTCAAACATCGCAAGGCCATATTTATGATACAGCGGCAGGATAATTTCGCAGTCGGAGCCGCTCCTGAACTCGTATTCCGCCGAGAGCTCCTTTTTCAGCGGACGGAAGAGATACAGCTCGCCGTTGCAGACGCACATATCGCCGTCCAGCGTGAAGGGCTGCATCCCCTCCTCGTGCAGGCCCATAATCGCGAGCCTGTGGAAGCACAGATAGCTGCCGCCGGCTTTTTCGATGCGGGACATGTCCGGCCCGCGGGACTTCGTTCGGTCAAAGTATACACGAATCTCCTCTTCTGTCAATGTATCCTTTGTAAACCCCATGATGGCGCACATGGTGTGTTCCTCCTTTTTTCCATACAAAAGACGACGCCTCTGCGCGTGCAGAAGCGTCGTCTCGATCTGCAGTATCTTCGTAATTACCGACCACAAATGACGAGGTACTCCCCGCTATGATTCATACGCTTCGTCATTTGGTCCGCCTCCCAACTTCCCTGTTGTTGTCTTTGCATTTAGTATAGCACGGGAAAAGGCAATGGTAAAATACTTACGATATTGGGCATATCATATCCTATGCATATGATACATTCCGGACTCAGGCATCGTCCTGAAGCGCGTCGTAGCCTTCCTCGCCGGTGCGGATGCGCACCACGTTCTCGACGTCGTAGACGAAGATCTTTCCGTCGCCGATATGGCCGGTATACAGCGCCTTCTTCGCCGTCTCGATGACGTCCCGGACGGGGACCTTGCTCACGACGATATCCACCTGCACCTTGGGGATGAGGTTTGTCTCGACGGGAACGCCGCGGTAATACTCGGGCTTGCCCTTCTGCATGCCGCAGCCCATGACATGGGACACGGTCATGCCGGTGACGCCGAGCTGGCTGAGCGCCTCCTTGAGGATATAGAAGCGGGACTCGCGGCAGATGACCTCCACCTTGGTATACTTGTGCTCTCCCTCGGAGAAGGTGGGCATTTTGCGGACGGGGACGGCCTCCGCCTCCGGGACCGTGCCGGTAACGGCGACGATGGGCTCGCTGCCGGCATAGGCGGTAAACTTCTCGACGGCCGGAGCGAAGTCCGCATAGGCGCTGGGAAGACCGTGCTCGCTGGTGTCAAGGCCCGCGACCTCGTCCTCCGCGCTGGCGCGCAGGCCGTGGAATTTCTTAATGAATGCGTAGAAGATAATCATGGCGACCGCCGCGTAGGCCGCGACGCTGACAACGCCGGCAGCCTGCAGGCCGAGCTGCGTTGCGGACCCGGTATAGAACAGGCCGCTCAGGCCGGCGGGCGCGTCGGGGTTCGCCAGAAGGCCGACCGCGATGGTGCCCCACATACCGTTTGCCATGTGTACGCCGACCGCGCCGACGGGGTCGTCGATGTGCAGCTTGAGGTCAAGCCATTCCACGAACACCACGACGAGGATGCCGGAGACAACGCCGATGATCGCCGCGCCGGCCGCATCCACCGCGTCGCAGCCGGCGGTTATGCCGACCAGGCCCGCGAGTGAGGCGTTCAGGCACATGGATACGTCGGGCTTGCCGTTTTTGATCCAGGTAAAGATCATGGTCGTGCAGGTCGCGACCGAGGGCGCAATGGTCGTCGTCATGAAGATCGAGGACAGCTCCGAGGCGGAGGTAGCCGCCGCGCCGTTGAAGCCGTACCAGCCGAGCCACAGGATAAACACGCCGAGGGCCGCAAGCGGGATGGAGTGACCGGGGATGGCGTTTACCTTCGTGACCTTTCCGTCCTGATCGGTCACATACTTGCCGATACGGGGCCCGAGGAAGATCGCGCCGATGAGCGCGGCAATGCCGCCGACCATGTGGATGGCGCAGGAGCCGGCGTAGTCATGGAAGCCGATCTGCGAAAGCCAGCCGCCGCCCCAGATCCAGTGCGCCTCGATGGGATAAACGACGAGCGAGATGACGGCCGAATAGATGCAGTAGGCGGAAAACTTCGTGCGCTCCGCCATGGAGCCGGAGACGATCGTTGCGGTCGTCGCACAGAACACGAGGTTGAATACGAATGTGGACGCGCCGGTGAAGCTGCCGTCCGCGGGACTGGCGATGAACTCCTTGAAGTGCAGGAACAGGTCCAGGTTCGGCTTGCCGATCAGGCCGAAGAACGTATCCTCGCCCATCATCAGCGAATAGCCGAGGATCGAAAAGACCACCGTGCCGATGCAGAAGTCCATGAGGTTCTTCATGATAATGTTGCCGGCGTTTTTGGCTCTCGTGAAGCCCGTTTCGCACATCGCGAAGCCGGCCTGCATCCAGAACACCAGCGCCGCACCGATCAAAAACCAAAATTCAACTGACATTTTTTCTTACCCCTCTCATGAATCAAAATAAATTGCCGGGCGGCCGGAAAATCACGCCCGCCCGGTCAAACACAAAGATTACCGAACGCTGAACAGCAGCTCGCCGTAGGTCGGGAACGGCCAGTATTTGGCCGCGGTGGTGGTCTCCGCCTCGTCGCAGACAGCGCGCAGAGAAGCCATCTTCGCCAGGATCTCGTCCCGGATATAGAACGCCTGCTCCGTGATGTCCTCCACGCCGTCGAGGGTCATGACGGCCTTTTCAAGGGCCTCGGTGTCCTCATCCATGCAGTCGGTAAGCGCGGAGAGCTTACGGATCTGCTTCATCTCGTGACCGCAGGCGAGCGCGGGATCGACGGCCTTCTTCGCCGCGATGCCGCGGGCCAGCTCGTTCACGCAGGACTCGACCGCGGGCAGGATCTCCTTGCGGACCATATCCGCCATGGTCAGCGCCTCGATGCGGACGGTCTTAACATAGTTCTCCATCTGGATCTCATAACGGGAGCGCAGCTCCGCCTCCGTGAAAACACCGTTCGACGTGAGCATCGTGATGTTTTTCGGCTCAAGCAGGGTCGCCATGGCGTCCGGGGTGGTGCGCAGGTTCAGGAGTCCGCGCTTCTCCGTGGCCTCCCGGATCCAGGCGTCGTCATAGCCGTTGCCGTTGAAGATGATGCGCTTATGCTCCAGGATCGTCTGGCGGATCAGCGTGTGCAGGCAGTCGTCAAAGTCCTCGGCCGCCTCCAGCTTGTCGGCCATTTCCTTCAGGATCTGCGCGACCGCGGTGTTCAGCATGATGTTCGCGCAGGAGATGGAGTTCGAGGAGCCCACCATGCGGAACTCGAATTTGTTGCCGGTGAACGCAAAGGGCGAGGTACGGTTGCGGTCGGTGGTGTCGCGGGTAACATGCGGCAGCGAATCCACACCGAGCTGGATCTTTTTCTTTTCGGTGCCGGCGTAGGGCGCGTCGTTCTCAATGGCGGTCAGCACCGCGTCGAGCTCATCGCCGAGGAAGATCGAGATGACGGCGGGAGGCGCCTCGTTTGCGCCGAGACGGTGGTCGTTTCCGGCGGTCGCGACGGACAGGCGCAGCAGGCTCTGGTACTCATCCACGGCGCGGATGGTCGCGACCAAAAACAGCAGGAACTGCACGTTCTCAAAGGGCGTATCGCCCGGGGAGAGCAGGTTCACGCCGGTGTCGGTGGCGATGGACCAGTTGTTGTGCTTTCCGGAGCCGTTCACGCCCGCAAAGGGCTTTTCGTGCAGCAGGCAGACAAGGCCGTGCTTGGCGGCGACCCGCTGCATGATCTCCATGGTAAGCTGGTTATGGTCGGTCGCGCGGTTTGTGGTCGTGTAGATCGGCGCCAGCTCATGCTGGGCCGGGGCGACCTCGTTGTGCTCGGTCTTGGCGAGGATGCCGAGCTTCCAAAGCTCCTCGTTCAGCTCATCCATATACGCCTGCACGCGGGGCTTGATGGAGCCGAAATAGTGGTCGTCCAGCTCCTGGCCCTTGGGCGGCTTCGCGCCGAAAAGCGTGCGGCCGGTGTAGATGAGGTCGCGGCGCTTGTTGTAGAGCTCCCGGTCGATGAGGAAATACTCCTGCTCGGGGCCGACGGAGGTCACGACCCGCTTCACGTCGGTGTTTCCGAACAGCCGCAGGATACGCAGCGCCTGGCGGTTCAGGGCCTCCATGCTGCGCAGCAGCGGCGTTTTCTTATCGAGCGCCTCCCCGCTGTAGGAGCAGAACGCCGTCGGAATGCAGAGGGTCTTATCCTTGATGAACGCATAGCTCGTCGGGTCCCAGGCCGTATAGCCGCGGGCCTCAAAGGTCGCACGCAGGCCGCCCGAGGGGAAGCTCGAAGCGTCCGGCTCGCCCTTGATGAGCTCCTTGCCCGAGAACTCCATGATCACACGGCCGTCGGGGGCGGGGCTGATGAAGCTGTCGTGCTTCTCGGCGGTGATGCCGGTCAGCGGCTGGAACCAATGGGTGAAATGCGTCGCGCCGTTTTCCACGGCCCAAGCGCACATCGCGGCGGCGACGGCGTTCGCAACGGTCAGGTCAAGCTCCGTGCCCTCTGCGATCGTCTTATTGAGGCTCTCATACACATCGGCGGAAAGGCGGGCCTTCATTACGCGGTCGTCAAACACCCTGCATCCAAAATACTCAGGTACTGTCATTATGATTTTCTCCCTTTATGAAAAAAATTTTTTATAAAACGCAAAGAGACACCGACGCGCAGAGGGTACAAAAATCCCTCTGAGACGTCGATGTCTCTCGATGCGTTCATGATACACCTCTGCGGCGGAAAATGTCAATTATGCAAACTGCAAAAACAAATTCGGACCGTCCCCCCGCTTTTTTGTGCATTGCAGAGTTGCAAATGAATGCTAATGCATGTTATAATTTTTTCTAAAGTTACACCCCTTGGGCAAAGCGCGGCGCAGCCGCCGGGCAGCGTTATTTTCGTATTTGTACTTGAATCCTGCAAAGGAGATGCTTATATGCGATATACCCCCGAAGAAGTAATGCAGTACATCCGCGAGGAGGATGTGAAATTCATTCGCATGGCGTTCTGCGACGTATACGGGCAGCAGAAAAATATGGCGGTCATGGCCGGAGAGCTTCCCCGCGCCTTTGAGCACGGCGTCGTCATCGACGGTTCGGCGGTGGACGGCTTTGGCCGGACGGCGCGCTCCGATCTGGTGCTGCGCCCGGACGCCGCCACGCTCATCCAGCTTCCATGGCGCCCCCAGCGGGGCAAGGTCGCACAGATGTTCTGCGGCATCCGCCTCCCGGACGGCACGCCCTTCGAGGGCGACACGCGGCGCATTTTGCAGACCGCCGTACAGCGCGCCGCCGCGATGGGTTATACCTTTTCCATCGGCTCGGAGCTGGAGTTTTACCTCTTCCGCCTCGATGAAAACGGCGACCGGACCTACCTTCCGCACGACACGGCGGGCTATATGGACATTGCTCCCGCCGACCGGGGCGAGAACGTCCGCCGCGAGATCTGCCTGACGCTCGAGCAGATGGGCATCACGCCGGAGTCCTCCCACCACGAGAGCGGCCCGGGCCAGAACGAGATCGACTTCCGCTATGCCGACCCGCTCACCGCCGCGGACAACGCCGTCACGTTCCGCACCGTTGTGCGCACGATCGCGGCGCAGAACGGACTGTGGGCGGACTTTTCCCCCAAGCCCCTGCCCGACGCCGACGGCAGCGGCATGCACATCAACATCTCCGCATCGGGCCGCGGCAAGTCCGACCCGATGCCGCAGGTGATCGCGGGCATTCTGCGCCGCGCACGGGATATGACGCTGTTTTTGAACCCCCTCCCGGCCTCTTATGAGCGGCTCGGAAAGCTGAAAGCGCCAAATGTCGTCGCATGGGCGCCGGAAAACCGCACGCAGCTCATCCGCATTCCGGCGGCAAGCGGCGAATTCCGGCGCGCGGAACTGCGCTCGCCCGACCCGATGACAAACCCATATCTTGCGTTTGCGCTCGTCATACAGGCGGCGCTCGACGGCATTGAGCAGGAGCTGCCGCTGCGGGAATTTATGGACGTCGATATGTTCAGCGCCTCCGACGCCCTTGGAAGCATAGAGCGCCTGCCCGCTTCCCTTGCGGAGGCTGTATGCGCCGCCGGGGAGAGTCCATTCATCCGCTCGCATCTGACGGAGACGATCCTCTCTGCATACACCTGCGGGCGCTGAGCCGCCCTTTGCATTTCGGGAAAGGAGGAGCGCCATGGTATTCCAGACGGACACCTACAGCGTCTTGCTGGTGTCGGCGTCGCAGAAATTCAATACCGCCATGCTCCCGCTCCTGCCCGGAACGGACTTCCATCCCGTGATTACGGTGGGCAGCGTCAGCGAAGCACGGCGGCGGATGATCGAACGGAGCTTCGACCTCGTGATCGTGAACGCCCCGCTGCCGGACGACCTCGGCCTGCGGCTCGCAACGGACGCCTGCGCGGACAGCGAGGCGGGCGTTCTCCTCCTGGTCAAGAGCGATTTGTATGAGGAGCTTTATGACAAAGCGGTGTCCTGCGGCGTTCTGACGCTGCCAAAGCCGACAAACGCACAGATCCTGACGCAGACCATGCGCATGCTCTGCGCCACGCGGGAGCGTCTGCGCCGCATGGAGCAGAAGCAGCTCAGCGTGGAGGAAAAAATCGAGGAAATGCGTCTTGTGAACCGCGCCAAATGGCGGCTCATCGAAACGCTGCATATGTCGGAGGCGGACGCGCATCAGCATATCCACCGCCTGGCCATGGATAAGCGCATCACAAAACGCGAAGCGGCCGAGGACATTCTGCGGGCCTACGCGGGGCACTCCTGAAACGCATCCGCAAAAAAGAATTGCACAAACGGGCAGGATATAGTATAATCACAGTAAGACAAAGAGGTCCGACAAGGGCTCTTTGTCTTTTTTAGTTCGAAAAGGGGGATTTTCTGTGGCGGCATTCGACCGGATTGAAAGCGGATTTCCGGGGCTGGACGCGGCGCTGGATTTTATCCGGCTGGGAGATAATGTGGTGTGGCAGGTCACGGATGTAGATGAGTTTTGCCTGTTCGCGGAGCCGTTTGCCCGGCAGGCGGTCCAGGACGGACGGAACGTCATCTATGTGCGCTTTGCGCAGCATAAGCCTCTGTTGAAAAACATGGACGGCATCAAGCTCTTCAAGGTGAACCCGGACGAGGGCTTTGAGAGCTTCACCATCAAGATCCACGACGAGATCACCCGGCAGGGACGGGATGCATTTTATGTGTTCGACTGCCTGTCCGAGCTTCAATCCGTCTGGTACACGGACCTCTCCATGGGGAACTTCTTTCAAGTGACCTGCCCCTATCTGTTCCTCCTCGACACCGTCGCCTACTTCCCGCTCATCAAAGGGCGCCACTCGTTTGACGCGGTAGCCCGCATCCGGGATACGACACAGCTTCTGCTCGACGTATGCACCAGCAGCACCCGCATCTATGTGCATCCGCTGAAGGTCTGGAACCGGTACTCGGACCGGATGTTTCTGCCCCACAGCGGCGGAAAGGACGGCTCTCCCCTGTCCCCGGTGGAAAACGGCGTGGAAATGAGCCGGTATTACCAGACCGCGCAAAGCCATATGCAGACGCACCACGATCAGCAGATCGACAGCTACGACCGCTTCTTCAGCATGGCGAAAATGGCCTTTGAGAGCGGCATGTTCACCGACGAGATGGAGGATCTTATCATCCGCAGCACGATGACGAAGGACGCGAAGCTGTATAAGCTGGTGAAGCGGTATTTCACGCCCGAGGACTATTTCCGGCTGCGCAGCCGCATGATCGGCAGCGGCGCGATCGGCGGCAAGGCCTGCGGCATGCTCCTCGCGCGGAAGATCGCCGAAACCGAGATCCCGGAATATGCCGAGCACAACGAGCCGCACGATTCGTTCTATATCGGCTCGGACGTGTTCTACACCTACATCGTATCAAACGGGGACTGGAACCTCCGCATCGCGCAGCGCAGCGGCGACGACTACTTTGAAAAAGCCCCGGAGCTTCAGCAGCATCTCCTCGGGGGACGGTTCCCGGACAATATCCGCGCCCAGTTTGAAAAGGTCCTGGACTATTTCGGCGAAAGCCCGTTCATCGTCCGCTCGTCCAGCTTCCTTGAGGACGGCTTCGGCAATGCGTTCGCCGGGAAATACGAGTCCGTTTTCTGCGTGAACCAGGGCACGCCCGAGGAACGCATGGCCGCATTTGAACAGGCCGTCCGGCGGGTGTATGCCAGCACGATGGATTACTCCGCGCTGGAGTACCGCCGCCGGCGCGGCCTCGACAAAAAGGACGAACAGATGGCCGTCCTCGTCCAGCGCGTATCGGGAACCTTTTACAAGCAGTATTTCATGCCCTGCGCCGCCGGCGTCGGATACAGCCACAGCGCCTACAAATGGTACCCGGATATGGACCAGGAGGCCGGCATGCTGCGCATCGTCATGGGCCTCGGCACCAAGGCCGTTGACCGCACAAAGGAGGATTATCCGCGGCTGTCCAATCTCGACAGGCCGGCCGCAACCATCTACAGCACCGTCGAACAGAAGCATCGCTTCTCGCAGAAGTATGTTGACGTGCTGGACTGCGCCAACAACACTCTGGCGGAAAAACGCATGGAAGACCTTCTGGACGTTCTGCCCGGCTGGTACCGCCGGCTCATACTCGAGCACGACACCGAAGCAGAGGACCGCCTGCGTCAGGCCGGGCGGCGCCGGGAGGTGTACTTCGTAAGCTGCGAGGGGCTGCTGAAAAAGAGCGCCTTCACGAAGCTGATGCGGAAGCTCCTGAAAACGCTCGAGGCTGTGTATGAAAATCCGGTCGATATCGAATACGCGATCAATCTCGACGAGCACGGCGATTTTGTCGTGAATCTCCTGCAATGCCGTCCGCTTTATCAGGGTGCCGCGGGCGAGACCGTGGACATCCGCGCGGAGTATCCCGAAAAGGTCCTCTTTGATATCCGGGACTCCTCCATGGGCGCCTCCGGAAAGCTGAAAATCGACGTCGTCGTCCGGATCGACCCGGTCGCGTATTACAACTATCCGTATATAAAAAAGCCGGACGCTGCCGCCGCGATCGGAAAGATCAACCGGCACTACCGGGACGCCGGCAAGACCCTGCTCCTCATGGCGCCGGGCCGGATCGGCACCTCGTCGCCGGAGCTGGGCGTTCCCGTGCGCTTCGGCAGCATCTCTCATTTCAATGTGATCTGCGAGGTATCCGAAAAGCGGGCGGGCTATATGCCGGAGCTGAGCTACGGGAGCCACCTGTTTCAGGATATGGTAGAGGCCGGGATCCGCTACGGGGCGATCTTCCGGAACGAGCGGACGGCGGCGTTTGACCCGGATATGCTGGATACCCTGCCGGACATGTTCCCCACAATCTGCCCGGATTATCCGGAGCTGGCGGGGATGGTCCGCGTCGTCGAGCCGGAGGGGCTGTATTACTGGCTGGACGCGCTGTCAAACCGGGCCGTCTGCGGCATAACCACGTCCGACGCCGCGAAGGGCATATCCCGCTAAAGCGCCTCCAGAAAATGGATGCTGTCCGCGATCATCTGATCGGTTATCTCGTGCGCGACCCCGTCGTACTTGATAAAGGAAACGCTCTCATTCCCGCTGTCCGCGATCGTATCCGCCACGGACCCGGCCGCGTCGGCATCAAAAAAGACGTCGTCCGTACCGATGCAGATAAAGACCGGCAGCTCCCGGAAGGAGTCCAGATTCTGCGTAACATTCAGATGGATTATGGACGAAATTTTCTCCCGCGTATAGAACATATCCTGCCATTCCGGGAATGACCACACGGAGTCCTTCCACGGGCGGAGCCAGGCATACGCAAGCTCCTTCCGGGGCCGTTCCTGCCATACGCTGTATTCACACATGCCGGACAGGGTCACAAGCGCCGCGGGGCTGTGGCCGCCGATCTCCGCATAGGCCCACGCTTCCACACTGCCCATGGAAAAGCCGCCGAGAACAAAGCCCGCCGCATCCGCCTGCGGCACGGTCTCATAATATTCGATCAGCCGGTCCACATCGCTGACCGTAATCAGCATCGCCGCCCAACTGTCGCAGTTTATCAGCGGCGAATACCGGTCGCCCTGATTATAGGCATCCATGGAAACCGCATAATAACCGGCCTCGGCATAGGCCGACAGCACCGAAAGCAGGCTGTCCTTTCCGAGTCCCAGGCCGTGAAGGAAAATCAGGAGCGGCTTTTCCTCGCCGTTATCCTCATACACCTCCAGCACCGGGATGTCATCGAGCTGAAGGACATCATACCGCAGCCCCTCATGCTCGTTCATGGCCTCCTGCATTTCATGCGTCGCCTGCTCCGCGGACGTCCGGACCGCCTTTTGACTGCTTGCACGGCTGCTCACCCTGGCAACGTCAAACAGGCTGATTGTGACCGTACGCGGTTCCGCACCGTGCAGCGCCTCCGTCTCCGTCTGCTCTTCGGCCGGCGCCTCGCCGGCCGTCGTCTCGTCCGCTTCTGTTCCGGCCGCCTCTGTTCCGGCAAGCCGGCTCCCGCTCAGCCAAAGCAATGCCGCGATCAGGATCGCCGCAGCCAGCGTTATTCCGAGCCGTCGACGTTTTCTCTCCATGATGTCACCACCTCCGTGATGACCCCATGGTAGTATGCGAACATGAGAGACAGATGAAGCAAGATGAAAACCAGATGAAATTTATTCCGCTTTGGCCAGCGGCATCGAGAACATAAAGGAGCTCCCCTCATCGGGCACGCTTTCGGCCGTGAGCTGCCCGTTATGTATGCGGGCGATTTCCCAGGCCATGGACAGCCCCAGCCCCAGGCTGCCGTCCCGGTTCGACCGGGCCCTGTCCGCCTGATAAAACCGGTCCCAGATCCTCGGCAGGTCCTCCGCGGCGATGCCGATCCCATCATCCCGAACGATGACCCGCGCCAGCTCGCCGTCCGCATGGAGATCGACCCAGATATGTCCGTTCGGTTTTCCGTATTTCCTCGCGTTGGTGATAAGGTTCTGGAGCAGGCTGATAAGGAACTGCTCGTCACCGATCACCTGTATATCCGGTTGGATATTGGATTCCAGACGGATGCCGCGTTCGGCGATCGCCGCCTGTTCCTCGCAGACCGCCGAGGTCAGCGCGCTCAGATCGACATCACAGCGCTCGGTTTTCCGGGCGCCCTGGTCGAGCCTTGCAAACATCAAAAGCCGGGAGATAAGCGCGGATATTTTTCTCGTCTGCCGCTCAATGACCTCCAGCGACCGGCGCAGCTCGTCGGGGTCCTCTCCCTGCTTCTTTGCCATGTCGCATTCCGCCAAAATGACCGCCGCGGGCGTGCGGAGCTCATGGGACGCATCGCTTGTGAACTGCCGTTCCGCCAGAAACGACCGCTCCAACCGCGTGAACATATCGTTGAAGGTGCCTGCAAGCGTGTGGATCTCATCCCGGCCCGGGCCGATCTCGAGCCGAAGGGACAGGTCGTCGCCATTTGATATTTCCTGTGCGGTTTCGGTTATTCTGCGCACCGGAGCAAGGGACCTGGACGCGATGACCCAGCCGCCGAAAAACGCCAGCAGCACGAGAAACGGAAGCGCGAAAAAGGCGAGCCGGATCACGGAGGCGAGAATGTTGTCGAGACTGCCTGCCGGGAGCATGCCGCATACCCACACGCCGTTTGCCTGCGCCATTTCCCCGGATGCGTTTCCCGGCTCCCCGGAGGCCGGGTTCCTGTACCCCGGATACCCGGCCCCCGCAACCCGGATGCTGTAAAAATAAACGGTATCTCCCTCCGCAGAAAATGCCCGGAGTGTCTGATCCTCCAGCATATTGCTTTCAAAGGGGAAGGGCGAATAGCCTTCAAGCAGCTCGCCGTCATCGTCATATATCTGCAAATACACGCCGTCGCTGTAGGTAACGAACCCAAAGGTTTCCAGCCGGCCGAACACATACCAGACCTCGTCCGCATTGCGTTCCACAACACTTTTCAGAAGGCTCTGCTCCCGACTTTCCGCAACGGTTTGCGATATATAAAGCATGAAGCCGAGGACGACCGCCAAAATCAGCACCATAAGCAGGGTATACCATAGGGTCATTTTCCATTTGATCGACATTATTTTGTCTCCTTCAGCACATAGCCGTATCCCCGGACGGTATGGATCAGCTTTGTCTCCCATCCGTCGTCGATCTTGCGGCGCAGCATACGAATATAGACATCCACTACGTTGGAGCCGACAATGCTGTCGTAGTTCCAAAGATTTGTCTCGATCTGCTCCCGGGACAGGACGATCCCCTTGTTACGGATCATGTATTCGAGCAGGGCATATTCCTTGGCGGTCAGTTCAATGACCGTTCCGCTCCGCTGCACCTTATGCCGAACGCTGTCCACCGTAAGATCCCCACAGGAATAAATATTGCTGTACCGGATGCCTTTTCGCCGTGTCATGACCCGAATCCGGGCCATGAGCTCCTCGAATTCGAACGGCTTCACCAGATAATCGTCGGCGCCGAGATCGAGGCCCTCCACCTTGTCCTTCAACCCGTCGCGGGCTGTCAAAAACAGCACCGGCGTCTCGTCGCCCCGGCCGCGCATAATCTCCAGGACCTGGAACCCATCCATGCGGGGCATCATCACGTCCAGCACCGCCGCGTCATACGACGCGCTTTCCAGATAGTCAAGAGCCTCCTGTCCGTCAAAGCAGGAGTCTACGGAATAGCCCTCCCACGTGAGCCGCCGGGTAATGACCCGGTTCATATCCCGTTCATCCTCTGCCAGAAGAATACGCATACTTATCACCTCTGCCCTTATTTTTGCCGATTAAGATTAAAACGAGATGAAATCGCCAGCTCCAGCGCCGGACCGCTCCTTTCCATCGCTGGCATGGTAAACCCGCGCTGTCAGTTTGGGAGCACCAATTCGTATCACGAAATCCCTGGAAACAAGCCGGCTGTTCATGCCCATTGCCAATTTTCTCCAAAGGCAGAATACTCTAATTTCCCGCAATAAACAAGTCCGGACCATCTGTATAACGGGTGGTCCGGACTTGTTTATTTGGTAGAAAAAAATTTTCCTGCGTGGGCTATGAATCGGAGGAGCACCGGATTGGCGTTTTCCTGGTTCCAGAGAATGACCCGCTCCTGCATGGTCTTATCCGGGGCGTCGAACAGGCGGACAAGAGGACTGGAGCAAAGAGGATGTCCAGCCGGAATAAAGGTCAGTCCAATACCGGATTCGACTTGAGCTGTCATATCTTCCACATTATCTGTGTATATGATTCGGGGATTTGGATTGCCGTGAAGATACAGCTGAAGGGAACGGTTGTTCAACGCGATTTCAGGCGGAGCCTCGGAGGGAAGTCTTACGGCAATCAGCCGGCTCGCCTGCAGGTCCTCCAGGGTCAGGTTATTTTGGGAGGCTAACGGAGAGACCTTCGATACGGCAATGCAGATTGCCTCTATGCCGATTATCATGTGCCGGAGGCCGCTTCCGGACGACCGCTGATGCGCATAGTCCAGATAGGTGAAGGCGGCATCCAGCTCTCCGTTCTCAATAGAGGAAATAAGTGCTTCTCTGGAAAGATTGCTGACAGATAAATCAACATCACTGTTTTCAGACATGAAGTCCGAAATACACTGCAGGGTTTTTAAATCGAAAGCAAAAGAGGAGGAACGGCCAAAATCGATGGCGCCGTTCCGACCGGAGCCCAGTCTGGCAGCCTCCTTTACCGCATCTTCATAGGCTTGGGAAAGCTCTTTGAAATGCCCCAGCAGAAACTTTCCTTCGTTCGTGAGGCGGATGCCGGTTTTGTTTCGCACAAACAGCGAAAAACCAAGTTCGCTTTCCATGGCGGAAATCTGGCGGCTGAGGGCCGGCTGCGTGATGAAATGCTTTCTGGCAGCTTTTGTGAAGCTGAGGTTTTCCGCTACGGAGATGAAATAATGTATCTGTTGGATCGTCATATTATCACCTTATGTTTTTATTGACTGAGCTTATCGGTTTTCGGCATTTGATTTTTAAGGACGGCGTTGCGATAATGGACTTGCAAAATGGAACGCGTTGGAGGTGTTTGGCCATGAGAGGACAGCGTCAGATCGAACCAGGCAAGAGAATATTTAACCTGACTTTTATTATTCTATGCATTCTCTGTATTACAACATCTGTTTCCGGTATGTGTGTCAGCTCTATCATTACGCTGTACACCACGGGCACCTTTGGCGCATCGTTAACAGTTGCAGGCGCAGTCGTCGGCATTAGCACGGTGGCCAGTATTATCATTCGCCCTGTGCTTGGCCCGGCCACAAACCACGTGGATAAACGTGCGCTGGTGCTTATTTCCTGCGCATGCTCGTTCGTCGCGAACATCGGCCTCGCGTATGCGCCAAGCGTGTTTTTTCTGAAGGTCTTTCGATTTTTGTCTGGCGCCGGCAGCGGTATGTGTAACGCTGCGACACTGGCAATGGTAGCGGAATGTCTGCCGCGGGATAAGGTCACGCAGGGAATCGGCTACTATAGTCTGGCCGGCGTCGTTATCAGCGCGGTTGGTCCGAGCATGGTCCTGAGCATATCCGAAAGGCTTGGCTATCACAATATGTTCCTGATCGTGGCCGTAAGCTGTCTGGTTTCCTTCGTCATTTCGCTGGGCTTGCCCCACTCGGTCAGTGTGCCCGGCGGCTTCCATGTAAGCGATATCAAAATCAAGGAGATTATTGCGCCGGAGTCTGTTGTTCCGGCTACGGTCATGCTGCTGTTTGCGATTGTAAACGGCGTACAGGCCTCTTACATATTCTCCTATTCTGTTTCCAGAGGCTTTGCCAGTGCGGGACTGTATTTCACGATCCAGTCGGTTTTCTGCTTCGGCGCGAGATTACTGACCGGACAGATTACCAACAAACGCATGTATCCGTTCACCACGGTCATGTCCGGGGCTCTGATGATCCTGTTCAGCCTGATTCTGGGGCTGGGAAACAACCTCGCCTGCCTGTATATTGCGGGCGCTGTATTTGGCCTGGCTTATGGTACGCTGGTCCCTGTCTCCCAGACGATTTGCCTGAATCGTCCGCCGGTTGAGCGCCGGGGAAGCGGCAGCAACACATACGGTCTTTTCATTGACATTGCGGTTGGTATCGGAGGGACTCTTGGCGGTTTCTTTGCGGATCTATACGGTTACACAACCCTGTTCATGCTTTGCATAGTGCCCGTTGTCATTGCCATGCTGCTGTCGCTTTTATTCTGTCGGTACCCCGTATCTGAGGAGGCACATCAGGCTTGGCTTGAGAAGAAACGCAGCGCAAAAATCAAATAAACCTACAGCCGTATCTTTTTTCGATACTGGCTAGGTGTCTGGCCGGTTAGGTGCTTGAAAGCGCGATTCAGCGTGGAAATGCTGCCAAAACCGGCCCTTTCGCATATTTCCTCCAAAGAAAGCGAAGAGGAGAGAAGCTCCTTTGCCAGCGACACACGCTCCTGTGTCAGAAACAGGCTGGGCGCCTGACCATATGCCTTTTTGAACTGACTGGACAGAAGAGCGGGACTTATTTGAAACGCGTCCGCAGCTTTCGTGACGGACATATCGTATTCGGAGGCATGCGCAGATATATACTGGCGTATCTCAAGGATTCGGTTCTGGATGATTTCCGACTTATAGCGAACATTTTTTCCGATAAAGAAGTCAACGATCTCACGGATGCGAACCCGCAGCTCGGCCATATCCGCCGCGGAGTGGATTAGGCGGGAGGTGTTGTATTTCCACATCAGGGTGGGCGAGAAAATGCCGTGGTCTATGAAGATATATACCGCACTGTCAAAAAAGCTCTGCAGATTATTCAAAAAGATAGAACAGGAGATTGGACAGAAGGAGGAAAGATACATAATCACATATTCAGAGCAGTCGATGGCGGCGCTCCTGTCCAGCCGGAGAATGGCATCTACAAAAACCTGTGCCTGCTCCGAAATGTTCAGCCAGAGCTGATAGTGATTAATTTCCGGCAGGTCGGTGACGTACGAAATGTCGGAGTTGAACTTACCGGCATAGATTCGAAAATCCATTTCGTGGCAGACTGTGCGGAAGGCTATCGCGATGGATTCCACATCTGCGGCAATGTTTGAAATCATGGCGGAACAGGCGATGCCTAGCCCGGCACGTGCGCCTGTGATAATTTCAGAGCAGTATTCCGTGAACAGCGTTTTATAATGAACGGCATAATCTGGGCTGGTATAAAGATTGCAGACCAGCAGAGCGACCTTGTCGTCAACCTCGGTGCAGTAGCAGACCAGATGTTTTTTCATAATCTGGCGCGTCAGCGCGCAGAGATCCCGGCAAAGTTCGGCATTCGACCGGCGCACACCTTGATTCAGCTTCACCGTAGCGGGTTCATCTACATAGAAGATAATGACACAGAAACCGCTTTCCCCCAGATGCAGGCCGATGGATTCAAGAAATGTCAGCTCTGCGGGTGGAGAGGGTCGCTGAGCGCGAAAGAGCTTGCAGAGATACTTGCCGATAAGAATCTCCTGCAGTTCTTCCGGTTTTAGGTCTGCTGCTTTGTGAATGCTGTTTTTGGCCGTTATGGAAGCGTCTGGGTTCGAAATAGCATTTGTCCGGCTCATAAAACCCCCAAAATTTAAAAATAGTCAAAATTTAAATAATTGATAACTGTCATATAGTTTAATTTTACACCGTTTTATAGTGTTTTGTCTATTGTGAATTCATACAGCTTCCTATAGAATGATTGTAGAAAATGTAACAAAACCACATGTTTCGACATGGACAATCAGAAAAGAGGAGGAATCGATAGTGGCAAAACGCCGAGCTCTTATTTTGTATGGCTCTCTCAGCGGCAACACGGAAATGGTTGGCAATGCGTTTGCAGATGTGTGCCGGGACTATGGCTTCGAGACGGATATGGTTAAAATAACCCCGAGTCGGAATTGGAACGAAAACCCGGTCATCGTCGAGAATTATGATCTCGTGGTTCTGGGATCGCCAATCGTTGCGGGGCTGCCATATAAAGAAGTGAGCATGGTTTTGGGACTGCAGGGTACAAAATGCCTGTCCGGGGATCGCCGCCAGAAAGAGCGTGTCGAGCAGCGTGAGAAGGAAGACCCAAACACCATGTTTATGGACACAAGCTCGGGTATCAAGGGAATTGTGGCGCCAGCTACGGGCGGATGTCTTCCCGGATCGAAAGGCGAGTTCAAGAAGACGATCTATGGTGTTGCTTTTGTTACATACGGCGGCAACGGCTGCGGGCCGAGCGAGTGCCGCCCGGCGCTGGCGGTGCTGACGGAATATCTCCGGGTTAACGGAATTCGGATGGTCGGACAGTTCTCGTGTCCCGGAAAAGAGAAAAACCATTCTTCGGTTGATATCCTCTGCAAGACGTTTAACCTGAATAACGATGATATGCAGGCGCTTTTGCAGATGTACAAAACGAATCCGGAGGCAGATTCCTTTGCGAAATATACTGAGCAGCAGCTTGCGCTTTTGAAAAAGCATGCCGGCATGAGGGACGAGGAGAGCTACGGGCGAAGCGTGCGCATGATGAATACGAATGATCCGCTGGTATGCGGAAGACCCGGTTATAGGATGTGGCACTATGACGGGGAGCATCGGCCATCCGAGCGAGATCTGACAAAGGCCCGGATTTTCCTGGCGGAGATCATTGAGGATTACTTCCTGACCTATACCGGCGATCCCCGTCCGCCCTATGCGGAGTATACCTGCATCAGTTAATAAACCATAACAAGGAGGAGACTATGAGCGAACAGTTTGAACAGTATCAGAGAGGTGTGTACAGTCCCGAGGATCAGAAAATCCTGGATGATTTCCAGCGTTCGCTTGACGCGCTGAATAACCGCGGGGAGCTGGATTTCATGGCGGTAATCCGGGGTGATATTCCGATGGACGATCCCACAATCAAGTGCAGAACTTTCTATGTCGATCCGTATGAAGCAAAATGGAATGCCAAAGCGCATGATCCCAAAAACCAGATTTACTTTGATCTGGACGCAGCGCTGAAAGCCGGTTATGAGGGAATCCCTGCTACGCCGGTCTACCACACGGATTACCGGGCTATTCTCCCGGCCATGCCGCGGGAGCTGCGCGACTATATGATGGTCAGCGGCCTGTCCCATACCTATAAACTGTATAAGCCGGTGTACGGCGGCGATACGGTGTATTACTTCCCCTGCCATCAGTCCTTCGTGGACATTACCCCGGACGGAACCCATAAGTATCGCACCTTTGCTCTCTATGGCGAGGGCCGCGGATACAACCAGAAGGGCGAGCTGCTCTTTGAGTCCAAGAGTCGGGTGAAGGAATCTCTCAGCCGCTATGCGGACCGAGAAAAAGGAAAAGAAGTGTGGGACCCTTGGGAGACTCCCGACTGGTGGGCGCGGCCGGCGCATTATTACACCGAGGAAGACTGGGAATATATCAAGGACCTCTGGAAAAAGGAATACCACCGCTTCGATGAACCTCTGTACTGGGAGGATGTGAATGTCGGCGATAAACCGGCCTGGACCTGTTTTGGCCCAATCCTTCAGGAAGATATGATTCGGCTTTACGGCTGCGACGATATCATTACCTGGCCCGACCTGCGCACCCACATTGAAGAGGGACACCTGGAACGCTACCGCCGTGACCCGAAGGACGGTATCTGGTATGAGCGCGGCGGTCCATTTGCTCATATTGGCGACGGACGGTTCCCGGAATACCGGCTGTGCTTCTACAACACGATCAACCGTGACTTCGCGTGCACCATGCTGAACAACTGGATCGGTTATCACGGAAGAATTAAAAATATTGCATGGGGCATTATGACATGTATGCCCGGCTTTGAAGATGTTATCCCGAACTTCCCGGAATACAAGGACCCGTTTGAAGGAATTCCCGGCATGGAAGGAAAGAAGGTCGATACCCACGGAATGACCGGCGACGTGGCGATTACCAAGGGCTATGTTACCGGAAAACGCATCGATGAGGATGGAGACCATGTGGCAGACCTCGTGTGGTGGGCAGAGACGATTGAAGGTCAGCTTTACGCGGAGGGCCATGCTACGGTAAGTCTTCCCGTTAAAGAATAAATTAAAAGAAAGGACGAATCGCAATGAAAAAGACACTCGCATGGACCCTGGCAATCGTTATGCTCGTCAGCGTTCTGTCCGGATGCGGCTCCGCTCCGGCTGAAAGCACAGAAGCAAAATCGGAAGAAACAGAAACCAAGGTCGAATCCGTCAACACCGAAGAGGGCTCCCTTATTGGTGAGGTGGAAGAAAGTGATTACGTCCGTCTGACGGAGGAAGGCACCCTGACTATCGGTACGCCTCGAACGGCTGACCGCATGGAACCGGGCAACTCTTCTGCCGCGACGGCCTGCGCTTTCGTATACGAAACGCTGTTCACCCGCAACGCCGACAATGAAATCGTCGGACTGCTGGCTGAGGAGTGGGAGTGGACGGATGATACCACCCTCCGCATAAAGCTGCATGACGGCATCACCTTCTCCAATGGCGAGCCCTGCACCTCCTCCGATATCCTGTTCTCCCTGCAGCGCCTGATTACCTCCGGCTCCCGCATGAGCGCCAAGGTGAGCAACATCGACTTCGATAACTGCGAAATCATTGATGACACCAACTTCACCATTAAGTACACTCAGGTTTACGGCCCGGCTCTGACTGTTCTGTCCTCTCCCTATACCGCGGTTGTATGCCAGTCCTATGTAGAAAGCATGTCGGATGAAGACTGGTGGGACAAGCCTGTCGGCACCGGCCCGTATGTTATGACCGAGAACATTTCCGGCGACCATGCCTCCTTTGTTGCCAACGAAAACTACTGGGGCGGCGTTGAGGGCCAGCCCTGCGTGGATTCCATCACCCTGCGCTTCTACACCGATACGACCACCATGTTCATCGACTATGAGAACGGGGTGCTTGATATCGCCTTTGAACTCTCCGCCAGCGATGCGGCTCGTGTTCTGAATGGCGAAGTGGCTGACACGAACTACTGCATTGCTTCTGCCTGGGACGCCATGAGCCTTGCATTCCCGCTCTATGTTGAGGCGCTGCAGGATGTACGTGTACGTCAGGCCATTGCCTACGCCATCGATGCAGAGGCAGTAGGCGAGGTAGCTTATGGTGTCCTTGCCGATACAGATGTAGCCGCTGCGCTGCCCCCAGTCACTCCGTTTGCTGCGGATGACATTACTCCTTATGAATACGATGTTGAGAAGGCCAAGGAGCTTCTGGCTGAGACCGATTACGCCGATGGTTTTGAACTGACCATGGTGATCGTTAACAGCGATTCCAACCAGAAGGCTGCGGAAGCAATCCAGAGCTATCTTGCCGTGATTGGCATCACCGTGAACATTGAGGCGTATGACCGCTCCACGGCCATCGGCGTCATTGCCGGCGGCGGAACGGACCTTGCCATCCATAGCTGGGGCGAGGCATATGACCCTGATACCGCCTTTGCAAACCTCTTGTCCACGGGCACCAACATGACCGTCGCGCAGACGGATGAGGAGCTGAATGAGTGGATCCTGACCGGTCAGACCTCCGTGGATGATGATGTTCGCGCGGAAGTGTATGCCAATGTCCAGCAGTGGCTCAACGACAACTGCATTGTTATCCCTTTGTGCTATGTCAACAACTGCGCAGTTTATCGTCCCTATGTGACCAGCCTTTACGCGCCTACCATGGCCAGCCCGGATCTGCGTTTCTTCACCGTAGAGTGAGCTTGAAAAACTGCACGGTTGGAAGGGGCAGTCCTTCCAACTGTGCCCTTTAAAATATTCTTATTTCGGGAGCATTCCCGTTGTCCAGAAAAGAGGGGTGCTTGTATGGTCAAATACATATTGAAGCGGATATTGATTATGATTCCCGTGCTCCTGGGGGTTCTGCTCATTGTCTTTACGCTTAACCAGTTGACACCCGGTGATCCTGTTGTCAATCTGCTTGATACAAACTATACTCAGGAGCAGTATGATGCCAAGAAAGCAGAACTGGGCCTTGATAAGCCGTTTCTGACGCAGTTTTTCATCTATGTCAAGAATATTGTAACGAAATTTGATTTGGGAACCTCTTATCAGACACGCCGCTCTGTTACAGCGGAGATTCTCGAGCGATTTCCAACAACCATGAAGCTTGGAGTTCTGGGTATTTGCGTAACGGTGATAATAGGGATTCCGTTTGGCATCATATCCGCGACCAAGCAATATTCGCCGCTGGATTATGGCGTTACGGTGGGCTCACTTTTCTTTGCCTCCATGCCGAACTTCTGGATGGCCATGATGATGATAATCATATTTGCCCTCAACCTGAAATGGCTTCCTGCATCGGGAACAGCGACTTGGAAGAACTGGATCATGCCCGTATTGGCACAGGGACTCGGCCCGGTGGCCATGGTCACGCGCATGACGCGGTCAAGTATGCTCGAGGTGGTGCGTCAGGATTATATTCGTACAGCCAGAGCAAAAGGAATGACGGAGTCGGCTATCATCCGGAAGCATGCATTGAAGAATGCTCTGATCCCGGTAGTAACCGTTGTTGGCATGCAGTTGAGTACAATCGTGGCAGGCTCGGTTGTTCTCGAGTCCATCTTCTCCATTCCGGGTATCGGAATGCTGATGATGACGGCGATTAACACTCGAAACTATCCCGAAATCCAGGGATGTGTTGTGTTCTTATCCATATCTATCTGCGTAATGAATCTGATTGTTGATATTTTGTATGCTTTCATCGATCCGCGAATCATGGCACAATACACGACCGGAAAACGGCGTAAGAAGGTTGCGGCCACTTTGGAAGAGGAGGCGGCGTAAGTGAAACCAAAATCGAAAAATACAGCCCTGGACATGGTGACGGAGCGCAAGCATAGCCAATGGGGCGACATCTGGCGTCGTCTGCGCCGGAATAAGCTGGCCATGATAGCCCTCGTTATTATCGTTATACTGATTTTGAGCGCTGTATTTGCCGACGTAATTGCTCCCTATGACCCGTCCGCACAGAGCATATCCAACCGCTTCCAGCTTCCGGGCAATGGGCATCTGCTTGGAACAGATGATTTTGGCCGCGATATTCTGAGCCGCATCATCTATGGCGGACGCATATCCCTTCTCGTGTCGGTCATGGCCATTGCAATCGGCCTTCTGGTGGGATGCTTCCTTGGCGCGACGGCAGGCTATTTCGGCGGCCTGTATGAAGGCATTATAATGCGCCTGATGGATGTACTCATGGCAATTCCCGGTTTTCTGATGGCCGTTTCCATTTCCGCTGCGCTGGGGTCGGGACTAGGAAATACCGCACTGGCGGTCGCCGTTACTTGCATTCCCGGCTATTGCCGTCTCATGCGGGCGACAGTCCTGTCAATTCGGGGAGAAGAATATGTTGAAGCGGCAAAGGCCTCCGGCGCAAGTAATATGCGTATTATTTTCCGACAGATCGTGCCAAACACGCTTTCGCCGATTATTGTGGAATCCACACTGCGTCTCGGCGGATGCATACTGGCAATCTCAGGCCTAAGCTTTATCGGCCTGGGTGTTCAGCCGCCCACGCCGGAATGGGGTTCGATGCTGAATATCGGTAGGCAGTACATTCGGGATTTCTATCCAATGACGATTTTCCCGGGCGTTGCGATTATGATTACTCTGTTCGGTTTCAACCTGCTGGGGGACGGTCTGCGCGATGCGTTGGATCCGAAGCTGAAACGGTGAGGTGGATACTATGAGCATATTGGAGATAAAAGATCTTTCGATAAAATATTTTACGGATGACGGCGTTGTAAATGCGGTTAACAGCATCTGTCTCAGCTTGGACGACGGCGATACACTCGGCCTGGTCGGAGAGACCGGCGCAGGAAAAACAACAACAGCTTTGGGTATTCTTCGGCTGGTTCCGGACCCGCCCGGAAAAATTACGGAGGGTCAGATCCTATATAAGGGCGAAGACCTGCTGGCTAAAAGTGAAAGCGAAATGCGGAGCATTCGCGGCGGTGAGATCTCGATCATATTCCAGGATCCCATGACTGCTCTCAATCCCGTGCTGCGCGTGGGAGAGCAGATTGCGGAGGTGGTTCGCCTGCACAGTCATTGCTCTTCGGCGGAGAGCATGCAGCGTTCGCTGGAAATGCTAGAAACAGTTGGAATTCCTGCAGAGCGAGCAGCGGATTTCCCGCATCAGTTTTCCGGCGGCATGAAACAGCGGGTGGTCATTGCCATCGCGCTGGCCTGTACGCCAAAGCTTCTTTTAGCGGATGAGCCGACGACGGCGCTGGATGTAACAATTCAGGCGCAGGTGCTGGCTATGATGAACAAGTTAAAAAAGGAATTCGGCACTTCCGTCATTATGATTACCCATGACCTTGGCGTTGTGGCGGAAACATGCAATAAGGTGGCAATCATGTATGCGGGCGAGATTGTGGAGTTCGGCACAGCAGAGCATATCTTCAACAACGTGTGTCACCCATATACAAAAGGGCTGTTCGGCTCGATTCCAAGCATGGAAAAGGATGTTCGACGGCTCCAGCCCATCGAAGGGCTGATGCCGGATCCCATTTTTCTGCCGGAGGGCTGTAAGTTTAATCCGCGCTGTCCGTATGCGAAAGACGAATGCAGAATTCACTGCCCGAAGACGGTCGAGGTTGAGCCGGGGCATCTGGTAAAATGTCTGCTTTTCACACAGGGGAAGGAGGCAGAAAATGGCTAACATCATCGAAGTTGAACATCTGAAAAAGTACTTCAAAACTCCGGGCGGGCTTCTCCATGCGGTGGATGATCTGAACTTCACCATCGAAGAGGGCAAGACATTGGGCGTCGTCGGGGAATCCGGATGCGGAAAATCCACGCTGGGCAGAACCCTAATCGGGCTGACTGACGCGACTGCGGGGAAAATCCTGTTCGATGGAAACGACGTAACGTTTGCAAAAGGTCGGGAGCGTAAAGCTTTGCGCCGGAATATGCAGATTATTTTTCAGGACCCCTTTTCCTCGCTCAATCCGCGTTACTGTGTGTCGGAGCTGATTGCGGAGCCGCTGAAAATATATCATGCCCATAACTCCAAGAAGGAATTGCAGGATCATGTTTATGAGCTGATGGACACGGTCGGTTTGGCGCGCCGTCTGGCGTTCAGTTATCCGCACGAGCTGGACGGCGGCCGCCGTCAGCGCATCGGCGTCGCAAGGGCGCTGGCGCTCAATCCAAAATTTATCGTCTGTGACGAGCCGGTCAGCGCGCTTGATGTATCCATTCAGGCGCAGGTACTGAACCTGCTACAGGATCTTCAGGAAGAGAAAAAGCTTACCTATGTCTTCATAACCCACGATATGTCCGTTGTAAAACATATTTCTGATGACATAATGGTAATGTATGTAGGCTGCATGGTAGAAAAATGTGGGACTATGGCGTTGTTCCAGCAGCCCCTTCACCCCTATACAAAGGGACTTCTGTCTGCCATCCCGGTGCCAAGCCTGAAGAAAAAGCAGGTTCAGGAGATCATGATGGGAGAGCTGGCGTCTCCCGTTGATCCGCCTCCCGGGTGCCGGTTTGCCAATCGCTGTCCCTTCGCAGGCGAACCGTGCCGCGTCAAGTCTCCCGCTCCGGTTGAAATCCTCCCCGGTCATTTTGTGGCCTGCCATAAAGCGAGGGAAATTAACGGGCTTTAATCGGTGTTCACGCAGCGCATGAAACAGCTTTTGCGGCTGTTAACTGCACCGATTGGAAGCCGGCGCCGTTTTTCAGAGATGCTCTTATAAGAAAGGAATGGCAGGCAGGTTGCGGTAAAGCCGGAAGGGCTGCGAAGCGCATATATGCGCACGGCAGTCAACGGCGGCCAAGGGATCAATCCCTGCGCCCGCTTTGCAAACTATCCCTCACCGTTTCGCGGCAGGCTGACAGAATCGCTGCGTCAAACGCCAGAGCATTTTCACTCCACTGTTCTCAAGGCTTCCAGAATGCAAAATCCAGGGATCGCTGTTCGAGGTTCTGAATCCCGAAAAACGTGCCCCCTAAAAAAGAGTTTGAACAGGCCGTCGATGCGTTTTGAGGAGAGTCATCCTGTATCCAGCACAATGTGTGGATAATAGTCAATAAAGTGGACAAGCAAAAATGCTAAAAAAGTGCTGTTC